>DAINPP010000104.1:0-1903 GCA_036743375.1 Thermotogae bacterium | reverse complement strand
CCTTTGACGTTCCGAAGGGACGAATTGTGGGATTTATCGGGGCAAACGGTGCCGGAAAGACAACGATTATCAACGCCATCCTCGGCCTGATAAAGGTAGATTCAGGAGAGCTGAAGATTTTCGGAACGGATTACAAGGCCAATCAATCTTATATCAGGGAAAACACGGCTGTCGTCTTTGATGAATATCTTTTCCCTGAAAACATGACGCCTTCGGAACAGGATCTGATGTTTTCCAAAATCTATAAACACTGGAATTCCAGGTACTTTAACAGCACGCTTCAGCGGTTCAAAATCCCCACGGATCAAAAAACAGGGCAGTTTTCAAGGGGAATGAAGATGATCCTTTCCATCATCATCGCCATCGCACAGGACCCATTGCTGATAGTCATGGATGAACCCACAACCGGTCTGGATATTGGTAACAGAAGTGATGCAATCGATCTCTTCCTGGAATTCATTCAGGATGAAGCAAAGACCATCTTTTTCTCTTCTCACATGATCAACGATCTCGAACAGATAGCGGATTATATTATTCTCATCAACAACGGTGAAATCATCTTTTCGGAAGAAAAAGACCGCCTGCTTGAAAATTACGGCATTTTAAAATGCGGAAAGAGTGAGTTCGAAAACATCAATCCGAAAGATTATGTCAATTACAGGAACAGCTCGGTCAACTGTGATTTACTCGTATCGAATAAAGAAAAAACTAAATGGCAATATCCGGACTTCTTACTGGAAGATGCTTCTCTCGAAGATATCCTACTGTTTTATATCAAGGGTGAATTGTGATGAACGGACTGATATACAAAGACCTTAAAGGGGCATTAAACGCCATGAAACCCATTTATATCCTTCTATCCATCGCTTTTTATGTGTTCATCATCGTGAGAGGCGGGGCAAACAGCGAAATTATTACCTCTTTCAGTGCTTCATGGCTTGTGGGGATGCTGTCATTCCTGATCGTATACGGTGATGAAAAATCGAAGTGGAATAAATTCGAGATGATCCTGCCTTTATCGAAAGAAAAAATCGTTGGGAGTAAATACCTGCTGCAACTCAGTGTGGTTCCGCTATCCGTCTTATTCACCTTTTTGATCTGTACCCTGAGCTCAATCCTGTTCGTACCGGTTAATCATTTTGTCTATACGGCTCTTTTGACCTTATCATTCATGATCCCTTTGATCTCGGGAAGTGTTATGTTCCCGTTGTCCATCAAACTCGGAACGAAGGTCACCAGAATCGTTCTTATGTTCTTTATCTACCCAATTCTGAAGCTTGCCACAGCCTTTCAGGATGGGACTTTTTCACCCGAGATCATTCAACAAAATCAGCATTATCTCATTCTCGGAATTCTGTTATCGGTTGCTCTGTACGGATTGTCCTATTTTATAAGCGTGAAACTCTACAAACGGAAATTGTAAAAAAACAAAACGGAGGAACAAAAATGTCAATCAAACTTCATCGAAAATTCGGCGTCTTTTTTGATGCAAACAGAACTGTTTTCAGAAAATTCTTTCTACTGTTCACTTATTTCTATCTCAGTGCTCTTCTGACGTCAAAATTCATCAGCGGTAAATCCAGCCCTTTCACGACATACAATGAAATCACCTTCTTCATCGCAACGCTTGTCTTTTCTGGAATAATTACACTGAAGCATGACGGTTATTTTGATTAATCAAGGGAGATGAAAATGATGAACACGATTCTGGAAATAAAGGATCTGAAAAAAAATTACAGGAATTTCTCACTGAACAGCATCTCTTTTGATGTCAAAGAGGGAGAAATTGTGGGATTTATCGGTCCAAACGGTTCCGGTAAATCCACCACCATGCAGATACTCATGGGCATCAGGGAAAAGGATGGCGGAACGATTCGCTTTGATGGCAAAGAAGTATTTGAAG
>DAINPP010000103.1:0-1950 GCA_036743375.1 Thermotogae bacterium | reverse complement strand
AATATTCGTCATAATCGCCAGGACTTTTAACGGCGGCATCCCAAATGGGACTTTCTGGTATCATGAATTACTTGTTCAGATGGAAACAGATATAAAAAAGATCCGACCGGCTGTTATCACCGATGATTTATGTCAGAAACTTGATGAATACAGAGCTTTCAGACATATTGTCAGAAATGTGTATTCCTTTAGTTTTTCAGCTGCAAGAATAGAACCTCTTGTAAGTCACTTATCTGAACTATCCAAACAACTGGATTCTGAAATCCGAAAGTTCTTGAAAATAATAGAAGAATAAGTTTGTAGTATTGTAGGGGTAATTCATGAATTACCCCTACGAAGTACCAGGGATATAATATTCTTATCCGTAAATCTGTCCTTTTGCCCTTGGGAATGGCAGGGTATCGCGGATGTTTTCGATTCCGGTGAGGTACATCAGCATTCTTTCGAGGCCCATTCCGAATCCGGAGTGTGGCGCACTTCCCCACTGTCTGAGTTCGAGATACCATTTGTAGGTCTCCATGTCCATCTCTCTCTCTTCAATCTTCTTGAGCAGAACATCATATCTTTCTTCTCTCTGGCTTCCGGTGATGATTTCACCAATTCCAGGAACGAGCAGATCCAGGCATCTGACGGTCTTGCCATCATCGTTCAGTCTCATGTAAAAGGCCTTGAAGCAAGCGGGATAATCCGTTACGAAGACCGGCTTCCTGAAATGAACGTCTGTGAGATATCGTTCATGTTCCTTGAAGAGGTCCTCTCCCCAGACCGGTTCGTTTTCAAATTCTGACATATGTTCTCTGAGCAGTTCGATGGCATCCGTATAGGAAATTCTTCCGAAATCGTTGTTGAGCAATGCATCGTATCGCTCGTTGAGCTGCTTGTTGATGAATTTGTTAAAGAATTCCACTTCACTGGCGCAGCTTTCCCTGACATCTTTTGTGATGCTCTTGATGAAGTCTTCGATGAGTGCCATGAGGTCTTCAAAGTCGTAAAAGGCCATTTCCGGTTCGATCATCCAGAATTCGGATGCGTGGGTGGGGGTGTTGGACGGATCGGCTCTGAAGGTCGGTCCGAATGTGTACACCTCTCCGTGTGACAGGGCAAAGGCCTCTGCTTCGAGCTGTCCACTGACGGTCAGACCGACTTCTTCTCCAAAGAAATCCTGAGTATAATCTATTGGTTTAGTTCCAAGTGCCACGGCTTCGAGGTTGAGGTTGGTGACCTGGAAGGATTCTCCGGCACCTTCCGCATCACTCTTGGTCAGAAGTGGTGAGTGGATGTAAAGGAAACCCTTGTCCTGGAAATACTTGTGAATGGCATAGGAGAGTTTGTTTCTCATGGTGAATCCTGCCAGCAGGGTGTTGGTTCTGGATCTGAGATGCGGCATGGTCCTGAGGAATTCAAGCGTGTGGCGTTTTTTCTGAAGCGGATAGGTATCATCAGAAGGTCCGATGACCTCCACGGTATCTGCCAGCACTTCGATATTCTGTCCCGCTCCACCGGATTCAACGATTTCACCGGTTACTTTCACACAGGCACCTGTCAGCAGGTCTGCCTTGTCAACGCTGTCCAGTTTATCGATAACAACCTGAAGTTTCTCAAAACAGGAACCATCATTTATTGAAAGAAAGTATACGTTTTTTGAAAATCTCGCCGTTCTGATCCATCCATAAATCTGAATCTTTTTCCCGATCTCCTGCCCCTTAAACAGATCTGAAATCTTGTCTCTTTTTCCGTTAATCATTTTAAACCCCTTCCATCTATAATTTTTCCTATTATACACTTTTTACGTTAATATGCGTATCAAAAGCGGTTTCAACAACGCAAGGCCGTCGATCTCTACATCCGTCATCTGATCAGAATCAATGGCCAACGGTTGATATAAAAATCGGGAGACGACAAGAAATCCACTCAGATCACACATCATGATATTGCAATTCGATGAATTAT
>DAINPP010000102.1:0-2437 GCA_036743375.1 Thermotogae bacterium | reverse complement strand
ATAAGACACAGATTTTTGAATTTCTGAATTTGAATAAAAGTACGTTAAAAAAATACGGCGTGAAAAAAATCGGTCTTTTCGGATCCTTTGTTACCGGAAAGGCTACAGCGAAAAGTGATATAGATATACTTGTTGAATTTGATGCTGGTAAAAAGACCTTCGACAATTATATGGATTTGAAATTTTTTATCGAAGATAATTTAAACAGAAAAGTTGATCTTGTGATTGAGAAAAACATCAAACAGGAACTTAAGGATGAAATCCTTGGAAGTGTAAGATATGCGTGATTATGGACTTTTTATCAACGATATCCTGGTCTCTATTGATAAAATCCAGGAATATTCTAATGATATTGCATATGAACTGTTTCCGCCGGGATTATAAAATAGAGTGTGTAAAAAAAACTTTCAAATCAAAACTTTCTTTTGATTATTATATTTTGATCCCATCAGATGGCAATTTCCATCGTTGTAATAAGCGTTTCCACATGTTCAACATTATATGGTTCATCTTCATAATAAAGCTCCAACGCTTCTTTGAGATTGTCGATAGCTTCTTCTATTGTTTTCCCCTGAGAGGCTATATTATCTTCTACACATTTTGAGACATACCAGTCCTCTTCTTTTTGAATCAGTACAGTTACTTTTATTTTCATGTGCTCACCTTCTTTGACTTCTTATGATAATCATAGCACAATGAAAAACGGCAGATCACGATGATCTGCCATTTTAAAATTTACTATTCTAAAGCCCTTCGGTAATCTTCCACCATTCTTCAAGGCATTTGTAATAGAGTTCCGAAGCATCTTCTCTTTTCTCATAAACAAAAGGAATTTTCGCATTTTCCATACATTCTTCAAATCCCCTCTTGTCGTTTTCCGAGAGATGTTTTAATCCCAGCTGTTTGTTGTGTTCAAATATTCTTTCTTCAAGATCATCCGCGAGGAATACACCCGGATAAGGCAGCATCTCCCTGAAATCAACCTTCTGGAATTTGTCGAAGGTGATGGAGCTGTTGTATTTGTCTCTCATGAAGAGGAATCTGTATATGTCTTCTCTGGACTTTTTCCACATGGGTGTCTTCTTTTCAGGTGGCAGATGTTTGATCCTCAGCTTGTTGTCGAAATAGAATCTGAATCCTCTGAATCTGGCATCCAGGACGTAATCCATGTCTTCTCCACGATTCACGAGGGGATCAAAACAGATCGCTTTCATCATCTCTTTTGTGATGACCATGTTGCCACCCAGACCAACCATGGATGGTTTGTATCGGCTCTTAGGGTGAATCAGCATCTCAAATGTCTCGTTAAAAGTGACATCTTTCGGCCAATGCTTCAACTCCCAGAAGTTGGCATAGCTGGGTCTGTCCTGTTCGTAATAACCGACTTTTCCGTAGATGATGCCGTTGTCGTCGGCTCTTTCGTATATACCGTCTGAGGCTATGTCAAAGAAGTTCTCATCCATGAGAATTTCGTCATCGTCCAGGAATATTCCGATATCACTACCCGTTTCCAGGGCGGCGATCAGACAGATGTTTCTGATCTGTGAATAGCTGTCCGGTTCCAGCAATTCTTTTTCAATTCCCCTGGCTTCCAGTTCTTCGTATTTTGCCGAGAGTTTTTTATAGGAATACAATTCTATATCCATCTGACTTTCATAAGGTTGAAGGTATTTTTCAAGGATGGTTTCAACTTCTTCTCTTATGTCTTTTTTGTTGGCAATTCCAACGATTCTGACGGGAACTTCCCTGCTTGTGATCTCTTTAAATGTCAGAAGGTTATCCAGCAGCGTCTTCAACGTTCCTTCATCGTTTAACGCGGTCGGATGATCAAAGACAATCTCCTCGCCCGCATCAATGGGACCCCAATAGGTTGGTACGACTACACATTTTTTCATCATTTCTCTCCTCTCTATCCCTTAACGGCTCCACTTGTGAATCCGGATACAAGATATTTTTGTAAGAATGTAAAGAATATCAGCACGGGAATGGCGATGACCACACCGGCTGCCATGACCAGATTCCACGAGGTTGTAAACTGCTGCTGGAATTCATGAAGCCCCAGTGCCAGTGTTCTGGTTTCGTTGTTGGTCAGTACCGTTGCAAACAGGACTTCGTTCCACGATTTCATGAATGAAAGCATGGCAACGGTAATAATCCCCGGGACAGCTGCCGGCAGGATGATCTTTATAAACGCTTGGAAAAAATTGCATCCGTCAATCAAGGCCGCTTCTTCCAATTCTATAGGTATTGTATCAAAATATCCCCTCATAACCCATATGGTAAACGGTGTGACAAATGCCGTGTAGGTGATGATCAATCCCGGATAGGTTCCGATCAGTGATAGCCCGGTGCTGTTTTTAATCAGAATAAATATCAGATAATAGGGCAGCAGGAACAGGATTCCCGGGAACATCTGAGTGACCAGGAAGGTCATCCC
>DAINPP010000101.1:0-2607 GCA_036743375.1 Thermotogae bacterium | reverse complement strand
ATCGTCGCCACGGATATCAAAACAAGCAGTACCACACTCATCACATCCGGTTTTATCATCGACGCCGCCTGTGCCAGCGCTTCCGTTCCCGGAACCTTTGCACCCACGAGATTAGGGGGAACCCATTTCATCGACGGGGGTGTCATGTGCGTTGTACCCGTTGAACAATGCCGGGAACTCGGGGCGGAAATGGTAATCGCCGCAGATGTCACGAATAAAATGCGAAAGGGCAAATTCAAGAATTCGCTTGATCTCATGACGTATATCAATCAACTGAAATTAGAACGAATCATAAAATATGAACTATCAAAAGCGGATTATTCCGTCCGCTTTGTCAATCTCGCGATGGACTGGTATCGGTTTGACCAGTTTGATTCGGCGACAAAAATGGCCCGGGAACTTCTCGATCAGGGGTTGCGAAAGGAACTCACGGATGAATAACTATACACTGTATCTCAACGGCAACAACATCAACACGTTGAGAATAATCGGCGCGTTAAAATCCCTCGAAGAAAATGTGGGTATTCCCGAGAAGATCGTTGCGACGGGAATCTCTTCCATGATAGCGGTGATGTACGCAAAACTCGGCTTGAATGAAACAACCGAGTTTTTCAAGATGAACTTCAAGTTGATCGAAAATCTCTTTTCATTTGATTTTTTTGAAACCAACAGGGGGATCATGGCCAGAAACGAATCCTACAGAAAGATCAGTGATTTCTATACACTTGTAAAATCCGGTTCAAGCATAAAGAATTTCAACGACCTGTACGCCTTCCTCCATTCCGATCAAACCTCGGAATATCTTGGAATAGAAGAGTTTGCCAGAATAAGAAAATTTATCCTCACATTCTTTCCGTTCATGAACGGCTACACACTCCCGATTCCCTGTTATACAAGTCTGTTTAACGTGGAAACGGCGGAAGAAAACATCATTTCGATCACCTCTCACAGGGAACTCATGGCTGCAATCTCTATCATCCCTTTCATGGGACCTATAGAAATAGATCATCAAAGTTTTATCAGTATGCAGAACATCCAGGGGGTTTCCTCACCTGTAAACAACCGAGAAACAGGTATTCACATCTTTCTGGACACACTCTCGGAAAATGGAACCCCACCTTTCATGAGTGCCATGTATATCCTTATTGCCGCTGATTACATGGGAACACTCGAATTGAAAAAGCGGATAGAAAAAGAATTCACCTGTGACATCAATCTCTGGGAAAACCCGGAGCATCTAAAGACAACCTCTTTCGGCCGATTGATCGATGAAGGCTTTCAGACAACGGAAAAACATTTCAAAAGACTCTTTAAAAGGATGCACGGCCCCAATGACAATTGACATCCTCCCCTTTTACAAAAAAGGGATAGAAAACGACTTTCAATCAGATTATGATCTGGCCATTCTTATCGATGTCTACCGCGCTACGAGTTCTATCATCTGTGCAGCGCATAAAGGGGCAAAGGAAATATATGCCGTCAAAACGCTTGAGGAAATGTTTGCCGAGAAGGAAAGAAACCCCTCCTGTATATTATGTGGTGAGAGAAATGCACTGAAGCCGGACGGATTTGATTTCGGCAATTCCCCACTGGAACTCCTGAATACCGATTTAAAAGATAAAACCGTATTGATCTCTACCTCAAACGGAACCCGAACCCTGACCGCCTTCAGTCAAAAAAGCAGAAGATTTATAGCCGCTTCTTTCCTCAACCTATCCGAAACCGTCAACTTCATCAAAAGGTATAATTACCGGAAAATCATCCTGCTCTGCGCCGGTTCCTGGGAAAAGTTCTCCCTTGAGGATTATCTCTGCGCCTGCCTCATCCTTTCCCAATTCAGCGGGGAACTACAAAAAAAGGATGACGAAAAAAGGCTTCAGATCAGCACGGGAAGATTTTATGAGGCAACCCCCGATGAACTTCTGCAGGCTCTTCAAAATACAGATCATGCCCTGCGGCTTAAAAAGATCGGAAAATTCGACGATGTCGAATTCATCACATCCTCCATCAGTCAATTCCGCGAAGTCCCGGAAATATCCTTCAAGAAAGCTGATTAAGCGGATCATTCAGGACGCGATAATGAAGCAGAATTACGGAAGGATTAAGCCGTTCCGTTTTGATGAGCTGCATCCGAACGTCTGATGTAATCTTGTCGCAGAAAGGGACTCCTGTCCTGAAAATAACCGGTTCAACCGTTAGATAAACCTCATCCACCAGTCTTTTCTCAAGAAACAATTCATAAATACTCTTTCCGCCGGCGATACAACATTCCCTTTCACCTGCCGATTCAAGTTTTTCTATCAAGCGCTCTGGTGATAGCGATGTAAATACAACACCGGGAATATCCTTCTTCAAATATTCCGGATTTTCGGTCATCACATAAATAATTCGCCCCGGAAGTCCCCTGTTGATCGTTTCAAAGGTCTTCCTACCCATAATGACATGCTTCGCCTCTTTTGTCCGTTCTTTAAAAAAGGCGGTATCTTCATCACTCGTCCAGTTCAGGGAGGAGTCACTCTCTTCCCGCGCTATATTCCCGTTAAGACTCATTGCAAGTATCATGATTTTTTTCATTTTTATTCCACCTTTGCAGGGATAATTCATAGA
>DAINPP010000100.1:0-2680 GCA_036743375.1 Thermotogae bacterium | reverse complement strand
CTCAATTTTGATGATCCTGTTTCAGATTACCTTGATGATCATCTTCTTGAAAATCTGTTTGTTTACAAGGGAAAAGATTATAAAGATCAGGTTACCATCCATCATCTGTTATCTCATACCAGCGGAGTTGCCGATTATTTTGAAGATAAGGCTATCGATACCGAAAATATGAAAATGCTTATATTAAAGGAAAAAGACAGAATATGGAAACCTGAAGATTTAATACACTTTACTCAGAATCATCAAAAAGCTGTATCAAGACCCGGTGAAAGGTATCATTATTCGGATACAGGCTATATCCTACTGGGGTTGCTGGTTGAAAGAATTTCAGGATGTTCTTTTGCAACAATGCTTCATGAAAAAATCTTCTCGCCATTGCAAATGAAGGATTCTTATCTTATGTTCTATTCTCAACCTGAAAGTGGAAATAACTTATTAAACGATATATGGTTTGCCGGTCATGAAATCAGTAACTGGAATTCTCTGAGCATTGACTGGGCAGGTGGTGGAATTGTCTCCACTCTGGATGATCTGAAGGTTTTTATTCGTGCGTTAAATCATTATGAGATCATTTCAGAAAAGACTTTAAAGGAGATGTATGTCTTTAAACACAAGTTTGTGACAGGACTTTATTATGGTCTTGGGTTTATGGAATACAGATTCAGAGATTATTCTCCTACGCTTGGTTTTCTGCCATCATTAAGGGGGCACATGGGAGTACTGGGAACACAGGTGTTTTATGACAAGAATTCTGATACAACTGTTATCATGAATCTGGGAAGTACAGATTATACCTCCAAGAGCGTACGATTACTGATTCAAATTCTTGCAAATGTGTTCAGGATTTCTGTAAATTCTAGTTTGACGGCTGAAGATTCGGAATAGTGATGACCGAATCGTGGGCAGTGGATCTGTCCGCCGCGGGGGATGAAGTCAAGTGCCTTTGTCTTTGAATAGAAGTCGTTGATCTATGTCATGTTCAGATTCACTTTCTATATTTGCATAATTTGCATATATAGATTTCGTAATTTTTAAAAAGATATAAATTCCAAAGCGCACAAAATATTTAGTGTTTCTTGCCATACAGCTTATAATAAGTGCTATTTTAGCATATTCTTCTTTGTTTTTTCCTAAATCTCTTTTTTAGAAAAGACAATTTGTTTTTTTCAAAATATATGATATAATAATTTACAGATTATTATTTGCATAATTTGCATGGAGGTGTCTGATGAAAATCTCTTTGAAGGAAATATCGCAACTCACCGGTTTTTCAATGTCTACCATTTCAAGAGCCCTTAAAAACGACAAGCGAATAAGCGAGGAAACGAAGTTAAAAATATTTAAGGCAGCACAAGGTATGGGATACAAGGATGGCCAGATTCCTGAAAACAGTAAGGTTATTCTGTTCTTTATAGCCAATCCACACGAGTCAATAGAGAGCGACGAATTTTTCTCTGTCGTACAGGATGGGGTATTGGAGAGTGCGACCAAGTCAAATTATCACTGTCTGGTACAATCCATGTCTGTTGGTGAAGATTTTAACAACGCACTAATCCCCCTTGATCTCATCAGTGGGATCATCTGCGGCGGAATCCCTATGCCTGATTCCCTCAAGGAATTTCTGCTCAGGTTAAGGATTCCGGTTGTCATGATCGGGAATTACGACAGATTGGAACACTTTGGAGCCGTAAACAACGATAACACGAAGGGGGGATTTCTGGCCGCTTCCCAGATTTTTGAAAGCACTTACGAGAATAACTGGATTGTGAGCGGGCCCAGGAGACTGCATACCTTTTCCGACAGAATAGAGGGATACTTCCGATACGTCCGCGAAACCGGTATAAATACGGACAGTGTGAAATTGTTTGAACTGGATGAATTTGATGAGAGAAGCGGCAGGTGTTTCATCGAGAATCATCTGAATTCCCTTGAAAAGAACACCTCCATATTCTGCACAACAGACTGGCTTGCCCGGGGAATCCTCGAGGGGTTGAACCATTCGTCCCTCTCGATGCCTGATGACGTGGGCCTCATGGGTTTTGGCGGGTTGAGTTTCTGCAATCATACCTCACCGAAAATTTCGACCATTTCCCTGAAGCCCTATCTGCTCGGAAAGATTTCCTTCATGATGCTTCAGGAACTCATCGATGGAAACGAACGGTCGAAGGGAACGGTTTTTGTTGAACCTTCCATCACCGTTGGTGAAACATTAAGGGAGGTTGTAAAATGACATTCAACGATTTACTCAAAACGGGTCGGAGACTGCTCATCGTCAGTTTACCGGAAAACAGCATAGATTACGCCAAAGCGGCCATGGATGCAGGAGCCGACGCCGTCAAATTGCACGTCAACGTGACACATCGGGCAACGCAGACGGAACATGCCTCATGGGCAACTTTGAGAGACAAGGTGAAGCAGATTTATTCCGAGCTGGGGTGTTGTATGGGAATGGTTCCAGGCACAACCACCATGGCGAATGAACACGAGATAAACGAAATGATTGATTGTGGCATTTCACTCTTCGACGCCTATGCCGATTTTGCCCCTTTGTACCTGCTCAAGGCAAGGGCCACCGTCATGATTGCCCTGAACCATACCAGTTCCCTGAATATGGCCAAAGAACTCGCGGCAATTGGGGCGGACTGTGTCGAAGTTTCTATTGTAAGCCCTGAACATTACA
>DAINPP010000099.1:0-3480 GCA_036743375.1 Thermotogae bacterium | reverse complement strand
GTGCTTGCCGTGACGTTGTTTGTGAGTGTGTCCCGGCTGTCCGTGGATTGAACGTTGAAATGGGTGTAGACGTTGTATGGGTTGTTCGCCTTTGTCTGAAAGGCAACATCACCACCCGTCGCCGCGTTTTGAATGTCTCCACCACCGACGCCGCCAATATCCTTCCAGGCGATTTCACTCTGAGCGTTGATGGCACCACCGTTTTCCGTGATATCCATCTTGACATCGATATCGCTTCTTCCCGTGGCGGAAACCCCTTCCACGATATCCACTCCGGTTTGTGAGTTGTCATAGGTTGCCATGAAGGGCACTTCATCCGCCGTTACGATATCGTATGAACCGTTGGCGACGATATTCGGTGCACCGGTTGTGTCCACGGTGTCAATCCCCGATGTTCCGTTGTAGCTGATCCCGCCGTATACCTTTTCTCTCGTGTTGATACGATAATCCTCCGGCAGGATATTTTTTGCGGAAAAACCTTCGATTCCGGTGTTCTTGTTGGATGCTGCGCTGTATTCTACCCCTTCGGATACCGTTCCGTTCTTCAGCATCATGATGGCGGATTGCTGTACCTGTCCTTTTCCCGCCTTCACGTCTGTGAGTATCTTATAATCCCCCTCAATATCCTCAAGTGAACCGATGGCATAAGCCTTTATCTTTGAATTTGATGTGGAAGCGAGAGCACCGGCATCCCCGTTGAACAATCGCTTGCCGTTAAACTCAGTCTCTTCGGCGATTTCACTCAGATTATCCTTCAACTGTTCAAATTCCTTGCTGACTTCCGTTCGGTCAATTTCCGTGAGGGTGTCATTCGACGCCTTGATGGACAATTCCCGCATCCTGCCGAGAACCGAATTCATCTCATTCAACGCCCCATCAGCCGTCTGAATCAGTGATATCCCGTCCTGGGCGTTCTGTGCCGCCTTCTGCAGACCTTTTATCTGAGCCCGCATCTTCTCGGATATGGCAAGACCGGCTGCATCATCGGCAGACTTACTGATCCTGAGTCCCGTGGACATCCTTTCAAGGGTCTTGCTCATCTTCGTCTGATTTTTTGTCAAAACTCTATGGGAATTTGTTGCCATAAGATTTTGGGAAATGATCATTGTCGCACCTCTTCACCTGTTAAAAATTGTCTTTTTATCAATTCTGTTTCCATTAACTGAACAATTCCATTCGATTATACCAGAATTTTTACTTTAAGACAATATAATTATCGGATTATTTTGCTTAAAGTTTATTTTTATAACTCAAAGTGAATGTTATCATTTTATATGACCTTTGATAATAAACTTTTAGGCAAGAGAATCAACGAACAACGGAAAAAATTGAATATTACACAGGAACAGTTGGCGGAAATGCTGGGCAAGAGTGTTCCGCTGGTTTATTATTACAGCTCCGGCAAACGGGTTCCACCTCCTGAAGTCCTTTATAAACTTTCAAAGATCTTAAACGTTTCTTCCGATTATCTGCTCGGTCTGACGGATCACCCTTTTCCGCTTCCCACTCATTCTTCCTCAGATGCTGTAATGGAGCATACCACCATGTATCAACAGCTGCTACTTGAAAACAACCGGTTAAAAGAGGTGTTGCGAACACTAATTGAGATCAACGCGGATTATGTAAATGCCTTTCAACAGAATGTTAATGAATTAAACCCCACTGAGTTAAAATAACGCATTTTATTCACAATCAACCGAGTTATATTTTTCATCATACTTTGAACTATCTTCTCTAAAAACCCTCCCCACCGCCTTCGGCGGCACCCCTCCCAAGAGGGGATTTAAGCAGATGAAAGATTTTGGACGGAATTCCCATAAAACACTTGGATAAAATACGCTGTATTGATTGATTTATAGTATTTTCTGAAAAACAGACAAATGGTATAATACTATAAACAACCGGAAAGTGAGGTGAAGAGGATGAGTGATATGAAGCTCTATGAAGGTGATTACAGCTATGATGGCACCTTCAGGCACAGAGAAGATGGCACCAGTGAACTGGAGGTCCATGGATTCACCTATGGTGGTAAATATTACAGGCCTAAGGAAATGATAAGGTTTATTATAAAAGATGAACCGGATAACTGGATATCCGTTAAGGATGACGCCATTGCGGTCACTGAAGGGGGTAAATCTTTGGAAGAAGCTCTCGGAAACGCCTTTATGATGGCAGTTGACCAATATGAGGATTTGGGATTTACCGAAGAAAAACTTACAAAAGATGCCCAGGAATTAAGAAAACTGTTCCGAACCTGGGAGGTATATTTCATTGACAGCAAGGCACAGTAATTTGATAATCAAAAGACTGAAGCAACTTGGATTTATAGAGAGTGAAACGCATCATAAGCAATATGTATACTACACTTTGGCCGGAATTAAAACCCGTGTGAAGACGCATATCAGTCACGGAAGCAAAGACTACGGAGACAATTTATTATCCAGAGTTGCAGAACAACTGAAGCTTACGAAGAAGGAACTTCTCAGACTCATAGACGGTGAGATGACCCGTGAAGATTATGAAAAAATTCTGAAGAATAAGGGATTCATAGATTAAAAAGCTGCAAATTCTTTTAAATGAACGGGCAGGTACAAGACTTACCCCAATTTTCCCGTTTATTTTTTTCCTGCAAGTTTGTATTTTCAAACAAAACAATTTAATAAATTCAGTTTCAGGTTGAAGATGGTGTTTAACAGTCGAAAAAAACGCGGGTATTAAACTCTGAAGCATTTGATAATGGTATAATAATATGCGTATTCCGAAAGTGAGGTGAGATGAATGGGTGAGATGAAGCACTATATCGGACAATACAGTTATAACGGCACTTTCAAGCAGATGAAAGATGGTTCAAGTTTACTTGAGGTGAGTTGGTTTACTTATGGGGGTAAATACTATCTGCCGACTGAAAGTCTCAGATTTGTTATGAGAAAGGAACCGGATGAATGGATTTCGGTCACAGATGATTCAGTGGGTGTCCGAGAAGGTGGCGAAACGATTGACGAAGCCATCGGCAACGCTTTTATGATGGCTGCCAGTAACTACGACGATTATGTCGCTTACACCGGAAAGCTCACTAAAGGGGCACAAGAAGTGAAGGATAAAATCCAGAATTGGGAGGTGTACGCCATTGACAGCAAGGCACAGTAAGCTGATTAAACGATCACTGAAATCATTCGGTTTCGTTGAGGAGCTTACACATCATCGCCAGTCCAGGTATTTTACCATTGATGGAACGAAAGACTACGGTGATAAATTGTTATCCGGGATGGCACATCAGCTGTTTCTCAAAAAGAGTGAACTTCTCAGATTGATAGATGGAGAGATGAGCCGAGAGGAATATGAAGGTATTCTTCGTACAAAAGGTGTTATAGATTAAAGAAAAAGATCTTATAAAAAATATAATTAAATAAAAGGGCAGGCGCAAGGCCTGCCCTTTTTCGTTATGTCAATTTTTCTTACAAGCTAACGTTTATCCCTTGA
>DAINPP010000098.1:1966-3694 GCA_036743375.1 Thermotogae bacterium | reverse complement strand
GATTTTCAAGAAGATGATCATCAAGGTAATCTGAAACAGGATCATCAAAATTGAGATTACCTTCCTCCTGTAAAATGGCCATCAACGTTGCCGTAAAGATCTTCCCCACGCTGGCAATGTGGAAAGGCCTGTCGACAGCCTCCTTTTTACTATAGACAAATTTCTCCGAAAATCCCTTCTCACCCGATTCGATCAGGACCTGAACATCTGAAAGGTTCATTCCGCTTTCAAGGACATTTTCTAAAAGTGATTCAATTCTCTTCCGAGCCTTTTCACGGCCGATGGGTCTTAAATTAAACCGTATATAAATGAAAAAAGCTGCCACAATCAAGAGAATAACACCCGTTATAATTATAATATTGTTCATTTTATTCCTCCTTATATATTTCACCACGGTATATTACTAATAGTAATATACAAAGACAAAAAAGTCAAGCCTTGACATGTTACGTTTCGATATATTATGATGAGATATATCAATAAGGAGATGAGCCATGGAATACATCGTACTGGGAATCCTGCTCTACAAAGACATGACAATCTACGAACTCAACACCGCCTTTAAAAAAGGACTTTTTCTCATCTATTCAGCCAGTTACGGCAGCCTTCAGAATGCCGTAAAAAAACTCCTGAAAAAAGATTATATTTTTTTCAGGGAGACGGTTGAAAATGGAAGGAACAAAAAGATATATCAGATTAACGCTATCGGTGAAAAGTGCTTTTATGACTGGATGTCAGCCGAAATCACTGAAAACAAACTCGAAACAACCATCCTGTCAAAGATTTATTTTCTCGGCTTTATAAAAGAAAAAGAGGATAAATTGAAAATCATTGACGATATGATCCAAAAGACAGAAGAAGTCAGAGATGGACTGTCCGCTTATTATAAACAGATAACGGCCCTTGAATTGAGTGACAAAGAAAGAGAAATCGGAAAATATCAGATTAAGACACTCGATTATGGGGTCATGTCACATGAAGTTGCAGTTGAATGGCTTTATAAACTAAGGGATGAAATCATTTGACAAAAACACACAAAACGTGATAATATTGAATGGGGAAGAACTATAAAGGGTGATTATTGGGCAAAAAAAGGAGAATATAAAATGACTTACATGGAATTAATGAACAGGTTCTGGCTGGTTAATTTGGAAGCAAATTTCACCGGAACGGAAGCAAAACTCTACTTTGCCCTTCTGGACATAGCAAACAGCTTACACTGGGAAAAAGAAACATTATCATTACCAACAAACATCCTCATATCAAAAGTGGATTGCTCTAAAAAGACACTGATCAACGCAAGGAAAAAACTTGAAACCTACGGATTGATTCATGTCACAAAAGGTGAAAAAAATATAAGAGCAGCCGTTTACAGAATCCTGGATGCACCAAGAACTGAAACACGCAGGTACACAACCGAAACGAAAATAGAACCCAAGTGGGAAACACTTCATTCTACCAAAGGGGTTATCAAAGAAGAACCCAAACCGGGAACCAAAACTGCACCAGAAAGGGTTGAAATACCTACACCTTATATAAGAAAAGATAAAGAAGAAGAAAAAGAAAATAAAAGACAAGATAATAAAAAACCAGCACATTCCTCCTCATCCTCAAAGGAAATTATGGAGAGTTACAACGCCATCTGTCCCAGTCTGATCCAGGCATCAAGACTCACACTTCCGAGAAGAGTAGCCATTCAAAAGCTCTGGAAGTATTTCAACACCCTTG
>DAINPP010000098.1:0-1866 GCA_036743375.1 Thermotogae bacterium | reverse complement strand
CCCTTCTGAAATAATCTTTGTGTTTGTGAATAAATTTTGTTGCTGAATATTGTGAACAGTGATAAAATAAAGAAAAGAATTAAAACTGTTAATGATGTCGAATGGATAAAATCCCTCAATCGATACGAGAAATGATTAATAACGATATTCGAAAAATCCCGAAAGCCAAAAAAATAGAGAAAGGGATTCTCTTTGGTTCTTATGCCAAAGGCACAACACATTAATACAGATGTTGATTCGGGAGTTTTCAGAAGGCTTTTTAAACATCTTTGTGAAAGGCTATCATAAAGAGAAATCGGAAATGTGAGAGGAGTTGAAGGAATGAAGGGGAGAAAAGCAGGAGTTCTTAAAATTATGATTACTGTATTTATTGTTGTATTGATGATCGGTTTGAACGCCTGTTGGGGTGGAAATCCCGCTTCAACGAATCTCAATGAGGCACCAATTGTTCAGAAGACGAGCGGACCCGACAGTGGCAGTACGATCAGCGTGAATCATGCCACCTTTGGCTGGAGTGGATCTGATGCCATCGTGAGTAGAGACCGAAGTATTGCTAAATACCAGATCCGAAAGGATACGGACAGCTGGACGGATAACTCCCAGGCGGGGACTTCTTATGAATGGACGGGGATTAGCGAAGGAAGTCATACCTTCAGTGTGAAGGCCTTTGATGATGAAGCAACGGAATCGAATGTTGTGAGCTGGTCTTTCACTTACCGGGTACCGGCGACGACGTACACCTTGTCTATCGAAGCAACACCCGCAGCCGGTGGGGACGTTAGCTTCGATAATTCATCCTGGACAGATGAAGCTTCTCAGACAGTAAACGAAGGAACACAGGTGACTCTATATGCAGCAACAGAGACAGGATACACCTTTGACGGCTGGTACGAAGACGGAAATCAGATCAGTACGGCGAATCCTTACAACCTTACTGTAAATGCAAACAGGGAGTTAGAAGCAAAGTTTTCTGTTATTGCAACAGTTCCGGAAACAGTACAGATAGAAGGCGGAACCTTTGAAATGGGAGATACAAAAGACAAAGGCTCAGGCAACGAAAAACCAGTCCATACCGTTACATTGACCTACGATTACGAGATTGGAAAATATGAGATGACGAATGCTCAGTTCCTGGAATTCCTGAATGATGCCGGCGTAAATTCAACGGGTCAGCTAAACGGACATGTAGTGATAGACAGTTCAATTGGTGAATTTGGATACAGTAATGGGACTTTCAGCTTAAAAAAATCCGGAAAGGGTCATTATCCCGTGATATATGTTACCTGGTGGGGAAGTATCGCATACTGTAACTGGTTGAGTCAAAAAGAAGGCATTCCGGTAGCTTATGACACAAGTGACGGTAGCCTGTTGGATGAAAATGGAGCCAGCACAACGAATATCACCGCTGTTAAAGGGTACAGATTACCAACAGAGGCAGAATGGGAATATGCGGCTCGTGGCGGACAGCATGATATATCCGGCGGAACAGAAGCTCATGATTTCACTTATGCGGGAAGTAACACGATAGATGATGTCGGCTGGTATAAGGGCAACTCAGATAATCCGACTTATCCGATCTATGAAGGAACAGGCACACAAAAAGCAGGAACAAAAGCGGCAAATGAGGCACAAATACACGACATGAGCGGAAACGTCTTTGAATGGTGTCAGGACGGGTATAACGGTGATTATTACGTCAATTCACCAAGTCAGAATCCTTTAAACTTCACAGATGATTACAGTCGTGTGTATCGTGGTGGCTGCTGGATCCTCAGCGCCTTCAGCTGTCGTGTGTCTCATCGTAGCCACACCACGCCGGGGAGCAACAGCAGCTACGTTGGTTTCCGCCTGGCGAGGACCCGTTAG
>DAINPP010000097.1:0-3816 GCA_036743375.1 Thermotogae bacterium | reverse complement strand
GCCTTTCCGACAACATAAGATCCTCCCCAGATTAACGTGGTGATTATCATGTAAAGGTATGCGTTTTTTTTCATGACAGGCCTCTTTCCGTTAAAGTGTCCTGATCATTTCATATTGTCTGACAACGAGCCCTGCTCCGATATTTTTCAGGAAGTCGCCGTAAGGCACATAGGCGGAGTCTATGTTCAGGAAGGAGAGTCTGTATCCCGCCTTTCTACTCTCAGCGGCGGTTTTTATCAGTGCCGATGCAATCCCTTTTCTTCTGTAATCCTTATGTATGGCTATCTGAGGAATATCTCCCGTTTCACTTTCCAGGATGAGATATCCGATACATTCTGCTTTGTCAAAGGCACAGAAGATCTCAAAGTCCGCTTGTGTGCGCTGGACGGAATCATCACTGTTCTGCCAGGAAGGGGTGATATCGCGGAATGTTCTGAAGGTCTCCCAGTCGGCGTTATCCATTTTCCTTATTTTAAATGATTTCTCAGCCTTATCGGAGAGTACGAGTTTTTCAACCTCGCACCGGTAAACGTCGAAACTTCTGACCACTTCGAATCCCTTTGACAGATACAGTTCATAGGCCTTTGTGTTTGACTGGATGACTTCAAGGAGGTAGTTTTCGAATCCGAGTGTCTTTGACCGGGCGCAGCTCGCCTCTAACATCTGAGTGGCGATTCCCTTCCTCTGATAATCCTTTACGACGCCTGTAAAGCAGTCGTAGATGGTCTTTTTCCCCTGCCAGTCCCCGCCGGCGTTGACGACAAAACCCGACAGCCGTGTATCATCATACGCTCCGAGCGAGATGTTGTAATCCGCTCCTCTCCTTTTTCCCACCGAGATGAATTTTTCGAGGGGCATCTGTATCGGGACTTCATAGTCTGAAAACGCATCGTTAAAGGCCGACCACACCTGTTCTGTCGTACTGCTCGCTAATGATTTGTATTCCATGAGACACCTCCGGTTGTTTGTTGACTGAGTATAACGCCTGATTGGACTATTAAAAAGGACCGATTTTATATAATTTTACCATACCAATTAAGGAAACCGGGAATCAGATCGAATGAGAAAATCCCCTCCGTAAGGGAGGGGACGCGTGCTTTTTTATGAAAGGGTCCGTTTCCGGGCAGACTCTAAATAAATTCAAAGATGAGATTAAGGCCGAAGATGGTGTAGACGGTTATCTTGACAAAGGACATGATCTTTGGAAACCGTTCGCTTTTAAGAAGCCTTTCGCCGATAGATCCGGACAGGACTGACACGGTGGTAAAAACGGTGATGGCCTGCAGGATAAACAGGAAACCGAGAAATATCATGAAAAAAGAGGTGTTTCCCGTGCCTTCGGGGACAAACTGCGGCAGGAAGGCGAGGAAGAAGAGGGAGACCTTTGGATTCAGGATATTCATGAATATTCCGCGGATATAATACTTGCGCATATCCATGTGGGTCAGTTTTTCGGAACTGATTTCCTCTTTCCTCTCTTTAAAGGCCACCCATGCCAGATAGAACAAATAGGCCGCCCCGGCGTATTTGAGGAGGGAAAAAGCGATCGGGCTGCTCTGGATGAGCAGTGAGATCCCCAGTGCCGCGATCGTCGTGTGAAACAGAAGTCCGGTGCACAGACCGAACGATGTGAATATCCCACTTTTTCTCCCCTGCGTGATGCTCGCGGTGATGACGAAGATGATATCTGGTCCCGGCATCAGTGTGAGCAGGATGGAAGCAATCAGAAAATAGATCGTATTGGTGAGCGTCATACTTTTCCCCCCTTTAAATGATGCCGAAGATCGCTATTTGGTGAATTCGGGATTTTCGAAGATATCAAAACCGCATTTTCTGATGTTTTTAACGAGGGTTTCGTTTTCTGTCGGCATGTAATCAGCCTTGTAATGCAGTCCAAAACGATACTGGAAGGTAGAGATGATCCCGGTTTCCCTTATCTTTTCGATGACTTCGTCTGCGAAGGCTTTACCCTGAACCTTTTCGCAGACTGTCCGGATGTCTTCCAGTCTTTTATCGTTATCATCCTTAACCCTGATGATTCTGTCGGCGTATTTTTCAGCCACGGCCGCTTTCAGCTCTTCATCCGTTGGCTTATGATATTTGTTGTCGTGAACGAGTGTCTTTATCCCGTATTTCGGGGCAATTGGCGGCTGGACCTTCGGATAACCCATAGAGATCAGGACGACCGGAACGACACCTTCGGGGATTTCGAGCAGGTCGATGGTTCCTTCAAGTGAATCGGGCATCGTGAAGATGGTCCCGATGTAAACCGAGCCGAGTCCGAATGAATCAGCGGCCGTACAGGCCGTCTGTGCCGCAATGATCGTGTCCTGGAAGGCTATCCAGAAATGCGGGAAGGCCTGTTGAGCCGTGAACGGTGCCTTTTCCATCTCGGATATCCTTTTGAGTCTGTAAAAATCGATGCAGAACAGGAGGTTTATCGGTGCCGTTTTGATAAAGGGCTGATTGCCGAATGATACGATCTTTTCCATGATACGCTTGTCTGTGAGCTTGATAACGGAAAACGGCTGAAGATTGCCCCCGCTCGCCGCATGTGTTGTGGCTTCAAGAATATCGTTCATGATGTCATCGCTGATTTCCCTGTCTGAAAATGCCCTCAGACTGGCCCGCTCGTTGAGCAGTCTTATGGTTTCATTGGCGTATGAGTTTTGCATTTGTATCATCTCCCTGGTTTTATTTTCATGAGTATAAACTATCCAGCTACTGGAGAGTCAAGGGGGGAGAAAGACGTAGTCAGTGAATGACCGGTATCTGAATTTCGGTGATGTAATGCTCTTTTTTGTTCGAAACCGAATGATCCATGATGGTTCTTTCGATGGCATCGCCGGTTATTTCATACCGGTTGGCTCTCATGTGATCGAACAGTTTCTGATAGGAGGGGCCGGATTGTGTATGATCACCGATAAAGGTGATACGGAGATAATTCCCTTCCGGAAGGGATTCGTCAAACGCCACTTCTTCAAGGAAGTCCTCACCGAGGATAAAAACGGAAGAATACTCATCGGTAATCCCCCTTTTCAGATTTTCCTCTGAAACGGAAAGACAGACTTTCCCGATAAAGATGGAAGAAACGAGTTGATGTTTCAGTACAATCTGCCTCAGGGCAAATTCCAGGTCGTCATTTGTTCTGATGAGAGTTCTCTCGCGGACGATCTTTCTTGACCTGTGATGTTCAAGGGTTATTATGCCGTGCTCGGTGATACCGACGGCAGTTTCTATCTCGTTTATACGGCTTTTAAATCGGTTTCTGATGACGTTGAGGGCCTCTATCTTTTTTTCTGTCAGTTGCTGCTGCCTTTTCAGCAGACGAACAAAATCATAGACATCTCTGTTAACGGCATGCTCGATGATTTCCGAGAGTGGAATGCCGAGGAACCTGAGGTATTTGATGGTGCTGAGGATCTCAAACTGAGCCAGTGAATAATACCGGTAGCCATTTTCAGGGTTGACATAAACCGGCGTCAAAACACCGATCTCATCATAATACCTGAGCGTTTTTACGGGAACATCGTGCAGTTTCGACATCTCCCCTATAGAAAATAAGGCCGTTTTATTCATACACTATCCTTCACCTATAACCATTATCTCGACCCTTTGCTTCCTGTCGATAGCGCTTCTCTCCATTAAGTCCCTCCAATGAGTTTGTTTTACAGCCGATTACCACATTTTATCATATTCTTTTGAGGAACGTGGTGTGGGTTTCCAACAGGCCTTCACCTCTGATATTTGACAGCGGAAAAAAGAAATGTTAGAATGTGAGTGATTAGTCAGTTCAATATGGGCTTACAGGATGAG
>DAINPP010000096.1:0-3836 GCA_036743375.1 Thermotogae bacterium | reverse complement strand
AGTATATCTTCCAAAGACAACTCCATTTCCTGTTGATTTGGATTGTTATCAAATTGGTCCGACAAGATCATACCTCCTTGTATGAATCATTAGTTTTCGATCTTATTCATTAAAATTTACCAGGATTCTCCGGTCCTCTCTTCGGTGTTTATCCGAACCGACAAATTCTATATAATCTTTCTGATAAAGTAATTGCATACACGGGAAAGCATCTGGATTCTCTAACGTGGTTTGATTCACCTGAAAATAGATATTTTTTTCCTTTAATTTTTCAATAAGCGTGTAATCATAGGATCTTTTAAACAGTTTTTTCTTTTCTGGAAAAAGCCATGTATATCTTTCCACGTGAGCAAATATGATACGGTACCCCTTCAACTGGATATTGTAGATGATTTCGTCGAGGTATTGCGGATAGGTATCGTAGGGAAATTCAATGAGGACAAAATCAGTTCCCGCGAGTGGAACCAATTCTTCCGGTATGGGTGGCCTGCAATAAAGCTCAGATCCCATAAATACTTTCAATCCCGTTTTTATTTCTATCAGAGGGGCGTATTTTTCAAAGTGCTTCCTTATCATCAATGGATCTGTTTTCGGAAAAGAAGGAATGTTGTAATGCGGAGTCCAGATAACCGCCTCATAGTTATTCCTGACCATCTCATGGCATAATTCCAGTGTTTCCTCGAGATCACGGGCACCATCGTCAAATTCAGGAAGAATATGAGAATGCATGTCTACGTTTGCGGTTTTTAATCCAAGCTTTTCAGAAATCTCTTTATTTCCTCTGAATATCATCAATTATCACCTGTAGTCGTATCTGAGACAACTGGAACTTGGACACTGCTGCCCGTTAGACCGTTGTAAACATCAACCGCATCCGTTGAAAAAGTGATCATGCTTCCGATAAAACCGGTTACTCGCAAAATATCTACCATCGCACTTCTTGGCACATAGATTACATCCCCAGGCTCGAGATAGATCGCTTCGGTAGGCTGTGACCACTTGATGTTGGACAGATCAACTACTTGTGGATATGAATTAATTCCACCTTTATAATAGAGAATCTTCTTCAGATAAGCACTATCCGTAGCACCACCGGCTCTCATCACAGCCTCAAAAAGTGTCAGTCCTTCGTAATATTTCAGAATCAATTGGGAATTGACCTCTCCCAAAACATATACCTTTAACCGACTGCTTGGCATAACGTAAACGATATCTCCGGCATAAATTTGTATACCGTTGAGTGTAATGGGATTCATCTCGGTATGGATGACTTCTTTTTCACCGGTTGATCTGGTGATCTCTATGTGTGTGTTAATCTCCCAACTAATCACACTGCCCGCGGCATTGAGCATCTCAAGAAGTGTCATGCTGTTTTTCCTCATATACTGTATCCCCGGATCGTTTACATCCCCGATTACAGTTGCATATTGGTTGATATTTTCATCCACTATGATATAGGCTCCATCCTTGATGCGTACACCGGCCGGATCAGTCAGTTCATCATAATTGATTACAGTCGTTTTACCATCAGAATCGATAATTCTGATATTACGATTTGCATCCGATTCGAAACCTTCGCATTTTGCGAGCAGCATCATCAGATTTGCCGGTTCATCCTTTGCAAATTCTTTGATACCCGGGCTTGATACTCTTCCGAAGACACTGACTTTTATAGGCGTATAAGCCTGAAAGTAAACAATGGCATCCGGTTGAAGGGAAACGTTGTTTTCGAATTCAAGGAAGTTTTCCGGGTCGTATTCTTCTATTCCAGATGAATTTTTTACGATTATTTTTTCCATACCCTCTGTCAGATCAGCACCAACCTTTATGATCAGATTTCTCATATCGAATGATTCATCTCTTTTAAAGAGAATTTCACCTTGTGTTTTACAATTTCCGAACACGTAGACACTCCTGAAGGTCTCGGGAATGACAACCATGCTCTTGGGTTCAAGTGGGAAATTGGATTTTCTGGAGAGAACGGCATCGACGTCCGTTACTTGAACATCCCCATTGGGGAGGAAGATTCTGACTTCATCATTCCATGTTTCGGAAATCGTTCCAAGTTTCATGAATAGCTGAAAAATATCCATCTCCTCGTTTGCATTAAAATAAATCTTTGACAGTTTATTTCCTTCTTTGAGCAACATGACATACCTGTTTCTGTCTTTTTCAAATACGAGTGTATCACCTATCTGAAGGGCAATCTCATTATCCGAATAAAATACTTCTCTTGTGTTGTATTCATATTGTTCAAGACCCCTCAGAACTGTTACTGAAATACCACTTTCTACGGGAATGGCATTGAGTCTCTGTATAACCGTTTTCAGCGTCATCGCTTCATCATATCTGAACGTCAATCGGTCAGGGGTTTCAGTACTATTTGCTTCATTGGAGTTTACCGAATTAGTAATGTCGCCAACGAGGTTAACGTACCTTTCTTCCGGGAATTGTATGATAGAACCGCTGACAAGGAAGATATCTCTCTGTAACAGATTTTTTGTGGAAAGAATTTCTTTTTTTCCGTCCGGATCAATGATAGTGATATCCACCGGTTCTTCAATCTGATACCCCACTTTTATAAGCAATGTCAGTAAGGTGAGTTCTTCATGAGTGGAAAAGGTAATCCGGCCTTTTGTCGGGGCATTCCCGATGAGGTACAGGTATTTGGATATGGGGAACTGAACAATATCACCGGTAGAAAGATTAAAATCAAACGTATTGAGCCTTTCGCTGTCAAAACTATCTTTGGAGCCATCCGTATGAAGAATTTCGATATCCGGCAGATAGGTCATATCGACCCCGAGTTTGCCCATGAGGATTCTTAAGGTCATCTGCTCATCCTGCGCAAATTCTATTCTTCCACTTTCCTCTCTTCCAGTGACGTAACAGAATCTTGATTCCGCCTTTCTGAAAACGATGATGTCGTTTGTCTCAAGTAGAATCTGTTCCTGATTGTTGAACGTAAAAAGAGCGTCAAAAGATAGTTTTTGGCCGTTACGGTGAATCTGGATTTCAGACTGCATGATTTCTGAATCATAACTGAGTTTTGAAAGAAGATAGTTCAGCGTCATCGGTTCCTTTTCTTCAAAGTAAACCGCTCCTGATTTCTCTGAATCTCCAAAGATATAAACCCTTCTTTCATATTTCTTGGGAACGATTATCATATCTCCTGGTTGCAGAACTATGTTCTCTTCCACTTTGCCCTCATTGAAGGCGGAAGAGATATCTATGTTTCTGGTGGTATTGTCTCTGAGCAGCATAACCGAAGAAAGATCGGCCCCTTCAGTCGGGCCACCGCAGAGACTGACAATCTCTAACAGCGTCAAATTCTGATTCATCAGCATATCGATATTCTGAGGGGTCTTCAATTCACCCATAGCATACACGATCTGAGGCTTTCTGGATTTCACGATCACGGTAATTCTCGATTCTGAAGCATATTTTTTATATTCTTTTTCAAGTTCAGAGGCAAGTTGCTCGGGTGTTTTCCCGACTGCATAAATTGTTCCGATAAGTCTTGCTTCAAGCAATCCGTCCGGACCTATCTCAGCAGATTGTGTAAGGTCTGCATAACTGTAATTAAAGATTTCGATGCTGTCCCCTACCTGTAACGTGTATCTCGTACTTTCGGCAAAAAATAGGGAAAATGAGAGCAATATAAAAAAAAGCATCAGACATAATTTTCTCAAAAAGACTCACCTCAAACTTTATCATTTTTCTGAATCAGTGAATATTATACCAGATATCGATATATACACCGTATAAAACTTAATTGATACCAAGGTATTCGATCAGCTTAAATTCATTGAGTGGAATTTCAAAGAAGGCGTTGA
>DAINPP010000095.1:0-4035 GCA_036743375.1 Thermotogae bacterium | reverse complement strand
GAGCATACGGTTCATACCCGTAGAGTCGTCAGTTCGAATCTGACCGCCGCCACCAATGAATTGACATGGCTCTGTGAGTATGGAGCGAAAAAAACAGGACCTTTTAAAAGGTCCTGTTTTTTTATTTGAAATAACTTTTCTGTCTACTCCAATTACAATTTATACGCATTCTCTCCATGTAAGGCAACGTCTAATCCGTCTTTTTCGATATCTTCAGAAACTCTTACCGGATGAATTTTGTCCATTATTTTTAATAACGCATATGAAACGGCAAAGGTGTACACGGCAATGATTGCCACACCAAGGAGCTGAACACCAAACTGTTTAAAGTTTCCCTCTACCAAACCACCTATGGAATTCACCTTCGTTGTGGCAAACACACCGAGAAGGATAGAGCCCAATATGCCGCCTACTCCGTGGACCCCCCATACGTCGAGCGCATCATCAAAGTTATATTTATTTTTTATCTGAACGGCTATATAACAGACGAGTCCCGCTGCAAATCCTATCAAAACCGCTGACCATGGTCTCACATAACCCGCACATGGCGTAATCGTAGCCAATCCAGCAACAGCTCCGGTTAACACGCCGACCACACTTGGCTTTTTTTCTCTGATCCAACTGATAATCAGCCACGTTACCATCGCAATGGAACCGGCGATATCCGTATTGACAAAAGCCGTTGCGGCTATTCCGTTTGCGGCAAGTGCATCTCCGCCGTTAAAACCAAACCATCCAAACCACAGCAGACCCGAACCTAACGCAACAAAGGCGATATTATGAGGTTCCGTGGAATCACCAAAGAGTTTTCTCTTGCCAACGATGAGGACTGAAACCAAAGCGGCCATTCCGGCGGTTGTATGCACAACTGTTCCCCCGGCAAAGTCTGCAAATCCCATCTGTTGCAGGAATCCGCCACCCCATACCCAATGGCAAACCGGTATGTAGATTAGTATACTCCAGAAAACCAGAAACTTCAGATAACTCTTGAAATTGACCCTGTCCGCAAAAGCTCCCGTGATCAATGCAGGAGTGATAACGGCAAACATTTCCTGGTAAATGAAAAAGGCAAGAAAAGGAATTGTAGGACCATAAGTCGGATTCGGTTCCATTCCTACACCTTTTAAAAAGGCAAAATCCAGATTACCGATGACCCCGCCGATGTCTTTTCCAAACGCCAGACTAAATCCGCCGATGACCCATATCAGAGTTACGATTCCCATGGAAATGAAACTCTGCATCATGATGGTGAGTACATTCTTCTTCCTGACAAGCCCACCGTAAAAAAAGGCCAGCCCGGGTGTCATTAAACACACCATAGCCGCACTGATAAGAATAAATCCCGTGTCGCCAAAACTAATTCCGTTCAATTTGCTTCCCCCTTAATGTTTTTATGAAGTGAACAGACGATTATACAACTGCCATATTTTAGAGAAGTTAAATACAGTCCTTTTAAAAGAAAATTATCAGAAAATTCTGTATCTTATATATTAAGTATCTAATCTTATCAGGGCTGACATATCACATATCATTCCTGTATTCGTTTTTTATCCGCAATCTGTCTCTTTTCAGATGAAATGACTCTTCTTTCTGTAACGATATCTATCGAATCAAATCAATGCAATCCCTGAAAATACTTTTAATACAATTCTAAAAATAATCTTTTTCGTCTGATATAATAGGAAGTTATTTCTAATAATATACTTTATCTGTTTTTAATATTTATTACTTCAGAAAGTATTTATGAGAATGTTAGTGTTATAAAAAAGTGGGTGAGAAAATGAATATACTCTATTTAATTCTCTTTTTAATCGGTGGATCTTTTTTAGTCTTCTTTATCATAGATAAAGTTGTTATGGGGAAAGAAAGAGTTTTCAAGAAACCGAGACACAAGAAAAATCGAGAGCCCTTTCCGACTGATCGGGTAAGCACACCGTACAACACCTTCGGAAAAGAAAAAGAAGCACCGTTTGTAGAAAAAGAAAAAATAGAACCTCCAATCGAAACCGCAGAAGAAAAAATGAATGCTCCGGTTGAAAGAGATTCTGAAAAGGAGCGGATCATGAAAAGTCTTGAGCAAGATCTCTGCTCTCATAAAGAGATTAATAAGGAGGAACTGAAAAAAGACGGGATCAGATTTTTTGATGAGTAGTTTACATGATCCCCTCACCATCTTTTAGTTCGTATGATGAGATAGCAAACAACCCTGTCCCCCCGTATTGGTATATTTCTCATCCGTTGAAAAATCTAACAGGCGAATCTTGCTGAAGCCAAAAACATTATGAGGAACATATTTTCTTATGAAATGTCTTCAAAAATAAAAGCATTTCGCATTTTTTTGACGTTATCCGATTCTAAACGGAAATATTCAGTGCTCATTAAGTTTGACAAAGAAATGAGCGGAAGTTATAATGCGTTTATGAGAACGTTCCCAACACGGAGGTAATGATGTCTAAAGTTACGATAATAGATGTTGCAAAGCATGCCGGGGTATCTAAATCAACGGTTTCAAGGGTCATACGGGGAGAATATAACTCTGTAAATCCAGCCACAAGGGACAGGGTTATGCAGTCGATAAACGAACTGGGCTACGAAAAAAATGCGATAGCGGGAAGTCTCAGAACGAATGAAACGAAGATGATCATGCTGATTATTCCGGATATCGTCAATTCATTCTGGCCAGAAGTGGCAAGGGGTGTTCAGGATGCCCTTGAGATCAACGGATATACGATGGTACTTTCCTGCAGTGACTGGGAAAGGAATAAGGAGCAGAGACTCCTGTTACAGGCGAGGAACGGACTGTTTGACGGAATCATCATCAATCCGGCTTCTATCAGTGAAAAGGAACTTCAGGATTGCTCTATTCCCTCCGTTATTCTCGGATATCACGAATTTTTCCCCGAATTTGACATGGTGGGAAATGATACCTCAAAGGGAACTCAACTCATCCTGAATCATCTCTACGAACTGGGACACAGAAAAATCGGCTTCATCTGCGGTGTTTCCATGCGTTCAACCTCAAATCGCCGGATAAGCAGCTATATGGAATTTATGAAGGAAAAGGGAATAGAAATAGAGAGAGACTATATTCTGCAATGCCATTATGGTCAGGAAAACGGCTATGAGGCGATGAAACAACTGATGAACCTGAGCAATCCGCCAACAGCCGTTTATGCGGGGAATGACATTCTGGCGATTGGTGCTCTGAAGGCCGCCAGGGAGATGAAGATTAAGATTCCGGGTGAATGTTCTCTTGCCGGAATGGATGATATATACCCGGCAACCGTTACATCACCGACACTGACCACCGTTGCAAAGGAAAAATACAAAGTTGGATGGCAGGCTGCCGTTTTTCTGCTGGATAGAATACGATCGAAGGAACACTATATTCCAAGAAAGATACTGTTTCCACCGGTACTCGTAAAAAGGGAATCTACCGGTCCGGTTTAATAGAAAAGGATAAAGTCATCATTTTATTTTTCGTATTATTGGGAACGTTCCCAAAAACGAAGGATTAACAAAATACTCGGAGGTGCAATATGAAATTTGAAAAGAAGTTTGTTGTATTTTTTCTTGTTGTTGCTTTGGCTTTTGTTGGAATGAGTTTTGCAAAGAGCTACACGTTAACACTTCTCCAGCAGGATGTATCCCCTTATAATGAAGAAGAGGTCGCATTCCTCAATTATCTCACCGAAGGTTTTAAGGAAGAAACGGGTATAGATCTTAAAATCGAACCGATCGCGGTTCCCACCGGAAACTACTCGGAAAAGGTCAACCTCGTTCTCGCCGGAGGAACCTATCCGGATATCATCTGGTGGCGTGACGATGCGGAACTTCCTTATATCGACCAGGGATTATTACTCGATCTTTCAGATTATGTCAACAATTCTGAAGTTTTCCAAGACAACATGCCTGAATGGAACAAGATGAGATTCGAAAATTTCCCATATCTCGTCGCCGTCACACCGCTCAGTCTGAGAATCGCCGTCACACGAAAGGAATGGCTTGAGGAATCCGGTATCAACCCTGTTACCG
>DAINPP010000094.1:0-4612 GCA_036743375.1 Thermotogae bacterium | reverse complement strand
AAAAATATTTAACGGAAACAGGGAGAGACATAAGAAAACGAGACCGCCGACAGCCATGTTTAGAATGGTGTTGCCTTGTTCCGACATAAAAAAACCGAGAACGACCATAAAGATTGAAAAACTTAGGAACAGAATAGTTTATTGATCAACCATCGCATAGGTATTCAGCTGAGCATCCCACAACTGCCGGTAAAGGCCACCTTTTTCGAGCAAGGCCTCATGTGTTCCCACCTCGGCAATGGTACCTGAATCCAAAACGACGATCCGATCCGCCAGTTTGACGGAGCCGAGTTTGTGCGTGACGATGATCCCCGTTTTATCCTTCAACAGCTTCCTGAACTCCTCATAGAGTTTTGATTCGGCAAAGGGGTCGATGGCACTGGTTGGCTCATCGAGGACAATGAGTTCGCCGTCTTTGAAGAAGGCCCGCATGATGGCAACTCTCTGCCACTGTCCGCCGGATAACTCTCTCCCTCCGAAAGGCTTTCCCAGCTGAGTATCCGCCGTCAGTCCTTCTTCCGAAGAAAAATATTCTGAAAGGAGTGCTTCCACCTTTTCACGGTTGTATCCGTTCAAACGGCCGATGGAAACATTTTCACCCAGCGTGAAAAAATACCGGTTGAACGTCTGAAAGACGCAGCTGCTTTTTTCAAAGAGCCGTTCCTGAGTGACTGACGCTATATCCTGCCCATCGTAGAAAACAGACCCGCTATCCGGCAGATACAACCCCAGTATCAGCTGTGTCAGTGTCGTCTTGCCGGAACCGTTGTAGCCGACGACGGCAACCGTTTCTCCTTTTTTGATCTTCAGATTGACCCCTTTCAGGACATCACCCACGCCGGTGGGATATTTAAAAGAGCAATCCCTTAACTCAATTTCCTTTTCAAGGATTATACCGCTTTGATTACCCGTTTCACGCTCCGGCAAATCCATAAAACGGAAAAAGGGTTTGACGTATTGAATGAACCGGTTGAAATACCCAAACAGGGAAAACAGTTCGACATAATTTGCCTTTAACAGCTGATAGGCCATCAGAGAGGCGGAAAATTCACCGAAGTTGATCTTTCCGTCTGACAGCAGATAGAGTGAGAGCAGAAATCCCGCACAGTCCCCGGCCATTTTCAGAGGAACCAGCAGCAACCTGAGCCGAAACATCTTCTGACTCATCCGATTTTCGACCTGCACCCTTTTCCGGTGACTGCTGCGCCATTTTCCGATAAAAAGATCCGACAGGTTCAGAAACTGCGTTTCCTTTGCCCTCTTTAACTCCGTAAGGGTGTCCGCATAAGCCGTTTCCTCTTTCAACAGCTGTGTCTTACGGTTGAGAAAGCCCATCTGTTTTCTCGTGTTGACAAGAATTTCAACCACCGGCGGGAACAGAGCCAGCACGATGAAACTGATCAGAAGGGGATTGAACCGGGAGACGTAAAGACTGACCACAAGGGTGGAGACAACGGCCGAAACAATACCGATGACGATTTCTATCAGCCGATAGATGTTGATACTCGCATTCTGTGCCTGGATGACGTGATTGTATATGGAAGGATCTTCAAAATCCTCATTTGAAATTCGGCTGCACTTTTCATGAAGCGTAGTTTTCATCCGCTGTTCAAACTTCAGAAGAGAGACAAACTGGACGTAATAACGGTTGTACAGAATGGTATACCCAAAAGAGAGGAGCAGAAACAACGCGTACAACACGAGATAAAGCATCAGCGAATGGGATGAAGAAATTGTCTGCTGTTTCTGATACAGGTTCTGAACCGTTGAAAAAAGTCCGGAAGTCAGGGTTATCCCGACGATGGGTAAAGCGGCGTTTAAAAGGGATATGACGGCCATCAGCACAAACTCACCCGTAAAAAAAGAGAGTCCCGTTTTCAGCGTTCTGAAAAAGATTTTATTCTTAAACATCAGACCTCCTCATTGTAGAGTTCCAGTTGACGCGTATACAGATCATAATAATACCCCTTCTGTACCATCAGTTCCCGATGTGTTCCCTGAGCGTTAATCCGGCCGTCTCTCAAAACGAGCACTTCATCCGACAATCCCACCGAGCCCAGCCTGTGAGAGATGAATAGTGTCGTTTTGTCTTTCAGGATTTCCCTGTACGTGTTGTACAAACGCTCTTCAGAAATGGGATCCAGTGCGGCATTCGGCTCATCGAGGATCACCAGCTCCCGATCGGCGTAAAGCATCCTCGCGATGGACAGTTTCTGAAGTTGTCCAAGCGAAAGATTGGAACTCTCGCTGTTGAGATGATTCAGAACGGTTTGTTCCTTTAAAGGTAATTGCTGGATCTTTTCATCCAATCCGAGAGTTTTGAACAGTTCAAAAAGATTTTCCGTATTCCCACTTTTTTCAAGGGCGCCAATCCGTACATTTTCCTCAATGCTAAGCGGATAGGCGTTAAAATCCTGAAAAACGACCGCCATTCTACGGCTCAACTCTTCAGAACCATAAGCCTTTACGGGAGAATCATTCAGAAGAATCTCGCCCTCAAGGGGTTCGTACAATCCAAGCAGCAATTTGACGATGGTGGATTTTCCCGAACCGTTTTCACCCACCAGTGAATAATGTTTTCCACGTTTTAGTTTAAAGCTCACACCGTTCAATACCGTTCTCTCAGAATCGGGGTACGCAAAGACAACGGAATTGAAGATTATCCGTTCAAAAGACTTTGATGCAATGACCTCTTTTTTTTCGATTGCGCACACCTCTTCAAGATTCAGAAAGCGCTCCCATTCCTTCAGCTGTGAGTGCATTTGCAATGATTCAAACAGGGCATTCAGAATCGTTTTTGTCGATCCGAAGAATCCGACGAGGGCAAAGAAAATGGAAGTGAGTGCACCGATTGTCAAGGAACCGGATAAAAAGGCGTTTAACAAAAGAAAAAAACTGATGATCAGAAACAGAATATTGGAGATTTCAACAACCGAATCAACCTTCAGTCTCGACAAGGCATGATGTTGATTGACTTTTTTGGCCTGTTCAAACGCTTCGTCAAATCGATGCTGCATGGCTCCGAAAAAACCAAATAGCTTCTTTTCCGCCGTGTATTCCCGGTTGATGAGCAGGGAGGAAATATATTTCGACCGCCGCATCGTCTCCCGGTACTTCTGCCAGAAATGCAACTCTTTTTTTGAATTCAGCACGCTGAAGAACACGGTACAGGCTGTAAACAGACAGATCAACAAACCGATGGGCAAATCATACAGGGAAATGGTGATCAGAAGACAGATACTCTTAAGTGTCTCACTCAGAAAAAGCGTTAGACTTTTAATCCCCTTCAACACATCCTCCGGAAAGTGTTCCGAAAAAAAGAGCAGTTTCCGTGTCTCCTCCCGTTCGAGTACGGTGTAAGGAATGGACGCACATTTCTTGAGTCTTTTGAGATGAACAGACTCTTCAATGTCCATATTCAACCGTTCCGTTACCCGGATATTGAACAGATTTAAAAGCGTATTCAGAGCGATCAAAGCCACATACATGAGAACCGGCCAAAGAAAGTCCGAAAGTAAAAGGACGTTGTCGATCAGCGTTTGCCGAATGGCAAGTGTTAAAGAGGGAATGATCCCCGTTAAAAGGATACTGAAGAAAAAATAAATCAGGTATTTCGTTTTGGCCATTGAACATATTTTTTTTACGCCTATACGATCATCCTCCCGAGATTTTATATCACTGATTTTTTTATTTACCTTCAATCTTTTTTATGTTTCTCATATAAAAGGGATCGGAAACAGACGATTATAACATATATATAATTTCTTTTGCATCACGCTAATAAAGATGATCTTATTTTTATCAAAAGCTGAAATAGTAGACCACACGGATGATAATATACTGATTATTCCTGAATTTGAACGACACGCATAAATTAAAATCATCATTGTTTAAAAGATAAAATGATTTGTTCTTTACTCAAAGATCTACGTGTTATCAGATTGACAAGGAATAAAATCAGATTCAATATCAGAAGAAACAGAATAAAAATGATATACAAGGAATCTTGCGTCAAAATAAAACCGGTGTTTTTCATTAAATTAAAGATTAAGATAAAGACAGGTAGAAACAAAAAAGCCCCAAAAGAGAATAGCCTTCTGAATAAGCCAAGTTTTTTCGTTTTTAAACAAAGGCTAATAAAAAGCTTTGAGGCATTGTACATAAATACGATAAAAAGGCCATAGAATAAAATCAGATAGGGATTTAAAAGGATCAATTTCAGAGCGGCAAGATTAAAAATAACCGATATAGCAAACAATTCGATGTTTAAAAGGATAATTGGAATTAAACAAACGATAAAATTGATTCGAATATACATTTTTACCATCTCATCGATACCCATCTTATTTGCCAGCATCAATTCACATCTCCCGGAGGCTTTATCCGAAATAACCGTTAAATCTATTGAGATAACATTCAGTTGTAAAAAGGCATAAGTTATAAGTATAAGAAAGATCGCCTGTATAATAAATACCATTCCTGAATCTACAGTACCATCAAATTTATAAAAAGTGTACCCGGAAATAACAAACAAAATGATTAACCCAATTAGAAAGGAAAAATCTTTAAATATATTTTTTATATAGACCCTTGTTATATCATTCATCCTATC
>DAINPP010000093.1:0-4838 GCA_036743375.1 Thermotogae bacterium | reverse complement strand
AAATATGATACTCTTGTACAAGAGTTATCAGAACTTTCTGAAAAATATGAGTAGTAAGATAATAATAATTCATATTATTGTTATAATTACAGCTTATATATTTTAAGAACAATGTCATGTTTAACAAATTCAAAAAGGAGTAAATAGCAAATCTACAAAGCTGTTTTGACACAAAAAATCAGCATGGGGATTCTAAAAGCAAAAGACTTCCCATGAATTAATCATCAAATCACGTATTGACATAATAGATCTTATAATTGCAAAAAGTGTTAAGTAATAGTTAATAATAGTCGATGAAATAAAGCCTACAGGCTGCATTATAAGACGAAACGGGAAGGTGTGGAAAGGAGGAAAAATAAATTGATTAAAAACAAAACAGTAAAGATAAAATAACAATGATAAAATGCAGAAATAGTTTTCAGACGGGCTGGCTTTGACAAAGGCTATGTGCCTAATTTCAGATAGCGTGAGAACAGTTATCTGTGTTTGCTTGTGTTTCAAGTTTGTCATCCCCAAAAAATAATTTAATGACAGAATTTGCACGGTCATTATGAAGTTTCCTCATGGCGGTCCACAGATTCTGTAACATATTCAGCCATCATTTTTTATCAAACGTGTTAACCGTTAGCGGGAGGAAAAGGACATGATTTTTCCTTTCGTGTATTTCAAATTAGAACAAATAGTGTTATAATGCTCCTGAATTAAATAAAAAGATCTTCAGGCATTCAGAATCGACTCTTAAGATTCTGAAAGAGGAATTCGGTGAGAATCCGAAACGGTCCGGCCACCGTAAGCGGGGACGAACATCACAAGGTGCCACTGGGAAACTGGGAAGGCGTGATCAGTAGAGTAATCCGCAAGTCGGGAGACCTGTCTGAAGGACATCAAGGAGTCGCTTTTCCGGTAATAAAAGTGGAGCTTTTTTCTTTCAGGGATTTCTCTCCCTCTTTTTCGGAACGGCGAGACGGGAGATCAGAGATGCTTAATCCATCGAATATCGAAAATAAGAGTTTTGAAATCATCACCGCCATTATGAATAACAGGGGGACTCGTTCTAAGTACAATGACATCGAGTGGGAAGTCGTTAAGCGTGTTGTTCATACGACCGGTGATCCGAGAATTGGTGAAGCAATTACCTTTTCAGAGAATTTCTACGAGCATTTTTTAAAAGCCATTGCCACATCAAGAATCGTAACGGATGTCAACATGGTCCTTTCAGGTATTTCAAAGGTAAAATTCCCAGATTTTTCATATGAATGTTATATCAAAGATCAATCTATTGCCGTAAAAGCAAAAGAAACAGGTGTTTCAAGGTCCTATCTTTGTATGGAACAGGCCCTTTCCATGGGTGATGCGCTCTTCGTCATCGGAAATGCCCCTACCGCCTTAAGAAGGTTACTTGAAGGACCATCACCTTCTTTCATCATCGGCGTTCCGGTTGGCTTCGTCGGAGCCTCGGAATGGAAGGCAAAACTGATCTATTCGGATGTGCCACACATCTCCATATCAGGCAGTCATGGCGGCAGTACCATAGCCGTTGCCATTACTAACGCCCTTTTGAAATATACAACACATGAAATGATCGAAGGGGTGAAAAGAAAAGGAGTGAAGAAGGACTGACATGGTACTTAGAAAGGGATTTACGACCGGTACAGCCGCAACCGCTGCGTTAAAGGCCTCGTTACTGTTTCAGTTGTATGGTGAACAGCCTGAAGCTGTCGTGATAAATCTTCCCGACGACAAACCGCTTACGATTAAAATAGAAGCGTACCAAAAGATAAAAGACCGATATTTTGCCTGCGTTATCAAGGATGCCGGGGATGACGCGGATATCACGCATGGTTGTCTGCTTTCTGCTGCCTGTGTGTTGCTTCAGGATTCGGAGGGAATCACTTTTGACAGTGAATACGGCGTTGGTCGGGTAACACTTGAAGGACTTGGAATCCCTGTTGGTGAACCGGCTGTCAACGCAGTTCCGCGGAAGATGATGCGGAAGGTTCTGTCAGAATTCGGCATTAAGAATGCAAGGATCATCATCAACGTAGAAAACGGTGAAGGACTCGCAAAATCAACTCTGAACAATAAGGTCGGAGTCAAAGGTGGCATTTCTATTCTTGGAACCTCAGGAATTGTCGAACCCATGAGCGAACAGGCGTGGCGGGAGTCCTTGCTTCCGATGATGGATGTACTGAAGGCAAAGGGATACGACGATGTCGTCCTCGTTCTTGGTGGCAGAGGAGAGGAATACTACCTTCAGAATTTTGGAGTGCATGAAAATATCATCATCTGTGGGAATCATTTTGGCTATGCAATACGGAATCTCATCGACAGGAATTTCCGGCAAATACATCTATGTGGTGCCTTTCAGAAGATGATCAAGCTTTCAGGCGGTAATCTGAATACGGACAGTCGATATTCCGACAGCAAGAATGAGTTGATGGCACTTTATTACCTAATGGATTCTGGTGTGTATGACGGGAAGGTTGTCTCGGAGATACTGGCAGCAAGGCCTTTCTCTTCCGTCGTTGGTGTCCTGGAGAAAGGTGGGGTGGATATTGGAAAGTTGTTTGATGACCTTTGTGAGGCAGCTGTTTCCAAGTTGAAAGATTTTTTTGACCCTGATGCGGATAGAGGCGTTGTGTTTCGAGTAACGATGATGCGGAAAGATACAGTTATTGGGGATTTTTGGGAGGAGAAAAGATGATATATCTACTCGGTACGGGGTTGAACCATATAAATGACCTATCGCTAAAGGCAACGGAAATTCTCAAGAAAGCGGAATTGATCGTCGGATTCAAACATTCGCTGGATATTCCAAAGGCGTTGAACTGTACGGGAGAGATTGAAGAACTCGACATCTACGCCTCGCTCAAGACCGAGAAGATTGACGAACTCATTCTCAGGCTGAAAGAAAAGAAGGATGCGGTCGTCGTTGTTGGTGGGAGTCCGCTCATCTTCAGTTATGCGAGGAAAATGGCCTTGCGATTGAAAAAAGATGAATACGAATACGTTTGTGCACCTTCTTCGATAGAGTATCTGTCGGAAAAAACCGGTGTTGAACTGAATAAGGTAGCCATCGTCAGCGGGCATAACAGTGCAGATTTAATCAAAACACGCAGTATCTGTCTTTCTCTTCTGAAGATGGGAAGACGGGTTGGCTATTATGTGAAGAATGAAACGGATATCGATGCACTCTTCAGGATGCTGCTCGTTGATGTCAAAGACCTTCCGTTGGAGATTCATGCCGGATTCGAATTGGGGACGGAACGGGAAAAGATTCTTGAAGTGAACCGTTATGAGGATTTTATTTATGAACATGGCCGATGGATAGTACTGATTGCGCCTGGTGATAAAAACTCATTGCCCATCGAATTTCCGGAAAACACGGGGCTTGATACCGAAGGAATTCCAGTTTCGAGAGAATGGTCCCGATCGCTTGTAACGCATAGCCTGAAGATTAAACCGGGTGAAATCGTATGGGATCTTGGAGCCGGCAGTGGAGCGACTTCTATTTGGCTGGCCTCTCTCACCGGATGCACGGGAAAGGTCTACGGTATCGAAAAGCATGTAGGAAGATATGAAAAATGTCGGGCCAATACGGCACCTTATCCCAACATCGTCGTTCAGCTCGGTGATTTCAACGAGATGATTCATGAACTTCCCCTTCCGGATGCCGTACACATTGGCGGGGGATTTGAAGAAACCACACTCGAACGGGTGTTCGGTTTACTGCCTTCGGGTACCCGCTTTGCCTGTGCATTGGCAACGGTAGACAGTGTCGTGATGCTGAAGCGATTGAAAAATATTGAATATACTTGTGAGATGTACACTAGATCCTGTGCAAGAGATCTGGGTGGCAAGACAGCCTTTGTTGGCGAGCATGTCTTCTATCTCTTTAAGGGGGAGGTCAAATGATACATATCATCGGAAGTGGTCCGGGAGATCCTGAATTGATCACAGTAAGGGGAATGAACCTGTTGAAGAAGGCGGATGCCGTACTTTATGCCGGTTCAACGGTTTCAGAAGAGTTACTGGCTTATTGTCCGAAAACCTGTCTGTTCGAAAATAGTGCCTACATGGCACTCAAAGAGATCACAACACACCTTGCGGGATGGCATGCAAGATATGAAACCGTTATCCGGTTGCATTCAGGAGATCCAACCATATACGGGGCAATCGACGAGGAACGCGATGCCCTGCTGAAGGCAAATATCGAATGTAGTGTTGTTCCCGGCATTAGCGCCTATTCTGCCTTGGCGGCAGCGGTAAAATCTGAATTAACCGTTCCCGAAGTCGCGCAATCCGTATTGATCACACGTTTTGAAGGCCGGACACACGTTCCGGAAAATATTGATGTGCTTTTTTCAGAACAACCAACGGCCGCCATTTATCTCTCCGGTGGGATGGGAGAAAAAGTCATTGAAACGTTGAAAAGACATTATCCACCGGATGCCACATTGACCATTGGGCACAGGGTCTCAAGAGGGGATGAACGAATCGAAAGCAGGCGATTGGATGAATGGGAGCTCTTTGACTTTCCTTCAAATCTGACGTTGTTTCTCATCCGAAAAAATGGTGGTCGGAAATCCAAATTGTACGATGCGACGTTTACACACGGTCTCAGAAAGGGTCAAGATGAAAACAGCTCTGATTAAGGTTCGAAAGGCCCTGATTTTTGAACACCCCGAATGGATGCATGAACTTCATGGTACGTTGAGCGAACGATTAGAAAAAGGCTTCAGTTATTACAACCGAATCGTCTTTGTGGGAAGCATGGGGATTCTGATCAGGAAGATCAAAGATCATATCTGCTCAAAGATGAGTGATTCCGCTGTGGT
>DAINPP010000092.1:0-5019 GCA_036743375.1 Thermotogae bacterium | reverse complement strand
CGGTGCTTTACGTCGATCCGGAAGGGGACGGCAGCTTTGTGAAGCTCGGGACGGACGACGGGCTATGACCGATGGGACATACCGGTAAATAAAGCAACAGGATCAGCGATTGATAAGACACGGGGAAATTCCATAGAACTTCCCCGTGTCTTTTATTGGTCCGGTGCATCTCAGGCCTTAACTTAAAACAGCTTCCGGTTGACAGTCCTGTAATCGTCACCTTCGATTTCAAGAATATAATGAGCCTTGTTGAGCCTGGAAAAGATCCTTGGGCCGAAGGCCTCTTCGAGGGCATTCTTTTTCAGGTTCGTGGTTCCGATGAGTCCCTTCTGTGAGTAACTTCTTCGGTCGATGAGCTGAAAAAGGTGGTTGATGATGAAGTCTTTTTCAAGCTCGGGGCCAAAATCGTCATAAATGAGGACTTTTGGCGTTTCGAGTGTCTGGTAGTATTTTTCGATCTCCTGATAAGTCCCGTGCATGTTTGGCCTTGAGAAGAGGGTTGTAACGCCTGAGCTGATGAGTTTCCGGTAGATGGAACAGGCGACATGCGTCTTGCCGACCCCGTTCGGACCGCATATGATGAGGCCTTTGCCCTCTTTCCAGGCCTCTTTCTCGAAATAGCGGCCGATGATATTGAGCAGCATCTTCTGGGAATCATTCTGCGGGAGATAATTCTCAAGCGTGGCGTCTTTAAGTTCTTCCGGGATCGACTGCCGTATCTTTTTCTGAATCTTCCGTGTCCGGATATGCCCGTCATAGATGGGACATCTGTAAAAATACACCTCATAGAACATGAGTCCGTTCTTCTGACATCTTTCGGGTCCCGGACAGTTCGCCTTGCAGAGCTCATACGCCTTCGGGAAATCGGGTTTTTTATATCTGACGATCATTTCCCTCACATCCCGAGCCCGAACTGCTTCATGAGCATCGCGTTGTCGTCGAGTACGATCCGCTTCTGTTTCACGTATCGGTCGGCGGCCACTTTCTTTTTCTCATAGAACCGGTCTTCCATGACACGAATATAGTTTCTTTCTTCGAGGATCCAGTCGAAATCAGCCTTCCAGCCGTTTGTGCCGTCGGTGATGAACGGCGTATCCGACAGTTTGAAGAAATAGCGCTCCCACTCATCCGGAGAACTGAAATACCGGTTTAGCTTTCTTATGGCCCGCTTTCGCTCATCGGTCAGCCGGTAGACCCGATGAAGGGAGGTGCAGATGGACTGATAACCGTTGAGAACGGTTCGGCATAATTCCTCCTCCTCCTGTTTGAGCTGTCTCAGCTCCACAGATTGCCCGTCCTTCTGTTTCACAAAACGTGGTGATGAGGAATAGTGTCTTGTCTTTTCTTTATCTTTGTCTTGTCTTTTATAGGGGGCAGTGTTCGGTGAAGCGTTCGGTATCACTTCTGGTTTCGGAGTGGGTTCACCAATGGCGGCTTTTTGCTTCACGACTGTTCCGGCGCTACTTCTGCCGGATGAATCGGCTTGTCCCGTTTTACCCTGTGAATCCGTGTGCTTACTGTCCTTTGGTACATCCATTATGCGGATAACGGCCGAGCGCTTGTTTCCAAATCCCTTTGTGACCTGGATCAGCCCGTGTTCCTCCAGCCTTTTTCTCGCATCAAGCACCGCCCGTTTGGAGCAGTTGGTCTTGGAACAGAGTTCGATGAGGGGGATGGAAAGTTCCTCTTTTTCCCAGTAGAATCTGTTTGCGATATCGAGCAGTGCAAAATAAAGCTTGGCCTGAGTCCCTGTGAAGTTTGCCTCCAGGTTGATCAGCCAGAATCTGTTCATGAGTTCCATGTAATTCAATTTTATTCTCCTTTGTTTTACCCAATACCTACCCGTGAAAAGTTTATCACGAAATGTGTGTTCTTGTCAAGGAGAAATTTATAAAAATAAAAGATCCGGCAAACTTTTTCGGAGATCGCCGGATAACTCCAGAATGACTGTGAAATTATAGGAAGTGCTTTAATTCGGTAGCTTGAGAGTGAAGATGAAGGTCGTTCCCTTTCCCTTTTCGGAAATGAGGTGAAGTGTTCCGCCGAGTTCCTCCCATTCCTCCCTGACGCTGGAAAGACCGACGCCTCTTCCGGAGATGAGTGTCGCTTCCTCTTTGGTGGAGAATCCATCGAGGAAGACGATGTTCAGCAGCTGCTCCTGCGTCATGGCCTGACGCTCAGTCTCGGTCAGCAGCTCTCTTCTTACCGCTTCCTTTCCCACTCTTTCCGTATCAATTCCCCGTCCGTCGTCGGATATCTCTATGATGAGTTCCGTGTTTCTCTTCCGGATGTCCACGATGATCTGTCCGTATTCGGATTTTCCGGCGAGGATACGTTCGTCGGCATTTTCGATTCCGTGATCAATACAGTTTCTGAAGATGTGGATGAGACTGCCGATCCATTTGTCGAACCTGTCGGTATCCACGTAATAATTATTTCCCTGTATACGAAGGGGATTAACGGTCTTTCCAAGCTTCTCACAGAGATTTTCCACGACGAAGCGGTAATAGTTGAAGAGTTCTTTCAGGCTTCTGTATTCTATCTTCATGACCTCTTCCCGAACCGGTTCGATGAGTTCTTTCGGGAGAATCTCGTTCAGTCTCTTCTTCAGGGTGTCGAGCTGTTCCGGGTAAACCCGGTAGAATCGTTCTTCACGGAAGATGTCCGTTGAGATATCCTCCTTGATCAGTTCTTCTTCCTCACTGAGCCATTCGACGGTATTTCTTTCCCTGAAGAGGCGTCGGATGCGTTCGGTTTGTTCTGATTCGGAAAGTTCCTTTTCCTGCATGAGTGCAGACAGGTCATCTTCAAGCAGATGCAGTTTGGCGGCTATCGAAGAGAGGCCGAAACTCGCAAGGTTTCCCTTGAAGGTGTGCACCCTGCGCTTGATAAAGGTGATAGTCCTGAGAAAAGTGGCGGACTCATCGATGACGTTGAAGACTTCTACCTCCATAAACTGTCTGTAATCCGTGTCGATGCGCATGAATTCCTCGAGATTCAGCATGATCTTCACGATCTTGGACAGGTTGTTGCGTTCGAGTTCTATCCTGTTTTCCAGTTCATGTTTGGAAGTCATGTCCCTGAGCATGATCATGAGCTGCTTTTCACCCGGGATGGCATCATCGATCCATTTGTATTCCAGCTCGACGTACAAGCCGTTGATCGTCTTTTCTTCCGGAAGCAAAGACAGATAGGCATCCCTCCTGAGATCACCCGGCTCACCCTGTATGGCGGTGATGATCTCATCGATGAAGGCCGCCTGCTCCCCTTCGGCTGCCTCCGGATACAGCAGCTTTGAGAATTTGATGCCAACGGGTGGACAACCGAAGATTCGCTCGCATTCGCTGCTGTAGGTATCTTCCGCCCGCTGAAGTTTGTCGAGTGTGAGAAATCCCTCATCCGTGTTGTCGAGTATCATCTTCAGATCCTTGATGGTCAGGTCAAGGGCCTCCGTTCTTTCCTTCACCTTCTGTTCGAGTGAATTGTTGAGTCCCTCTATCTCCTGATAGGAGTCCTCAAGCTCCTCGTTTGAGGTGTGAATCTCCTCGTAGGACTCGGCAAGATCCATTCTGAGATCGCGTTCTCTTTTATAGGCGGCAATGAACGTGTAGGCAAAAAAGGAGCCGAAGATGAAATTCAGCACGATGATGGCGTAGGTTTGCAGGGCCGGCATCGGAAAGATGCTGATCGATTCGCGGATATAAAAATCGTAGATCGTTGTAAACAGCATCAGATACAGCGAATGAGTCAGCAGGCTGTTCCGGCCTTTTCTGACGGCTATGAAGATCATGAGACAGGTGATGGCGATGAAATAGATGGCGATAAGATGTGCCTTGAGCGATTCTGATAACGGGATCAAGGCATACAGCAGACCTAAGAGGGGGATGATCCTGACGAGATGTCGGGTGTATTTCAACGTCTGTGTCATGAACACTTCAAGACCCTGATAGATGAAGGTGAATGAGGTGATTAGTACCATCGGCAGCACAAATGAAAACATTCCGGATGATAGGGAGTAGTTCAGATTAAAGGCGATGACCGAGTTTAACAGATAGAAAATCTGTATCAGTATGCCGAGACCGATACGAAAATACGCCCTGTGTTCCTGACGGGCACTGAGGGCTATGGAGATCATGAGGAAGGATAGAATACCCTGCATGCCCATGGCGAAGATATAGACGTCGGATTCAAGAATTTTCGAACGGATATAGACCGTCTTAAGGATCTGGGGATTTGCCAGCATCGGATAATAGCCGAAATAGATCGTCTGTGGGCCATATGCCCTTATCTCGAGTGTGATGGTCTGATCCCGAAACCTCTCCGGGAGCTGATAGGTGAGAAAGATATACGGGGGCGGATTTTCATTCATCTTTTCCAGCGAATCCATCTTGAAGGCATATTCCCCGTTGATGTAGACGTCGGCATTTCGGATGGTGGGATATATCGTGAAGGTCAGTCGATCGTACAGGGGAGTCATTTCAAAGGTCTTTCTCAGGATGATGAAATCATCCTCCCTTAATTCTTCGGAAACGGGGAACGTGACAGATGTCAGAATATCGTTTTTTTCAAGCTCCCATTCCCCGAATATCGGCCGCATATCGCTTGAGGTATAAAACAGGATGATGATAAAAACGAGTCCCGCGAACATCGTTAACCCGACGGCTGCCGGTTTCAAATACTTTTTCAAAAGTGTTCTCCTTTGGTCAGATAAATCTGTTCCGTCAGTTACATAGTGGAGTCGTTAAATCATCATAGTTTCTTTCATTTCACAGTCTTATCTTCTTTGAGTATAAATGCCAGCCATTTTTCTACGAGTGATGGGTCAAACTGCTTCCCCGCGTTCCTTCTGAAATCGGCAACGGCCTCTTCTCTTTTGATCCCCCGCTTGTAGACCCTTTCCGAGACCATGGCGTCCCATGAATCGGCCAGCGCGAGAATTCTGGATTCAAAGGGGATCTGCTCGCCTGCGAGACCGTCGGGATAGCCGCTGCCGTCGAATTTTTCATGATGATGACGGAT
>DAINPP010000091.1:0-5193 GCA_036743375.1 Thermotogae bacterium | reverse complement strand
ACCAAGTTTAATACAAATAACCACACTACTCTTTTTATAACCGCTTTCCGTCTATCTATGCCCTTCAACGATTTCTTCCAAATCGCAAATCCTGTCGATGACGGATTATATAAGCTTTTAAACTGATATTTTCCGTTTTTTCTTCATGAAACTGTCTTCCGACAGGCAGATGTGCTTTGTATGGGCACAAAATTCACTGCCGCTTCTTTCAAAGTCTTTATCCCCTTTTTTATAACGGCTTACCGCTTTATCCGCTGTTTCTATTTTGCCAGTAGCAATAAAAGAATGGGACAGGGGCATTACCAATAGAATTTGTACCATATAACTTTTAATTTAGCGGCCCATTTGAGTGTGAAATGGACAGACTTGACAAATTTGATTATTCGGTATAAAATAGAACAACATTCTAAATAATAGAACTATGATATAAAATAAATATCAATGTTCTACTTAAAGAGGTGATAACAATTCCGAACAAAAAAAAGATCACAAAAGATGAACGGGTCAAAAAGGTATTTGCCGAAACCACGATGGAGATGATCAGGGAACATGGTATAGAATCTGTGACGGTAAGGAAGGTGGCCGAGGCGGCATCCTACTCGCTTGGAACTTTATACGGTCATTTTAAGAATCTGGATGAGCTGTTGTGGTACACGAAGCGCTTCTTCGTCGATGAGATTTCACAATACTTCGACTCTGATAGCGTCAAGCGGGAAAATGACACCTTTAAAAGTCTTCTCAAAACCTATGTGGATTATTTTGTAGAGAACCGCAATGTGTTTAAGTTTTTCTTTTTTACCTCGCTGGATAAGTCCGAAAAGGGGGAATTCAACCTTTCACAGATTACGAATGTGGATAAAAGAACGAAGGAGATTTTCCTGCAGTACATGAAGGAAAGTGCCTGTACACCCGTACAGCTTGAAATAAAACTGAAGTCCATGCTGTATTCGATACATGGCATGCTGATGATTTATGTCACGGATAATGAAGAATTGACGAAAGAAGCGTTGTACAGGGATTTTTCAAATATAATGGACAGTCTCTTTGAATAAACAGAGCGACTTGTAAACAGGAGAGGTGAGCAAATGAAGGCATTGGTCTTATACGATACGGTCTTCGGAAATACGGCAAAGGTTGCACAGGTGATAAATGATCAGCTTAAGTCTATCGGTGAATCGGAATTGAGGGATGCGGATGCCTTTTCCGTCTCTGATCTAAATCGGATAGATTATCTGATAGTCGGTTCTCCCACGCGGGCTTTCACGATGACACCCAAGTTGAAGAGGGTCCTGAAAGCTCTTCCAAAAGGGAAGCTGAAAGGTGTAAACTGTCTTTCTTTTGATACCAGATATGCGATTGAGGATGTCGACAACAAGGTCTTTACGTTGATGGCCGGAACTTTTGGCTACGCGGTGAAAAAAATAACCCGCGTGCTTAAGAGAAAGGGGTGTTCCGACGCTGTCAGATCTGAGGTGTTCTATGTGAAAGAATCCGGTGGACAGCTGATGGCGGGCGAACTTGAGAAGGCCGGAAACTGGATAAGTCAGAATATTCAATGAATCGGGAGTGAGAATGATGTCTTTGTATGTAGAGGAAAGAGAATGGAAACAATTTTATAAGGCGGCGGCGATCAGTCTTTTTATCTTTCTCGGATATTCGGTCCTGACGATGATATTGATGCCAATCATAGGTGCACAGCCTGAGACGGTGAGAGAACTATTTGAAATGATAGAAAACAACCGGTTAACCGCCCTGATAAGACTTGATTTTCTGACCATCTGTGTCATGCCCTTGTATTTCATCATCTATTTCGCGGTTTATGGTATTTTAAAAAAAGATAAGCCTGTCAGCAGTCTGTTCTGGATGATTCTCCTGTTTTCGGGGACCATCCTTTTTCTGGCAACGCCGTCGGCTCTGTCGCTGATTCCGTTGAGTGATCAGTATCATACTGCAGTCGATCCGGTGGTGAAAAACAACATGATTGCCGCAGCTGAGGCCTTGAGAGCATCGGACATGTGGCATATGACAGGCGCCTTTGTGGGATCTGTAATGATTCAGATAGCATCAATCGGGATTTCTTTCCTGATGATGAGATCTTCCGTTTTCGGAAGAAAATTAGGTATAATAGGCGTGATTACACACACACTTGATCTGATACATTTTTTCTTTTTTATTATCGACCTCGAAGTACTCAGTACGGTATTCATAGGTACAGCCGGTATCTTATATCTGATCCTTTATGCATGGATGGCTATTCAATTACTTAAGGTAAGTAAATCATGAGGTGAGCGAATGAAAGCACTGGTTTTATACGATTCGGTTTTTGGAAATACCGAAAAAGTTGCACGGACGATACATGAGGAACTTCAGAACGTTGGACAATCGAATTTGAAAAACGCCGATACATTCAGAGTTTCAGATCTGAATCAGATGGATTTACTCGTTGTAGGCTCTCCCACAAGGGCCTTTACGATGACCCCGAAGATGAAGACGCTTTTGAAAGGGCTTCCGAAAGAGAAACTGACCGGTATCCGTTATCTTGCTTTTGATTCGAGGGCAAACCTTGAACAGGTCAATAACAAATTCCTCACTTTCATGGTGGGGCGATTTGGCTATGCCGCGGAAAAGATCTCAAAGATCCTTGAAAAGAAGGGGAGCAAAAAAGCGGGAGATTTTGAAGCCTTTTATGTGAAGGAGTCTGAAGGGCCGTTGATGGATGGAGAGCTTGAGAAAGCAAAAAGATGGATAAAGCGGTCCGTTTCCTGATAATCTGGCCGTTTTGGTGGCGGAATCACTGAGGTTTTAAACAGATGCAAACCTATAGGGTATCATCAGGTGGATATAAGACGATAATGAATCTTACTGGATTTTAAATTCCAGGTCAATGGTGGTGTTTATGAAGAAGAAAAGATGGTTGATCATCCTGATCATCGTTGTGAGCGTTGTAATCATTGCAGGTATTTTTGCAAAAGATTTTCTGGATAAAACCGAAAAGGAGTTGGAAGAATTGGAGCAGCTTGGCTTTGCTGAGATAGATATCAGCGGAATTCCGGATGGAAGCTATAACGGATATTATAAGCAGTTTCCGATAGAAGTTGAACTGATCACAACGGTAAAAGATGGTAGAATATCAGATATTGAAATAAAAAAACATATTACCGGTCAGGGTCAGGAGGCGGAAAATATCACTTCTGCTGTGATCAGAGAGCAGTCGCTTACAGTTGATACGATCACGGGGGCAACCTACAGCAGCCTGGTCATATTGAAGGCGGTAGAAGATTCTCTTTTAAATCTGAAGAAGTGAGCTTTTCGTACCCTTTAAACGGAGTACGTTGAAAAAGATACGGCCATCATTTGTATAAAAATTCCCGTTAAAACTCTTAATGGGAATTTTTATATGGGGGTTGAAGGCTCTATATATAGAGTAGTATAATGACGTACTTTCTGAAGGAGGAGATAATATGCCGAGAATGAATGAAGGCGGAAATTTTGTGTATGGAGTTTCAGTGATGAGAGAGACTTTTGAGGTGAAAATTCCCCCGCAGGCGTACGAGGAGTATCACTGTTGTAAGGATGATGTGTTTATTCTGATGTCCGGGAGTGATGAGAGTGGTGGTTTCTGTGTGACCAGCAAGCGATTATTGGCGCAGTCGGAACTTCAGAATATTCTTTTTGACAACCCAGTCCTGAATGATGAACAGATTCATGAAGAATGGATTCAGTACAAGGGAAGAAAATATACCTGCCGAAAGAATAATGCCGGGAAAATCCGTCTAACCGCAAAGGATTTGGAAGAACTTGAGATGCATTCCGGTGCGGAACTGATGTGTATCAGAGGAACGGATATCGCCTTTTCCTTTGCCGCAAAAGGAATCCTGATTCAAAAGATGAAGGAATACGGTGGAGAATTGGAGATGTTTTGAAAGTTTTTGCTTTTTGATGCTCTATACGAATGGTGTTTCGGGGAGTTCTTATGAATTCCCCGAATTCTTCATGACTTTCAAGAGTAATGTTGCGCCTTTTAACTGTGCTTCAACGATATAGAGATTCTGTCTCGTGTTTTCAATGATGATTTCAGAATATTCTGCCAGTTTCATCTCATTTACCTTTCCAACAATTCCCATTTGATATTTTTCAAGTCTCTTAATTCTCTTCTCAAGCAGTTTAACGGTTCCGGTAGAACCAGGAATATCCGAAAAAAACATGCCGATGTTGAAATTTCGAATATCATAATCGAATTCAGAGATATAGGACTCGATCGTTTTTATTGTCTCGTCTTTTCCGGCCTCCGTCAGACTGTAAACCTTTTTAGGCGGCATTTCACCGTCTTTTTCGGTCATAACCGAGAGATAACCCTTTTTATTTGCCTGTTTTACCGTTGCATAAACAGTTGAATCGGCTATCTTATACCAGCTGTTGACATTCATCTCTTCCAATTTCTTTATGATTTCATACGCGTTGATAGGTCTTTCATAGATGATTCCAAGGATCATCGTCATCGCTTTTGACAGCATGTAATCTCTCCAGTCTTTTATGGGGTTTAAAGAAAAAAATGCCTTTTTATTGAACTGATCGTATTTTCAATGGAGGTTGACCCATCTATCGACAGTATTTTATATCCATACACTTTTGCCTGGGCAGTTACAATCTGCCCAAACTGATGATCTCTTTCCATCCAGTTTTTAAAGGCGGTATCCGGTTCATTGCATTCAGCAAGAATATATTTTATAAACTCTCGTTCCGAATACTTTTTAACTTGAAAGTCTTTTGTGGGAATCATATAAATCAACCTGTCAGTTGGAACTTTATACTCCTGCATCAAATCCGGGATCAAGGCAGCCCCTTCAACGATTATTCCATGATCCTCGGGCAATGAGAGCAAATCATCCATTATCATCTCAAACCTTTCCCGGTAAATCTGAAATTCCTCCCCCACCTGTATCTCAACGGGTCTCATCCAGAGTTCATTCCAGTTCGGATTTTGCCATTTACACAACAACGGATGTTTTTCAGGAATGATGCGTTTAAGATGTTCTGAATCATGATCATCAACCTTGTAGTAATGCAATAAATATTCTTGGGATAATAGTTCTGAAACGGTACTCTTTCCGGAACATGGAGAACCACCTATGAAATACGTTCTGTTGATTAATGCCTTTATCTTATCCTTTTGCAAAGAAATGCTCCTTTCAA
>DAINPP010000090.1:0-5467 GCA_036743375.1 Thermotogae bacterium | reverse complement strand
AATTTGATAACAATCCAAATCAACAGGAAATGGAGTTGTCTTTGGAAGATATACTTTTTATGATCAAAAGACGTTTCTGGTGGGGTTTTTTAACGGTAATTGCCGTTGTAGCCGCCACTTTGGGATATCTTCAGGTGGCAACGCCAAAATACACTTCTTCGGTCACTTTGAAGGTAAATCCATCTTCTCAGACTTCGTCTGTTTCAAGCCTCTTCTCGGATGGCTTATCAATGGGAAGCGGCAGCTCAAATATCACAACGGAGATAGAATTGATCAAGAGTAAGGCTAACCTGAAGAAAGTTGTGGAACAGCTTGACCTTGTAGATGTCCTGATTGATCCTGACAGTCCCGCAAGAGAAACACAACCGGAAGAAATACTCACTCAGATAGCGGTTAATAAACTATCCGGCGGGGACTTCATAACAGTTTCACCGGTAAAAAACACTCAGCTTGTTCAGATTTCAGTAGAGATGTTCTCGCCCGAACTCGCTAAAAATATAGCCTCACTACTTGCTGAGATATACAATACTCAGTTGAAGGAATATGCACAAAGGGAATTTACCATCCGGAGAGAATTCCTTGAAACTCAGATTCCTTCAGCCGAAAAAGCGTTGAACGAATCCATTCTCGCCATTAGACAGTACAAGGAAAATGCGGGAATATTCAATCTCAGCAGTCAGGCATCCTACATACTCAACATGTTCTCTCAGTACGATACTGAAATAGATCAGTATGAGATGACGGTTAAGACGAAAGAGAATTCTATAGAGGCCCTGAAAGTTAAACTGAAGGATGTCGATGAAGAAATCATTACTTCGGAAACCATCTCTATCAATCCGCTTGTTCAGGAACTCAGAAGTAAACTGACGAATGCAAAGATAGATCTCGCCTCACTTGAAGAACTTTATCCCGACACGGATGCCAGAATCATTACAAAGAAAAAGACCATCTCCGAAATAGAAAACGAGCTCTCAACACAGGTTACACAGATGGTTACCAGTCAACAAAAATCTGATAACCCGATGTACAGCACACTTATGACGGATATTGCACAGAATGAAATTTCTCTGTTGCTTGCCCAGTCAAATCTTGAAGCGGTTAAAGAAGCCCGTTCAACCTATGAAAAACGTCTATGGGAGCTTCCGAAGATGGAGCAGGAACTGGTTCAACTTGAACGCGAAAAAAATCTGAATGAAGAGCTTTTCACGTTACTTTCGCAGAAACTCGAAGAGGCAAGGATTGCCGAGGCTTCCGTTGCCGGTAACTCATTCGTCGTTGATGAAGCCCAAGTCCCACTTGGACCCTCAAGCCCTAAAAAAATGCTGACACTCGCAATCGGAGGCGTACTTGGCATATTTCTCGGAATCCTCCTCATCTTTGTAATCGAATATGCCGACAAGACAATCAGAAGTGAAGATGAGATAGAAAGGTTTGTTCATAATACAATTCCAATCCTTGGAAGAATCCCAAAATTCAAGACCGTAGAGGGAAAGGAAATGATCACTCATTTTGATCCAACCTCTCCCGAATCCGAGGCGATCAAGATGGCGGCCAACAACGTGCTCTATATGAGACCTGAAGAGACGAGGATATTTGCCGTTACGAGTGCCGGTCCTTCGGAAGGTAAGACCACTTTTGTCGGAAATACAGCCAACATATTGTCTCAGAATGGTGAAAAGGTCCTTGTAATGGACCTGGATATGAGAAAACCGAGGATAGAAAAATTCTTCAACATTTCATCCACACAAAGAGGGGTTGTAAATTATTTTGCAGGTCAGGCACAGGTTAACGATTTGATTATCAATGTACATGAAAATGTGTATGTGTTGCCGGTCGGACCAATCCCTCCTAATCCGACAGCTTTACTGGCATCAAAAAAGCTCTTAGAGCTATTTGATCAGTTAAAACTGCAGTATGACAGGATCATCATAGACACACCACCCGTGATGGCAGCGGCGGATATCAACCTCTTTGCGGGAAAGATAGACGGAGTTGTCATGGTCACGATGGTAAACAAGACCAGAAGGCCTTCTTTCAAGATCGCACTCAACAACCTCAGAAACTCCAAAGCGGATATACTCGGTTTTGTTGTCAATGCCATCTCATCATCCAATTCCAATTATTATTACTATTACAACAAGGATGGTCAAAAAAAGAAAAGAAACGGGAAAAGGAAATAATCGAAGGAGTATCCCATGATTGAAATAAGAACAGTCAATACAGCGCAACTGAAAAAGCAGTTTGTCGATTTCCCATATGACCTGTACAACAACTCTGATTACTGGGTACCGATGTTCTATGCCGATGCCAAAAAACTGGCCGATGGAAAAGGATCAACCGTTTTTGCCAATGGGGAACATGAACTCTATCTGGCATTTAAAAATGACAAGCCGGTGGGCCGGATATGTGTAGGGATTGAAAGGGATCTCAACAAGAGAAAGAATTACAAGCACGCCTATTTCACACTTTTTGATTCCATAAACGATCGGGAAGTTGCCGATGCGTTGCTGAATAAGTGCCTCGAATGGGCAGGGGAAAGAAAAATGCAGTATTTAAAGGGACCGATATCCCCCACGAACGGTGACGATTACCGTGGATTACTGATTAAGGGATTTGATGAGTTTCCGGGAATGCTGATGCCGTATAATTATCCGTATTATGCGGACTTTTTTAATGATTATGATACCTACCTTGAATATTATGCCTACGATCACGATTTGAAAACACCTATAGACAGTAAAAAGATGGAATTGATGAAGTTAGGCATTTACAGAGAGGGAAAATATAAAATGGAAGAACTAAACTCTTTTGACCAGGACAGGATATCCGATCTGGTCTGTGAAGAGGTTTTTGAATCGGAAGGTTATTCAGCGGAAAAAATCTATCTTAAAACAAAGCGACAGATCGATGATGTAAACGAAAAATTATATAAAGTCATGTTCAATTCATACCCTGAAGATTGGGAAGAGGACCTCGTACCGCCTACAAAAGAAGAATGGCGTGAAATAATCCTGGAAATGAAAAAGGTTTTGACACCGGAACTTGGTCTCTTTGCCTTACATAAGGGGGAACCGGTAGCCGTTATAGCCGTTATTCCCGATCTGAACAGGGGAATTAAAGAAGCACAGGGAAAACTCCTTCCATTCGGATGGTATCACCTCCTGAAGGAAAAGAAGAAGACAAAAAAGGCAAGAGGGGTTATCCTCTTTATCGATGAAAGATATCAGAAGAGGGGACTTCCCGGTTATTTGATCTTAAAGATCAGAAAGAATCTTATGAAGATGGGATTTGAAAAGGTTGAGCTGTCGAGTATCAGTTCCATGAATAAAGATTCCAACGGAGCATATAACTGGTTGGATATGAAACTGAATAAACAGTATAAATTATTTGGCAGATCCGTTACAGGAACGACGTTGACGATAGATGAGATCTATGGTATCGCCTCTGAAAAAGTAAAGAAATTCAAAGGGATCTCATGATTCTTTAAAACAGAGTATACAGTGAAATACGGCAATTTGGCATAATTTCGCACAGGCAGATATCAAGCTTTTGATTGACGGATAGGCTATTTGATGCGCTCGCGATATTGTGAGATAAAGACAGAACCTACCATTCAGGTACCGAACAAGAGATCAATCCAACAGGCTTTTCCTTATCACTTCAAACAATGTCTGATTATCTATCGGTTTTGAAATAAAATCGTCCGCACCGGTTTCGAGGAATACATCGATCTCTTTTTCCTGTGAATACCCTGAGACGGCAACAATCCTTATATTTTTAATTAATGCATCGGATGAATTTCTGATCGCCCTGATGACATCGAGTCCACTGATATCAGGCATCTGAATATCCATGAACACCAGATCCGGTTTTTCCTTTTTGATCAAATTCAATGCCGTTTTCCCATTTTCCGCTTCAAATATTTCCGCACCGGTTTTTAACAGTGCCTTTCTCAGAATTAACCGGTTGATCTGATCATCTTCGACTATCAGAAATTTCACTCCCCGATAGGGAAGTTCTCCGTTGGCCAATAGGCATCTTTTATTTTCAGCGATCTGTTTGTCAATCTCAACGGGAACCGTCAACGTATAATGAGTTCCCTCGTTAAGGATACTGGAAATATGAATCTCACCTTCCATCAAATCAAGCAGTCTTTTCACGAGTGCCATTCCAATACCGGTTCCCTGAAATTTTTTCGTATAGGATTGATCTCCCTGATAAAAATAATTAAAGATCTTATCAACCGTTTCCTGTTTCATTCCAACACCGGTATCCGAAATCTCTATTTTTAAAATCCCCGAATCGGCATCCATGGAGATATAATCGCCCGTCAGGGTAACGGATCCCTTATCGGTAAACTTAAGTGAGTTGGACAGCAGATTATGAATGATCTGTTCAAAACGCAGCGGATCCAGCAGGACCTCGTTGACCTCCCTGTTTAGAAATTCACAAGTAAAAGTCAACCCCTTCTCCTCCGCCCGTTTTCTATATTCGCTGTGTATCACCCTGCACATCTCGTCTAACTTCACCGGTCTCTTTTCTATCTGTATTCTATCGAGGTTTAACTTCGAAAAATCGAGGATATCATCAACGAGTCTCTTCAAACGATCAGCGGAATATTCCAGCATGTGTATATATTCCATCTGATTCTCAGAAAGACCCTGCCGGTCGAAAAAGGCGAGAAGCCCTTTAATCCCGTTGAGTGGTGTTCTTATCTCATGATTGATATTCGCAAGAAAGATATCTTTCATATTGTTAACCTTTTCAGCTTCTTTCTTTGCCTCTTCCAGATCATTCATGACCTGTTTTAATTCAGTAATATCCATAGAAAATCCACCAAGGTATTTCTCCCCATCTTTTTTTTCTATGGGAAACTTATACGTCTTCAGATACCTGATTTCGCCAAATTTATTCATCATCTTTTCTTCAATGATCTGCAGATTGGAATTGAGAACCTCGATATCACTCGCATACATCTTTTTTCCGAGTTCCCCACCAAAAATCTCTTCAGCCGTTTTCCCGTTCCATTTTTCCAGGTCGTCTACGTAATAGGTCTCAAAATATGTATTCAGGAACACATTTCTCAGTTCCGAATCCTTGATAAAAACTGCGGCGGGAAAACTGTTTACAAACGCCCTGAAGCGATTTTCCGAGTCGGCAAGTGCCATTTCGTCCTTTCTTTTCTCGGTTATGTCCCTGAAAACAACCACGATTCCCTTCACATCGCCGAAATCATCAAGAATAGGAGCTATGCTGTCTCCAACCAGAATACTTCGTTTATTTTTTGAAACCAGTTCAATATCCTCAGCAATGGTAAACACCGTTTTTTCGCTCACGATCTTTTCAACAGGGACCTTTATTTCCTCCTTTGTCAAATATCTCCTGATCAAAACAATATCATTGATAGATCTTCCGAGAACCTCTTTTAGTTCAAAACCCGTCAGTTTCACCGCAATCGGATTCATCC
>DAINPP010000089.1:0-5507 GCA_036743375.1 Thermotogae bacterium | reverse complement strand
CCAATAAAGGCATTGCATTCTGTTCCATAAAATCCCCTCCATATATAATTTCATTCATATCTATTTAGACGAAAAGTTCTCAAGTTTTATTTATATAACTTTTTGAAAATCTCAAACAAAATGATACCATTTAACGTATTAATCCAGAAATTAACTCTAACGATCAGATATGAGGAGGGATACAGATGAAAATCTTTGAAGCTATGGAAAACAGACATTCAGTGAGAAATTATGAACCGGAAATATTATCCGAACCCGTCAAGGAAGAGATCAACACATTGTGCAAAGGCGTTAAGCCGTTTCAACAGACAAAATGTTCGTGGGTGATTATGGATGACGCCAAGGCAACGGGAAAAATCTTTACAGAAGTGGATTCCACGAAATGGGAAGAACTTGTTAACTACGGATTCGAAGGAGAGCAGATCATCCTTGGCCTGATTCAGAACGGTCCGTCTCTGAACATCAACGCGACCTTATGGAAGGCCTCCGGGATCTCCGCAAACACACCAGCCGTTCTGCGTTTTGGGAAGGCCGGAAAGAGCGGAGCCATCGGGAAACTCTTTAAAAAGATAACTGGAGCAGCTTCAGAAAGGAAACTCGTTGAATTTATTGAAGGGGATGTGACGAAATTGTCCGAAACGGCAAAAAGATGTTTTGAAATGGCCATTCTGTCACCTTCTGCCCTTAATCGTCGCCCCTGGTCCCTTTCCGAAAAGAAATTATCGGAAGACCAGTCTGAACTCATCGTCAGGGTAACAAAGACCTCGAATCTGAATGCGCTCGATTTTGGAATCATTCTCTCTCATGTGTACCTCACACTGAAAGAATTGAATAAAGATTTCGAATACGGGATGACGGATAAAACAACCGCCGTTTTCACAATCAGCCTATTATGAAATAAGGAGAAAAACATGAAAAACTACAAAATCCCTTTTTTAACAATCACCCTGTTTTTACTGTTCATGATGAGCAGCTTCTCTGAAAGTATTCCCGTCGATACCGACGGAAACACCTGTAACATAGCCATATTTTCCGATCCGCATTACTTTTCAACGAAGTTGAATACAGACAGTGAGCTGTTCAGGGAATATTTATTAAAAGACAGAAAACTGCTGCATCTGAGTACTGAAATCACCGAAGAGCTCATCAAGAAAATTTCAGACGGGGCATACGATCTGGTCATCATCCCGGGAGATCTCACAAAGGACGGTGAAAAAGAGGGACATTCAGAATTTGTCCTGCAATTGGAAAAACTTCAGGCAGCGGGGAAAAAGGTCTTTGTCATCTGCGGCAATCATGATATCAACAATCCTTCAGCGATAAGAATTGAAGGCGAACAGGTGCTGCCCGTTGAATCCGTCACGGCGGATGAATTCCGGCAGATCTATCATGAGATGGGCTATTCACAGGCCATCGCAACGGATTCCGATTCTCTCAGCTATGTCTGCGAACCGCTGAGCTGGCTGCGAATAATCGCCATGGATTCCTGTTATTACGATGCCAATTACGAAAATGGACACGCTTACACGGGCGGATTCTTCTCGGAAGAAACACTGAACTGGATCCTGAAGATGATACATGAGGGAAAAGAGAAAGGACAGCTCGTTCTCGGATTCATGCATCACGGACTGGTTCCTCATCTCTCGATTCAGGAGCATTATTTCCCCGAATATCTCATCAAAGACTGGCAGCAGATCGCCGAAGCGTTTGCGGACGCTGGAATGAACCTCGTCTTTACCGGACACTTTCACGCACAGGACATCTCTCAGCATACCTCCCCCTCGGGGAACACCCTTTGGGATGTCCAGACGGGATCACTCGTAACCTATCCCATTCCCTACCGAAGTATCACACTCAGTCAGGGGGGAACCCTCACCATCACCTCCCACGTAATCCAGAAGACAGACTCCGTACCAGATCTTCATCAATATGCAAAGAATTTTCTCGATCAGGAACTGATGACACTCTTACCGGAAAAAGCAGCGGAAAAAATCGTCGATTTTGGAATTCCAGAATCCTTCGCACAGGCTTATGTCACCTCACTTCTGAAAACCAGAGGGGGAGAATTTACCCTTCTCGAGATAGCGGTAAAAGTTGTCATCGCCTTTTATGCCGGAAATGAAGCGGTCTCACCGGAATTAATCGCCGCGGTAAACGAATTAAAAGATAACGGGGACAATCAATTTCTCGCACTCTTCGGCACACTGGCCGAATCATTCTTAACGGATACGATCCCACAAGATAATAACCTGACCATTCATCTGAAATAAATGATTGGGGGGAGGGAAAAATCCTCCCCCATTAACATTCCTTCATAACTTTTCTTAACTTTATTCCAACTCAGCCATACAAAAACTGTGTATTTTATCCCTGTGTTTTACCTATAAAATATACCGGGAGGGAAAAAATGAAAAAAATCGAATTAACGGGATTGATCGTCATACTGCTGATGATGTCTGTACTTACGTTTGGTGCAGTCAACACAAAGATCGACATCAGTCATTTTACCGATTATCATTCACATGCACAGAGTTTTTATTCAAATGGTGATAAAAACATCGCCGGGATTGCCAGGATAATAGGCTATCTGCAGGAATTAAACAAAGACGGAGAGAGACTGATCTTCTGCGGTGGTGACATGGTCAACCACGGAACACCGGCATGGTCTGATAAATTTCCTTATATCGAATGTTACTGGCTCAACGGACTCATCGACGCCATGTCCTACGGCAATCATGAAGGGGATTATGGCAGAGATGCCTTCAACACCATCCAGAAATATCTGACTTATCCGGTTCTCTGTTCCAATTTGATCGATGAAGATGGCCAAGCCGTTTACAATTACGCTGGAAAGACTTATACGATCTATGAAAGAAACGGTGTGAAGGTTGGAGCTTTCTCTCTTGCTGGTTCAGATTTTGATTCACTGGTTTCCGCAGACAAAAGACCGGTTGAAAAGGCAGTCTTTGGCGACAGGATTGCATACACCAGGGATGTTATCAAGGCGATGAAAGAAGAATATTGTGACCTTATCGTTCTGATTGGTCATGCTTCCACAGAGGAAGATATCCAGCTTGCGCAAGCGGTTGAAGGGATCGATATCATCTTTGGAACTCATAGTCATGTTTTTCAGCCCCTTGAAAAGATCGATGGAACAGAAACGTATATGATTTCACCCTATCAGTACGGAGAATATTTTTCAAACGTAACCGTAAGATTTGACAACGATGGAAACAAATCTATTTCAGGTGAACTCGTCAGAATGGATTCCTCCATTCCTGAAGAGCCGTACTTCGTTGAAAAAGTTGCTCAGCTTCAGAAAGAGCTTGAATCCGATGAACAGTACGCCGCTCTCTTTGAAAACGTTGGGACGGTTTCCGGTGAAATCTCTGCCGAAGGGTTAAATTACGGTGAATCAGAAATCGGAAACCTCGTTGTTGATCTCATGAGAGACGCTGTTCATGCCAATTGTGCCTTATCCACTTCAAGCAGCTTCAGAGCTTCAATCGCTCCCGGAAAGTTAAATTACGAAGGTTTGAAGGGAGCCATTCCCTATACCAATACGATCTACGTTTATGAACTTTCCGGTGAGCAGTTAATGGATATCATCAATTACAGCTTCACAAAGATCGGTACCGATGCCTTCTCACAGGTATCCGGACTGAGAATCAAATATGATACCGATGGTATCGTTTCAGTTGACGTTCTCAAAGATCCTGTAAATCCTTCCGCTGGTTTTGAAAAGTTTGACTCCAACAAAACTTACAAAGTTGCTACTACAAATTATCAGGGGCTCTACGCTGCCGGTTACAAAGATCTTTTCGCTCAGGGTACTCTGACCCCTACCGACATCGATATCCAGGTTCTTGCAAAAGAATTCTTTGGTTCCAATGATAATATCAGTGGTTATCTCGACGGTAGAATAGAATTTGTTAAGAAAGAAACACCTCTTTCATCCGAACAGGAAAAAGATACATACAAAATTGGAATCTTCGCAGACCCCCATTATTTTTCAAAAGAGCTTAATCCGGAAGGTCCTGCATTTGAAGCCTACATGGCACAGGACAGAAAACTCCTGCAGCTCAGTGCCGACATCACCGAAGAAACCATCGATCAGCTTGTAGCAAGTGACTGTGATCTTATAATAGTTCCCGGAGATCTCACAAAAGACGGAGAAAAGATCTGCCATGAAGAGTTTGCCTCACAGATTCAGAAACTTTCCGATGCAGGAAAAGCGGTTTACGTCATATGTGGAAACCACGATATCAACAACCCCGCAGCAATGGCTTTTGATGGTGATCAGACAAATCCAGTAAAATCAGTAACTCCCTCCGAATTTAAAACGATCTATGCATCATTCGGATATAATTCAGCCGTAAAAAAAGATGTTTACTCCCTCAGTTATGTAGTTGAACCGGCGTCCTGGCTCAGAATCATTGCCATGGATTCCTGTTTCTACGGTTCAAATTACAGTGCTCATCACGCTTATACAGGTGGCTTTTTCAGAGAAGAAACCTTCAACTGGATCCTCGAACAGATTAAAGAGGGTAAAGAAAAGGGGCAAATCGTCATCGGATTCATGCATCACGGAATCATTCCCCATCTCAGTATTCAGGAAGAGCTTTTTGCAGAATATCTCGTAGAAGATTGGGAAAGAGTAACCACAGAATTTGCAGAAGCCGGCATGCAGCTTGTGTTTACCGGACATTTCCACGCTCAGGATATTTCTGATTACACAACTGAAGGGGGAAATCAGCTATGGGATGTACAGACCGGATCGCTCGTTACTTACCCTGTTCCATACAGAGAAGTAACCATCAGCAAAGATGGCAGAACCGAGATAGAAAGTATCATTGTCACAGAAATAGACGCCGTTGAAAATTTTGGAGATTACTCGGAAGAATTTCTCTACAACGGTCTGAAAAACCTTATTCCCTATATGCTTAAAGGCCAGATTACGAATTATGGTATCCCGTCAGCCCTTGCAGATAGCTATATCAAATCTATTCTGAGTCAGAAAGCCGGGGACTATGAATTAACAGATCTTGCAGCAAGAATCGTAACCGATTATTATGCCGGTGACGAAAACCCATCAGAAGAAGTGAAGCAGGCCATTGAACAGCTTAAAGTCAACGAAAATAAAATTGTTGCAATGATTGGCGATCTTCTTGAATCCTATACACTGGATATCCCACCGCAGGATAATCAGATCACCATAAACCTTTCAAAATAAACAACTATCCGTATAAGAAGAGGGTGATGGCCATCACCCTCTTTATTTTCACTTTATTATTAATACATTTGAATTATCAGAAAAACTTGAGAAAGTAGTATAAACAGTGATGAATCTTTGAAGACCTAAGCCCCTGTATTATAATCTATGCTCCACCAACAAAAAACCCCATCCGAAAGGAAGGGGTTTTTTAAAGGAGTTAAGAAGAAAAGAACTCCGGGGAACGAGCGTTCCAAAAACAAAAGCTAGGCGATACCTACTCTCACACGGCGTG
>DAINPP010000088.1:0-5777 GCA_036743375.1 Thermotogae bacterium | reverse complement strand
ATTTGAATCCAGTTCATAATCTCCAGATCTGGTGTAATAATTCTGAAGGCCATCGGACAAGATAAAGAATCCGTCTCCCTGAATCCCAAGATCGGTCTTCTTACCGGTATTCTGAAAACTCCCCTGAGTCATGACCTTACTGATGGAACCTATCTGTGACCCAAGCCCGATCTGCATGGCATTTGTTCCACCTCTCCCACCGCTTTCCGGTGATTTTGCACCAACCACCGTCTGATTCAACATCGACTGGAAAGTAGTCCTGGAGACTTTAAAACCTACTGTATTAACGTTCGCTATATTGTTTCCTATGACGTCCATAGAACTCTGGAATCCCTTTAATCCTGAGATTCCGCTGAACATAGAGCGCATCATAACTTTTCGACCTCCTCGTTTTGTGAAAGGGGGGCGGATCGGACGATCACCGTCCCGAAGTTTCCTCTGTGAGGACCAACTACACCTCTCATCAAATTCTGCTTAACTGAATAAAGTATCATCATTTCTTGATATAAACACTGTCGATGTTGGTGAAAAAACGACTTTCCATTTCCTCTTCCTTCATCGCAGTTACCACCGTTTTATCCTTCACACTGAGGATAAAGGCATCTTTCCCAAACATCGCCAGCGTATTTCTGGCCCCTTTATCCTTCGCTTCCCTTGCAACCTCACCGAGTGATTCAAGTCGCTTTTCATCCATCTCAATCTGTCTCGTCTTGATTCGCTCCTTCGCATGAGAAGACAGCTTTACCTTTTCTTCAACGGTCTGTTCCTGCAGCTCACTGACTATCTGCTGAAAACTCTGTACCTCTTCCGTCTTTTCCTTTTTCAGAACCCTTTTCTGAACATTATCGCCATACAGCGGTGTCGCTCGTGGATTGATCAAATTGCCGCTACCACTCATGAACTACACCTCCCTCAGGTTTCTTCAGTATTCTCCGGCTCTTCGGTGATCTCTATGATGCTTTCAAAATTATATTGATTGTCATTGATGACTACGTATATCGAATCATCTATGAACTGAACCGCTTCTACCAGCCCACCATCTACTCCACCAAAGGATGTTTCCTGTCCATTTGCATCGACACTCAGCAGTTCATAAAAATAAGTTCCCTCTTCCTGAAGTGTACCACTGCCGTTTCTACCATCCCACTGATAACCGTAAATACCGGTGTCTTTATACCCAATTTCTTCTTCCCTCACTATTTTCCCATCAGAATCCTTTATTCGGATGGTAATGGTTCCGGGATCTTCAACGTTATAAACGATTCCCTCGGCATAGTCATCCTCATATCTTATCGTATTTGTTTCGATAACGGCATATTTTCCTACAACCGCTGAAGCCTGTAATTTTGTCGTCGATTGCACAGATTCAATATAATTCTGAAAAGACTGACTCATATTCGTCATCTGTTCCATGGTAGAAAACTGTGTCATCTGATCGAGAAATTTCTGGTTGTCCATCGGTTCAAGGGGATTCTGGTTCTGTATCTCTGCCACAAGCAACTTAAGGAATGCATCCTTGTCCAACGTATTTGAATTATCACTGGAACTATTTGTCGTGTTTGTAAAAAGATTACTGTAATTATTTACACCATCAACTGACATAATCTTATTCTCCTCCTTTCAAAAGGTCGGCAAATGAGTACTCCGTTTCATTTTCATAATCCGAATCTGACCCATTTGAGTTATTTTCTTCCTTTTGTCCATTCTGACCGTCCTGCGAATCAGGATTTTGATTCTGCTGATCCGTACCCTGTTCCTCATACTTTTCCATCTGAACCTGAACTTTCTGAAGTTCAAATCCACTACTGGATAATCTTGCCGCCAATGTTTCTGAATTTCTCTGAAGGATTTCCTGGGCTTCCTTCGTTTCAACCTGCATGAAGATAGAAATCTTTGCCCCTTCCTTAACTACCTCAAGGGATACCTTCCCGAGTTCCGGCGGAGTCAGCTGTATGGTCGCGGTCTCTACCTTTACCATCTGTCTTTCCATCATCTTCGTCATATCACTGATACGCTGATAGACTTGTTCAAGATTGGGCGAATTGACGGACTGGCGATTTAACACCGTCGTAGTTAACGACGTGTTCGTCTTCTCACTGGAATGATTCGTATGTTCACCCGTTAACGATTCTCTCGCTTCCTTCGTCTCATTCTGTCCCTTCGTCTCCACCTTGTCAGCACTTCTGTTCTGAAGTTTTTCCACCGACTCCTTAAATTCGTCTATCTGTTTTAACTGACCCTGAAAAACCTCCGTTTTTTGACCCGAATCCTCTTTTAAAGCAACTGACTGTTCAGAAACCTGCGTGATCGAGCTTCTTCTGCTGATAGGTGATTCATACCCCGTCCTCAAAAAGGCCGCATTAACTCCCACCTTTCCCGAAGATTGTGAGTTTTGTCGCATTTCCTCAGGTTCTTTTGAAGTCATCGTCGTAATACCGCTCTGAATCTGCCTGATTTCCGTTCTTACCGACTCGGTAATCCTTTCAAAACTAACCGCCATCTTCTGAACAATCTGAGAAGATTCTTTTGTCTTGAAGACCAGATTGTTTCTGTCGTTCCAGAAATCATCCGAAAAACTTCCCGTACTGAAACTTTTTGCGATAAACTGCTGAACGGCAACCGTCCTGACGGTTCCGGTCTTTATCTGCGAGAAGACCGTTTCATTGTCTGCTCCGTCAAAGAGTTTTGAAAAATCGGAAAGTTGTGAAATGACCGATTCATTTTTCTCGATAAATTCTTCCATCTCATCCACGTTAAAGGAACTGATAAACTTTTCCACTTCTTCCTGTGGAATCAGTTTGGATTCAAAGAAAGAACTGACCTTTTCGAAATCAATTCCCGCATGATTCTCTAAAAACTTCGCAAGCTTTTCAGGGATAACAAGATCTACAGTCTGTTTTGTTTTCCCCTTCTCTTCATCGGCAACTGGAGTTTGCTCCTCCACTTTTGTTTTCGATTTCTGATCGACCTTCGAAGTCTGATCATTCTGCGCCTCAGCAGCAAATTCATCCACCTTGATCACATCGGATTCCACCGAATTTTGTTCGGAGTGTCCTTCGTCAGTCACCTTTCCAACAAGTTCAGATTTTTCCGGTTCAACTTTTACCGGCTCAGTCTTCACCTGTGGTTCAGCGGTCTTCAGCTTCTTCTGTTCTGACACTATTCCCGTAAGCTTACCCTTCTCTGTAACAGATTCTGTTTTTAATTCTTTTTTTGATTCTTTTTTTGATTCTGTTTTGTCCTCTGTTTCCAATCGCCTGACCTTGAGGACATAATCCTTCAAAGTTGCTTCAGGTTTTTCTTCCAAATCATTCACGACTTTCTTCAGAGAGGTCAGGATTTCTTTTGTGGATTTGCCTTCATCTCTGAGATTGGCGATGTAACTTTCCACGTTGGGAAATTTTGCTTTTTTATCCCCTGAAAGGAGTGAAATCAATGTTTTCGTCTTAACGCTCTCCGAATCGGTCATGGTTTCCGCTTTTTCAAGCGTAACTTCAGTCCCATCCGTTTTTTCTCCCGTTTCAGCAGACTGTACGGGGATCCCCTGTTCTTCGGCCTTTTCAACCGTTTCGGTTTCCTCCGGCTGTTTATCCGGAGCTTCAACGACAACCGTTTCATCGGTTTCCTTTGTTTCTTCTGCCTTAGCCTCTTTTTCAGGGGATCTTTCCGGCTTTTTGGCAGTCACCTCAAATTTTGTTTCCGAGGATTTCTGTTCCTCCTGCAATGTCTTGTTAAAGGAACTCCCGGAATTATCCGCAGAAGACCTGAACTCCTTTGAGTCAACACTTCTCGTAGTAGCCGATTTGATTCTTGATACATTTGCTTCGGTTCCATTCATCTTTACGGTATCAATCAATGTGGTTTTCACTTTGTCACCTCCTTACCTGAAAGATTGGCAAGTATTTTCCCTGCCTTGTTTTGATCAATAGTGGCCAACTCACCGACTATCGCCGAGGCAATCCCCGGATCAACCAGTCTGAGGCCGCCAACTATTTCTTCTACATCTATCTGATCAGACGCTAACGCCTGTGCCAGTAACTTTTCGTCGCCGTTTGACAACCAGCTGGCAAGCTCTTCATAACGCTGCTTCGTTGAGTCCCAGGAAGTCATTTCAGAGACCAGTCTTTCCTCTTTCAGATTTAGTTCCTGCTGTCTGGCATCCAATGTTGACCGGAAGGTATCAAGTTCTGACTGAAAGGCACTCAACTCGGTGGCCTTATCCTCAAGCAGCAACCTGTCATCCTCTATCTTCTGAATGTAGGTCTCATAGATTTCCGAATAATACTTCTGAGGTTTAATCACATCTCTTGGAGTATACTGAACATAATTTCCAACAACCGGAACCTTTTCAAGCAAATAAGACAGATAACTTCTCCAGTCCGTCAAGGGGGTTACCCCAGATTCCCCGAGTTTTTTGAATTCAAAGTCGATATACCCGTAGATCAGGGCCAGAATTCCTATGATAAACACCATCATCACCACTATAATCATTCTCTTCGCTTTACCCTTCTTCGCCAATGTATACTCCTCCCCTTATATTCTTCAATATTCAGGGGAGAAATTCCTCAATGAATTTTTTTTCATCTCGAAAAATCCATCCCCACACTTCTTTGACAAAATGCGAAAACATTCTGATAAAAAGTCAGTTAAAAAAAGTTCATATTCCTTTTTTATACAATTTTAAAGAGAATCTGATATAATTCTTTTTAAGGGGAGAAGAAATTATTGTTTCATCTTACGAAATGTTTTCAGTCCTATTCGTTCAGGAAACAAAACAAAATTATTATCTTAATAGAATTACTATGCATCAGGAGTATTTTTCAGGAGGAGATCTTTTTGAAGGAACCAATCTTAAGAGTTCAGAACTTAAGGACCTATTTCTCCATGGCAGAGGGAACCGTCAAGGCAGTCGACGATGTGTCCTTTGATGTCCATGACGACGAAGTCATCGGTATCGTTGGTGAAACGGGTTCTGGTAAAAGTGTCACCGTCAAGTCCATATCGGGACTTATCGGGAAGCCTGGCTTCATCGCCGATGGAAATATCCTCTTTAAGACGGAGGAATTAAAGGAGCTGCAGGAAAACGGTTATCTTGACCTGACAAAGCTAAAGGGCGACCAGTTCACAAAAATCAGGGGAAACCATATCAGTATCATCTTTCAGGACCCGATGACTTCGCTGAATCCTATCTTCACAATCAGGAGACAGCTGTTGGAAACGATCATGTTCCATCAGAAGGTCGATGAAAAACAAGCGGAGGAAATCGCTGTCAAGATGTTGGAAAAAGTTGGACTCCCCAATCCGAGAGAAAGACTGGATAATTATCCTTTTGAACTGTCAGGCGGACAGAGGCAGAGGGTTATTATCGCCATCGGTATATCCTGTAATCCTGAAATTCTGATAGCCGACGAACCAACCACGGCACTCGATGTTACCGTTCAGGCACAGATACTGGAACTGATGAAAGACCTTCAGAGAGAATATCATTCCGGACTTATCTTTATCACGCATGACCTCGCCGTTATCGCTGAAATGGCCGATAAAGTCATGGTCATGTACGGTGGAAAGACGATGGAATATTCAGATGTATACACCATCTTCGAAAAGCCGCTTCACCCGTATTCCAAACTTCTGCTTGACTGTATACCAAGGCTTGATATGAAACAGGATGAGTTGAAACCGATTCCCGGGCAGCCACCTACGATGCTGAATGCACCCAATTTATGTCCATTCCTTCCAAGATGTCCAAGAAAGTTGGATCATTGTCTGAAGGAAGT
>DAINPP010000087.1:0-5817 GCA_036743375.1 Thermotogae bacterium | reverse complement strand
ATGTTGTCGAAGATGGATGAACCGTGATCTGTTCCCTGATTCAGCTGTGTATACAGGAAATCCGGGCTCATGATGTACTGATCATAGGTACTTGGAATGCCTCCTGTGTAGCCACCAACCCATTCGGCGTTCGTCAGGTTCCAGTTATAGCGTCTTGCGTTGTAATAAGTCCCTGTGTAATATCCCGTTGCAAACGATGAACAGGAGCCTTTGCTTCCCTGATTGCCAATCGGCGGGAAGTATTGACTAACTGAATTATCATAACTTCTCGGAAGATCTTTTGTTTCGTAGTCTTCTATTTCCATAAACTGAGTCGTTCGGCTGATGGTTTTCCATTCAGCTTCGGTTGGCGGTCGGTATCCCGTTCCAAAACTGTTTATTTGCAGATTGTAGTCTTTGCCTTCCTCTGCTGTCCCGATGAGATTTTTGATCTTTTCAAATTCATTCTCTTCGATTCGTCTTGAAGAAGTGAAGAGCTTGTCCGGCTGTGTTCTTTCAGAAAAAGCTGAAATGGTTTTATTCGTCATGATACATGAAACAGTCTGTCCGTTCACAGTGTTAACTGGAACTGTGAGTGAGGTGTAACGGGTTAGCCTACTGCTGTCATATGAGTTATATACCTCTACCATAAATTCTTCAAGAGTTCCCGTAGCTGTATTTTCAGAATCATCAAATATTCGGATAAAGATATCTTCATTCTGAATCGGCAGAAGCGGAGTGATATCCAGCGTCATCAAATTATCCGGATAAGGCTCTGCACCTGATTTATAGCTGAACGATGCAGCATGTCCTGAAAAGTTGATTCTTCTGTCAGGATTATCGGGATCACCAACACCAACGGTTATGTCACAATCGCTTCTAACATCATGATCCATCCTGAACAATGCTATCGCCCTTGTTTCAGTGTATCCTTTGTCTGCAACATAAACATATGACACGTTGTCTACAAAGCAATCATAGGTCATGTAATAGAAACCGTCATCGACGTTTTCCCAGCCTCCCACTCCCCATGAGTTGGCTATCTTGAACATTCCATCTGTTTGGACTTCCTGAGCTGTTATATCCAGTCTTATGTCATAGGTGTGATTACTGGAATAATCTCCTCTTGCTGTTTTTTCAGCATCTCGTTCTGATGTTGAATTCCCGTATTCTACTACCCTTGCATAATACCTGCCGGATGAGAGCGTTTTTGTGATTCTGGACGCTCTCCCATTGTAATCATCGTTACTGGCGATTAAAGCATTTGATGAATCATACAGATAAAGGACTGTATCCGCCCCATCGAGATTCAGGGTTATCAATGTTATCTCAGACTGATTTGTAACATCGAAGTAAATCCAGTCTTCATCCGCGAGTATTCTGGATTGCTGCTGATCGTCGGAAATTGATTTGGCAGTTGCACTTGAATCATCCTCTTCATAGGGATCATCATCAGAAATCGGTGTAAACTCCCCATCTACCAGCCAGTTGATGGCATTAATGACAAATTCCCTGTCATCTTCGGCATCAATAAGGGGAGCCGATGCAGTCTGATCCTTTATAAATCCGGTGTCTCCGCAAACAAGAAGTCTACCGGCTCCAACCTCTTCAACTGCGGTAAACACATAATCTCTGTAGTCCCTGTTCGTCAGCACACCATCGTCATGGATATCATTCACATCAGCGGATTCAATGATTCTTTCTTCAGAATAAGCAACTGAATAGGCGGTATCGGTAAAGTATATGACAGGCTGTGAGCTGCCACCCGCATTTACCGTACATCCGGCAAAGCTGATAACGGTACTCAACCCGGCAGTTATATCGTGAGCCACAAATTCATTTCCTTTGACCCAGCTGTAATTATCCTGATACCCGTCCTCATCATCCCTGGCACTGTCGTTGTTCAGGCGTATTTCCGAACCGATTCGATTTAAAAGGTTGTTGGAGAAACTATTTCCATCCGCGTAGGCACCAAGTTCACCAAGCAGCATCATACTACCGCCGTCATTCACGAAATCAACAATCTCATCATATTCAGCTGTTGTATACGCCTCAAGTGGCATGATGGTGATCAGAACACAGGCATTATCGAGCTGGAAGTTTGTATCAGAGGTCATCTGATATGAATAACCCTGTTGTTCAAGAATATCCATAAAGTCATTTAGTTTTCCGCTTAATCCGCCAGAATTATTGTGCATATCATCGATCAACACAAGGGTTCCATCCGGAGTAACCGATTCTTCGTAATTAAGTTTTAAATCATAGGTGTGATCACTCGAATAGACACCACCAGTCGGTTTGTCAGTTGTTCTTTCCGAACTTGAAGTACCATATTCCCTTATCTTGATGTAGTATCGACCACTCGTCAGATCTCTCGTAATAAGAGAACCTCTGCCTTCACCTCCATCATCGTTGGAAGCAATTTGTCCTAAAGACGAATTATACAGATATATAACCGTATCCGCTCCGCTCAGGTTTAAAGTCTGGACTGTGATTTCTATATCATCGGTCAGGTCAAAATAAGCCCAGTCGACATCCGCCAATATCCTGGATTGTGTTTCATTGTTGATGATTTCTTTTGCGTGATCGGCATCATCATCTTCTTCATAGTTATCATCAACGACAAGCGTTTCCCACTCAAGTTTCAAATCATATGTATGTTCCAGTGAATAAGATCCCCGTACTTTTTTTTCAGAATCTCTTTCCTGTGAGCTGTGTCCGAATTCCACAATTCTTAAATAATACCTGCCGCTGTCGAGTTCATCGATGATCTTTGAACCGCTGCCCTCACCCCCATCATCGTTGGAAGCAATATTCGACATTGAGGAATCATAGAGATAGAATATGGTATCCGCGCCATTCAGATTCAGGGACTGAATCGTTATCTCGGCATTCTCAGTCAAATCAAAGTATACCCAGTCTTCGTCTGCCAGTATTCTGGACTGTACTTCATCTCTGGAAATTTCTTTTGCCGTATCAGCACTGTCATCCTGCTCATATGGGTCATCCTGCCCCTCGAACTCGAAATAAAAGTCATAGGTATGATCAACTGAATAGGAACCTCCCACTGGTTTATCCCCAGTTCTCTGTAAAGTGTTCAAGTTGCCGTATTCTATAATTCTCACATAATATCTACCTGAAGGTAGTTCTCTATTGATTGTTGATGCATAACCCGGTCCACTGTCATCATCTGCATCAATCTGGCTCATTGATGCATTATAGAGATACATGACCGTATCTGCCCCACTGAGATTCAGCGTCGTTAAGGTTGCTGAGACAGAAGAATCAAGATTGAAATAAATCCAGTCTTCGTCTGCCAGGACTCTGTGCTGTGTCTCGTTATTCGTTATTTCTTTTGCAGAATCGGAATCATCATCCTGTTCATACAGATCATCCGTTCCCGGTGTTGAATATTCAAACTGCCAGGTGATGATTGCCGAACGGGATTCATCATCATCAACAGCCCTTACAGAGAATGTGTGCTCATTTTCTTCACTGAAATTATTCCATATATAAGCCGTTCCACTTGTCTGTGTCCAGTTTTCCGAATCTTTTTTGTACTCATAATATTCAATGACTCCGTCAGAATCAGAACCTGACCATTCAAAAGTAGCAGTTGTAGCATCTGTCGTTCCCTGAACACCAGATACTTTTACTATCTGCGGAGCAACATTCTGATTTTGAGTATAAGCATAGAGAATATATGAACTCTCCTCCGGATAAACCTGTACCGTCTGGTTGTTACCACTCTTCTCCGCCACTTTAGTCTTTGTATAATCGAATAGTTCACTCAATGTGAGATTTCCGTCACTGTTCGTATCTGCATTGTAGGTAAAGTCAAACGTACCAGATGGATTTGTATCACCGACATGTCCTGCACCATCCGCATGGTAAAAGGTATAGAAACCATTCGCTATCGTGCTGCTCTCATAACTGTATTCATCTATTGCACAGGCAGCAAGCACATAATATTCGTAAGAGGTTACAAATGCACCTCTACTGCTGCTTTCATCCGCAAATGTGTTGATAACCACCTCATTAAATCCCTGGAGATATTGTAATGTTGGAATACTCTGGTCAATATCCGTAAATCCACCACTATGGCATGAATCAATTGAAATGATCTTCGTTCCGGGTATCTGGTCCAATTTCTGCTTTAATTCGGTAACAGTCAATCCCTGTCCATCAGAACAGTAAAGATAGGATTCACCGTTTGACGCACCACCATGTCCTGAGAAGGCAAACATAAACACATCACTCGAATCTATTGCTGTGTTTGCGATATATTCATCCAGTTTTGCGAGTATTGTTGCCTTTTCCGCCCTTACACCTATTTTTTCTATCGTGTAGTCGTATGCCTGGTTTATGATAACCGTTTCAATGTCAAGGATATCATCATAGGTATAATTTAAATCATTCTGTCCACCACCGTAATCCTCAATTCCAACAAATACTGCTCTGTAGGTAATACCAGTGTTTTGCTGTTCGTAATTAAAAGTCCAGCAGATCTCTTCCGATAAGGAGCCATCGTTATCTGCGGCTCTTACTTTGAAGGTATGTGAACCGGTCACAAAGCCATTCCATGTATAGCTTGTCGAGTTATTGATATTTGTCCAGTTTCCCGAATCCTTTTGGTATTCATATCTTGAAACTGTTCCATCCGAATCAGACCCGGTCCAGGAAAAAGAATTTACCGGCTGATTGATATTTCCTTCATTACCGCTTACCTTCTGGACAATTGGTCGATTGTTGCCTCCAACTGTTCCAAACAACGTGTTCCTGACAGCTTCTATCCCGGAAACATTCGTGTCCGGTACATTTGTCTCATACAGATCCGAATCAAACTGACTCACTATAAATAGATATTCTGCCATTCCCACTTGCAGATACCAGCCTGTTCCGGATATTTCCGGTTGTGGAAGTCTTGAGGGCCTGATACTAACAGACCAAAATCCAAGTGGGGTGTTATCTGTGATGTTGTATACATTTCCGGGTTCACTCAAATCACCTTCTGAACCAAGGTCACGCAACACCCTCTGATTTTCCAGTGGAGGATCTATTATTACCTGTCCGTTCACCAGCCTTACACGATTGGGATTGATTATCCGAAGAAAACTTCCATGATTTGCCTGATTTTTCAGAAAAACAAAAGTACCGTTGACAGATGTGTCAGATGAAGCGTTTCTTGCCGAAAGGAATGTATTAAGGGTATAACAGTTTCCCTCATCACTGATTACATAGGATGGATGGATAAGGGTATCACCATTAAATACAAAAATCCCGGCATTTCTCATGGATATAAACAGATCCCTCTCGATTCGGTAGAGATTTGAGCCATTTTCTGAAGCTGTTTTCTGAATCACGACATATTGAATCTCTATTTCCGCTCTCTCTTCCGCCGAATTAAACCGGTCATTATTGATGGAATGTGTAATAAATGCCTTTTCTATCTGCTCATCTGTAAACACATCCGGAATATTTACTTCAAGCGTATCTTCTATAAATACATTTTTTTTGAATTGATATGATTTCCCGTTAAGACTGATAAAACAGAAACCATCTTTCGCAAAGAAATCTGAAAACACCGATTCTTTCACGGTCAGCGTCTTAAAACCTATCATTGAATTATCCACTATCTGACAATCAGCTTTATATTTTTCCTCTAAAGATCCAAATGTGACTGATCTTAACAGCTCATTATTTCTTGTACAGGATACAAGCATAATTAAAGCTATAAAAAACGTGACTAATAAAAACTTTTTCATATACGCATCCCTCCTTCTTATTGAACAGTCTCAAAGACTGCATTCTGTATGTCGTCGATCTTATCCGTTATGG
>DAINPP010000086.1:0-6721 GCA_036743375.1 Thermotogae bacterium | reverse complement strand
TTTCTCGGTCCGAACGGTGCCGGAAAGACAACTCTGATCAAGCAGATGATCGGATTGTTGAAACCGGATAAGGGGAATATACACTTTTACGACGTGGATGTTCTGAAAAATCCTCAGACGCTGACCAGTTTTGTGGGCTATATGCCGCAGAAGATCGGTGCCTTGAGAGATTTATCGGTGAAAGAGGCACTTGAAATAACCGGGAAATTGAAAGGCTGTAAAAGCGGGGAAGTGAAAAAAGAGGTGGCTTCTCTGATAGAGGAATTTGGTCTGAAGAAGGTAGAAAAATCTCTTCTGAAAAACCTTTCCGGCGGACAGAGCCGTCTGGTCGCTTTCTGTACCTGTTTGATAGGGAATCCCCGTATCATCTTTCTCGATGAGCCGACAAACGATATCGATCCGGTTATCCGTAAGCTGATCTGGGAGAAGATTCTGTACGTTAACAAACAGCAGAGAGTTACCGTTGTTTTAGTCACTCATAATGTCATTGAGGCGGAAAAGATCCTGGAGAAGGTCGCCGTGATCAACGACGCCCAGATTCAATATATCGGCACAGTCAACGATTTCAAGCATATGGTGTCATATGAATTAAAGGCCACCATCGAGTTTTCAAACGACTTTGAGAATATTCAAGAAATCTGTCACCGTACGGATTACGATTTTCATTTCATCGATAATCATCAATGCAGTGTTTTTGTTAAAAATGAAGCGGAGTTGAGGACGATCATGGATACCATCCTGGATAAAGCCGGTTTCAACGCCATAGAGAAATTCAATCTCAGTTTTCCCACCCTGGAAGATGCTTATGTTTCTCTGTTTAAGAAGGAGGGAAAATAAATGCAGAACACGATTTCAAACGGAAAAGTCATGATGGCAAGGAAGAGTTTGTTTCAGAGGATTCAAATCGCCATCAGTAATTATTTTCACCTTGTCTTTATCAGATGGGCCAATATCCGTAACGAATGGTACTTCCATTTTCTGATGACCCCATTAATCCCCATCGGATTGATCGTCTTCCTGAAATTTGCCGGAGCCGTTCGAACACCTGCCGAAGCACTTTATGTAACCGCCGGAAATACGATCATGTCATTAATCATCGGTCCCATGCAGTCCATGTCAAACGATCTTGCCCTCAACAAGGAACGACGGGATTTTGATTTTCTGGCGTTACTGCCCATCTCGCGATTACAACTTATCTTGGCCTATACTACGGTCAGCACCATCTTCACGATTCCCGGCATGCTGATCACCTTGTTCATCGGAAAACTGTGGTTTGGATTCCCCATGGAATTCAACATCTTTGTTCCTGTTATCATGCTGCTATCCGCCCTGTCGATGGTTGGACTTGGGGTTATGATAGGGGTCAATTCAAAGAGTATTCATCATGCCAATATCGTCAACGCAATCATCACGGCACTGGTTACGTTCATGTCTCCCGTACTGGTTCAGGAGAATCATTTACCGGAATTCCTGCGCTACCTGTCAAAACTGTTCCCGACAACCTATTCGGCAAAGGCCTTCAGGTTGGCTTTAAACGGTGATATTGGAGGAGATATGTATTTTAACCTCTTAATCCTCCTTGGATTCACAGTCGCCTTTCTGTTTATTGCCGTCAAAAAGATAGACTGGCGTAGTAATTAACAGGCAAAATTCGTTGTACAAGGCAGTACGCTTCTTTTTGAAGTGTACTGCTTTTTCGTGTTAATCGTTTCCGATTTACACAGTTCTAAAACAAACAATTTTGTTTTAATTTTATTCCAAGGAGCCGTTTATGAAAAGAAACTTCACCCTGTTTTTGTCGGGAAGATTTGTCTCGTTACTCGGATCGGAGATTCAGAGAATTGTCATTCCGCTGTTTATTCTGCAGTTAACCGGTTCGGGAACGATGATGGGGTTGTTCCTGATGTTCTCCACCATCCCGTCACTCGTCTTTCTACCCTTTGCCGGTGTCATCGGAGATCGGGTGAACAAGAAAAAGGCGATGATCATCTGTGATTTTCTCAGTGGGGGAATCATCCTGATCATGGCCTGTCTCACACATATGCAGCTGATCACATTTGAATTGCTGCTGATCCTCCAGATTCCGATGGCGATTATCACATCGTTTTTTGGTGTTGCCACCTCTTCCTTCATGCCGCTGATCATCGAACGAAAAAACATTCTGCGGGCAAACTCTATCAAGAGCGTTCTGGATAACATCGCCATGATCGCCGGACCTTCACTCGCCGGTGTGTTGTTCGGATTTGCCGGAATCGAGATCGTTTTCATTCTGAACGCCATCTCTTTCATCGTTTCGGCCATCAGTGAACTGTTCATTCAATACAAGCACGTCAAGCCGGAACCGTTCAAGGGGAATATCTTAAAGTTGTTCTTCTCTCAGACAAAGGAAGGGCTCCTTTACATCAAAAGCGACAGACAACTCGTCTTACTCCTGCTTTTTGGCGGCGTCATTCTCAACTTTCTCATCGCACCGTTTATCGGGGTCATCGTACCGTATGTATCACGACAGGTTCTGGGATTTTCATCCACTCAATTCGGTCTTCTCGAATCCGTGGCGAGTGCCGGTATTCTCACCTCATCGCTTCTGATGGCTGTTCTCTCCAGAAAAGTCAAAAACAAGACACTTTTTTCAACCGGGATGATCGCCCAGAGTGTGGCGTTAATCGTTTACTCCCTCTTTGTTTTTCCAGCTGTCAGAAATTCGATCCTTTTGACTCCCTGGCTACTCTTTACCTTTATCGCCATCAGTCTGTTCTTGTACCGATTTTTCAACAGTATCGTATCCATCCCGCTGATGAGTCATCTTCAGCTCAACGTGAAGGAATCCATGCTCTCAAGATTCTTTTCACTGTTAACCCTGTTCAAGGACATCAGCATTCCTCTTGGAATGGCATTATTCGGATTTTTGCTGGATAAGGTTCAGACACATGTCCTGTTGTCTGTTATCAGTATTGTGGGGTTGCTGATCTCAATTATCTTTATCCGAAAGATCGAACTGAAATAAATCCTTTAAAAAAGTGTATTTCATTTGACAAAGAAAGAGTTGTTTATTATAATTTTAGTATGTTGGAATTAGTTTTATTTTATTACACAATATTTTTACACACAGTATCACGATTTTAAAAAAATACACAACACAAAGGGGATGAGGGAATGTTTCAGAAAATGCATGAGAGTTATTATTTTAAGATTTTCAAGTACATCAAGTATGCGAAAAGGGATATTCTCTTTCTCATTCTTATAACTGCCATCAGGGTCATTTTAAATTTCCCACTGCCGGATGCCATTCAGCGATTCTTCGATAACATGTCATCGGGAAATGAAGGGGGCTTTCTAACGGATATTGGGCTGATCGTCTTTTTGATCGTTGCAGGTCTTTTGAGTGGTTATATCGGCAGCCTACGTACACAGAAGATAGGCTATCATTTGACACTTATGATACGCAGTACCCTGTTGAAAAAGGTACTTTCCCTTCCCTATAAAAAACTCTCCGCATTGAGGACGGGGGATGTAGTCTCGAGGATCACCGGAGACAGCGCCGTGTTCAAGGAATATATCATGTCCGTCGTCATCGAACCGATCATCTCCGTGATTCTGATCGTCGTTTACGTGATCATACTGATGCGGCTGAACCTGCTTCTGGCCTTAATCACGCTTTGCTCTCTCCCCATTCTGAGTCTTGTGATCAAGTTCTATCATAAAAAGACTACAGATGCCTCTTTTGCCTACAGAGACAATTACGGGATCCTTTACAACAAGCTGATAGAACTGTTCAACTCGATGAAACTGATCAAGGCCATGCACTTTGAAGAACGCCATGAAAGACAGATGAACGTCTATTTCAACGATGTGAAAGATACAGGCCTGAAGGTCGAAAGACTGTCGATCCGTTCCACCTTTTTCAGCTCACTGATCACCAATATTGGACAGCTCTGTGTCCTCATCATCGGCGGTTATTTGACGGGAAAGGGCGAGATGACGTTCGCACAGTTCATCTCCTTTTACATGTTTCTGCAATTGGCGTACGCCCCGATTCAATCCGTAACCATCGCCTTCGCCTCCTATCAGAAAGGCCTTGGCATGCTGAAAAGGGTCTTCGATATCCTCGATACCTCCTCCGATGAGGAGGCGAATGCCGGAACAATACCCGTACCGGATGGGGACATTTCGGTTTCCGGAGTCGATTTTGCCTACACACCCGATAAGAAGATCCTCAACGATTTCAGCTGTACGTTCAAGGCCAACGCTTTAAACGTGGTCATCGGTCATTCCGGTGTGGGAAAGACTACTCTGATGGACCTGCTGCTCAGGTTGTACGCACCCGAAGCCGGCAATATTCAGATAGGAGGAATTGATCTCAAAGAGCTTGCCAGTGTGTCCTTTACCGATAAGATCGGCGTGTTCACACAGGAAACGGTCATCTTTGACGGCACCATCGCTGAAAACATCGCCTATTATAAACCCAACAGCACGCATGAAGAAATCGTAGCAGCGGCCGAAAAGGCCCACATCAAAGATTATATTCAGACACTTGAAAATGGGTATGACACGCTGACGGGAGAGAGGGGAAACAAACTCTCCGGTGGTGAAAGAGCGAGAATCGCCTTGGCAAGGATCTTCCTGAAGGAGCCAGAGATCATCTTCATGGATGAACCGACGTCCAACATCGACCCACAGACGGAACAGGTCATATACGATTCGTTGAAGATTTTAAAGGAAAAATCGACCATCATTATGATCGCCCACAAGGAATCGGCGATGGCTATTGCGGATAACGTCATAGACATGAATCAAACATCATAAGCGAATCTCAGAATCGATAGTCCACTACACGTTGTCATGAACCCTTTACCTTTATCGTTCATTCAGGGACTTGACATACAGCTTGCTTCAGTCTTTATCATCTTTGTGTTGCCGGGGCAACGGGATAAAAAGATGAGAAGAAAGGGACTGATCAACGTGTTTAAACAGACAAAAGAGGCCTTCAGAGAGAAAAGTTTTATTTTCCTGTTTCTGGCGGAAATCATCACCGTCTTCGGGGATGTCCTGTTTTATACGGCCATTACCTGGTTTATCTATACACAATCCAATTCCACAACGGCCATCAGCCTGTTAAATCTGTCCGATTTACTGCCGACGCTGTTATTCGTCTTCTTCTTCGGGATTCTGATTGACAGGAGCAGCAGCCGGATGGTCTTCAGGATCATCTATATCACACAATCCGTCGTCGCCCTAATCTTGATCGCTGCGTTTTTCTCAGGGCGAATCAACCTGTTCGTCATCCTGCTGTGCGTGTTTGTCAACGCGATGGTGGCCTCCGGTAAATCTCCACTCGTGAACAAGGTTCTCGTCAAGATCGGGAAAGAGTCTTTATCCGACCGAAATACCATCCTTTCCGTCGGTAAAAAGATCTGTACCATCGCCGGCAGTCTAATGGCCGGATTGCTCGCGGAGAATTTATTTCTGATCATCTTTATCGATTGCCTAACCTTTATCTGTGCCTTTGCCTTCATCTCGAGGATCAAATTGGATGAGGAAACACAACGGACAACACAAAGCCGGTCGATAAAGGAGGAATTCAGGGAGACCTTTCTCTATCTGAACAAAAAACGAACCGTTTTACGTTTTATTCTCGTGTTTGTTTTCATCATCATCGCCGGGACTTCAATCACCCTTTCTATGCCGATCGTCTCAAAAGAGATTCTGCAGATGGATAAGGAGGGATACGGTCTGTTAAAATCGGCCCTGAGTACCGGAGGCCTATTCGTCATCTTTCTGATGCCTCTGATCGGGAAATGTGAGCGCAAAATCCACTGGCTCATATGCGTTTCCGGTCTCACTATGATCCTGTACGCCCTTGGAACAAACCTTTATTTTAACCTGCTGATACTGACTTTGACCGGTATCCTGTCCAACATGGCAGACATCCTGTTTACAACGATCCTTCAGAAGATCATCGACGAGAAGATTATCGGAAAGTTATTCAGTGTCATCGTTGCCGTTATCATCCTGTCCAACATGGTTGGCAACATTATTTACGGCTTTTTGTTCGATCACTTTTCTGTTCGGGGTGTTTTAATTGCAAGTGGAGGGACGTTTATCCTCTTCGCCTTTTTTCTCAGAAGAATTGTTCAATCAACCTTTTCCTCTCCTCTTTCCCGAAAAACCAGGTACAGAGATAGCCATCTATTTCCGAAAGCTGCATCCGTTCGCAAAAGGCGGCAATATGAGCGTAATCGGGATCGTTAAAGCGATCCTGAAGCATCTCTTCGAGTTCAAAATCTACTCTTATCGTCATCCCCAGCGTGTAAGATCTGAAGAATGTGCTCATTCGTTCAAGATCTGTGTTCATCTCTATCCCTGAATAAAGGGTGAGCTGTTTTTCTTTCAAAGGGGATAAGGCGGTTAATTTATCCAAAAGAGCCGCCCTCCCCCTGTAAAAGGGGAATGTGTCGTTGAAACAGCGATTGATAAAGACTTTCATCTGAATATTTCTTTCGACATAACAAAGAAAGGCCTCTCTGTCGGTAATCAGGCTGAAGAGTTTATGAACATTTGCATCCCCGTTCAGCGGGGCGACAAACGCACCCCGAATCAATCGCCACCCAAGCGCTTCATCGGACAGCTTCCTTATTTTTTCCCTGTTTGCTTCAAACAGCGAATCCGCCTTCATACACCACAACACGTAGTTGATGTCCCGTGGCTGGCTGAAGGAATAGCC
>DAINPP010000085.1:0-6879 GCA_036743375.1 Thermotogae bacterium | reverse complement strand
CCCCCAGGTTAAGCGGCTCGTATCAACAGGTACGAGCCGCTTTTCATTATCCGGTCTTAAAATATGATAAAATAAGACATAAATTTAGATTCTCAATCGTATGAGAGTCGTGGAGGTGCAACGAATGTCAAAAATGATCAAAGTCGTATTCCCCGACGGGAATGTAAAGGAATTCAACGAGGAAGTTACAGCATTTGAAATTGCCGATGGAATTTCACACGGTCTTGCAAAGGCCTGTATAGGCGCTGCCTATAACGGAAAGGTGGTGGATTTGTCTGCTCCGCTTTCAAGCGCAGACAGTGATACCGTAAACCTGACCCTCATCAAGAAAGAAGACGACCTGGCCCCTGAGCTCTACAGGCATACCCTGGCACACGTCATGGCACAGGCTGTCGTCAGACTGTTTGGGGCAGAAAATGTCTCACTCGGTATCGGACCCACGATAGAAAACGGATTTTATTATGATATAGAAATAAAAGACAAGCAGATCACCGATGAGGATTTGCCGATGATCGAAAAGGAAATGAAGAAGATCATCAAGGCGAATTATCCGCTTGAAAAATTTGAACTACCGAGGGAAGAGGCCATTGCGCTCATGGAAGAAGCAGGACAGAATTACAAGGTAGAACTCATCAGGGATCTTCCCGAGGGGGAAGTCATCAGTTTCTACAAGCAGGGAGAGTTCACAGACCTGTGTCGTGGGCCGCATCTTCCTTCTACGGGAAAGATCAAGGATTTCAAGCTGCTTTCACTCGCAGGTGCCTACTGGAGGGGGAGTGAAAAGAATCCGATGCTTCAGAGGATTTACGCCACCGCCTTTGACAGTCAGGAAAAACTCGAGGATTATCTCAATTATCTTGAAGAGGCGAAGAGAAGAGATCACCGAAGACTCGGGCCACAACTCGGGCTCTTTATCATGAACGATGCGGCAGCCGGTATGCCTTTCTTCCTTCCGAAGGGAACGATGTCTATTCTCGAACTGCAGGCCATGTGGAGAAAGCTGCACAAGGAAGCCGGCTATGTTGAAGTCATGTCTCCACTCATCATGAATCAGCAGCTCTGGAAACAGTCCGGACACTGGGATCATTATCAGGAGAACATGTATTTTATCGAAAAGGACGAACAGATATTTGCCGTTAAGCCGATGAACTGTCCGGGACACATCCTCATGTACAAGAGCGATGCCGTCAGTTACAGACAGCTGCCGTGGCGAATGGCGGAATTCGGAAAGGTACACCGATACGAGATGAGTGGCGCTCTGCACGGTCTCTTCCGTGTCAGATCCTTCACACAGGATGATGCCCATCTCTTCATCACACAGGATCAGATCGTAGACGAACTTGTCGGCGTTATCAAGCTCGTTGACAAGATGTACAGCCTCTTCGGCTTTGAATACGAGATAGAACTCAGTACTAAACCCGAAAATTCCATGGGAACGGAAGAACAGTGGGAAGTCGCCACACAGGGACTGATTGATGCACTCAAGGTAACGGGAACAGCGTACAGAGTCAACGAAGGAGATGGGGCCTTCTACGGTCCGAAGATAGACTTCCACATCAAAGACTGCCTCGGAAGAACCTGGCAGTGTGCGACTTGTCAGCTCGACTTCCAGATGCCGGAACGGTTTGATATGACCTATATCGGAGCGGACAACGAGGAACATCGGCCGACGATGATCCACCGAACGATCTTCGGTTCACTGGAACGATTCTTCGGAATCCTGATCGAGCACTTTGCCGGTGCCTTCCCGGCCTGGCTGGCTCCAACGCAGGTCATGGCTCTGCCGATCGCCGACAGGCATATCCCCGAGGTGGAAAAGGTCAAGAAACAGCTTGAGGAGGCCGGCTTAAGGGTGGAAATCGACGGCAGATCAAAGAAGGTCAATTACAAGATCAGGGAAGCACAGCTCAAAAAGATCCCGTACATGATCATCATGGGTGATAATGAAATAGAAGAAGGAAAAGTATCCCTCAGACTCAGAAGCGGAAAAGAGATTCAGGGTCTCGAGATCGGTAAATTCATAGAGATGGTGAAGGACGAAGTGGCTTCCTACTCGCTCACTTCCCCTTTTGAGGAATACGAAGGATAAGATGATGAAAAAAACTACCCGATCAGTCAGCGTCGGCACTGTAAAAATGGGCGGGGACAGTCCCGTCAGCATACAGTCCATGACGAATACGGACACAAAAGATATCGAAGCAACATCCCAGCAGATCAAAAGACTGATCGGCGCCAACTGTGAAGTTATCAGAATGGCTCTTTATGATACAGAATGCGTAGGGGCTTTCCGTGAATTACGGAAAGCCTTTCCTGACGTTCCATTCGTGGCGGATATTCATTTTGATTACAGAATTGCACTCGGCGCCATAGAGGCCGGAGTGGATAAGATCAGACTTAATCCCGGGAACATAGAAGAGGAATGGAAGATCAGGGAAGTTGCAATGGCCGCAAAGGCAAAAGGGGTCCCGATAAGAGTCGGGGCCAATTCCGGTTCCATCAACAAGCGTTTCAGAAATCTGGAGCGTACGCCGGCACTCGTCGAATCAGCCCTTGAACAAGTCAGACTACTCGAAAGGCACGGATTTGAGGATATCGTCATCGCCGTGAAATCCTCCGATGTCAGAGAAACGATAGAGGCCAACCGGATACTCTCAGAAAAGACCGATTATCCGCTGCACCTTGGAGTAACGGAGGCGGGACCGCTCAGAAACTCCCTGATCAAGACAAGTGCCGCGCTCGGTACCCTCCTGCTCGATGGAATAGGAGATACCATTCGCTATTCCATCTCCGGCGACCCGGTCGAAGAGAGTATGGCCGCCCGTCAGCTCCTGCTGTCACTTGGGCTTAGAAAAGGCATACAGCTCGTTTCATGTCCCACATGCGCCAGAACGACGATCAACATGGAAGAGTACACCTCAAGGGTGAGCGAGATGATCAAAGGGGTAGAAAAACCACTTACCGTTGCCATCATGGGCTGTGTCGTGAATGGCATGGGCGAGGGAGAACATGCGGATCTCGGTATCGCCGGCACGAAGAGCGGCGGTGTCATATTCAGAAACGGCGAAATAGTTGGAAAATACGACAAAGAACATCTCTTTGAAGAATTCGAACGATTGCTGAAGAAGTTAATAACGGATGATTAAACGAAGGTTTCTGATCGGTTCAAGTCTGCTGCTGATCGTCTCAGTCTGCCTCTTTTCACAGGAATTCTTTCTCGATATCCCTAAAAAGATCGGATTCGTCATCGAATACGGACGGATTGTCCGTCAGCTTAAGGTGGAAAAGAGAAATCCTATTCACGATTACGACGGAACATGGAGTGTTTATCAACGGATTAATGCGCCAAGCCTTATCACGAATCCGCCTTTTGAAGTCCCCACTCTGATCAGACTGTCAAATGGAATCATCCTCTCCGATCATACGGGCTATGGGGATATCTGCATAGAACCCGTCAATTCCGACCCTGCAGCGCTTTCCGAATTGCTGTACAAAGTGGATGAGATCACATTCTGTACCTTCCCCTGGCTTTTTGAAAACGGTACACTCGTAGTTCAGAAAAGTGAATACTCCAAATTTCTACCCGTGTTTATCACCAATCTGGGTTATCAGGACAGACTGGATGCCCTATTTGACGATCTGAAGGAAGATCATGATACCTTCACCCTGCTTCTCGATGAATCACTGGCGAGAAAAAATACCACGGAATACAAAGAACCCATAGACATCCATTTAAATGTTCCCGATCAGGTGATAACCAAAACGGTCAAGAATATCGCCGCCTACCTCAACGAAGAAATCCTCCTTTACGAATTTGACTACGGTTACTGGAATACCCTTGACTACAATTACCGGGACAGTTCGATCCTCCTGAAGATACAGGTTCCCGGAAAATACCGGATCATCTTTACCGCAACCGGTCATATCACTTATTATAACCTCGAAGTCCTTGAATGAATACAGACTTTTCTGCTGAAACTCCCCGCTAAAATAGCAATATGAATCAAACGGACCGCAACCGTTGAAAAGATAAAAAATCATACACCCGTTATAATCGGGATGTCAAATATCATGAAAAATAACGGAGGTAAGCGATGATAAAAACGTCACACACCTGCACGCTGAAACCTGTGGGAAAGGCCGTCATTCAGAACGGTGAAACGGTATTCCTGATCGCGTCTCAATACACAGACGCACTGAAGCACCTCAGCCATTTCAGTCATCTGATCATGTTTTCACATAACGGTGAACGTCTCACACACTATATCTGCAAGGCACATCTCGTGGATGAAAAAAACGGACTCATCCTCACGGATAACGGGGATATTCCGGACAATACCATCATTCACGACATCAAACCGTATTTTCCCTGCGAGGACAGAATTCCTTTCAAGGGGAAAAATAAGGGCAGAAAAGACGGACAGAAAACCGGAACGACTCTACATGACAACGATCTGAACCTCGAAGACCTCGATGAAGTCCTATCCTTTGAATCAAAAGGGCTTTTCAGGTATATCAACGGAAAGGGAATATTGATCATGAACGGAGAATATGATTTTGAGGAATCGGAATATGCCCGTGTTTTCTGGTGGTTCGATCAGTTTGAAGATAAACGATTCAGAACGACACTCGTCTGCAATCCGCCCTATGAAAATGCGCCGCGTTCGGGAATCTTTGCTACCCGTTCCCCAGTCAGACTGAACCCCATCGCGAGCACCGTTGTAAAAGTACTCGGAACTGAGACTGATCGTATTACGATAGAGGGATTCGACGGGTTTGACAAATCCGTTGTACTGGACATCATCCCCTATGATGCGGAAAAAGAAAATGTGGAAAAGGCCGTCATTCCCGAATGGCTTTCCCATTGGGAGGATCATAAATCCTTCAGGTGTGAAAAGGCGATTGATAACCACCTCTCTCTGGAATTGAGTGATGCCGATAAATTTGAGGAGAAGTATCTAAATCAGAAAAAAAGCCGGCCGGCGGAAGCCAACCCGGTTGAAATAAAAAACAGAGATTATAAGCATATCACGGTCAAAAACGCCTGGAAAAACAATCTGAAAAACATCAACGTCACGATTCCCAAAAACAGGATCACAGTGATCACCGGTGTCAGCGGCAGTGGGAAATCCACACTGGCATTTGACACGATCTATACTGAAAGCAGCCGGCAATTCCTGAGTATCATGAACAATGACAACAGCATACAGAAACCGGAAGTGGATGAGATCACCGGACTGCAACCGGCTGTTGGCATCGGTCAGAAATCATCCGCTGTCAACCCGCGCTCTACGGTGGGAACGTTCAGCGGTGTTGCCGAGTTGCTGCGATCGCTCTTCACGACGATTGGCGTTCGGCATTGTGAGCATTGTCACAGTGCTGTTGAAGTGTTGAGCGAAGGCTCTATTGTCAATCGGCTGAAAAAAATGACAGACAACGCTTCTGTTCAAGTAGCGGCTCATGGCTCAACAGAAACGGTTCTGTTGAAAGAGAATGTTGAGAAAACGGTCAAACAACTTCTGAAAGAGGGAAACGGTGCCGTTACAGTCATTATTGAGGATCATGAATATCTCCTGCAGACAAAACTTTTTTGTTATCATTGCAACACGATGATGTTCGATACCACACCGGCCATTTTCAGTGCCAACAACCCTGAGTACATGTGTAAAACCTGTAAAGGACTGGGTTATGAAATGGTTATCAATCCCGAAAAGATCATCGAAAATCCCGATCTTTCCATCTTGGATGGTGCCTCAAAATTCTGGGGAAATCTCAGAAAGTTTAAAGAGAAACCGAACGCAAACTGGATGAGGGGGGAGGTACTTGCCCTGGCGGATGACATGGCGGTTGACCTTGAGCTCCCCTGGAAAGACTTGCCGGAAGCCTACCGACAGCAGGTGATGTACGGCACGAAAGGAAAGAAGGTTTCCTATTCCTATAAAAATTCAAACGGAAGAATGGGAACGATAGAAAGAGAAGTGGCAGGGGTTGTAAACACCTTGAACCGGCTCTTGACTGAAGGCGTTACCGGTGAGAGAACGAGTGCTGTTGTGGATCCGTTTGTCGAAAAGGCACCTTGCAGTAGTTGCGACGGAGAAAAAATCACGGCAACCGGAAGACTTGTAGAGATCAACGGAATGCGATATCCGGAATGTGAGAAGTTGAGTATCCAATTACTGGTTAAATGGATTGAAGACCTGGAATTGAACGAGATCAAACATGAACGGTCCAAAATCATCAGAGATAAGATTATCTTTCAGGCAAACAGAATTACCGATATGGGTCTCGGCTATCTGTCCCTGGACAGAGCCATGCCCACACTGAGCGGCGGTGAGATCAGGCGTCTGCAGCTCGCTTCCCAATTTGGAACCAACCTGTCCAACATGCTCTACGTCATGGATGAACCCACCAAAGGATTACATCCCAAAGACTACGAAAAACTGATGAACAAGATCAAAGAACTGCGAGACAAAGAAAACACCATCATCATGGTGGAACACAGAAATGAGATCATCAGGGCAGCAGATTACATCGTCGATATCGGTAAGGGAGCCGGGAAATACGGGGGGGAGGTCATCGCCTGCGGGACGTTGTCTGAAATAAAACAAAATCCGGATTCCATTACGGCAAAATATCTTGACAACGTTTCAAAAGAACATCCAGTCTCCACTAAGAATCATAAAGGAAAGGTTATCCACCTCAAAGGCGCCAGAGGTCACAATCTGAAAAACATAACGGTTGAATTCCCATTCAACCGTTTCATCTGTGTAACCGGTGTCAGCGGCAGCGGAAAGAGCTCCCTCGTCTCACAGACATTGTATCCGGCGGTTGCTTCAAGACTTGGACAGAAAATACAAGAATGTCTGCCATACGACGAACTAA
>DAINPP010000084.1:0-7162 GCA_036743375.1 Thermotogae bacterium | reverse complement strand
ATCCTTCGTTGTAAATGAGATCGAGCAATGTCATAGGTGTTCCGTCATGCCACTGGGTGAAAGTGAAGCTGTAGGAAGTCTTGCTGTATGCCGTAACGCCCTCGCCAACTGATGCCCATTCGTTTGCAACTGGATCGTACTTAACGGCATCAGCAGGAACCTGAATCTGTCCAACGAGTTCGTCTCCTACTCTTTCCACCTTCGTTTCTACGTCATAGTAATGCGCTCTGACTTCTTCCAGTTCTCCAGATACAGGGCTTTCTGACATCCCACCATCGATGAGTGCCTTTGAAATCTTTGTGGAGTATGTGTCTGAGAATCCGTCATTTCCGATAGGATCCCATGCGGACATGAAGAGTGCACCCTGTGCCGAGAACTGGGTAACGTTGAGGATTCCATCAGGTGTTTTACCCGTTATGAACATCCAATCGTTAACACCGTCGCCAAGACCGTAAGCAAATCTCTGTTCAAATCTTGCCTTGTTGGCTGTATAGAAGTCTGTCTGCGCACAGACATAAATTCTGAGTGCATCTTTAAGACCAAGTCTGAGCCCTTCAAGTGCATCTTCCCAGTACTCGTCGATTGTAAGGAATCTTCCGTAGAATGCATCCTGTGTGTACTTGTCAAGTTCTTCATTAACTGTGTTCCAGTTTTCTGCTGTTGCCCCGCCAGGCATGTAACCGTACCAGGGAGCATACATCTGTGCAACGACATTTTCCCAGTACTTTCTTGTAGAGCCCGCACCCCATCCTTCTGTGTAAAGGTTCCACTCGTAATCGGCAGGGTTGGAGCGGTAGGTCGTAGCTGAGGCTTTTGCTCTATCCCAGATCAGTCTATCAACCTTGATACCGGCCTTTTCTATCTGGTCTGAAATATAATTTCCTTCTCTGAGTCTTCCGTTCGGATCGTCAACTCTTATCAGGAAGCCGATTGTAACAGGTTCACCGTCAAATTCCCAGAAATCTGCTCCCTTTACAAGTCTTCCCTGGTTTTCAGGAAGGGCAGCAGCAGCTTCCATAGCCGCTGTGATATCTTTTATAGCCTTCTGTTCGTCCCCTTCATCGGTGAAACCGAAATCCTCAGCTATCTTGTTATACTTCGTTGTCCCGGGCTGACCGGTTGTCGCCATGGTGAACATAGGGAATCCTGCACCACCGAGAATTTCATCTACGATATACTTTCTATCGATAAGGAAATTCATTGCAAATCTGACTTCTTCAATGGCGAAAGGATTAAAGAGTGTCTTTCCATCTTTTTCTACCTGATAAGGTGCAACCCCAGGGTAGTTGTTGATATTGATGGACCATGATCCTGAAGGAACAGAGTAAATCTCAAGTTTGTCAAGATCTTCCTGAGGCATACCATACAGCGTTGGACCGCTTACCCCATAAAGAAACACATCTGTGAGACCTTCTGCCGTGTCCTTAAGTCCGATTTCCTCTTTCATCCTCGTATTAACATAAACTTTGTCAGCATACGGGCCTTTTACTTCAGAAAAACCCAAAGAGAAAACAACACATACAATCAGAACAATAAAACATATTTTTTTCATAGACTACCTCCTTAAAAGATTAGTGCTTATTCAGCACTCACGTGCATAGCATACTTTCCGCAGTTTACAACCTGTCAAGACAGCTTTTATGTTTTTTTATGTAACATAATCCTAAAAAGCTGTGGTATACTACGTAATGGTTAACAGGTTGTTGAATTTAAAGGACTACTCTATAAGATAGGGGTGATATCCATAAAAATCAGTGAATTTTCCAAAAAATATAATATCAGTAAAGAAACTATCAGATATTATACGGATGAAAAGATTTTATTGCCACATAAAGTCAATCATTATTACGATTACAATGAGCAATGCGAAAGGGATATGGATACCATTAAAAACCTGAAAGAAATAGGATTTTCTATTTCCGATATGAAAGAACTCTTAAACTATCTAAGGCTGGAGATTGAGGTTGTTCCCAATCTAAATACATTTATGCTGGACTTTTACAGGAATAAACTGAAGAAGATTGATGAAGAGAGAAAATCACTTGACCTCGCAGAAAAAGATTTAAAAGGGAAAATTGCTATGATTGAAGAAAATAACCAGTCTTTAAATTTCAATGAATCCTCGGTATCAGGAATTGATCTTCAATTTTTAAATCTGTTAAGCTGTAATCAATGTAGTAGTCCTTTAAAGTTGAAGCAAGCGGACATTATAGATGGTGAAATTATCAACGGTGTGTTGAGCTGCGGTTGCGGAATGGAGTATATCGTTCATGACGGTATTTTACTGTTTGAAGGTTCGAACACTGAAAAGACAGCGCCAGTCTTCAACACCAAAGAGGATGTTGAAAAAATGTATCCCGGCGAGTACATAGCTACCAAAGTAGTCATAGAAAACTGGTTAAATAAAAAGATTCAAAATGATTTGAAAAACAAAGATATTTTACTTGACCTCACAGTTACCGGAGGGCTTTATTTTTCACCTCTATTTGAGGAAATCAGAGAGAGAGAGATTTTATATATCGGTTGTGAAAGATGGTTGAATTATCTGAAAATATCCAAAAAGGTGGTTGATGATCTACCGGCCAAACCAAAGACGATGTTCTGTTGCGGTGATATCAAATATGCACCATTTAAACGAGATGTGTTTGATAAAGTCATAGATGTCTACGGTTCTATGGCGGATGCATGTTATACAGGGGATTTAAAAATTCAGCACAAGATAAGTCTTTTAAAAGATTCAGGACAACTGTACGGGATCTATTACGATATAAGCAATCTTCCAAATGAAAACGCCGAAAATATCAGAAATGGTTTAAAATTCAGTTTCATAGAAAATGAATTAAAGACCCTAAAAAAAATCAATTTCACGAGCTCTCCAAAGACCACGGATATTGGTGGTGAATTGGATGATATTTTGAAGAGAGAAGGACAGGAAGTACTCACCATTTACAGCTATATTGGAAAAAAGGAATAATCCTTCATGGATTTGAAGGATTATTTAAAATTTTTATTGTTCAAGACCCTCTGTAATCGTTAATGATCTTATCCGCCTTTCTGAAAATCAAAGGCTGCATCAATCTCTTCCACCAGGGGATTTCCTCATGAAGGTATTCGGTGAATTCATCGAGTGATTCTCCGTAAAAGCTCTCTTTACCCGCTATTTCACGATACTGCTGATGTCCTTTGACCCCCTCTGCAGAAAATTCTGTTGAACAATTTTCAACAATAGAAGCATCCTTTCCAAAATTCAGCCTTTTTGCTATGCACAATTCATGAAGTTCCCTGTCTATCGTCGCTTCAACGGATACCCAACTCCCGTTCAGATAGACCTCCGGAAACGTATGGGCAAATGTTTCGGGCCAGTTGTTGTAGGCAAAATCGGGGAGAAAATCTTCCAGTGCCTTCTTGCTCACATACATGAAATGAAATCTTGTTTTAAGTCCCGCCTCTTTCATCATGGCAACCTGAAGATTCGCCTTCTGCATACAGACTCCCTTTCCGTTTCTCAGAACATCGGCAGCGGGAATCTCCTGCGGATAGACCCAGCCGAACTTGATCTCATCCCTGATAAAATAAAAGATTTTTTCCGCCTTCTCAACATCCGTCTGAGCGCCTTCTATCACTTTCATCGTCGTTTCCTTTATCAGCATTCTGTTTTCCTCCTCACTGTATTGCTTGCCGCATCCGGTAAAAATAATCAGTATAACCGCTATAACCAGCATGATCATCATCACTTTTCTCATCCTTTACCTCCATTTGATTAACCTGTATAACTATAAGATAAAAAAATTACATCACTCCACCTTTTTTAATTCTGAAACAAGTGAGAGGAGAAAGTCATGAAAAACAGATTTTTCATCCTCTTTCAACAAATCCAGTCTTTTTTCCACGATGGCAAAAAAACGTTTCTCAAAGGCCTCATGACCCCTGTAAGCCTCCAATCCACGCTCACTGAGATAGAAAATGACTTCCTTTCTGTTGTTGATATCTTTACTCTTCGTTATCAGAGACAACTCAAGCAGCTGCCTGACAAACTTGGAAACCGCGCTCTTTGAAATATCCAATTTTTCCGCAAGGTTTGTCAGGTTTATCCCGGGATTTTTCCCGATCTGCACGAGTGTGTGAATCGTCGAAGAATACAGCAAATCTCCGGTTCCAAAATCTCGAGGCTTGTTTTCTATTTCCCGCATTAAATCAACAGACTTCATGTAGAGTCCAATAATCTCGTTCTTTTTATTCATTCTATCACCACAATTATTGTACACCTGTATAACTATTTTGTCAAGCCTCATGAATTTCTACAGAAAAAGATGAACCGCTTACCACTCTTTCTTCTTCTCCTGCAATTTTCTGAACATGGAAGGTGTTAGGGAGGTGTAACGCTTAAAGAATTTTGTCATATAGGAAGTATCGTTAAATCCCAAATCCCAGGCAATCTCGTCCACAGTTCTGTTACCATAGGAAAGTTGTCGTTTTATCTCAAGCGTAATCATATCCGTAATAAATTCCTTTGCGGATTTCCCGACCACTTCTCTCGTTATCTGATTAATCGTCTTTTTAGATACAAACATCAGATCCGCATAATCCTGGACAGCCTTTTTTTCCTTGAGATTCTCTTCTATGAACTTTTTCAGCCTCACAAACCGCTCATGCTTATAACTGGATATTTTATCATCCACTGTCTGAGATTTTTTGAGCGTATTCAGCATCAATAGAAGCGTACATAGTTTTAATCTGAGAATATCAGTTTTTTCAGTGCTCTTGCTTTCCAAGTATATCTTCAGCATCAGTTCAAGCTGTGTTTCTTCTATTCCGCTTCCATCCGGATTAAAACTGAGTTTGGGATTTAAAAAGGAGTCATCATATGGATTTGGGAGATGTTCTATGTTTATCAGATCCGTTCCCGTAAAAAAATCTTCCGTGAAAAACACAACGATGCCCTTTGCCGTTTTATTCGGAATCACCCGCTGTACCTGATTCTTTGCTATCAGAAATACATCGCCTGCCGTATAGTTATAAATCTTAAAATCTATCTCATGTATCCCTTTACCGGCGGTAAAAAAAAATAAGGCAAAAAAATCCACCCTGTAATTCACCTCAATCAAGTGATTAGGCGTATTGGTATAGAATTCTTCGATTCTTCTGATTTCAATTCCTATTTTATTTTTTTTCGTCATTCGGTATCTTATTTTTTCTATCATGACTCATTTTACTGTATCTGTTATAAATTTCAAAATCCAATGATGATAGAGGCAATTGCAGAATTGCCTCTATCCATTTGATACTAAATTGGATCTTTTAAAACTTACCGTTGTCGTTCTTCCATTCTTCTCTTGCCGGAATTTTCTCGATAACATCCCAGTGTTCTGCTATCTTTCCATTTTCAACTCTGAACAGATCGTAGAAGGAAACCTTATTTCCACCAAACTTCCCCTCACTGACGGCGAGGACGAAGTTTCCTTCGGCAAGTACTCTATGTACCTTGTCATAGACCATTGTGACACCGGCTTTTGCAAGCGCTTCCAGTCCCTTTGAAAGGCCTGAGAGTCCATCCGCAATTCCCGTGTTGTGTTGAATATACCGATCTCCATCAAAGAAGTTCTGAAGACGGTCGTATTCTCCATTCACGAGAATTGTGTTGACAAAATCCGTTACAAAGGCTCGGTTTGATTCTGTCTCGTCGAGATCCTGAAACTCGGTTGTCCCATCTATTTCCGTTCTACCGCTTGGATTGAGGTCTTCTGAGGTTACCGTAAGATTGTCCCAATGTTCAACGATAAGCCCGTCTTCAAATCTGAAGATATCGAAACCTATCTTTGGTCCAAAAAAATTGTAATCCGTATGTGTGAAGACATACGCTCCGTCTTCAAAAGCTCTGATCGTGTTTACCCTTGCACTGCCTTCGGGAAGACAGCTGAGAAGCTCTCCGAATCCCGAAAGCCCGTCTCCTGCCCCAAGATTATGCTGAATATAATACTCCGGATTGATAAATGATATTGCTTCACTGTCTCCTGTTTCAATACTCTTCAAAACCGCTAATACTTTCTCTCTGTTTGTCATTTCCGTACCATCCTTTTCTGCCATAACAGCTCCCATTAAAAATGTCATCATTAATACCGTTAATAAAATTTGTTTTTTAATCTCTCTCACTTCCTTTACACAGGATCTTTTCACTTACATGGAAAGTATATCGTTTCCTTTTTTTTAAAACCATGTAATTCCCGGAAGAAAAACAGTAATTATGAAACCGTTTTGATGACAACCCAACAGATGGTAGAAAAATGTTACGGGCAGAACACCTGACAGGGTGAAAAAGGAGGAGGTCAGAGTATCCTGACTGTAAGTAGAAATCAGATAAAATGAAAGTTGAAGCGAAACTCATTAAATTGCTTGAGAACTGTAATACTCTCATTGGGCCAGAAAGATTTTTTCTTGAGCAGAAGTGATTCAACCCGAATGGTTTTCCGCTTTTATCCGGAAAAGACCATTTTCGTTCGAATAATAGTCTGATATAATAAAATTGTAATTTTATCTTTATGGGAGATTTAGCCATGTTGAAAAGAACGCCGTATGATGATTGCCGGGAAAAACAATGGCGTTTTAAACAGCGATAAAACAGCGTTGCCGTTCATACAGGCTTACAGGAGAACAGCTTTTAAAAGGGGAATAAGATCAGATTGAATCGCGACGTACTTTTAATAAAAATATTTTATAGGAGCTGTTAATGATGACCGTATTAGTCAGTGCATGTGTAATAGGGTGTAATTGTAAATATAACGGGAAGAACAATCGCAATGAATTCGTGATTGAATACCTGAAAGATAAAGAGGTACTGAGTATTTGCCCCGAACTGTTAGCCGGTATGCCAACTCCACGACCATGTGTAGAGATTGTCGATGGAATAGTGGTGGACGATAAGGGGAATAACGTCGATTTTGAGTATAGAAATGGAGTATCCCTTGCCTTGGAAAAGATTAAAGACCAGCAAATTGATCTGGTTATTCTGCAGTCAAGAAGTCCAACATGCGGCGTTAACAAAATATACGATGGGACATTTACCGGGAAGCTGATACCTGGGCAGGGGCTTTTTGCCAAGGCCTTGATCGATAAAGGGTATAAGGTAAAAGATGTGGAGGATTTTAGATATACAACATAAAAAGGG
>DAINPP010000083.1:0-8202 GCA_036743375.1 Thermotogae bacterium | reverse complement strand
TTTGGGTCCGGAAGACCGAAGCAGTTTTCCTCATTAGACGGGAAGGCGCTGCTTGAGTATTCTCTTGATGTAATAACATCAATTAAAGCAATAGAAAAAACGATCCTCGTTATCAATAAACGCTTCGAAAGTGATTACGACAGAATATTGGAAAAATATTCGCACGAGATCCACAAGGTAGAAGGTGGAGATGCGCGGCAGCTTTCTGTTTACAATGCGCTGATGTTTATCGAAAAAGAAATGAAGCCGTTGAAGGATACCGATGTTTTGATTCACGATAGTGCACGCCCTTTTTCAAAAACTGTTTTTGAGAACGTGATAAACGGAATGGTATTTGAGAATGCGGTCGTTCCTGCGATTCCTCTTGCGGATACGATTTATAAATGCGAAAACAACATTGTTAGTGATATACCTTCTCGTGATCAATTTGTTAAAGTACAGACACCTCAAGGATTTAAATTTTACAAATTACTGGATTGTCATAAAAAGGCTTACGGGAAAAAAGACGTCATATATAGTGATGATGGGTCCCTGTATTTAAAATATTCGAATGACAGTTTGAAAATAGTGGAAGGCGACCAGAATAATTTTAAGATTACGAAGGCCGTTGATTTGGATATAGCACAGTATATTTTGAGAAATAATCAAGTTTAAAAAGAGGTGGTCTTTATGATTAAGAACTATGTTCTTGATACAAATGTCCTTTTGCATGATCCGAGTTCTATCTTTTCATTTGAAGATAATACGGTTGTTATACCGCTTCCGGTCCTTGAAGAACTTGATGGTTTTAAAAGAACCCCCGGTCAGTTGGGTGCGAATTGCCGCGAGGTTGTAAGAGTCCTCGATACGCTCCGAAAGAAGGGAGATCTGATTGACGGAATAGAACTTGATAACGGTGGAAAGGTAAAGGTCCTTGTTTATAAACATAATCATTTTGAGATGCCGCCGTTTCTGAAAAAAGAGATAAAAGACAACTGGATCCTTGCCTATGCGCTCAGGCTTCTTGAAGCGGAGAAAGAGGTCCGTGAAACGATCCTGGTGACAAAGGATATCAACTTCAGATTAAAGGCTGATTCGATGGGGATTCCATCCCAGGATTACATGCGTGATAAATCGGAGATAGAAAACTATAAAGGGTATCTGGAACTTGATGTCAAATTGAATAAAAAGGTCATCGCAAAATTTGAGGATATGGAAAAGATACCGTTTGATGTCCTGGGACTCGATGAGGAAAAGATACATCCGAATCTTTATATTAGTGTAAATGATCGGTATTTTGGGAAAGTGGACACCGATGGAGAGTATGTCATTCCCATTGAATATACATTTGATTCAAAGTTTTACAGTATCAACGCGTTGAATAAGGAACAACTCTTTGCGCTTGATGCGATGATGGATGATTCTGTAAAGTTGGTAACGCTTGTTGGGCCTGCTGGAACGGGAAAGACTTTACTGGCGCTTGCAGCGGGTTTAAAATTGTGTTTGGAGAATAAAGTGTTTGAAAAGATGATAGTAACGAAACCTGTTGTACCGATGGGAAAGGATATTGGTTATATCCCGGGATCGGCTGAGGATAAACTCAGACCCTGGGTCCAGCCGATATTTGATAATCTCGAATTTCTCTTCGGCAGAAAAGGTGTGAAGGCTGAAGAATATCTGAAGAAGAGAAATCTGCTGGATATAGAAGTTTTGAGTTATATAAGGGGACGTTCTATCCCGGATCAGCTGATAATAATAGATGAAACTCAGAATTTAACACCGCATGAAATAAAGACGATAATAACCCGAGTGGGAGAAAATTCCAAGATCATTCTGACGGGTGATCCGGAACAGATAGACAACCCCTATCTTGATGAGATGAGTAACGGGTTGATGTATGCGGCGTCAAGATTTTACGGGGAAAGCATAGCGGCTCATGTTCACCTGACAAAAGGTGAAAGATCAGAGCTCGCTTCGATAGGTTCGGTTATTCTTTGAAGAAAAAATATGGTATAATCTACGCAAACATAGGAAATAAATCCTGGAGGTGCCGATATGGGGAATGAATTTGATCAATATTTAAGTACCTTTATTGATGAGACAAAAGAGTACATGAGTACCCTGAATGAGCAGATGCTTCTGCTTGAAAAGGAACCGGATAACATGGAAGCGGTGAATGAAATTTTCAGGACCATTCATACCCTGAAAGGAATGTCCGGTACCATGGGGTTTTCAAATATGGCTAAACTTTCTCATAGAATGGAAAGCGTATTTGATCTGATTAGAAACGAGGAACTTAACGTGACACATGAGAACAGCGATTTGTTGTTTGCGGGAGTCGATCTGCTTGAGAAGATGTCTGATTCCATAAGTTCCGGCGGTAGTGATGAATCTGTGGATATTTCACAAATTGTAACGCAGTACGAAAGAATTCTTAGCGGGGAGTTTTCAGCGGCTGTTGAGGAGAAAAAAACGGAGAAACCGGCGGTAGCTAAAGAGGAAGCGTTTGATTCTCCGTTCGATATGCCACCTGAGATAATAACCGTGTTGAGCGAAGGCAAGGACGAGGGATTTACCCCTTATTATGCAAAGATCAGACTTGAAGAAGGCACCTTGTTGAAAAGTGCAAGGATGTACATGGTTTTTCACAAGCTGGAAGAGTTGAATTCCGAGGTTCTCTTCAGCAAACCGGATGTTGAGAAGATAGAGGATGAGGCTTTCGAAAATGAGGTAGAAATCGTCTTCCTTTCAAAAGTACCGCAGGATAAACTCGTTAAGGCTATTTCTGATATCTCAGAGATAGAAAATGTCAAGTTGTTCGTCCTTAATGTGAATATGAAGAAGGAATTGAAAGAGGAAATCAGAGAAGAAAAAATGGCAGAGAACAGTGCGGCAAGTGGTGGGATAAAGGACAGTGTACCGGCCAGTAGGCGAGCGATGAATGATGAACCCAAGAAGCCGCAGCAGACAGCCTCTTCAAAGCTAACGAGAACGATAAGAGTAGATACGGAGAAACTCGATACCTTGATGAATTTGATGGCCGAGCTCGTTATTGCGAGGAGTAGAATAAACGAAACACTCAAGAAATATGAAATAAAGCAGGTTGATGAGAGTCTTGCTCAATTGAGTAGGAACACATCGGATTTGCAGAGTATTGTTATGAAAATCAGGATGGTCCCCATTTCATATGTATTTAACAGATTCCCCAGGATGGTAAGGGATCTTGCGAGAAATAACAATAAAGAAATTCAGCTGATCATAACCGGTCAGGAGACCGAAGTGGACAGAACGGTTGTCGAAGAAATAGGAGATCCGCTTGTACACCTCCTCAGAAATGCGGTTGACCATGGGATAGAATCGAAAGCGGACAGATTGAGAAAGGGAAAGCCGGCGACCGGAATCGTGAGGCTTGATGCAAAGCATGAAGGTAATAACGTTGTCATAGAGGTGAGCGATGATGGTAAGGGACTCGACCGCGATCTTTTGATTTCAAAGGCCGTGGAGCGTGGACTGGTTGATGAAATGACCGCTTTATCCATGACGGATGAGGAAGTTTATTCATTCATTTTCCTGCCGGGATTCTCAACGAAGGAAAAAGTTACAGACCTTTCAGGAAGAGGAGTAGGAATGGATGTCGTTAAAACATCCATAGAAAATCTCAATGGTGCTATACTTGTCGAAAGTGAGAAAGGGAAGGGGACAAAGGTGTCGATAAGATTGCCACTTACATTGGCGATCATTCAGGCACTGCTTGTTAAAGTTTCAAATCTGGTCTATGCGATTCCTATCGTTTCCATTGACAGTACCCTTAACCTTCCGACTTCAGAAATACAGATTGTACAATCCAGAGAAGTTGTCGTCATCAGGGGAGAAATTATACCAATCGTATGGCTCAAGGAAGTTTTCAGATTGCCGGTAGATGAGGAGCCTGAAAATATTCATGTAGTAATAGTTAAAGTTGGAAATAAAAAATTCGGACTTGTAGTTGACGGCCTGCTTGGGCAGGATGATATTGTTATAAAATCACTTGGTAAACTTCTCAAAGATGTCAGTGAATTCAGTGGAGCTGCGATTCTTGGAGACGGAAGTATTGCTTTGATACTGGAAATTGCCAATATAGTACACCATAATGTTTAAACTGGGAGGTAATGATAAATGGGTAAGAGAGTTCTCATTGTAGACGACGCAGCTTTTATGAGAATGATATTGAAAGACATAGTAACAAAAAACGGCTACGAGGTTGCTGGAGAAGCTGCGAACGGACTTGAAGCAGTAGAAAGATACAAAGAGCTGAAGCCTGATGTAACGACAATGGATATCACCATGCCTGAGATGAATGGGATTGATGCAATAAAAAAGATTAAAGAAGTAGATGCTGAAGCCAAGGTAATCGTTTGTAGTGCCATGGGCCAGCAGGCGATGGTTATTGATGCCATACAGGCAGGAGCTAAAGACTTTATCGTAAAACCCTTCCAGCATTCAAGGGTTATCGAAGCGTTAAATAAAGTAACTGGATAAATAAACAATATGTCAACAGATACAACTGCAGCAGCAGGGATAGGGAGTGTAAATGTCTTGAGTGCGTTTATGCCCTTTCTGCTTGCTGCAATTTTTATTTTTATCGTACTTTATTTAGTCTATTGGATGCTGAAAAATAATAAAGGGCTAAAAAGTAAAGGGAATTTTTTTAAAATTCTTGCTTCTCAATCAATTGACCAACACACGAATATTCATCTCATAAAATATCTGGAGTCTTATTTTGTTCTCATTACGACACAGGGAAATGTAGAAGTACTTGAAAGAATTGATGATGAAGAAATAAAAGAGGAATTAAACCTCAAATTTATATCTTCGAGAAATTCAGCTTTCTCAAACATTTTAAACAGAAAAATTTTTGAAGATCAGATAAAAAAAATGGATAATTTTTGAAATTGAAGGCGGTTCCCGTTTTGATAAGAAAATTCAGAGTACCTTTTTTGATAGTGATATTATTAATTGCATTTTTCTCTACGGCGCCCTGTGCCGAACCAACGATTCCCGTACCAAAAATAGAAATAGGTGTTGGTACGGCTCAGAATGCGGATGATCTGGTTGTAACGCTGGAAATCATTCTTTTCTTAACGGTTATCTCTCTGGCTCCGTCTATTCTCATGATGTTTACTTCGTTTACCAGGATAATGGTGGTCATGAGTATTCTGCGAAATGCGATGGGAACCCGTCAATCTCCGCCCAATCAGGTTTTGATAGCCCTTTCGATCTTTTTAACCATATTCATCATGTGGCCTACTTTCATGGATGTCTGGGATAATGCGTATATTCCGTACAGTGAAGGTGAAATGGATTATCAGGAGATGTTTGCGAAGGCGGGGAACATCTTTAAAGATTTTATGATCAAAGAATTAAAAATCCATCATAACGAAGATAACGTCGACATGCTGATAGAATCGACCGGGCGTGAACCGGTTGCGGATATTGCCGATGCGGGATTGGAGATCGTTATACCGGCTTTTGTGGTCGGAGAACTGGAAATAGCGTTTAAGATGGGTGTGCTGCTTTATATTCCGTTTATCGTTATAGATATGGTAACGGCCAGCATATTGCTTGCGATGGGGATGATCATGATACCACCGGTTCTGATTTCTATGCCTTTTAAAATACTGCTTTTCGTCATTATCAACGGTTGGGATCTTCTGATAGGTGGCCTCATCCGGAGTTTTGGATAAAGAGGTGAAAATATGTATTTAATAGGGACCGATATTGGGACGCAGGGAACAAAAACGGTAATAGTAGATGAAAAAGGACAGATCAAGTCTGAGAGTTTCAGAGAGTACGCTGTTTTAACTCCGAGGCCTTCCTGGGCTCATCAATGGCCGGATGTGTGGGTCAGAGCTGTCTGTGGTTCAATTAAGGAAGCGCTGGAGAAACTGGCCGCCCCTTCATCGGAGATTGCCGCACTTGCGATCAGCGGGTTGTATGGCGGTTCAGGGATTGCCGTTGATAAATCGGTGAATCCCCTTTATCCCTGTCTGATATGGATGGATCGAAGGGCAAAAAAACAGACGGCCTGGGTAAAAAAGAACCTTTCACAAGAGAGAATATTTGAGATAACCGGAAATTACACGGATTCGTATTATGGTTATACAAAGATCATGTGGATAAGGGAAAATGAGCCTGATATCTGGTCTCAGACGTGGAAATTTGTGACACCAAAAGATTTTGTCATCTATAAATTGACGGGCGATATGACCATAGATTATTCTTCAGCCGGCAATCTCGGTGGATTGTTCGATATTCATGAAAAAAAATGGTCTGAAGAGATGTGTGAAATGCTTGGCATACCAATAGAAAAATTACCCGAAACCATCATCCGGTCAACGGACATCGCTGGGAAGATCAATAAGACAGGCGCAGAGCTAACCGGTCTTGATCAGGGAACCCCGATAATTTCATCAGGAATAGATGCCGCAGTTGCGCAATTCAGTGCAGGTGTTGTAGATGAGGGAGAACACGTTGCGATGGCGGGAACGTCGATGTGCTGGGGAACCGTCCATGACGGGAAAAATCTTCATCCGGGGCTTATCAGTTTCCCATATGTCGTTTACGAAACGGAGAAGATTTATACCTTTGGAGGTAGTGCGACAAACGGCGCCCTTGCAAGATGGTTCAGAGATCAGTTCGGGATCATCGAGAAGGAAGTTGAAAAACGAACGGGATTGAATGCCTATGCATTATTCGAGGATGAAATAAAAGATATACCTCCAGGTAGTAACGGATTGATCGCGCTCCCTTATTTTATGGGAGAAAGATCTCCCATATGGGATCCGGATGCAAGGGGAGGCTTCTTAGGATTGTCACTCTATCATGAGAGGAGACACATGTATAAGGCATTGCTTGAAGCGGCAGCCTATTCACTCAGGGATAACATGGAACTTGCGAGAGAGGCGAATATAAGACTAAATAACGAATGTTGCATAACCGGTGGGGTTGCCAAATCAAAGATGTGGGTACAGATTTTTGCCGATGTGACCGGGTACGATATGAAACTGATCAAGAATTCGGTTGAAGCGCCACTTGGTGATGCATTCCTTGCGGGGCTCGGTGTTAAACTCTTTGACAGACCGGAAGAAATAAAACAATGGCTGGAATTTGAAGAGATAGTCAGGACAAACAGAACTAACAAAAAAGAATACGATCGTTATTACAAATATTTTAAAGAATTTTATTGTTCGACCAAAATGCTGATGATGAAAATGGCAGAGGAAAGAGAGTAAAAATGGACAGATCATGGGATTATTACAATGATATAGCACACCTTTACGATTCACAGTATGAAGAACCTTATTGGAAGCTCTACCATCTTATTACAGAGAGACTCATAGAAAAGATCATAAAGGAAAACAACATGAATGCCCCTTTGACCGTGCTCGATCTTGGATCCGGAACGGGTTACTGGATGGAGTTTTTTGCAGAAAGAGGGGATAGAGTATTCTGCCTTGAACCAGCTGAAAAGATGCTGGAAATTATCAAGATGAAGAGTGAAATCCTTGACCGATCAATAGAAATAGAGCAGGGAATATGTGAAAAACTTCCCTATGAAGACGATTTTTTTGATATAGTCAATGCACAGGGGGATGTCTTCAGTTATGCAATGGATCCTGCGGAAGGTTTAAAAGAGGCTTACCGGGTACTTAAACCGGGTGGAATAATTACCGGTTCGGTAGACAGTTATTATGCCTTTCTGAATGATGCGGTGAGTGTTGGTGATATTGGAACGGTAGAACAGTTAAAAAAGAATCATTATGCGGAGATAGGGAATAGTGAGGTGAGTTCCAAAAAATTTCGAACAAGGCTTTTTACCCCAGAATCATTGGAAGGTTTCCTGAGTGAAATTTCATACGTTAACATAGCGATCGGGGGAAAAGTAGTGTTCGGCCTTTATGATGAAGAGGAACTGGCTGAACACCTTGAGAAAATAAGTACTGTAGAATTGGAATTCTGTTTTTGCAAAGAGCTGATTGGAAAGGCTGAACACCTCCATTTCTCGGCGTTGAAGCCTATTCACAAATAGTTTACCATCGAGAAAAAAAGCGGTAATTGACATAAAAGGATAAAAGTGGTACTATAGGCACGCTGTTGCGAAGAAATAGCGAGGCGACAGAGCGAAGAGAAGGTCATTGAAAAACGGATAACGAAAAATAGACGAACCAGCAAGAGAAGGGTAAG
>DAINPP010000082.1:0-8369 GCA_036743375.1 Thermotogae bacterium | reverse complement strand
ATTAAAAACTGGCAGACTATCCTTTCCCAGTTGATGATTTATTTCGAGGAATCTGTTTAAGACTGGTCTAGATTTTCAGCTTAATTTTTCGCTTTTTACACAATCTTCCTGACAGATCCGAATAAATCATACCTCGGTTTCCTTTTTACAAAACTACTTCACCTATTCGAATAATTTATTTTCTACTACATCTTTATAAAGCACTATACCAGCCAGCTACCGCTGATAATTCTTCTCCACTCAGTTCTTCACTTTCATCACTTTTTAAAAGCTTTAAAGCTTCTGCTGCAATTTCATCTGTCAATTCCATCTGATAATCAGCCGCTTTTTTCTTTAATTCTTTGACTGTTGAAATACCTTCCAGTTCCTTCATCCAGCCCTGTCCGAGCTTAACTTCTATTTCCTTGATCTTTTCAAGCAATTCTTTTGTCAGCTTAATCTCCCAACTAACAAACAAATTAAATATTATTATAAATCCAATAACTATTCAAGCGTAAAAATACCCGCCGGCTACCGTTGAAAGTTCTTCTTCACTCAATTCTTCCGCTTCATCCCCGTTGAGCATCTGTATTGCTTCGGTGGTTACTGCATCTGTGAGGCTGATGCCAAGGGTTTCCGCTTTTGCTTTCAAAGCCTCCGGTGTAGAAATGCCTTCCAGCTCCTTTATCCAGCCCTGTCCCAGTTTTTCTTCCATTTCTTTGATTTTTGTCAATAAGTCCTTTGTCATCTGTTCCTCCTGAATTTTAAAATGATCCTTTTCCTCCGGCTACCGCTGAGAGTTCCTCGTCACTCAGTTCTTCACTCTCATTACCGTTCAAATGGCTGAAGGCTTCTTTCGCCTGCTCTTCCGTAAGGGTAATACCATACTCTTCCGCCTTTGCCTTCAGTAAATCGACTGTTGCCACACTTTCAAATTCTCTTAGCCAGTCCTGCCCCAACTTCTCCTCCATTTCTCTGATCTTTCCGAGTAATTCTTTCGTCATCTTTTCATCTCCAGTCTAAGAATTTATAAAATACAGGATACTAATAATCTTTTCTATCTAAACGATCTGTCTTTTCACCAAATCATGAAAAAAGCCCTCTTTTCCCATCAATTCTTCATAACTGCCCGTTTCCACTATTCTTCCCTTATCCAGTACACAGATGCGATCACATTCTTTCACCGTACTTAAGCGGTGTGCAATGACGATACGCGTGGCATCCATCCCCTTCAGGGTATCCGTCACTATCTTCTGCGTATAATTATCCAGGGCACTCGTTGCCTCGTCAAACAGGATGATCTTCGGATTTTTCAGGATGGCCCTCGCTATCAGAAGTCTCTGCTTCTGACCGCCTGAGATAGTAGAACTGCTGTCGTTGATATACGTTCTCAATTTCATGGGCAGTGCCGCTATATCTTCCTTTATTCCAGCCTTTTCAAGTGCCTGCCAGATCTCTTCTTCCGAGATTTCCATGTTGGTTCCGGCAACATTCATGATGATATCTCCCGATAAAAGCTGACTGTTCTGCAGGACGACCCCCATCTGCTGCCTGATCCTGGATATCTCCACCTGCTCAAGGTCTTTTCCACCGACGTATACCTTCCCCTCACTGGTCTGTTCAAACCCAAGGATCAGCCGCATCAGTGTGGATTTACCGCTTCCCGAAGGTCCGACGATGGCAACGTATTCTCCATCCTCTATCCGGAGATTCATGTCGTTGATAACGAGTTTGGTGTTTTTATCGTATCTGAACGAACAATTGCTGAATTCCACATCCCCCTTGATCTCTCCCGGATCATCTTTCACATCCGTTTTCTCGGGGATCTCGTCCAGTATCGGCTTGATATTTTTCAGAAGCGAATAGGCATAACTCAGAGATATCGTCGTGTGGGACATCTGAGCAAGAATCTCCTGGAATGAGGCAAATGCGCTCGTAAAAGCGACAAATCCACCCATAGAAAGTGATGTATTTGAATAAGCCAGCAGATAGATGATGATAGAGCTGACGATCGTCATCATATGGATGTAGATGGTTGAAAAGTTGTGTATCTCCGCCTCTTCGATCTGATCTTTCTTCTTCTTTTCATAATAATGGCTCCATCTGGAGAAGACCTTCTTTTCAGAACCGGACAACCTGATCTTCGATACACCAAAGAACATCTCCAGCATCATTCCGGAGAGTTTCGAGTTACTCTGCAGCCGTTTGTATCCGAGTCTCATCTGGAAATAACCCGCAATGTATATCACAATCATGTTGATCACGGTTATTCCAAGGGCCGTCAAGGCCATTTCCGAACTGTACATGAACAGAATGACGATATAGAACAGACCGAATATGGTTCCAAGCAGCGTCTCCGAGATGGCATCGGACAGGACAATCCGCATATAGTAAAACCCCGTGATCTTCTGACTGATTTCACCGGATGAATAGCCCCTGTAAAAAGAGGGCGGGAGATCAATCAGCCGGCTCCAGAGTGCCGTCTGTGTCTTCATGTCTATCCTGAATTCAAATTTCGATGTGATCATATAGCGGATCAGGTTAAAGATAAGGGCGGATAACCCTATCGAAAACAGGAAAAAGATGACCTGAAAAAATCCCGTCTGCTCGCGGGCCGGGATCTGATTTTCCAGCGTATAACCGGTCAGAACCGGTACAAATGAGTTCAACAATCCGGCGGCAACACCGATCAGAATGATCATCATCAGGATACTCCTGTTCAGTGGCAGAAAGGCGAATTTTGCGAGATCTGTAAAAGACACTGCTTGTCTCGGAAATTCTCTATAAAGATAATATCCGACCTCTTCCGTTGAATCGGCAATCTTTCCGCCGACACGCTGCTTTTCCCCCGTTCTCGTGTTGACACAGGTATATCCCTTCAGACTATTTTTCAGAACAGCCACCGGATCTCCCTCTTTGTTCAACGTGATGAACGAACCATGATCCTGTTTATACCAACCGGCTTTCAGAAAAATTTTCCGGTACTTGAAGCCGTTTTTCTGGGCCAGATAATCAAGTGGATCAGCAGCTGATTCTATCTCCTGTTCCGCTATCTCCTCTATCTCTATTCCATTTTCCCGACCAACCAGTCGACACGCTTCAAGAAGCGAAGATCCCGCTGTGTCTGCGCCCCTTCCAAGTTCACCTTTCTTCTCGAGAAAAAGACGGTTTAACCTCTTCTGAGCCTTTTGATATTCCTGTTCATCGATCGAACTGATATAATTTATCTTTTCAGCAAAACAATTCTCCGCCTCTTCGATCTGATCTACAACCCGTTTGAGTATTTCTCCCTGGCGTTCCATTAACGCCTCGTAATCCACATTGATTTCCACTTCAAAACGGTTGTGGACCGCATCGAGAAATTGTCTCATCTGCCTGTTCAACTCATTCAGCTCATTCAGACTGTCAGCTGATTCGGGATTGAATACCTCTGCATAATCATCTGCCTCCCTGTTCACGAGTGAGATTCTTGAATTGTTGATACATCGGACCGTTACCTGATGAGTAACGGGGATATCGAAGATGACAAATCCGCTCCCCTCCGACACGGAACAGAAATAAACCAGTCTTCCCGAAGCCTCTTTTTCACCTCTTTTTTTTCTTGAGAGAAAAAGATCCGCTCGGCCTTTATGCACATAACAGTAGTCCTCACCGTTCAGGATAAATTTCCCCGATGAATCGATAGTTTTTGCCGTCTTCTCCAGAATTCTCATTTTATCTGCCATCCACATCACATCTCTATCAGTGTTGAATAAACACCATTTTCTGCTATCAGTTGTTCATGTGTCCCACGTTGTACGACTTTTCCCCTGTCGAGGACGATAATCTCATCACAATCCCTGATCGTACTGAGACGATGTGAGATAACGATGGTCGTGCACCCTCTTTTCCTGAGATTCAGATCTATCTCCATCTCCGTCTTCGAATCCAGGGCACTCGTCGCCTCATCCATGATCAGGACAGAGGGATTCTTGCAGAGGCATCTCGCAATCTCTATCCGTTGCCGCATTCCCCCACTGATATTTTTCCCGAATTCCATCAGATGATAATCATATTCTGAATGAGCCTGGTCATCAGAGTCTATCATCGCCGTTATCTCATCGTGTATACAGGCATCCTTTGCCGCATTGATGATTTCCTCCTCCGAATAATACATCTCATTCTGGGTCGCCCACATCGTGATATTATCCCTGACCGAACCGGAAAAAAGCAGGACATCCTGTTCCACATAGGCAATGGACGAGGTGGTAATCCCCACGGGAATTGAATGAAAAGGCTTTCCGTCGAATCTGACTTCACCCGACCACGGCTGCAACAATCCGGAGATGAGCTTACCGAGAGTGGACTTCCCGCTTCCAGATAAGCCGACAAATGCCACTCTGTCTCCCGGATTTACCGTCAGATTGAAATTCTCAATCAATGGCTCTTCCAGTCTGGCATAACCGAACGTCAGATCTTTAATCTCTATCTGTCCCTCTAATTTATTCCGAAAGCCCTCAGCGTCTGCTACCGTTCGCTCGAGATATTTATCAAGGGGATAATTCATGACATCATCGAGACGCTTCTTGTCCGCGTCTACCTTCTGAATATTCATCAAAATCTGAAGGAATCCCTGAATCGGGCTGTACAATGCCGCTGTCAGTGTCTGGAAGGCGACAAATGAACCGATACTCATCGTCGAATCCATTATTCTCAACCCGCCAATCAGGAGTATCAGCGTTACGGAAATAAACTGTGAAACGGTCGGCATAAATCCGTAGAACTTTGTCTTTTTTGAGATACGGAAGAGCATATTCTGAAGAGAGGTATACTGGTCCAGCAACCGGTTGAAAAAGACACTCTCCTGTCCGGTGGCTTTCAGCGTTTCGATGGATTTAATCCCCGAAACGGCTATCATGGAAAGTTTCATTTCATCCGTCAGAAGGATATGATATTCTTCGTTGATCTTTTTACCGGAATAGAACACAAGAAAGATATTCAGGATCAGGAACAGGACACTCACACAGGTCAGAAGCACATCGTACTGGAGCATGACAACGATATAAAAGACTGAAAAGATGGCGTTTAACGTGCTGATAATCAATTCATGTCCCACTATCCCGGCAATATTTTCACCGGACTCAAACGCCGTATTCACACTTGCCGCATATCGCTGTGAGTAAAAACTCAATGGAAGCCGGATGGCATGTTCAAAGAAAGAAGATGCCGTATTGACGGAAATACTGTTTTCCAGGCTGATGACCGTCTTATGCTGAAAATACTGGACAATACCTGTCAGAACTGCGGTGACAAACATCGTAATCAGGAGCGGCTGAAGCCATTCCGTTCTCTGTTCGATCAGAACATGATCGATAAAGATTTTAGAATAAGATGGGATGAGAAAACCGGATACAGTCAGAAAAAAGGCACATAAAACGAGGAAGAACAGCACCTTACGGTTGATCTTCACTTCTCTGATATGTGAAAAAACACCGCCGGGTTTCTTCTTCGATTTTTCAAATAGTTCCGTCGGTTCAAACTGTAAGACGATACCGGAAAAGATCTTTGAAAATTCCGACTCATCACATCGTCTGTGCCCGATGGCGGGATCGTTGAGATAATAAATCCCGTTTTTAATCCCTTCAAGGACAACAAAATGTGCCGTATTCAGGAAAAGGATAACTGGAAAGACATGGCCTTCTATTTTTTTTACATTGACCCTGAAACCTTTCGCCTTCAATCCATAATTTCTGGCTGCTTTCAGGATGTTTAACGCATTACTGCCATCCCTTGAGACATCACATTCAGATCTGAGTTCCTCGAGAGAAATATATTTCCCGTAATAACTTAGTATCATTCCAAGGGCAGCTGCGCCGCATTCTACCGCTTCTGTCTGTAATACCGTTGGTGTTTTTTTTATCTTCTGTCTTGTTTTTTCCACGCGCACGATCACCGAACCGATTATTTAAGGACCAGCTGAACAGGTTTGACATTTCCGGTGATGGTAATTCCCTCACAAATCGTCCCACTTTCTATCTTCATCGGCGGTCCATCGGCAGAAGTCCACTGATAACCGGACGTCGTATTCTCGGAAGGAATCAGATCTACAATGACCTCTATTACGATGTTACTGGAAAACATCTCACCAAATTCTTCACTACCGGTAAATTCAGCGATCTCTTTTGCCGTAGAAGGATATTCGGACACGCTGACAACCGTTCCGAGAAGAAAACCATACTCGTCTTTGCTGACCGTAGAAGGCACAATCCGGCATTCCATCCCCGGATGTATCAGTTTGCCCTCTTCAATCTTGTAATAAAGGGCGGCCACCAATTCTTTGACCGAATAACCCGTTCTGTTGATCTTGATGATCTCCTGACCCCTGGTGACAAACTGACCCTTCTGTACCATCGCTTCCGATACAATCCCCTCTTCTGAGGCTACAATCGACATTTCCTGCTTTAAAAGCTTTTTCAGATCATCCAGTTCACCCTGTCTCGCTTTTTTGTCTTCTCTCGATAAGGCATCCAGTTCGTCTTCAAGAGAAACAATCTGATTAACCAGTTCCGTTTTATTTAGTCTGGCGATAACATCACCTTTTTTTATCCGATCACCAATCTCAACGGCAAGATCGTAAACCATTCCCTCACCCGAAGAATAGATATAAGTGAATCCACCGCTGGAAACAAGTACACCTTCCGTTTTCAGGGTGATATCTATACTGCCGAAAAATCCCCAGTAAACCCCACCTGCGACGAGGATCAGAATAGTCAGAATAACCAGCCAGGATATTCCCGTTGTGATATTTACAGGTGTATTATTCAGATTCAGAGAACGCTTTTTATCCATCTTCAAAGGTAACTTTTTCTTCTCGTCCATATCGTCCCCCTCAATACGTATCCGAACTGCGAATATTTTCTACAAACACAAATTCACCGTTAATAACCATTTTCAAAAGGATATTGTCTCCAATAAATTCCCCATTTTCGCAGGACAGTGTCCCGGTAACGCATTTTTTATCCCTGATCTCACCAAGTGCCTTAACAATCTGCTCCTTCGTCAGTGCTGAAGTGTTCTCCGCCGCCTCTTTAAAGAGCATCAGCGTATCATAGGCGATCGCCGCATACATGTCCGGATCCGAATGATATTTTTCTTGGAACGCCTCCACAAAATCCATATTCAGCTTTGTCGATTTATTCAATTCATAATGGGTCGGAATAATCGTTCCCTCGGCATATTCGCCGAGATAGGAAATATATTCTGGAAAATCAAGCGAAGAGGTTCCCACGACAAGCAGCTTGGGATTTCTCTTTTTTATCTCTTTGATAATATCCTTTACCCATTCGTAAGTCTCCGCAACAACAAGTACCTCGGCATCCAGCGCGTTCCACCGGCTCAATACCCTTTCAATATTTGCAGAATTGATGACCGTCGTCCGGTCCACCACTTCAAGCCCGAGCTCATCGGCGGAATCTTCTACGGATTTCACAACACCTTTTCCAAAATCATCATCGGCATAATAAACGGCAATCTTCTCATACCCTTCCCCTTTAAGAAAATTAAGTAGATAGGCCATCACACGTTTATCATCCGGGATCGTCCTGAAGACCGTCGTATAATCTTCCCTCATCAGATCTGGGGCCGTCGAACAGGGGGCAATAAAAGGCATCTTCGCATCGTTGTATATCTTCGATGTGACCACGGCAACCCTTGAGTTGAAATGACCGATGACCGTCAGGATCCTTTTATCCTGAATAAAAGCATGTGCAACCTTCATTCCCTCAGCAACTGCCGCCTCATCATCGATAAAAACCGCTTCGAGTTCTCTCCCCTTGATACCACCGGAATGGTTGATCGTCTCTATGGCCAACTCAAATCCCTTGCCAAACTCGATCTCATCATCAAAAAAGGCCGGATAGGATAACCCGATATAGATTTTGTTTCCATCATCAGCCGAAAAAGAAACTACAAAAATAAAGCACAGAAAACACAAGATCATTAATCTTTTCATTTTTCACCATAAACCTTCTATTATATGCTATCGCGATAAATAATGCCGATAAATTTCTGCCATTATGTCGCCTAACCCGGAATAAAACAAACAAATTACAAATTCTGCAGGTCATATAATGCCATTAAATTATTTTATCATAAGAATAAAATAAAATCGAACACGGCTATGGCAAGAGACCTTACCATAACGTTAATATCTATCGTCATAACAATTTTATTTAATTATATTTATTAATAACGTGTTTATCGTGTTGCTTTATCGTGTTTTGAGAAGAAATTTCTCTCTCCGAATAAAAGTTACCGTTGAAGTAGCCACATCACTCCCATCAAAATGCGTTACCACCAACAAAAAACCCCATCCTTTCGGAAGGGGTTTTTTAAAGGAGTTAAGAAGAAAA
>DAINPP010000081.1:0-8374 GCA_036743375.1 Thermotogae bacterium | reverse complement strand
TTTTATCATGAAAGACATCATCGAAAAAGGAACGACGAAAGATTACGAATATCTTTTGAAATATCCTTACGATATCTTTGATGAAAAGAATTTGATGAAATGATATAAGTAAAAGGGAGACTTGAAATAGTCTCCCTTTTTTATTGCACGTATGTATTGTTATTTGGAAACTATTCTATCGCCTGCTCCTTAGTTTCCACGCCGCATTTGAAGATCAGGAATGATGAGACGAGCATGAACAGGGCGAGTGTGATGGTCATCACGACGGATGTGTTACCGCCGCTTTCTATGAGGAAAGTGGCGTAATATGGGGCGATGATGCCGCTGATTCTGGCCATGACGCCGGCGGAACCGTTACCGAGGGCTCGCATTTCAGTCGGGAAGAGTTCAGGGGTGTAGGCGTAGACGAATCCCCAGGAACCCATACAGAAGATGGACAGGACAACGGCGAATAAACCGGATGTGAATGAGGAATTGACGGCAAGCAGAAACAGTACGGCGAGTCCGGTACCGGTGAAGAAAAAGATGCCGGTCTTTTTTCTCCCGATCTTTTCTATCAGATAGGCGGCGAGCAGATAACCCGGTAACTGCATGATCAGCATGAAGAAGGTGTACCACATGGCGTTTGATGCGGCGATTCCCCTCGAGGCAAAGAGTTTGGGTGCCCAGGTGAAGATCCCGTAATAGGTGAAGCTGACCGAGAACCAGGCCAGCCAGATCATCAATGTTCGCGGGAGAAATTTTCCTTTCAGCAAGGATAGGAGAGGAATTCGTTCCGGCTTATGCATTTCTACCTGTTCAGTAACTTTACAGTTTAAAGCCTTTTCAAGCGCGTCTTTCCCCCCTTTCAGGAAGGCAAATTTCGGACTTCTTGGTAGTCTGATGGTGATGATCAGCATCGGAATGGTAGAGATGGCCAGTGCGTAATAAGAAGGTCTCCAGCCATAGGTGTTGACGGTCAGAACGGTGAAGAGACCGAGCAGAATACTTCCTACAGCCCAGCTTGCCTCAAGATAGGTCAGATATCTTCCCCTGATTCTGATGGACGTGAATTCTGTCAGATAAGCGTTCACAACCGGTAATAATCCGCCATAACCGATTCCAGCGAGAAATCTGAAGGTGATGAAACTGCCGGCTGACTGGGCTGCGCCGTTCAACGCTGAAAATAGTCCGGCTATTACAAGAAAGAGGATATTCGTAATCTTTCTTCCAAGTGTATCGGATAAATAACCGGATGTGAAGGCACCGAGGAGCATTCCGAAAAAGACGGAACTGGCCATCGTATTTCTGAGTTCGGCACTTCCTTCAAGTGTTTCGAGTATGTTCGGCAGTGTGAGTGACATGATCATAACACCGGCTGCTACGAGCATCCATTGTAATGAGGTGGTGAACAACAAGTATCTTTGTTTTGATGCGGGAACATATTTTTCTACTACTTTGTCGATTATCATTTTCTTCCCCCTGTACCTGGATTTAAATCCAGAAATGTTTTTCCTTGAGTTCTTTTTCTATCTGATCGTACTGTATTCTTGATTGTATTTCTATGGTATGCAGGTGAACCCCTTCATCTGAGACTGATAGGAGTGGTTTGGCCTTGCTTGAATTGATCAATGCGACGAATTTTGTCAGTTCCTCTTCGGTGGATATCGAAATATCGCCTCTGATCTCCCCGTATACCGGATGTTCTACCATCACATCGATTACCTTTCCACCATTTCTGATGATGATTTCGAGTTCTTCTCGAATCTGTTCTCTGTTATGTTTTACGGCAATGACCTTTCTGAAACCGTGTTTTCTGTCAAGCAGATAACCCCTTGAGGTGGACAGTATTTCCGTTCCATCCTGTCTGAGCGAAGCGATGTCCTTTACAATAACCTGTCTCGAAACGTTAAAGTGATTCGAAAGTTCCTCCCCGCTGATCGCCTCTTTTGATCCTTTCAGTATCTGAATCAGTTCAGCCTGTCTGTCATTCTTATCCATCTTGATCACCTCCTGTAAATATACAGTAAATTTACAGTGCATTATAACTTGTTTTTTGAAATAATTCAAGTCTTTCTATGTTGATAGAGAAAAAGATTAATGAATGAGCGTGTGTTCCATCATATCTTCATTAGGCTTGAATGGTGTATACTGTCTATGTTAGGGAATTGTTTTTGTTGACAAATTTCCGTTCTCGCGTATAATAATTCGAATGAAGTATTTTGAAATAACCGACAGGATGATCAGAGCGGATACTGCCTTGATTGTCCATAAAAATAAATTTTAAAAACGGGAGGTAAAACATGGCAACAGAAGCTGAAAGACCAAAGAATTTTATTGAAAAGATTATTGAAGACGACCTCGGGTCTGGAAGAATCCAGAAAGTTATCACCAGATTTCCACCGGAGCCGAATGCCCAGCTTCACATCGGGCATGCAAAGTCCATTCTTCTTAATCATGGACTTGCAAGGAAATATAATGGTCAGTTCAATCTGAGATTTGATGACACGAATCCCGAAAAAGAAGAAGAAGCATTCATGGAATCAATGAAAAAGGATATCAGATGGCTTGGTGCAAATTGGGATGAACTGAGATATGCCTCAGATTATTTCGATCAGTTTTATGGCTGGGCTATTGAATTAATAGAAAAAGGGCTTGCTTATGTTGACAATCAGACGGCAGAGGAGATTCGGCAGCAGAGGGGAACTCTCAAGGAACCTGGAACCAATTCGCCCTACAGAGACAGGACGGTAGAAGAGAATCTCGATCTGTTTGAAAAGATGAAGAATGGTGAGTTTGGAGAAGGCGAGGCCGTATTAAGGGCAAAGATCGATATGGGCAGTTCAAATCTCAACATGAGAGATCCGATCATGTACAGAATCCTTAAAAAGGCACATTACAGACTCGGAAACAAATGGAATATCTACCCGATGTATGACTTTGCGCACGGGTATGAAGATTCGATAGAGGGGATCACCCATTCTATCTGTACACTGGAATTTGAGGATCACCGGCCACTTTACAACTGGTTTATCGAAAACGTATCCGTTCCATCCGTACCGCATCAGTATGAATTTGCCCGTCTGAACCTGAGTTACACGGTTATGAGTAAGAGACTGCTCAGGGAAATCGTGGAAACAGGTATCGTGGCCGGCTATGATGACCCGAGAATGCCGACGATCAGCGGACTCAGAAGGAGGGGGTTTACTCCGACGGCTCTCAAGCGGTTTGCCGAAGAGGTTGGGGTAGCCAAAGGGGACAGCATGGTGGATTTAGAATTTCTCGAATACTGTCTCAGGGATGAACTGAACAAGACAACTGTCAGGGGAATGGCTGTGCTGGATCCGGTCAAACTCGTGGTAGAAAATTATCCCGAAGACCAGGTGGAGTACTTTGAGGCTCAGAACAATCCTGAAAATCCTGAAGATGGATCGAGACAGGTGGCCTTTTGCCGTGAACTCTATATCGAACGGGAGGACTTCATGGAGGATGCCCCGCGGAAGTTCTTCAGAATGTCCGTTGGAAGGGAAGTCCGGTTGAAGTTTGCCTACTATGTTACCTGTACGGATGTTATCAGGGATGAAGCAGGCAATATCACAGAGCTCAGATGTACATATGATCCTGAATCGAGGGGTGGCGGAACACCGGATGGGCGCCGTGTCAAGGGAACCCTTCACTGGGTGTCTGCAAGACATGCCAGAAAGGCTGAAGTCAGAGTGTATGACAAACTCTTCACGCTGAAGAATCTGAAGGATATGGAAGAGGGAAAGACGTATAAAGATTATCTCAATCCCGAGTCACTCGTCGTATTAAAGGATTGTCTGATAGAACCGATGCTCGCCGAAGCGACACCGGGGGACAATTTCCAGTTTATGAGAAAAGGCTATTTTTGTGCCGATGATGAGAGTACACCAGAGAATCCCGTGTTCAACAGATCCGTTGCACTCAAGGATTCGTGGGCAAAGGCGCAAAAGTAATAAAACTCTATAAGGGGGAATTCGAATGTTGAAAAGAAGTGTTTTAGTCACTCTGTTTTTAGTCGTTGCCTTTATGGCATTTGCGTCGGTGACGGGGACTATTACTGAGGTTGACAAGTACGGAAACGTCCACACGGGTATCCTGAGTGAGACTTTTGAAGCCGCAGGATTTGAACTTGGTGATGTGTTGCTTGTAACGCTGGGAGATACTTCTGAGGAAATGCCTTTCGTTACAACCTATGGGGATGTTGACACGGGTGAACCGCTTGTCAGATTATCCAGTGGACATGTCATGATGGCACTTAACTATGCAAATTTTGCAAAGACCTATGCCCTTGAAGTCGGATCCGAAGTTACCTATGCCATGAGTGAAAAAGGGGCTTATGCGGAAGAACTCGAGATCAGGCATCTTGTCAGAACTGAAGTCAGAGAAGACTACGCTTCCGATGCGATCTTCGCAAACTTCAGAGAAGTCACAATCGGAGACATTACTCCCGGAAGACTTTACAGATCATCACATCCTTCGATTGACGATCCCAGAGCACCTTACTCCATTCAGCTCGTTGAAGCTGCCGGTATCAATACGGTGGTCAACCTGTCGGATTCCGATGAAGAACTCTCAGCCAACTGTGCATTCTCACCGTTCTATGCCTTTGTAAAGGAAAATGGCAACATGATCAACCTTAACATGGGTGTAGATCTTCTCAGTGACGAATTTGCCGCAAAGCTGAAAAAGGGACTCCTGTTCATCATCGAAAAAGATGGTCCATACCTCGTCCACTGTGTAGAGGGAAAAGACAGAGCCGGTATGACCGTTGCCATCCTTGGTGCGCTTATGGGTGGAACGACTGAAGAAATCTATGCGGATTACGCCAAATCCTATGAGAATTATTATCATGTGGAAAAGGGAACCCCTGCTTACGATGCCGTTATCAACATTATCGAGAATATTTTTATATCCATCAACAACGAACAGCCTGTAACGGATGACAATATCGGTTATGTTGCCATGAAGTATCTGATAGAAAAGGCGGGCATGTCTTATCCTGAAGTCGAAGCACTGGAAGAAAAATTGCAATAAAATCATAAAAGGGGTGTGACTCACCCCTTTTTATTCCGTTATCACGTGGAGGCGATTGCTGTGAAAGATAAAAGGGTATACTTTTTCCTGACGCTGGCAGTTCTGATTCTTGCCCTGTATATCGTATTTACGGTTGTCATGGATGTAGGAACTGATATAGAATATGCGAAGATGATGGAGCATTCCGGAGACTATCTTGACAAGACCTTCAACATAACGGGTCAGGCCTTTGAGGTGATGACAGAAGGGGATGACAACTATTCCATGTATGTCTTCACGAGAAAGAAAGAATTGGAATACGATGATGATGTGATCTACTTAACCGGTTATACGAAGGGAAATGTGAAGAACGAAGAGATTATCTCCTGTAAGGGTGTCTTTACAGGGATGGCTGACTTTACAAAAGGTGATGGGGAAACGATACAGATCCCTCAACTCCAGTTTAAGGAATGAGCGGACTTGACAACCCTATTAACCTGTGATAAAATAAGTACACTTTGAGATTGAGTGTGTAGCTCAGCGGGAGAGCGCTTCCTTGACAGGGAAGAGGCCGTGGGTTCAAACCCCTCCACACTCACCACTGAGGAGCCTGAGACGGCTCCTTTTTTGTTTTCCATGAATTGATCAAGGAGAAGAGTAGTGTCTTACAGAAGAAATTATGCACTGTTTGGCGGATCTTTTGACCCGGTTCATAATGCACACGTGATCATCGCACAAAAATTATTCGAGATTCTCAATCCATTAAAAAAAATGTATATTGTTCCGGCCGGTTGTTCGCCGTTCAAAACAGACGAAGAAAACACACCGTTTGACATCCGGTACCGCTGGTGTGAAAGCGCCTTTTCCGGTCTGAAGGGAATAGAAGTGCTGGATATCGAAAGGGATACGGGAATAGAAAAACCGTCCTATACCATCGATACGTTGAATCGATTTTATGACCGGTTTGGTGAATATCCCGTACTTGTCATCGGCGAAGATTCACTTCAGGGTTTCCATAAATGGCGAGCTTTTGATGAAATAATGAAGAAAACAACGCTTTCCGTTTACAAGAGACGTTTCAGCTCACAGCTCTCCGAAGCTGAAAGGCGCTATCCGGACAGGATAAGCATACACGATACAGCGTATATAGAAATATCTTCGACGGAGATAAGAGAGCGATTAAGACGAGGGAAAACGATACGGGGATTTGTTCCCCAATCGATAGAAGTCGAGGTAATCGCTTATTATCGCTCGAAGAGAAGAATGAAACAGGGGGATACAAATGAATAAAGTAGAGTTACTGGCACCGGCTGGAACGTTTGAAAAAATGCAGATGGCCTTTTTATATGGGGCAGATGCCTGTTATCTCGGCGGGAAGCTGTTTGGCCTTCGTGCCGGAGCAAAAAATTTTGATCTTGAAGAAATTTCACGAGCTGCTGAATACGCACATGAGAGAGGGAAAAAGATCTATGTGACGGTCAACATCATGGCGCATAACGATGATCTCGAAGGCCTTCCGGAATATCTCAGGAAGTTGTACGAGGTCAACGTGGACGCCGTACTGATCTCGGACCCGGGCATCTTCAGCATTGCGAGGCGGGAAGTCCCCGAACTCGAAATACATCTCAGTACGCAGGCCAATGCCACCAATTATTCGGCCATAGAATTCTGGAGGGATCAGGGAATGAAACGGGCGGTAGTTGCCCGTGAAATGAGTTTGAAAGAGATTTCTCAGGTGAAGGATAGAGTGGGGGATTCAATAGAACTGGAGTCATTTGTCCATGGGGCCATGTGTGTGTCCTATTCGGGCCGATGCCTGCTGAGCAGTTTTATGACCGGAAGGGATTCCAACAGGGGAGCCTGTTCACATCCGTGCAGATGGCAGTATTATCTCGTGGAATCCACGAGACCGGATGAATACTACCCGATAGAAGAGGATGAACATGGAACACATATCCTGAATTCGAAAGATCTTTGTATGATCGAATATATCCCGGAACTGATAAAATCGGGGATATCGAGTCTGAAGATAGAGGGCCGGATGAAGAGCGCCTATTATGTGGCAACGGTTGTCAGGGCATACAGACTGGCAATAGATGCGTATTATGAGAAAGGGGAAGACTGGCGGGTTGATCCCTGCTGGCTGGAAGAGATCAACAAGACGAGCCACCGGAAATTCACGACCGGGTTCTATTTCGGCAATCAGTATGAGAAGGCTCAGGAGTACAGTACCAGCAAGTATGTCAGAGAATACAGCTTTATCGGCCTGATAAAGGATACGAATTATGAGGCGGACTGCTGGAAGATCGAACAGCGCAACAAGTTTTCCGTCGGTGATGAGGTCGAGATCATCTCACCGGGCTCGAAGTCGATGATCCGTACGAGGGTTTTAAAGATTGTGGACGGTGTTACCGGCGAATTACGGGAGGATGCCCCACACCCTCAGGAAACCCTTATCGTCAAGTTTGAAAATACACGGCAATATGATTTAAAACCTGATTCGATTATCAGGATGGCAATAGGTAAATAGCTTGAGAGACCACACCGAGAGATGTGGTCTTAATTATTCTTTCACGAGTAGAATTTTTAGATTCCTAAATTCATCTTCACGTTTTACTCACACTTTATAGTGTATAATCAGAAAACCTTAATAGAATTCGGGGTTGTCAAGTTTTATGGAAAAATGTACGTATGTATCTGTTTTACGATATCTGTGAGGATTTAACATTTCAAGGGAGGATTATTTATGAAAAAAATTCTTGTTTCGGTTTTTGTTACACTTCTCGTGATGACGACAGCCTATTCCGCTTCATTGCTTTCGATTGTGGATGCCGCTAAAACGGTCAACAGTAATTACAAACTCTATGAACTCAGTATGGAGAAGACACAGCTTGATTATGATAAGGCCATGATTGAGGCAACGAACAAAAAGGCCGAATTATCTGCCAAAAGTAGCAAGGCATCGGGGGATAACAGTACACAGAATAATCTCAGTTCATTCTATTCGGAAATACTCAACGATATTTTTGATATCAAGAGTAAGGAAATTACCTGTCAGACGAACGAACTGACCGTTAAGATAGCCGAGATCGATGCTAATGACAAGGAGAATCTCTTTAAAAAAGGACTCGTTTCGGAAAACGATTTGAAAGACGCGTCACTCACACTGAAAGAGGCAAAATCAGATCTTGAACAGGCGAAGGAAGATCTCGAGCTTTCATTGAACAATTATAAGAAAGATACTTCCCTTGAATGGGAGGATATGGACCTTTTCGTCCCTGAATATGAGGCCTTACTCATAAGCGATGACGAATGGCTTGAGGTTTCCTTATCCGTTCTGACATCCGAATACAGTCTT
>DAINPP010000080.1:0-8586 GCA_036743375.1 Thermotogae bacterium | reverse complement strand
TAAATAGGTTTTTAATCGGATGATAAAAGGGTAGGCTGGACAAAAAATCCCCTCCGTCAGGAGGGGATTTTTCTTTATATATGATTATACTTCAAATTCGATTAGACCCATTGATTTATTCTGTCTCTTATAGATGAGATTTATCTCATCGGTATCTGCGTTTTTAAAAACAAAAAATGAATGTCCAAGCATATCGAGCTGCAATTTTGCCTCTTCAACGTTCATCGGTCTCAGGAAAAATCTCTTGTTTTTTGAAATCTCGTCATATTCGTCTTCCTGTTCCGCCGCACCAAATACCGCCGTAATTTCTTCCGCTGTTGCTTTTGCATTTCGATGTCTGGCCATTCTCTTGTTCTTATACTTCTCAAGCTTCTTTTCCATAGAATCTACCGCATTGTCCACTGAAGCATAAATATCACTCGTCGTCTCTTCAGTCCTGATTATCGCTCCTCTGATGTGAAAAGTAATCTCAGCTCTGAAGTCCTTGTTTTCTCTTTCAATCTTTACCTCACCGTGTACATGATCACCTTCTGGAAGAACTTTCTCAAGTTTTGAAGCTTTTTTGTCTACATAATCGTTCACTGCTTCTGTGGGTGTGAAACCTCTCGTAACTAACTTGTAATCCATAATATCACTCCTTCTTGAAAGGTCAGATGCAATTACTGGAACTCAATCAATAAACTGCAAATCTAAAGTAATCCTGTCACTAAATCTTTCTTTAAATCTGCTTAATAATCTTGACGGGTTAAGGCTTCTTCTTATTCCAATGCTATTTAAAATGATACCATAAACTTGTATGGAATATTGTAAATATAAATTTACACCGTTCCTCGAAAGTCTTTTTTCAGTTGATCTGTCTATCATGAGCTTTGTCCCGTCATCGACAACGATGCTTATTTTTTTATCGCTGTTGAGAAGCTTGACCGCTGAAGAATTTGTCAACATTCCCGTCGTGTATATCGTATCTCCGTCGTGTAGACCCTTTTCCGGGGAGTTCATCTCCAGAAGGGTATTCTTGTCCGAATACACAATCTTTCCGTCCCTGATGACGAGATAGCCTGACAAAGACATATCCGATTGGATGACCTTCTTTATCTCGTCGTTACATTCCCGCTTTTCTAATCTGTCGACCAGTATTTCGGTCTTTTTCAGAATTTCATCGATTGTCCCTTCGACTTGCGAACCGGAACAGATGAATACCCCGTCGGTTATCCGCGAAGAGGCATGACTTTTTCTGTCCAGTGCCCCGTCGATCAGCACAGGCGAGATGTGAAATTGCTTCTGAACGGATTCGATAATTTCCCTGACAAAATCAATACTACCGGGATTGATCAGCTCAACGCAGGTGTCCTGTCTGGCGCGTGCCAGAAAAAGTGTCGAACCGGAAACAGAATAATTAAAACTGTCCAAAACTTCTATCGAAGCTGAGTTGGAGATCAATGAATCGATGCTGATGAAATATTGTCCCTTAAAGATTTTTATTCTTGGTTTTTTCGTGTTCTCGAGACGATCTTGATCTTCGCCGTCTCTACCGATACTTAAAACCAGAGGGTTTGAATTGATTTCATTCAAACCCTCAAGTAAATAATTCAGGAAAGTCGTTTTGCCTGTATTCTTTTCAAGGCCAATAATAGAAATGACCTTGTTGTCTGTTGTTATTTCTTTAAAAAAAGTCTTCAATGCGAATGATTTTTCTTCCATTCACCGGCCCTGCTTAACCTTTTGGTCTCTGCCGGAATCAATTTCTTATTTTTCCCCGAAAGCATACCGGCCAGTCCTTCCTTGCTCTTTCTCTCCTCGATGAGCCAGCTGTCAGGATCCGCTTCAGCTGAGTAATTCTTAGGTTCTTCGTATACAAACAACCCGCCTTCATAATTTCTCAGTATAACCTTGTTTTCGCCATATGAAACAAGGTATTGCGGCATAACAGGAATCTTACCGCCCCCGTGTGGTGCATCGATAACGTAGGTAGGGACCGCAAAACCGGAAGTGTGTCCCCTCAGATATTCCATTATTTCAAGTCCTTTGGCAACGGTCGTTCTGAAATGGGAGAGTCCCTGTGAAAGATCGCATTGATAGATATAATAAGGACGTACCCTGTATTTAACAAGATCATGGACCAGTCTTTTCATGATCTCGGGATGATCATTGACACCCTTCAGGAGAACGGACTGATTTCCGAGTGGGATACCGCCATCCGCGAGTTTTCTGAGGGACTCAATACTGTCCGGAGTGAATTCCTTCGGATGATTAAAATGGGTGTTGATCCATATTGGTTGATATTTTTTCAGCATATTCACCAATTCTTCGTCGATTCTTTGCGGAAATACAACAGGGGCCCTTGTACCGATTCTTATGATCTCTACGGAGGGAACCGAAGCTATTCTCTTGATGATGCTTTCAAGGTGGTCAGTGGGCAACGTCAGCGGATCGCCGCCCGAAATGAGAACATCCCGCACCTCAGGATGATCTTTCAGATATTCAACGGTCTTGTCCACATAATCCAGCGGCATTGCCTTGTCCGTATCCCCGGCTTTTCTCCTTCGCGTACAGTGTCTGCAATACATCGAGCACTTATCCGTAACGAGCAGAAGTACTCTGTCCGGATAGCGATGCGTCAATCCCGGAGTAGGGGAGTCAACATCTTCATGTAACGGATCAAGCATATCCTCCGGTGCAACTTCGAGCTCCTTGACGGTGGGAACGGCCTGTTTTCTGATGGGATCGTTGGGATCATCGGGATCAATCAACGAAGCGTAATAAGGCGTAATCGCCATTCTTAAAAACTCAAGACTGTGTTCAATGGCCCTCTTTTCCTCTTCAGTGATAGGGATAACCTTTTCCAGTGTCTTTACATCCATAATCCTGTTCCTGAGTTGCCACTTCCAATCATTCCACTCCTCTGCGGTATAATCACCCCAGATTTCTTTTTTCTTTTTCTCTGTCATCTGTTCAACTTCCCCCTTAACACTTATATTTCAGTTTTAAAATTACACTTTTTTTTAAGTTCTCTTTCAACAGTTTCAGGGACCCATGTCCCCACTGATGTCCCGTGAATAGCTATTTCTTTAACGAGTGTCGATGAAATAAACGAATATTTTGTGTCTGTCATCAGAAAAAAGGTATCAAGTCCGTTGTGTAATTTCTTGTTCGCCGCGGCCATCTGCATCTCGTATTCAAAATCGGAAACCGCCCTCAAACCTCTGACAACAACACTGATATTCTTTTTTTTCGCGTATTCTACCATCAACCCTTTATGCGTATCAACCGTGATGTTTTCATCATCACTGAAAACTTTCTCTATCATCTCACAGCGTTCCTCGGAATCGAAAAGGGTGGAACGCTTAACGCTGTTCTCCATGACTACGATAACGAGATGGCCAAACGCCTTTGCGGCTCTTCTTGCAACATCTATATGACCATAGGTAATTGGATCAAATGTACCTGGGTACATCGCATTAACCATAAATTTATCTCCTAATTATAATAATTCTGTGATCTTCTGTGCAATCTGGTTGGAAGGGAGTTCGAAATCAGCGTAACCTTCTTTCACAACAGATTTTGGCATCCCGTAAACAACGCATGTTTCTTCCGATTCTGCAATAATCTTTCCGTTGTAATGCTTTATCTTAAAGGCCCCTTTCGTGCCATCCCGGCCCATTCCGGTAAGGACTACCCCCACCACTTTATTCCTGTAAATTTCGGCTCCCTTATCAAAGGTGAAATCGGCTGCCGGTCTTACCCCGTTAATCTTCGCACTTTGATCGAGGAATACTTTTACACCTGAACCTTCTGCCCTCAAACCAAGATGATAATTACCGGGTGCAATATAAACGACACCGTTTTTAAGGATATCGCCTTCGGCGGCTTCCTTTACTTCAATGTCCGAGACTTTATTCAACCGCATTGCCAGGGATTTTGTGAAACCGGCTGGCATATGCTGTACAACAACCACCGGTGCCGGAAGATTTTTTGGCAGTTCTGGAATAACCGCATCAAGTGCCTTCGGACCTCCTGTTGAGGAGGCTATCATCACTATTTTTCCGTTGAGTGTAAATCGTTTCTGTATCGGCTTTCTTATTGTCACTTTTCTCCTCAATAGATTTATTCTGGATGGATCTATCTGCATAGAACTGTTTATCTTATCTATCAGTTCCCCACCCATTTGTCTGAAATTTGTGGAAATAGAACCGGATGGTTTTGCGAGAAAGTCTATCGCGCCATTTTCAAGGGCTTCTATCGTTATTTCCGCACCCTCTTCGGTCAAACTGCTGACCATAATGACCCGTGTCTGAATCTTTTTTGTAATCAGTTTCATGGCTTCAAGTCCGTTCAATTTGGGCATTTCCACATCCATCGTTATAACATCCGGTTTTAATTGAACGGCCTTTTCTACAGCTTCCATGCCATCTCTCGCCTGAGCAATTACCTTCATACCATTTTGTGAATCAAGTATATCTTTAATAACCATTCTCATAAAGGCGGAATCATCACATATCATTACTCGTATTTCTGGTTTCATCATGCCCCTCCTTTCTGAATAAAGAGCAGAAAAAGATTAAAAAGATCAGGAACGCCAATATTCCGAAGATATCAGGGGCCTTTATCAGGTGCTTGCCTAAGATAATTAACCCCACAGATAGAGCAAAAACGGCGGTAACAAGAACAATTCCAGCGGATAAATCCTTTATTCTGCCTACTTTTTCATGAAAAATCGGATATAGTAAATCCATCAATTCTTCAATAAGAGAGTTCAGCATTTCAAAAACGATAACAACAAACACAGAGAAGACGATCCATAGAATTTCGAACGTGCTGAGAGGAAGAACGATTGCCAGTGCAAGAACCACTGCACCGGCAATAAAGTCGAACCTCAGATTTCTCTGTCTTTTTAGAGTATCTTTTATACCGTTGACTGCGTATCTAAAAGATTTAAAAAAGCCTTTCAACCATTTTTTCATCTATCACTCAAAATTTATCGGCGTATATTTTTTTTCTTCCTTTAAAGGATAACATTTATCACACAATTTCTGACCGTATTCGAATGCCTCCATATTTAAATCGACGAATTTCTCCGGAACTTCCTCTCGGATGGTCTGTTTCAGTGCATCTATACTGACGATGTTCGTTGCTTTCTGCAGAATCCCCAATCCGAGGACGTTTGCAAGAACCGGTAATCCGAATTTATCCCTGCATATCTCTGTAACGGGATAAACCAGAATCTTTTTTGTAATTCTTCTGACATTGATATGGACGTTCTTGATAAACGTACTGTCACAGATCAGGACCCCGTTCGGCTTTAAGAGATGAAAAAAGGAATTAAGCGGTGTCTGATCCATCATATATAAGACATTAAAATTATATGCGATAGGAAAATCTATCGGATCGTCACAGAAGAGTACATCTGAATAGGCGACTCCACCGCGAACCTGCGCTCCATAATGCTGCGTCTGTACGACCCATTTTTTATCGTATGTGAGAGACTTTGCGAGAATGAGACCCATTTTAATATTTCCCTGGCCTCCGAGTCCTCCAAGTCTTATCGTAAACGGATTTTTTTCTATTGGCATCATTTTCTATTCACCTTCTCATCTTCCGGCCTTTGCTTCAGCCTGTGCTTTTTCTACGACAGTTTTATATTTCTCAACGTAACCGGGAACCGATTTGTTGACAAATTCACCGAGAATGATCTTTCCATCAAGATTATCAACGGCCTTTTCAAGCAGGGCATTTACGTTAAATCCGCTGAAATCGGTATCCGGATACATCTCCTGCAACTTGGTGACCGCTGTGTTTAAAGTGATACCATTCTCTTTAAAATAATTAATCATCTGTGGTGCCGTCCCCTTTTTGTTGTATCTCCCGTAATAGGTAGGACATTGTACAACGGTTTCGACAAATGAGAACCCTTCATTTGTGATTGCCTTCTTTATATAGTTTTGGAGAGCAACAAAATGATAGGAAGTTGATCTTGCCACATATGTAGCCCCAGCGGTGATCGCCAATCTTGAGAGATCAAAAGGCTGTTCGATATTTCCGTAAGGTGAAGTTGTTGCATAGGATGATTCAGGGGTAGTCGGTGAGTACTGTCCGCCTGTCATCCCATAGATATTATTATTAAAACCGATAACGGTTATGTCCATATTTCGTCTTGCGGCATGAATAAAATGGTTACCGCCTATTGCACCGCAGTCCCCATCGCCAGTCATTACGAGAACTTTCATTTCTGGCCTTGATAGCTTAATTCCCGTCGCAAACGCTATGGCTCTACCGTGAAGCGTATGCATGGTGTTGTAATTCAGATATCCCGTCGCCCTTGAAGAACAACCTATTCCCGAAACAACGGCAATATTTGAAGGATCAAGTCCCAATTCTTCTATTGCCCCTACAGTTGCTTTTAAAACCGTCCCGTTTCCACAACCGGGACACCATACATGTGGTAATCTGTCAACGCGAAGATGTTTCAAATACTTGTCTAAAGACATTTTTTTCCTCCTATGATTCAACAATCCCCTGTTTGTAATTATATCATACAAACTATTATCATTTCAGTCTCTATAAACTGTAACCCAAGTCAAATGCCCTCTTATTCATCTCAACAAATCGAGGCTTTATCAGCTTTTCCATTTCCGCTTTCCAGTCTATTTTTTCCAGTCCGAGTTCCTTTATCATAATCCCGAGCATGATGATATTCATTACTCGGATATTCCCGAGTTCAAGTGCGAGTTTTGAGGCCTGAATGAGTTTTAAATTACCTTTTTCTCTCAGCGCTTCGTTGATTCCTTCCGGATATATCTCTTTACCTGAGAGTACAGTGGCTGATTCTATTTCAAAATCGTTTACGATGAGTTTGCCGGACTTTGAGAGAAATTCTATCCATCTCATCGCCTCCATCTTTTCAAAAGCAACGAGAATATCCGCTTCTCCTCGGCCTATTATGGGTGAATCAACCTTTTCACCATATCTTACCTGAGTGGATACGGAACCTCCCCGTTGTGCCATTCCATGAATCTCAGACATCTTCACGTCATATCCCGCGTTCAGAAGTCCCGTTGAAAAAATCTTTGAAGTGAGAATAGTTCCCTGACCACCAACGCCGACGAGTAAAACACTTTTACAACTATTCATCATTCATCACCTTCTCTTTTTATCGCGTCAAACGGACAGACCTGAGAACATACTGAACAGCCTACACAGGTGTAAGGATCGATGTGAGAGCCTGTTTCGGGATTAAATGAAATGGAAGGACAACCCACTTTCAGACATAATTTACATTTTCTGCACTTTTCAGGATTAACCTTGAAGATTTTTGTTGGCAGTTTGAACTGTGTTTTTTCCTCTTCGTGAAGTTTTTTCAATGCGCAAGGCCATTTAGTGATGATGACTGAAGGTCCGTGATGTTTCGAACATTCATCGATTGCCTTTTTTACCTCTTCAAGGTTATTCGGGTTAATTTCCCTCACATCTTCAACGCCTATTGTTTTTACCAATGGGGCTATCTGGATGATTGGCGCCGGTTTCTGCTGAAGGGTATAGCCTGTTCCCGGATTTTCCTGATGACCGGTCATGCCTGTAACCCTGTTATCAAGGATGATGATCGTTACATCACTTTGATTGTATACGATATCGATAAGGCTTGTGATTCCCGAATGAAAAAAGGTGGAATCTCCCACTATACCGAAGACCTTTCTGTTGTCACCCGTCTGTTCAAATACCTTTGCAAAACCGTGAGCGGCACTGACTCCGGCTCCCATGCATATGACCGAATCCATCGCGTTAAGGGGTTCCGCACTACCAAGTGTATAGCACCCGATATCGCCGGTGATGACGGCGTCTTTTCTCTTGCTGAGTTCATAGAAGAGACCCCTGTGTGGGCAGCCGGAGCAAAGTGTCGGCGGTCTGCCTGAAACGTGTTCGGGGCTCATAGGCACATAATCCGGACAGTCCAAATCAAATGATCTTGCGATGATTTCCGGGTTTAATTCCCCCGTGATGGGAATCTTGTCTTTTCCTATTGCGTTGATTCCCAAGGCTTTGATCTGTGTTTCAAGATAAGGATCATTTTCTTCTATGACATAAATCGTTTCATAAGCCGAAGCAAATTCAATAATCTTTGCCTTTGGTATCGGATAGGTGAAACCGAGTTTTAAGTAAGACGCCGTATTTCCAAATACTTCTCTGGCGTACTGGTAGGAAATTCCCGATGTGATGATTCCTATCTTTGCGCCTTCATTCTTTTCTATTCTGTTCAGATGGGTACTGTTAGAAAATTCCTCAAGCCTTTTCAGCTTTTCTTCGAGTTCTACGTGGTGTTTTCTACAGGCGGCAGGAGTCGCAACATATTTTGGAATATTTCTATGATATTCCTTTATACCGACTTCCTTTCTTTCTTCGAGTTCTACGATGCTCTTACTGTGACAGATCCTCGTTGTCATCCTGAAGATGACCGGGACATCGTACGCTTCGCTTATCTCATAAGCCGCTTTTATAAAATCCTTTGCCTCCTCGCTGTCTGATGCCTCAAGCATGGGAATCTTTGCGTGAAGGGCTACATATCTGTTGTCTTGTTCGTTCTGTGAGGAATGA
>DAINPP010000079.1:0-8609 GCA_036743375.1 Thermotogae bacterium | reverse complement strand
TTTACCTTGACCCAACGCTGTCTGAATGATATTTCTGATAATCGAGGAACCGATTCCCTTTCCTATAGAGGCTCACTCGTTCATCAGATCGTCAAGCGGAATGGAAACAATGTGTCCATCGCCATCCGGATCAATCGATAACAGTGTTCCAAAGTCCCATGTGTAGCCTATTGAGGTGAATGGAACGCCGACACCGAATTTCAGGTGGTCCAGAGATCCGTATACCCCAACATCGGCCCACCAGTCATAATCCTGAAGTGGTTTGTAGACGAATTCCGTACAGATGCCGAGATTGGCGTCGAGGTTGAACGTGATGGCGCCAAAGAGATTCAGTTCAAACAGGGCACCAAGACCTATATTCAGCGTGTTTTCCTTTACCTCCTTTAATTCGGTTCCTTCAAAGTTAAAAGAGGCACCGCTAAAGGGATCGTAGATCTCATGACAATTACACCAGGCCTGTGGGACAGGAATAAATCCCCAGATGAAGGTCAATTTTGCGCCCACATCGTAAGTTACCCCCAATTCACAGTTGCCCGTGTCCATATCCGCTTCGTAGCGGAGTGTTGACGTACTTTCCTCAGATTCATAATCCGCCACAACCTTTAAGGTAACACCGAGGGTGAATTTCTCTATGGGGATTTTGAGAGGTACCTTGATAAAGGTCCCCTTCTTTTCGGTACCGGGATCCACGCCGAGTAATTCGAAGATCAGGTCCAGATTATTTCGGGTATCTATGGAAAAACTACCGCTTGCCGAGACCCTGTCCCATGTCACATCGGATGTGAAGGACATATTGGCACCAAGATGGATATTATAGTCCAGTTCCAGTTCTACCGGTCCGTCATCTTTCCAGAGTGAGGCCGTTGCCTGTGTATCCCAGATGTTGTAATCGGATCGGGATGACAGCAGGTCATGCAGTCTTTCTTTTTGCTCCGTTGTCCCGTAACGCTGTATCATTTCCCCGATGTCGCCTTCCACCTGCACTCTCATGGCGCTCACAGCCTTTTGCAGATGGATTCCTTCCGTTTGAAAAATCTGAAAACCTTCGGGGTCGTTTCCGACGGTTAATCCGGTTACCTTTCTCGCGGTTGAGGTCGAGCTGTCGAGGATATAATCTCCGATTTCTACCATGGGCAGATCGGGATCGTTAATCTCTATAGCATCTTCCGATACCCGTGTCTCATCATAAAAGGCGCTGTCTATCACGAGAAAAGGTTCCGTTTCATGAGCTGCAATGACACCGGAGGTGTATGCGTACGGCTGTGTTCCTGATTCCTGTAAGCGGAATAGAACGGTCCGGTATTTTTTATCCGTATCGAAATAAGTCTGTTCATCCTCGTTGGGGATGTCGTTCGGGAAACTGAGCAGACTAACTCCCTGAAGTTCTCTGGAACCAATTCCGTCTCTTGTCTGGAGTTTTGAATAACTCAGATGATAATGTGTATCATCAACCGAATCGGTTGTTATTTTCGTTCCGTTTCTGTTCAGGAGTTCTCCCGCTCTGACAACGATTCCCTCTTCGTGTTCCAGGATTTTTCCATCGGCATCATAAAGTAGATAATCGAGGGTCAGGGAGTCTCCGTTTGAAGCAACTACATAATAGTATCCGTATTTTTCATCAAGGGTCTGGAATTCATAGGTCTCACCCCCGTCAACGGGAACAAATCCACTTGTTTTATTTAGTATCGGGATAAGATTTCCCGCTTCGAGCTGATTAACGTCGTTTTCGGAGAATATCAGTCTGCCGCCTGTGAATGAGCCTTGACGAATCTGCTCTGCCGTCATTCGTATACTGAAATCAAAAAACGCCTTTCTGACGACCTGACAACCGGTTGTCAGGACAATGACGAGGGTGATAAAAAGAACTAACTGAATTACTTTTTTCATTTTCTGCCTCCCATACGATGTTTTATAAAATTTCAGGATGCTTATTTTATCCCAGTGGATTTAGTTCTGAGAAAAAATAGTCTTTATCCTCTGCTTTACCGATCTCATTTCCCCTCTGTTCTGCCAGCTTATAAAATTTTTTCTGATTTTCCATGTCACCGATGAGTGAATAAGCTCGCGTGATGGCTTCATAGGCAAAGGCAAGGTCGAAATCTGCAAGACCGTTTTTCTGACAGTATTCAAGACTCTTTTCGGCATGAAACAAGGCCTGTACCGGAAGTTCCAAGAGTGAATAAACACGTGAAATCTGCCATTCTCCCCTTGCTTTTTCTAACGCCGTGCCACATTCTCCCCAGTGATAGCATGAGGCATGGGCCATATGCAGCATTTTCTGATCTTCCTCTTCCGTCCGATCCTCTTTTTCCATCAATTCCCATGTCTTGTTGAAAAGATCTTTGGCTATCTTTTGATGTGAAGAGAGTTGCTCATTACTGAGATTTTCATTCATAAATCACCTCCAAAGGGAATTCTTCCTTTAAATGATAACTGATGTTGTATCATTTTACCATATGTCATCTTGTGTAAACCTAATTTTATCTGGTTGCTCTTCGATTGTCATTCATGAAATGTTATACTCGTAGATATAGAAATATTACCGCAGGAGTAATTTTTGTGAAGAAAAGAAAAAGAAAGTTTGTTTTACAGATGATTGTTGTTGTTGTTCCGACATTTATCCTATTCAATGCCTTTTTTTATCAGCAGGTTTGTGAAAATTATATTCAGACGTTCTATGAGGTAGGGGAAAATATCACCGAACAGACGAGTCAGGCCTTAAGGCATTGGGGTCAGTATCAAGTCAATATCGCGAGGACGATTGCGAGAAATGATTATATTATTGATGCCTGTCGTTTTCCGGAAGACGAGGCGAAGATTGCCAGGGCAAATGAGTTTCTGGAAGAAGTGCACACCATATATCCGTTTTACGAGAATCTCCCGCTGAGTGTCCGCCTCGAAAAGCCTATAAAAAGAATGATTAACGGGAAAGAGGTGGAGATAGAGAGTGGCGAGTTTCTGACAGATACGGTGGATGGGGCAACGATCGGTGAATGTGGGCTTGAGTACTCCTATATCCGTGAGATCTTTAACGGAAAGGATTATTATATCAGTGAGATCTATCCAAGTATATTGAGACAGAATCCGATTCTGGTTATCAGTGTTCCCGTTATCTATGAATCAGAGGTGATTGCCGTTGCGCTTGTATCACCACAGGTGGATTCCTTTACCACAGAATTTGTGGATAATGTAACTTTTAAAGATACCGGTTACCTGTTTTTTATCGACGAACGGAATATGGTCATCGCACATCCCGAACGAGAAAGCATCCTGTCTGAAGAGAGTAAGTATCTCGAGGTAAATTCTGAGATTATAAAGAAATTGAAGAATGGGATTAATTCCTTTTCGGGGAATTTCTTTGGTGAAAAAAGATTATATTATGCCAAAGCGGTGGATATGCCGGTAGAAAATATGGAGACTCAATGGTATATCGTTTTCACAGAGAGTGAAGAGGAGGTACTCAGAGGCGCCGACAGATATCTGATGATGAGTATTACCCTGTCGGTGATCACATCTCTTGCCGTCATCTTTCTGATCTTCATGTTTATCAAAATCAATCAGAGAGAAAGAAAAAAAGAAGAACTCGAGATGATGAACAACGAACTGGAAAGAAAAGTCGAAGAACGGACGAGAGACCTGAAAAAAATGGCCATGATCGATGGGTTGACGCAGATATACAATTACAAAACGGCGTACAAGATGCTTAAAAATACGATCACCTCCTCACAGGAAACCGGGGTTCCCTTTGTTCTGATCATCGCGGATCTGGACCGGTTTAAGACGGTTAATGATACGCACGGTCATCTTACCGGTAACGAAGTTCTCGTGAATGCCGCCAGGATTATTTCTGCCGATGTCAGGAGTAGTGATATCGTTGGCCGATATGGGGGAGAAGAATTTATCATTGTTCTGACCAATAGTACCATTGAAGGGGGTTATAAGAGAGCGGAATCCATTCGCAGGAAGATAGAGGAAGAGATCTTTTCCGTCGAGGGATTGAATGTGACGATCAGTATGGGAATTTGCGAATGGAATGGGGAATCGGCTACTGAGCTGATAAAAAAAGCGGATGATGCCATGTATCGGGCAAAAAATAACGGTAGAAACCGGGTGGAAAGGGGATAGTTCGGACCTGTTTCACAAATGACTAAGGGGTGTTGAGGATGAAATGGATGGGTTACAAATCCCCCTGTGGGGATCTTGAAATTGGATACGATGAAGAAGGAGTCGCTTTCGTGAATCTGAATGCCGCCAGGTATGCTGAGGAATCGCAGGAAAACACAACGCTATCAAAGGAGATAAAAAGACAGTTTGACGAGTATTTTTCGGGGAAGAGAAAGACCTTTGATCTCCCTTTGAACGTTGAAGGTACGGAGTTTCAGAAGACCGTCTGGAATGAATTGAGGAAAATACCGTTTGGAGAAACAAGGTCTTATGGGGCTATAGCCGCTGCAATAGGAAATCCGAAGGCGAGTCGTGCCGTTGGGATGGCTAATAACAAAAACAGGATTGCCATCATCATCCCCTGTCACAGAGTAATCGGTGCAAATGGAAAACTGGTCGGCTATGCCGGCGGACTTGAGATGAAAAAGAAGTTGCTGGATCTTGAGAAGTCATTTATCTAAGTCGGTTGATGTGAGTCGAGCCTTTTTAGATTTGCCGGCAATGGTTCTTTCCTCATCTTCTGTTGTAAAAATGAAGTAAATGGTTTGTCAAAGGGCTTTTCCCGTCAGAATTCCTACAAGCCTTTCACGTTCTTCGCCTTCGAAATACCAAGTACACAGATAACCATACATCTCGGATAGGTTGAGCTTCCGGCAAGATCGTGCGATCTTTTTCTGATCGGGATCCGAAAACCGCTCAGACATGACTTCATCCACATCAAAGCGCCAGGGAGTCCTGGAATAACGGACGTATTGACGAAAATAGATGTTGAGCCGTTCAAGATCCTCTACTGATGAAACAGAGACATAAAGCCGCATCAGTGGCGTGATGAAGCGCATCCTGTTCATCTCACTTAAAAGTTGATTTGCAAGTTCAAATCTCGCCTTGTAAAAGGGATTGAGATCATTCTCTTTTAAGAACAGGCAGAGGGCCAGGTTGAAAAAAGACATTCTTTCAGGAGTCCCCCGAGCATAACCGTAAAGTTTGCCTCGATCTGAATTGGCGTGAGTAAAAAAATCAGATAGAGTAATCCCGTTGAGATCAACGAGCGTCATATATGTCTTCAGGAACAGAGCCTTGAGTCTGAAGGCTGAGAGGGTGTTGAGTTTCTTTCCGAAAGATAATTAATAAAAACTTTTGAATACTTTCCATAAGAGATAATCGGTACAATGTGTTTGACATGCAAATAAGCACTCCATGTCAATATAAAATAATCTCGTTATGATCGTTTCTGAATGTTATACTCTCATATTGTCTTATTCTGAACGGTCTGTTTATGAGGATTTAAATAATGTTTTGGACCACAGAGGTGGAATGAATAAAAAGTGGAAGACTTGAAAAACAGAATATCGTGGCTTTTTTACTTTGTTAAAACAACTTGAAAATCAAATGCTTCCGTTTATAATTATATCATGAGCTGTAACAAATATCGAAAAGAGGTGACTTAAACAAGTGATTTATATTAAGGAACATCTTGGTATCTCGTCGTTAAAATATTTTGGAATAGTCTGTGGAGAGTGCTATCTATGAGTAAAAAAGACATGAACAGCTATACCAGTTTGTTGAAATTTGTATTTAATCAAAAGATAAAATATCTATTTCTCGCGATTGTGATATTTTGTATTTCCATCGTTCCCATTATCATTGGGAATCAGATCAGGTTGGGATTGAACATTGTTCTTGGCGAGTCTGAAGGATCATTGTTTCAGGTTTTTACCGTGTTCTTTCTGTTCATGCTTGTAAATACCGCTTGTGTCAGGATTAAAGGACCACTTTCCGAAAAACTATCTGTAAAGAATGGAGAACAGCTGTTGATGAGGATTTATGACAAAATTTACAGATTGCCTCAGATTGAATGGGATAGAATGGAAAAAGGAGATGTGTTTACCCTGATGGAATCGGATGTGAGGGTTATGAGGGAACACATTCCGAAATATCTGTTGCCCGTGATTGTTGAACTTCTCGGGATTGGATTTGGCTATTTGACTATAGGTCTTTACTCTCCCCCATTGTTTTTTGTTGCCATTGGTTCTGCTATTCCACTTGTCATACTTATAAATATCTACTCAAAGAAGATAAAGGAGAATGCAAAGAAGCTTCAGAAAAATACCGGAAAACTGAACTCATTTTTTGATGAAGAATTTCACAGCTCGGATATTTTAAGGCTTTTTAAGGCAAAAAGCTATTCAGATGCCCTTTATCGGAAGCGTTTTAACAGAAAAAAAGACTTTTCTATAAAGAACAGATCCCTTTCAGGAAGTCTCACAGGCTTGTCAAATTTTATCGTACTCTTCAGCGATGTCATCGTCATTTTTGTAGGAGCCTTTCTGATCAAACGGGGAACTCTTACCTTTGGTGAATTATCCGCAACGATTACGATTCTTGAAGGGAGTATATTATGGCCGTTGACTCGAATGCCACAGAATTTCGCCAGTATTTTTCAACAGAAGGCGTCATTCGAAAGATGTGCAGAATTTCTGAATCTTGCCGAAGAAGAAAAGAAAGAAGAATGTTTGTTGACCAATGTAAATTCTATTTCCGTGAATAACGTATGCTTCAGCTATTCGGATAAGAAGGTCTTACAGAATATCTCTTTCAAGTGTCGGAAGGGTGAAATCATACTCATCAAAGGGCCAAGCGGATCCGGTAAAACGACCCTGATGAAGCTTTTATTAGGCTTATATCAGCCGGAAAGCGGGGAAGTTTATCTGGAATCTGCAAAGAAGCATTGTGCGGTTGATTTTCGTTCGATAGCCTATGTACCACAGGATAATTTTGTTATTGACGGGTTGAGTCTCTCCGAAAATATACAGATGAACGATAAGAAAGGAAATCTTGAGCTTGCAACAAATTTATCGGTTGTCGGTGAATTTTCATCTACCATGCAATGTGGTTTATCAACCATCACCGATGCTTCAAGGAGTCTTTCAAAAGGTCAGATGCAGCGAATTGCCATTGGAAGGGCAATTTATAGAAATTCGGACTTTATGATTCTGGATGAACCGTTTTCGGCGCTGGATGAGAGGAATATGCTTCAAATTAAGGAGAATTTGAAAGAATTGTCACAAAACAAGGGGATTCTTGTTATTTCACATCGAGAGATAGATGACTTTGCTGACAGAGTCTATACCCTGGACAGGGGGCGATTCATATGAAACAGAACACAACGGATAAGGCGCTGCGAAAGATGGCGAGACCGGGATTCACTTTCTTTTTAATCCTGTTGATTACAACCGTTGGGGAGAGTCTGACAAGATATTTCACAGCAGAGTTGTTTACGAGAATAATCAATTCGTATGCTTCGTGGACAATGGAAATATTGATTCAATACGGATTGTTGATTATGACAGTGCTGATTGCGGGAGCTGTCAGTACTTATTTCAAAGCCCTTTTTTCGGAAAAGAGCATTCAGCAGGGCGTAAACCGATTACAGGAACGGATGAGAACGGTCGTTGACAACGGAGGCTATCGTGAAGTGGAACAAATAGAATATGGTGAATATCATACCCTGTTGACGACAGATGTCGAAAGAGTAGCCGGTTTTTATCCGATGGTTGTTTTTCCTCTGATCGGTGGTGCTGTTCAGTTTTCCACTGCTTTGTATTTTGTGTTCAGAAACTGCTGGGAGCTGGCTTTAATTTATCTTGGAATTGCGTTTTTTTCTTTTCTGATACCCAAATTATTTAAATCGGATTTGAAGTCGACAAAAGAAGTGGTGCAAAAGAATGAGGGGTTTATCAGAACCTTTTTCAACCATTCACTCGAAAGAGTGGCGCTCGTTAAGGTTTATAACGGCAAAGCTCTTGAGGAAAAGGGTATAAAGCAGATTCATCAAAGATATGGAGAGGCTCTTGTACATCAGCAAACGGCATTTTCAAAGATGTTTGCCATCACCAATACGACAAGTTCCATGTTTTTATTGGTTCAGACTTTTGTGGAAATTTGGTTTGTCTCTATCGGAAAATTAACGCTCGGTGCCTTTTTCGGACTTGCTCAGTTATCCAGTTCCATCAACTGGCCATTCTGGTGGATGCCTCATTTGATTAATGCACTGTCCCAAACGGAGGTTTCAGCTGAGCGAATTGCCGAATTTGTGGACTCTGTTTCGGAACGGAGGGAAACGAACAGAGTGATTGACCCTTCAACAGATATTATCCGGGGAGAAAGACTCGCCTTTGCCTATGGGGATAATAAAGCGGATAAGGTGCTTGAAAACTTCTCCTTCGAGATCAACAGAAATGAAATCGTTGGCCTGAACTGGAAGAGCGGGGAGGGAAAGAGTACGCTGATCAAACTCATTTCAGGGCTTTATTCGCCACAGAATGGGAAGATCGTTCAGAATAAAGAGATCCTTTCTTTTGCCTATGCCTCTCAAAATGAACTGTTTTTCTCGGATTCGATTGAGAACAACGTGGCCTTGTCCGAATCGGTTGACCACCGGCAGT
>DAINPP010000078.1:3673-8952 GCA_036743375.1 Thermotogae bacterium | reverse complement strand
TATCCAAAAGAGCCGCCCTCCCCCTGTAAAAGGGGAATGTGTCGTTGAAACAGCGGTTGATAAAGATTTTCGCCCGAATATCCCTTTCGACATAACGAAGAAAGGCCTCTCTGTTGGCGATCAACCCGAAGAGTTTATGAACGTTCACATCCCCGTTCAGCGGGGCGACAAATGCACCCCGAATCAATCGCCACCCAAGTGCTTCATCGGACAGCTTCCTTATTTTCTCCCTGTTTGCTTCAAACAGCGAATCTCCTTTCATACACCACAACACGTAGTTGATGTCTCGTGGCTGGCTGAAGGAATAGTCCAGATTCAGAGCCCTGACGAATGCCTTCACAGTTCCAATCTTGATCACATGCCGCTCTCCATTCAGAATCCTGTAAAGGGAGGCGTGAGAAATGCCCGTTTGTTCGGCGAAGGCATTGGGTTTCCTGATTTGCTCCTTCAAAAATCTCCGAACGGCTTTACCGTTTGCAATCTCATCCCTTTTCAACCGCTGTTTTTTCTGCACAAGGGCGTATTGCCGGGCAAACCGGATGCTGGATTGATACGTCTGTCTGAGATTTGGATAAGGTCTGGCATAACGCTCATAATAACGGTTCATGAGCCGGGCATATTCATAAAAGGACTCATAATCATCGTTGAGTTTTGCAATACGCAACTGCGTATCCAGCCCGGAAAGGATGGCTTGTGATTCCTCCGCATAATAACCCGAGTAGTATCCCAGCTCTTGAGCCATCTCAACGGACTTTTTCAGGTTGATATGTCTCAATCCCCATGTTGAATTGTTCAAAGAAGTCAACAGAAGATCCTGCTGCTGATGGGTCAGGGCTTCCTGGAAGGTGTTGTAAAAGGCTTCCGCGGTGTTGTCCGCTTCCAGTGAAAACAGCTTCAACGTGTTTTGAAGTGTATCAAAGGTCTGATCATAAGCATCTTCAAGATGTTTCTCGCTCCACGTTCTGAACGCCTTCAACCCATCCGCCTTGTGATAGGCACTGTGTATCTTCAGCTCTCTCGCCACCCCCTTACGACAGGACTGGGGGATATGATCGTATTCTCTGAGCAGCTTTTTATACAGCTTTCTACAGACTGTTTCTGCTCCCTTGTACCGTGCCAGTCCCAATTTATAAACCAGCAGCAGATAATGAATCCCCACGTTGCCGCAACGCCTGTCAAGGCGGTCTATCTGATGCAATTTGTCATCGGGAATCCCCTCAATTCTCTCCGTAAGCAGTCCGAGATAGCCCTTTATATCCCGATCATCGACGTGATGATACAGATAATGCGTCAGGGCCTTCGAATACACGTTGTGTTTGATTGCCTTCAGGATTTGATTCAGATTCGTTATGAACACCACCGTTTTTACAAAATCGTTACTTCATCATTTTATTATATCATTTATCAGCTTTATCAGATGATTACAGGGTGTTTTTCTCTCACACGAAAAAATATATTTTTCATATTCAAAAATATAAAACGGCTCATTTAGAGCTGTTCCGAGAATAATTTCAACACTTGATTATCATATTAGTTCGAATAAAATTAGTTCAGAGCCACAAGAATTCCATAAAATCAGAGGTGATAACTTGAAAGCGTTTAAACTGTTCCTCAAAGAAAACGGTACATTGCTCGTCGTCTGTTATGCCTTCGCCATCATAACCGTCATTCTGTCATTTTACTGTTCAATCGGCACGAAAGCATTTTACAATGCCATCCTGAACAACAACGCCTTATCCGCACGGGGACTCTCCCTGTTTTATCTCATCGGCGCTTATGCGGTCATCTTGATCGCTTCAGTCTGGTCAACAATCCTCACACATCGCATGTTGTACAAGGGCTTGTTGAACATCAGACACGGGATGATGTATCACCTGCTTCACACCCCATTTCAATATTTTTCCAGCCACAACGTGGGACAAATCTGGAGTGAGATGGTTTCTACCACGAACGAAGTGGGTATCTTTCATTATTCCCTTTTGATGCTTCCCATAGATCTGACAGAAGTCATCGTTTACGGGTTCATCCTCTTCAATCAGAGTGTAACGGCCGGTCTCATCATCTGTGCCTTTATTCCCCTGATCATCATCACAACCTTTTTCTCCGGAAAACGGCTCAGCCGAAGAAGGGGCGAGGGGTTGAGTCAGTTCAGAGCAGTTGCTTCATGGGCAACGGAGACACTCACTTACATCAAGATGATCAAGACCACTTCGAGTCAGGACTATTTTCTCGACGCATTTTCCGAAAAGCACGAGCGCATGAACCGTACGGATGTAAAGGTCTCCGTCCTGAACACCTACGTCGATGCGGTTCAGAATCTGATCATCGTAATTGCCCCCCTGATCGTCGTCTTTTTATCCACACGGTTATCTTCGGTAAAGGACTTGGGGACGGGAGAGCTGGTCATCCTATACACGTTCACCCCGCTCTTTTTCAACGCCTTCAGGAGTCTTTATGCGAGATTGTACAAGTTTTTCGGAGTCAAGCCTGCACGAACAAGCGTGGCGGCCGTTCTTTCACTTGAAGGGGAGGCCTTTGGCTTCATCCATCCAGAAGAAAGGCTGCAAATCGACGTCAGGGATTTTCATTATCGGATGGGGGATAAAGAGATAAAGATCCCGGATTTTTCAATCAAACCGGGGGACAAAGTTCTGATTTCAGGGGAAAGCGGCATGGGAAAGAGCACACTGTTCAACTGCTTAACGGGAATCCACACGGATTTTCAGGATGCGTTTCTTCTGAACAATCGGCCTTTGAAAGACTATGATCTGTCCGGATTGAGGAAAAAGATTCTGCTGGTGAGTCAGGAACCGATGATCTTCAGCGGTACGCTTAGGGACAACCTCTTTATGAACCTGTCCGACAGCGTGTCCGAAGAAGCGCTTCAATCCTGTCTGAAACTGCTGAGACTCAACGATCTCTACAAGCGGGAGACAATCGGCAAAGACGAGCTTTCCGGAGGAGAGAAGGCGAGGATCAACCTCGCTCAGGCGCTCCTGAGAAAGCCGGAATGCCTGCTGATCGACGAGACGCTTTCATTGGTGGACGAAGCCTTTGAAAAAGAGATCATCACTCACATCATAAATGAAAATCCGGATATGAGTGTGGTGTATATCACACACAGGACATCGGTTCAGAACATGTTCGACCGAGTCGTACGACTTGAAGGGGGCATCAGATGAGATTATTCAGACACTTTATCAAAAACAGTTCCAAATTCATCCTGTTGTTGTACGTCCTCACCATCGTCATCCTCTTTTTGTCCTTTACGGTCTCCGGGAATATCCGATTGTTTTTCAACCCGGTTTCAACTGAGACTGTTGCGGTCAATCAGGATCAGCTGTTGTTTCAGATCATCACCTCCTATGTCCTCATCTTTTCCCTCTCGCTCTGTTCGGGGTTCTTATCGGGACGAATTCTCTACAACGGTCAGTTGAACATCAGAAGACGCATGATACAACGGCTGTTGTACACCTCATTTGATTATTTCATCAAAAACACCGTGGGAAAGATCTGGGGTGAATTACTGATGACCACAAACAAGGTCTGTCCCTTTTACAACGCCATCCTGTTACTCCCGATTGATCTCGCGGAGGCGATCGTATACGGTGTCATCATCTTTCAGGCAAGCACCGTTGGTGGCTGTATCGTCCTGGCGTTTATCCCCCTCATCTTCCTCACTACCTTCTATTCGGGAAAAGTGATGACGAAGAGAAGCGATGAATGTCTTCGGGATTATCGAGACGTCTCTTCGTGGTCCGTTGAAACCCTGTCGATGGCTAAAATGATCAAGACCACGTCGAGTTATGATTTTTTTCTCGACAGATTTACCGAAAAGCATCGACTGTTCAACCGAAGCGTGGTGAAGATGTCGACCGTACGCGGCTATGTCGACAGCGTTCAGAACACGATCGTTATCATCGCTCCGCTGATCATCGTCTTTTTATCGTCCGTTCTCGGATCAACACAATCCTTTTCAACCGGCAATCTCGTCATCCTGTACACCTTTTCCCCCTTGTTTTTCACTTCTTTCAGGCGTTTTTATTCAAAACTGTTTGACTTCTTCGGCGTCAAACCGAATCTGACCGCCGTCAACGATGTCCTGTCCCTCAAGCCTGAACGCTTCGGCACTCAAACACCGGAAGGTGAACTCAGGGTTGAGGTCAGGGATTTTTCCTATCGGGTAAAAGACAAAGTCATCAAATTACCTAATTTCAGCATCAATCCCGGAGACAAGCTCGTTATTTCGGGTGAAAGCGGCATGGGAAAGAGTACGTTCTTCAACTGCCTGACGGGCATATACGGCGACTTTAACAGTTCTATCCGTATAAACGGCTCGGATATCAAGACATATGATCTGTACGCCCTGAGGAAAAAGATTCTGCTGGTCAATCAGGAAAACGGGGTGTTCACGGGAACGCTTCGGGACAATCTGACGATGGGGTTGTCGCTTCCTGAAAAGGAACTGCAAGCGGTTATCGAACGGTTAAAACTTGGGGAATTGGATGAAAGGGAAGCCATCACAGCGGATAAACTCTCCGGTGGTGAAAAGGCAAGAATCAACCTCGCTCAGGCACTTCTGAGAAAGCCGGCCATTCTGCTGATTGACGAAACACTTTCTTCCGTGGATGAAGGGTTTGAAAGGGAGACGGTTAAGCGTCTTATCTCAGAATATCCCGAGTTGACCGTTTTGTATATCACACACAGATTGTCCGTTCAGGCGTTGTTTGACCGGGTGATTACGCTGGAATAAATTGATTGGATTCGTTCATATACTTCGTAAGGGCAATTCATGAATTGCCCTTACTATCGGTTATTTTTTTCATCAACAGGTCAAACAGCTTCAGAAACGGAGCGGCATAACGATTGGACAACCTCTGTATCTTGAATGGTCTCCCATTTCCCCGAAAGACATAACCGCCCTTCCCGCATCACCAGAACCTCATCATAATCGTTCAAATGATCATCTATATCATGTGTCACCGAAATAATGGTTTGATGGGACAAATGCGTGATTAAACCATGAATTTTCCGGCGCATTTCAATATCCATGGCCGAAGAGGATTCATCGAAGAGAAGGACTGGCGCTTCGCTTGACAGGGCCCTGGCAATTCCGATTAACTGTTTCTCCCCACCACTTAAGTTTTGACAATTTTTTTCATGCAGGATCTTTTCAATACGCCTTTGTCCGATCAGCGGCTGTACTTCTTTCAGTTTTGACGGTGTATACGATGAGAACAGGGTAACATTTTCCAAGAAAGAGCTCTGCAAAATATGTT
>DAINPP010000078.1:0-3573 GCA_036743375.1 Thermotogae bacterium | reverse complement strand
GTATACGATGAGAACAGGGTAACATTTTCCAAGAAAGAGCTCTGCAAAATATGTTCGTGCTGATCCACACAGTGTAATAAGGCAGAGGTATCCAGTAACGTGTGATCCATTCCGTCAATTTGAATCTGTCCGCTGTCAACCTCAATGTATTTCATCAGCGCCCTTATAATCGTCGATTTACCCGAACCGTTGCCGCCGATGATCGCATATTTATGATTCTTTTTAAAGGTAAATGAGAAATGCGCCATCTTAAAGTGCTTATAGGCGACGTTGATATCTGAAAAGACAATCCCCTCTTGTAAGGTGTCAACGATTTCAAGTGGTGATGTGTCAGCATAAGTCAAAAAAGACATGACTTTTTCTTTTATTGCCTTCGTTGATTTTATCGCAGAAAAATCGTATATAAGGGATTGAATGGGTGAAACAAAACTTTCAATGTAGCCGAAAGCGGCGGCGCCATCCCCCACGGTAATCTGTTTGAAAAACAGCAGAAAACCAACGATAGCGAAAGCAACGATATTGATAAAATACATAAAAAAGCCGCAAATCACGAGAATTAGCGATTTTAATTTTCCATACTGATACCTTTTACCACTCGTTTCTGACAGAGTCTGTTCATGTTGAGACATGAAGGCATCCAGCGTTTTTCTTTTAATCAGTTTCTTTCCCTCTAATAAGTCCTTTATTCTCGAAAAGTAAGTGCTTTTCTGATCCAGGTAGGTCTTCCTTTTCTGAGAGAGTTTTTTGGACCCAATATTTGGCGCCAGAACGGTAGAAAGAATAGAAGCGGATAATATGATGATACCGATGCGCCAGTCCACAAAGACAAACATAACGACCCCATAGATAATCAAGGCCAAAATACTCTTAAACACATCCACTAACGGACATAAATAATCCATATCCAATTCAGTAAGCTCATTACTCTGAATGGCAATATATTCTCCCACATCTTTCTGATTGAAACGCACAAAACGATAATGGCACAGCGCTTTAAAATAATCCCTTTTTAACGATTTTTCAAATTTGATCGCGCCTTTCCAGGTAAAAATCGAATGACAATAGCTGAACACCAGACTGATGAACAATAACCCAACATAAGCCGCGATCAATAAAATTAAATCATTCACCGTCATGTCGTTAATCCGATTGAAAAGTACTTTAATCAAATAAGGCATAAACGCCAAGGCAACTGTGGAAACGGCATCACAGAGAATCTGACCAAAGATAGACCACCTTATTTTGTTGAGATATCGTCGCATATTCCGCCACCTTTTTGAGAATTGTTGTGTTATGTTTGCTAGAAACTTCTTTCCATTCCATAACCATTTTACATGATTGTCTTGATTTTGCAAAATGCCATCAGTGTCCTTTAATACTTCTACCGAACACAGAAAACAATGCTGAGTAATATTACTCGAATAAATTTTGCTTTTAACAAATTTATAGATATCCTCCTATTTCGTAGGGGCAGTTCACGAACTGCCCATTTTATTAATAATATTCTATTGTTTAAATTCACAACAAAACAGATTCATAAACGTGACGAGGTAGTTCGTGAACTACCCCTACGATTCTCTAATTTTTTAGTTTTTTCAGTAAACCCTATTATAAGACTAAATAGGCAATCAGCTTGTCTCTTTCTGCTCCTTCAAGATACCAGGTACAGAGATAGCCTTTCAGTTCTTCCAAAGCCATCCTGTGACAAAAAGAGGCAATCTTTTTATAATCGGGATCCAAAAACCTGTTCTGAAGGACTGCGGTCACGTTGGAATCCGTTGTAACCGTTGAGAGTCTGCTGTATGTGCGGAAATATTCGCTGAGCCGTTGAATCTCCTCCGTTGTTTTGAGTGACAGATAAAGGGCTGCAAATTCGTTCTTTTCACACTTCACCATTTGTCCCATCAACGTGTCAAACAGCTCACCCCTGCCCCTGTAATAACCGTATCCAGTTTCAAAACAATTGTTGATGAATGCCATTCTTGAAATATCGTTCTTCAGATAATCGAGTAGTTTTTCTCTGTCTTTCACGAGCAGGAACAGCTTATGATAATCCAGCGACTCATCCGGCAAGGCGATAAAGATGCCCCTTATCAATAAATTTACCAGCCCATCATCCGGTACTTTTACTATCTTCTCAACGTTCTTTTCAAAGGCCGCCTCAATCCTCGTAATCCATAACACGTAATTAATCGCCTTCGGATTGTCGAAAGAAGGCCCCAGCTCCAGCGCCCTGATAAACGTCTTCAACGTCTTAATCCGGACAACGGGACTCTCCCCGTTCAGGACCCTGTACACGGTGGTATGCGGTAAATGATGCTGTTCGATAAACGAGTTCAACCTTCCGATTTTCCCCTTCAGAAAATCACGCAGCCCTTTCGTGTTGGGAAGTTCATCCTCCCTCAGCGTCTTTTTTTTCTTGATGAGCGCCTCTTTTCCCGCCATTCTGATCAGTGGACGGTATAAATTTTTCAGTGGGGGATCGGCTTTTACCACCCGTTCGTAATAATAAGCCGTTAAGCGGGCCGCCTCAAAAAAGGCGTCATAATCCCGCGTCAGTCTTGCCACCTGCATCAGTGTTCCGGCAATGATCAGGACGCTTTGATGGACTTCACCATAAACACCGATATAAAAGCTCAGTTCTTTCGAGAGTGCAACGGCCTTATTCAAATCCCGCCTCATGAGGCAAACCACGGCGTTGTTGAGATTGGTCAGACAGAGCAGAGGATCGGACTGATGCAATGCCTTCTGAAAGGACTGGTAATAAACCGCTGAAGCCTCCGTTTCATTCTCATCGATCAAACCGGCTGCGGTTGAATGCAGGTCAAACATGATGTCCAGTTCCGTTTCCCGGTACGTCTTACTCCATGTCCTCAATACCTTCATAGCATCTTTATGATTAGCTGCCTTGTTGAGCTTTAACGCCCTGGCAACAGCTTTCCGGCAGGATAGCGGGATATTGCCAAATTCTCTGATCAGTTTCAGATATACCTTCCTGTTTAAACTTCTTTGATCTTCCCTGAAACGTGTCACGCCAAGTTGTTTGGTCATCAGGAGATATTTAATTCCCGTACTATTGCATTGTTTGACGGCCTTGTTGAGTTTTTCAAACATGCCGTCCGAGACTCTGGTGTAAGACATTTCCGAAAATTCAAGATACACCTTTAAGTCTTCATCTTCGCTGTAAGTCAGCAGATAATGTCTGACGGCCGATTGATAGAGCGAATTTTCCATTGCTTTTAATATTCGATTCAGATTCGTAAGTGTCACCAGCTTTTTATTTTTTCTTTACTTCAGAGAATTGTTTTGTTGTAATGCTTTTATATAAGTGATTTCAGGAGTATTTTTCCCGTATACATTCATTCACTTTAACTGAAAAGAACTCAAGCCAAAGCTGTTCTACCCCTGCAAGTTATTCTGATAGTGCTTTTATGATTGAGAAGCTATAAGGGTGTCATCGAAACAAAACACTTGATTATCATATCAATTACTTTAAGATTATAGCATACAGCATTAGGAGGAGGTCTTTATCTTGTCTTTACTCACCATCTTTTTTCAGAAAAACAAGTTAAA
>DAINPP010000077.1:6817-9657 GCA_036743375.1 Thermotogae bacterium | reverse complement strand
AAGTAATCGCCATTCCAAGCGCCGATATGGCAACCCCAAAGAACACCGAAACAAATAAATCCTCGTCACGATATTTTGGAATCATATCGATTCTTTCAAACATATCCACGAGAAAAGTAACGAGAAAGGCACAGTAAATGGTTCTGACACCAAATTCCTTCCCAATGGTCAAAAATGCGATGATAAACAGGACGATGTTTACCGCATACATCAGTACACCAACGGAAAAAGGGAGGAAACTACTCAGAACAATCGCTATCCCACTGGCTCCTCCGGCCGCAATATTATTCGGAATGAGAAAGCACACAAGTCCCAGGGCTGTCAACACAGCCCCGAGAGTAGAAATAATATATTCCTGTAAAATCTGTTTTTTGTTGATCATAGATTATTTTAGTCCTTCAGAATAATCCGTTTCAAGCACATCACGGATGATGTCAAAGGCCCAGTTTAGCTCTTCTTTTCTGATCACAAGCGGTGGGGCAAACCGGATGGTTTGTTCATGGGTCTCTTTGCAGAGGATTCCCCTGTCCTTGAGTAATTCGGTATAAAACCTTGCAGTTCCATGTGCCTTCTTGATCTCAACACCGATGAAAAGCCCCTTGCCCCTGATCTCTCTGATCTTGTCCGTCTTTATTTCCTTCAGCTTATCCATGAAATAATTCCCGAGTTCTTCCGAACGCTCGGAGAGTTTTTCATCAATCACCACATCGATGGCGGTACTCGCGACGGCTGATCCGAGTGGATTTCCCCCAAAGGTGGAGCCGTGATCTCCGGGGTTGAACACATCCATAATATAATCATCGCAGACGACGGCTGAAACAGGGTAAGCCCCTCCGCTCAATGCCTTTCCCATCACGATGAGATCCGGTCTGACACCTTCATGATAATGCGCAAAGAGTCTCCCCGTCCGGCCGAATCCAGTTTGTATTTCATCGACTATCATGAGGACATTTTTCTCTTCGGTTATCTCTCTAACTCTTTTCAGATAGCCTTCAGGTGGAACGATGATGCCCCCTTCACCCTGTATCGGTTCAACGATAAATGCAACGGTATTCTCATCGATCGCGGCTTCAAGCGCTTGTATATCCCCATAAGGGATGATTTCAAATCCAGGGGTGAACGGGCCGAATCCATCTCTGTACTGTTCTTCGCTCGAAAAACTGATGATGCTGATCGTTCTCCCGGCAAAATTATTTTCACAGGCGATGATCTTTGCCTTATTCTTCGCCACACCCTTTTTCTTCTCGCCCCATTTCCTTGCAAGCTTCAGCGCCGTTTCTACCGCTTCAGCCCCCGTGTTCATTGGCAGGGCTTTTTCATAACCGGTCAACTGACAGAGCTTTTTCAGGAAAGGTCCCATCTTGTCATTTTGAAAAGCTCTTGATGTCAAAGTCACCTTGTTGGCCTGATTCGTTAAGGCACTGATGATTTTCGGATGACAGTGTCCCTGATTCACAGCAGAATATGCCGCCAACATATCCAAATACTTGTTTCCGTCAACATCCCAGACCCAGCATCCGACACCTCTTTCAACTACAATATCCAGTGGATGATAATTATTCGCGCCCCACTTCGCCGCTTCCTGTACATATCCTTCTGTGTACATCATTTCACACCTCCAAAAAAATATTTTCGATCTTCTGTATGGTTTTTATTCCCATCTCATTCAGAACTTTTTCTTTATGTTCAATGGTTTCTTCAAATCCACCAACAATGGCGCCGGCATGCCCCATCTTCTTCCCCTTTGGAGCAGATCTTCCGGCAAAGAATACCTGAATTTCACCATTGAATCCCTTTTCAAGGGCACTTTTAATCCCCAGAATCTCATCATTTCCACCGACTTCACCAACGATAACGACTTTCTTTATCCCTTCTTTGATGATAAAGTCCATTGCCTCGGCAACATTTGTCCCAATGACGGGATCACCGCCAAGTCCAATGGCTATCTTCACACCACTGCTTTCTGTTGAAAGATGTTTTGCCACCTCATACATCAGCGTTCCGCTTCTTGAGATAACGGCAACATCCCCCGGCATAAAAGCAGCTTCCGGCATGATGCCGATTTTCATGACATCAGGAATGATCATCCCGGGACAATTGGGGCCAATAAGCGTGATCTGCTCCTCATTCTGAGCGTTAAGCGCATTAACCCGCCGGACAATTCTCAGGGTATCCAATTGCGGTACATGTTCCGTGATGATGATAATCTTCTTAATCCCAGCATCAATGGCATCGTTTACCGCTTCGTAGACAAACTTTGCCGGAACAAATAAAATAGATGTATCCGCTGCCGTTTCGGCAACCGCTCTTTTTATATTCTGATAAACCTTTATACCATGAACTTCATCAACTTCTTTATTTGGTGAAATCCCACAGACGATGTTCGTCCCATACGCCTGCATCTTTCCCGTATGATATCTTCCGAATTTCCCTGTGATGCCCTGCACACAGACTCTTTCGTTCCCCTTAAGCATGAACACTCACCGCTTCCATACAGGCATCCACCATGTCGTACATATGTTCGTACGGCTCCATTCCTGCTTCCTTCAAAATCTCCTTGGCTACTTCGGCGTTATTCCCGGCAATTCTCAAGAATATGGAAACATCCCCCTTCATTTTTCTGAACTCAATCACCGCTCTGGCGATCTCATCACAGCTGGTAATGCCTCCGAAGATGTTCATCGCTATGTGCCTGATGCCTTCATCGTACAAAGTCGAAAGTGCCTCAAGCGTCACTTCCTTCCTGGCACCCCCGCCAATATCCAGAAAGTCCGCCGGACGGCCACCTTTCATCGTGATGGCATCCATCGTTGCCATGACAATACCGGCACCGCAACCGA
>DAINPP010000077.1:0-6717 GCA_036743375.1 Thermotogae bacterium | reverse complement strand
ACATAATGAAACGGCGCCTTTAATTCACTTAAATCCATATAATTCGGGTAATTTTCATTTCTGAAGTAAGCGTTTTCATCCAGATCCATGACGCAGTCAAGGGCCACATATTCCCCATCAGACGTCAAGACAATGGGATTGATCTCGATATACGTCGCATCCTCATCCTCCATGACCTTTCTCATCTTCCTGACGATGTCGGCTAACAGCTCGGAATAATGCTGTGTGAGATAGGGGATCATTTCCTCGTAAGAGGCCGTTTTAACGGACTCAGGATGAGCTTCAATATCAATCCCGCCCTGCTCTGAAAAACTCACGGAGATATTCCGCTCCACACGGTTGACAAAAATGGAACAGTAAAACTCCCTACTGATTTCTGATTTTGTCTCGACAAGAACCCCTTCCGGGTCCACACCCCTGATGGGTTTGATCATCAGTTCCGATAAAGCCTTTTTAAATTCTTCCTGATTGTTGGCAAACAGCACTCCACCGTTTTTCATACGGCTTCCGACAAGTACCTGAGATTTTAAGACACAGGGTAGAAAAGGTGCCTCCTGCTCTGAAAATGAAGCAAAATACTGCGAAGTTGGGATGGGTATCCCATGCGAAGATAGTATACCTTTGGCAAGGTATTCCTGAATTTTCATATGAAACTCCTCCTGATTTGTATTCATTTCTCCCGCGAGAAATGGTATCCACACAAGAATCAAGGCAGGTCTCCCGACTCCCGGATCATCCTACTCTTCACACCTTCCCGCAAAAATCCGCAGTGGCATCTCGTGAATTTCGTCCCCGGTTACGGTGGCGGGGCCGTACCGGACTTTAACCGGTTTCCCTATTATGGGCGTTTGGGGAGCAAACGCCTTCGAGTTTCTTCGAAACTCGCGGCTCTGGGAGCAAACACGTTTCTATAAAACTCGGGGTTAACATTCCCGATTTGAAACTATTCGCTCTTTCGTTTTCCCAAAACACCCCACCTGTAATCCTGGAGGTAGATATTTAATTTTCGTCTGATTATAACAGAATTTATTTGTTTTTATATTTAGTAGGGGAATAAACAAAGTGGTTTTGTGAAAAAGGCACTTTGTTTTTTGAAAGTTATTGATTTTGTCCGGATGTCAGAAAATCTCCGATGCAATTATTTTCAGCTGGATTTATATAGATTCTCATCATGCGCATCAACAACACAGTGTGAACTTCAAAAAAAACATAATATAAACGATGTTTTCTGAAGTGCTGTAGGGGCAATTCACGAATTGCCCCTGAAACATTAGCGAATCTATTTCGTCCGCAAATAAAAACAAATGGATATGTAAAAGCGTCTTATTTTCGCATTTAAACCTTCTGGATAAAATATCGGCTGATTCCCGTGACTCTAACAATCTGTCTCGCAGATAATCCATTTTCCAAAAGAAATTGAACACACGTTGTTCTCTTTTCGGCATCAAAATTCTGTAACTCAAGCGAAGAAGAGACCTTGTATTGCTTCTTGATCATTTCAACAGCCGCTTTATCACTAATGTACCGTCTATCACTGATATCCAGAAAAATCTCATCTGTCATCATTTCATTGTATGCCTTAAAATCTGTTAACGCCTGTTCTTTTTCCTCATGAAACAATGCCAGGATAAAATCCTTATCCACATATTGATCATTATTCAAACCAAGATACTCAGCATAACTGCTGTACGGATAGGCCTCAAGATTTTTCACAATTCCCGCTTTCAGAGGATTCTGATGAATATATCTGATAACCGCAAACAGATATTGATCCGTCTCTACAGCTTCACTCTTATACCTGTCCTGAAAAAGATGCCCGATTCTGTCATATTTCCTGTTATACCAGTAAACATAGCTTGCACCAATTCGCCTGAATATCTGACCAAGTTCTTCAGCACCAGTTTTAATAAGAAGATGAATATGATTCCCCATCAGACAATAGGCTAACAACTTATAGCCACTCTGTTTTTTATACTGATTCACCGTCACGAGAAATATCTCATTATCTTCTTCATCCTCAAATATCGTCTGTTTGTTGATCCCTCTCAATACCACATGATAGATTCCGGTTTCACTTTTCATTCTTCTTGTTCGCGGCATCTTTCACACCCCTTTTGAGTCATTAACATTTCACACTCTTATCATACAAAAATTCCGGATCAATATCTGCATGATTTGACCACTCAATCGAGTCAAAAGAAATCCGAACACTATTAAAAACTTTAACATCCGACAATTCCTTAAAAATCCCCTTGTTTAAATAAGGTTTCATATCAAATACTCTTTTCTCAGTATTTTCAAATTCCAATAGAAGCATATAATTTTCTAACGGTTTCACACTTTTTACCGAGTAATACATAAAAACCACTCCTTATCTCAAGGGTTCAATTTTAAATGGGAGCTCACTATTCATTGCCAATTTCCAATCTGCCATTAACTCTTCTTTTCTTAATTCTGCCCATGCCAACACTAACTTTAACTGTTTCTTAGGTAGGTCGCCTTCTTGCAATTCACAGGAGTTTATATCTATAACTGCTTTGAATTCACCATAGTACGCATGAAAATGTGGTGGATTATGTTCTCCCGGTGCACAATACATTCTTATTATTATCCCATAAAACATACTAATCGTTGGTATATTCATCACCTCTTTTTTCAGGATAATTTACTATACCACATTACAACACTTAAGAACCGTTCCCGCGAGTTGCAGTCGTCGATATCCTTGCCGTTGAGGATTTCGTCCATGGTTTGGATCATCAGTTTATCCGATGTGACGTCGTTAATCCAGGCACAGACCTTCTTTTCGCCCATTCTATTATAATGAACTTTGAAATGTTTTCGAAACGTATCCAGGTATAATTCACAGGTGTCTTCCCCGGTATCCACAAACCGCTGAAGCGTTTTGAATGTCTTGAGACAATCGTTTGTCCGGAATAACCGCTTCATATTTTGACCCCTTGCCCGCCCGGCTTTTATTCCCGTCATGGCAGCGTATTGCGGGTTGATATAGTCGTATATAAAGTCGATAACCTCTCCCTTTTCGTTAAAGCAGACTTCACCGTAACAGATGGCTTCCGGTGAATGGTCGAGGATAAAATTATCTGTGCTGTTCATCGTATCACTTCTCTCCCGTTTTTTAGGTGATGTTGTTCATAGAACATTCAAATAGCGTTCTTTTTATCAAGTGTATTATACCATTTCATCCCGTTTTTTTAGTTTTGTGAAGACGCTTTATTGGCGTTGATGCGCAGCGCTTTGTTTTTTACAATGGATGCGGTATAATATACCATAGAATTAATCAAACATTATTAGTACGATAACGTATTTTTTGTAATTTTTTCCGAAAATCCAAAAGGGGGCAGATTATGTTCAAAAAACTAAAGTTGAGTGCCAAGATTCTGATTCCCGTTTTGACCATCAGTGTTTTGGCTATCGCGGGATTAATCGTTTTGGGTGTGCTTGAAATGAGGAAAACATCCATCAACGAGGCCGAATTACGGGCGGAAGAGATGGCCTGGCGTTATGCCGGGAGTTCACAGGCGATTATTGAGGTGGGACTCGATTCAGTTCGAACACTCGGTAAAACGTTGCAGATCATGAAGGAAAAGGGAATGACGGACAGAAACGATGTGGAAGATATTCTAACGGCAATACTTGACGATAATCCGGATTTTGTTGGTGTCTGGACTCTTTGGGAACCAAACGCCTTCGACGGCAAAGATGCGGATTATAAGAACAGTGAGCTGAGCGATCAAACGGGGCGGTTTATTCCGTATATTTATCGTGATGGTAATACAATCAACCGGACGTATCTGGAAGGGTATGCTGAACCGGGAGCCGGTGATTATTATCTGCTGGCGAGAAACAGTGGAAAGGAAACCATAACGGAACCTTATGAATATGAGGTGGGAGGCAGGACTGTTCTGATGTCATCTCTCGTGTCCCCCGTCATCGTCAACGGAAAGGTGCTCGGTGTTGCAGGAGTGGACATCACCAATGAGTTGCTGGTGGAAAAAATGATCGATGTTCATCCGTTTGAAACGGGTTATCTGACCATGATTACCAACAACGGGATGATGGTTGTTCATCCGGATTTGAAACGCATTGGAACAACCATCGATGAAGAACAGGCCGGGTTAGTACAAGAATCTTCTTCAGAGGGGAAACCAACCCATACGACAAATTATTCCCAGCTAATGGAAACGGATGTTTATCGTGTTTACGTTCCAATCGCCCTTGGGCGTACGGGAACGGACTGGGTGGTCAACGTCAACATTCCGATGGATAAGGTAATGGAAGGCTCCAATCAATTCAGTGTTTTTCTAATCGTTGTGGGGTTAATTTCACTTGGCGTTCTTGTCGTCGTTGTGTATCTCATCACGAGGAGTGTCATCAAACCGGTTAAGGTTATGGCGGAACAGGTTGAAAAGTTTGGAGAGGGACAGTTATCCGTTACATTTGAAAAATCCGGAGAAGATGAGATCAGCCTGATGGCGGATTCTTTGAATAAGATGGCGGAAACGTTGAGGTCCTCCATGCAGGCCATCAGCGATTCGGCACATCAAATCGGCCAGGCATCTGAAAACCTCTCCGCCATTTCGGAAGAGCAGAATGAGGCCGTGCGCTTATTGACGCAGCAGTCCGAGAAGGTGGATGCCAACGTCCAAAACACGTCCGCCTCAATCGAAGAGGTAACCTCGGGTGTTCAGGAAGTCGCCGCAAGCGCACAGGATGTTTCCAGAAATTCACAGGAACTGGCCACAGAGGTTTCTGAGACTGAAGAGGCGGCGACGAACGGTCAACAGATTTTGAAGAAGCAGGAGACGTTGATGGAAACCGTAGCGGAAAACAACAGACGCACATCTGAAGTCGTTCAAGGGGTTGCCGAAAAGGCCAAGAACGTTCAGCAGATCGTCAACACAATATCATCCATAGCGGAACAGACCAATTTGCTCGCCTTGAACGCGGCTATTGAAGCGGCAAGGGCCGGGGAAGCCGGTAAAGGGTTTGCGGTTGTTGCCGATGAAATCAGAAAACTCGCCGAAGAGAGTAAACAGTCTTCGGACAACATCGCCCGGATACTGAATGAGATTGACGAGGGATCGGATGAGGCGAATACCGCCGTTAAGAAGACAGTTGACCTTTACGGTGAACTGGAAACGGAATCTAAGAATATTGTCTCGGAATTCAGAAACATCATCAGCAACATCGAAACCATCAATTCACGCGTTGAATCGCTGACCGGTGTGGCGGAGGAACAGAGTGCCTCAGCTGAGGAAATGGCAAGTGCAATGGATACTTCCGCAAAGGCAACGACTGAAATATCCGATGAGATGGAAGAGATGAACGCGGCCGTTCACACTCAAAAGGAATCGACCGCTCAAGTCGCAGAATCCGCGGCTGAATTAAACGCTCAGGCGGAGAGTTTGATCGAGCAGATCAAATATTTCAAATTTTAAAACACACGAGCATACCGAACGACAGCAAAAAACCCACGGGGCCCGTCCCTGTGGGTTTTGTTGTTGCTCTAACGGGGCATGTTCTGGAATATAATGACCCCCAAAGTAAAGACACGAAAAGTTGAAAGACAATAAAAAGACAGAGGGAAAAAGACAGAGGGACGGTTCTTTTGGTAACTTTGTAATCCGCTTATAAAGCGAAATACAATAAGATAAAGATAAAAAAGCGATTGATAATAAATAGTATTAATCGCTTTTTTGTTTAACATGATACAATTTAATCAACACGTTTGAAAGAGCAAAGATGTCAAAAAATAACGATTATATTGTCAAACATCCACGTGATACCTTTTTCAAAAAGACATTTTAAAAAAAAGAAATTGCAGAAGATTTTCTGAAGAATTATTTACCGGAAGAAATATTGAAACACGTGGATTTGAAAACCTTGACAAATCAGAATAGAGAGTACATTGACAAAAAAATTCATAAGGATTTTTCTGATCTGTTGTATCAGGCGGAAATTGACGGGAAAGAGGGATATGTTTATTTTCTGTTTGAACATAAAAGTTATGAAGATCAGAAAGTGATCTTTCAATTACTCCGTTATATGACGAGGATTTGGGAGGAAAACTTTAATACCAAAACCAAGAAGATTCCTATCATTATTCCTTTGGTTATTTATCATGGCAAAAACGTGTGGAAGATTGATACACGGTTATGGAAATATATCGAAGGAATTGAAGTTATGCCAAAAGAAATTCAACAGATGACACCTGATTTTAAATTTACTTTGTATGATTATTCTCCAAAAAGCAAAACAGAGATAAGAGGAAGGGCTATTGTACAAGCTGTTTTGGAAATGTTAAAGGCCATTCGAGAAAATGATAAGAATACTTTAATAGACGGATTTATTTATTTCGTCTCATTAGTGGAAGACGAAACGGATATTCAACTGGCAAACGAGATTTTTGATCTCGGATTGGTTTATCTGATGAATACAGAAGCTGATATTACAAAGGAAGAATTGTTAAAAGCTTCTTTAGAAAGGAGTGATAGCGTGCAGACACTTGCTCAGAGATTATTAGATGAAGGTATGGAAAAGGGAATGGAAAGAGGGATAGAAAAAGGGAAATACGATGAAAAACTTAAAATAGCTTTAAATCTTCAAAAAAAGGGCTTGAGCATTGAAACAATAGCTGAAGTAACTGAACTGAATCCTGATGATGTGAAAAAGCTTTTTGAGAAGAAAAAATAG
>DAINPP010000076.1:0-10007 GCA_036743375.1 Thermotogae bacterium | reverse complement strand
CTGCTGACGAACTGCATCCTTTCTATATTCCGGATGGTTTCCTGAGCAGTATCAGTCTCGGTGCCAAGGGATATTTTTAATTCCAATTAAAACCCCCTCTTTAAATAGAGGGGGTTTTTGCTATTGAGACCGGTATAAACTATTTTGTCCGTTTATTCAATTTTATACAGGTAGAAAATTGTTATCCCTTCATGCTCAGTAAATAGTCAACGGTGTATTTCTGAGCCTCAAGGTGTCTGATCAATTCATCGTTTGAAAAGTTTTCTCTCAATTTTAGATACAATTCGATCAACATTTCTATCGAACGAATACAGCTTCCTTTGTCGTATTGCGGCACGGTGAGTTTAAGTCTTTCAAGCTCTTCCGGCACATCGGTTTCTATCTTTCTGACCCCTCTTGGCAGCTTATTATGTTTCATCAGAAGAAGCGGGCCGATGACGGATTGTCTGAGAAAGGAGATGAATTCGATGGTCTCAAAGAGTTCATTCCTGCCGAGTTTTGTCCCGGCATAATGAATCCAGACCCAGAATCTGTCTTCTATCCATTGAAGGTCCGGATAGGGGAAGGCGGCTGCTTCCTCTTTCATCCGTTCGCTCAGTTTGTTTTCCCTTTCCCATAATATCACGGGATCTTCTACCCGATGTGAAAGGTCATCGAGGGAGACGAATTTGAGATCGACATGCAGAAGCGGCGGACCGTAAAGACAGATGAGCAGGCGGGGTTCTCCCACATGTTCTCCCGTGAAGGCGGACAACAGGTGACCAAGACCTTCTGCTATCTGTTTTCGCTCATTCAGAACTTCCAGATAGTATTCGGGCTTGATCACAACGACGAAATCGATATCCGAATAATCGTCCATTTCTCTTGTGATGTAGGAGCCTCCCGCCGCAATCCCGTCAATCCTCAGATCTTCTTTGAAATAATCAAGGGTGTTGTCTATAAATGTTCTGTGTAATGCTGGAACCATAAATCCTCCTTTGATCTCTATAATTTTTTTATTTATTATCGTATTGTAGCAGAAAACGAACGAATAGACAAAAATTGGCATGAACGGTGGGGAAAATACGTTCTATGATAAAATTTATCAAGAATGGGATACCGAGAGGTCAAGTGAATATGCTTATTCAAATTGATGAGAAATTTAAGAATCATAAAAGGCAGTTTATCATTCAGTCCATGATGGTTGCAGGCGTTATAGCCGTTGTCATGATTGTAATGGATTTTATATCGGAAGGCGTTATCATTGCCTCTATTGGTGCGAGTGCTTCGATCGCTTTTGCCCGGCCACATACAATGACCGCTTCGTCAAGATATCTGATTGGAAGTTATGTTTTTGCCATCTTTTCAGCGTGGGTATGTTCCACTCTGATGAATTTTCTTCTGAGTGTGTTTCCGTCCTTTCAGATGAATACCGCTTTAACCGTATTCGGTGCAATGGTCGTGGGACTAACGGTTTTTCTGACGGTTGTGACTGAAACGGAACATCCACCGGCATCGGCACTTGCACTGGGTTTACTGATAAGTGGATTTAATCTGTCGAGGGCAGCGGAGGCGATCATTGCGATAACGATCATAGCCCTTCTGCGAAGGATATTTCTTAAATATCTGATGGATCTGTATTGAGAGTGGCTTTATGTTATAATCCATGTAACAGACTGGAAGTCTTCAGTCTGAATTGATTAAGGAGATGAGAATATGTTTAAAAACAAAAAATTCAGAAGCGCAGGAGATGTTTTTGCAATCGTCTTGGAGGGGATGAATTAGGCTGCTGAAGCGTTGAGAAGGTAAACGAAACAACGAAGCCGGATTCATCCTGTCAACTGGAAAGGATGAATTTTTTGAACGAAAAAATTAAAAATATTGGAATCTTTGCACATGTAGATGCTGGAAAGACCACACTTACGGAACAACTGCTCTATCACACGGGAGCCATTTCACGTCCCGGAAGAGTGGATCATGGCGATACGCTTACCGATTCACTTGATCTTGAGAAAGAGCGGGGCATTACCATCTTATCCGCCTCGACCTCGTACTATTATAAGGAACAGAAAGTGAATATCATCGATACGCCCGGCCATACGGATTTTGTCGCCGAGGTTGAACGTTCCATGCTCGTTCTCGATGGGGCAATCCTTGTCATTTCGGCAAAGGAAGGGGTACAGTCTCATACGAAGCTGTTGTTCAACACCCTGATCAACAAGGGGGTTCCCACCCTTCTCTTTATCAACAAGATCGACAGGATGGGAGTCAATGTTCAAAAGGTCCTGAACGATATCAGGAGACTGCTCACGGGAAAGATTATTGTGATGCAGACCGTAAAAAATGAGGGGAGTCGAGATGCCGTTGTCGATGCGACGGGAATGAGGATGACCGATGACATTGTAGAGCTCCTGAGTGAAGTGGATGAAACACTGATGATGGATTATCTTGAAGGGATTACCCTGGAATCGCAACGATTAACTACCCTCCTGAAAATTGCCACAGGAGAATGCCTGGCGTTTCCCGTTTTCCTTGGGAGTGCCTTAAACAATATTGGGATAGAACAAATACTCAATGCCGTGAACGAATACCTCCCCCATTTCCAGAATTCGGATACGGAGATTCCGGGTGGAATTGTTTTCAGAATCGGACACACTCAGAGGCATACCGGACGATTCAGTGTTCTAAAGCTGACATCCGGCTCTTTGAAGAGGTATGACACCGTAGGCGGAGACCGAATAACAAATCTCTCCATTTGGGAAAACGGTAGGCTGAAAGCTGTTGATCGGATCAGTGCCGGGGAGATAGGACTTGTAACGGGGTTACATCATATGAACATTGGAGACACGTTTGGAGAAGCGAAGTGTGAGGCAGACATTTCGCTGGGAAAACCGACACTGAGGGCGAAGATAAGTCCCAAAAACAAGGCACGGAGGAAAGAACTGCTGGAGGCGCTTTCTCTGATGCGTGAATCGGATCCGTATCTCTCGTATGAACTCAGTGATTTTAACGACGACATTCACATCAACCTCTTCGGTTATGTCCAGATGGAGATTGTAAGGGAAATGCTCAGACGCGATTATGGTGTTGAAGCGGAGATGGAGGAGCCGATGACTATTTATATGGAAACACCTCTTGGAAGGGCTTCGTCTTCAAAGATGATTCATGAGGATCACCTGAGATTTTATGCCGGAATAGCCTTGGTGATCGAGCCTCTTGAAAGAGGCAGTGGAATTCAGTATTGTTCTGAAGTTGGAACGGGTGATCTGAAACCGACCTTTCAGAAAGGGGTAGAAGAGGGGGTGTCTGCCTATCTTGACCAGGGCTTGAAAGGCTGGGAGATGACGGACATGAAGATTACGTTCACGGACTTTCAATTCGACAGTGTTTCCTCAACGCCGAAAGAATACCGGGATCTTGCGCCCATCGTCCTTTTTGAGGCCTTAAAAAAAGTCGGTACAAAGTTGTTGTGGCCGGTCAGCAATTATACCCTGAATATCCCTGTTTCCGCGATGGGAAAGGCCATCTCGGATTTACAGCAGATGAAGGCAGTCATGAACGAACCCGTTATCGACGGGGAAACGTGCATTATCAAAGGGAGCGTTCCCTATGAAAATCAGAAACATTATGAGATAAAGGTACACGAATACACATCCGGTATGGGCTTTTTTGAATCGAAATTTGGCGGATATGAGGATGCACCGGTAGATATGTACCGTGAACGCGAGAAATTCAAGGTTGATCCGGGAAACAGGGGGAAATATATTTTATCGAAATTAAGTGCTTTTTAAAAGGGGATGGGGAATCCCCATCCTCTTATTTTTTTCTGCCGATATGCAGCATATGCTCACTACCGGCCCAGGTAACGGGATTGGTAGCAAGCTGAAAATTCAAATCGAGCCATTCATCGTAGGCCTCATCAGGCAGGCTCATGATTGCATCCTTTGTCTGTGCCAATAATCCTTCAAGACCTGTAATGGCCAATGTTTCTATTTCAAATTTTTCCATCAGCGGTGTTATGGCCATCGGATCTATAAAATAGGCCGTTGTGAATCCGGGATTATCTTTACTGACGATATTGACTCCATCCTTTGTGTAGTTGATCAACTGATCCTTGTAGCCGATAATTCCTTTGGGATAATAGGTGACGCAATCGTTGATCGGTGCAAAGGCGGAAATGAAAGCGGTGAAGAGTAATCCACCCGGTTTCAGCCTTTTAAGACATTCACCGATGGCCTTTTCCCTGTCATCCTCTGTCACGAGATGATACAGCGGACCAAAACACAGAACCGCATCAAACATCCCTTCCACCGTTTCGGATAAGTTCAGGGCATTGGCGTGAATATAGTTCCTTAAGGTAATGCCATTTTCTTCCGCTTTTTCTCTCGCCAGTTCAAGATTCTTTGATGAAAGATCTACGAGTGAGACCTCATGACCTCCCTCAGAGAGGTAGATGGCATATCTTCCCGGGCCACCACCCACGTCAAGAATCTTTGATCCGGGTTTGAGAAAATGATTCAGATACTTTTTTGTCATGTCAAACTCTATCCGGTTTTTTTCCAGTCTTTTCCATTCAATGGAAGGGTCCTTATCGTAAAAACGTTCTACTTCTCTCATTTTGCGCCTCCTTTATGGAAATTAGTCTCATTTTATCATGTTTTCATAAGAAGATCTAAAAAACTTCAACCTGAAACAATTAAGATATCAAATTAATTATTTTTCTGTTATAATACTTTGCCGACAAAATATTTGCCGGCTTTGAAAAATGTCAGATGGAAAATGACTGACAGGATACAGGTGATAGAAAATGGATGCGCTAAACCAACTGGAATGGCTGTTCAGAACTCTCGGCAGGATGCATCAGAACATATTGAACCAGAAGGAGATAGAAAATGATCTCAGTGACGCCTCTCATCCGATCATTCTTTTTGTCCTTCGGAATGATATGAAGAATATGATAGCCTCACAGAAAGAAATAGCGGATGAGATCGGTATCAGTCAATCGACCGTAGCGATTTCCATCAAGCGAATGGAAAAGGCCGGTTTACTGAAGAAGGTACAGGACGAGGATGATTTGAGAAGAAATCTGATCACACTCACGGAAAAGGGTATCAGTTATACGGACAAATTGCATCGGATAGCCGATGAGGTAGACCGTGGGCTCTTCAGAGGTTTTTCGGAGGAAGAACTGGGAATTTTAAAAAATTATTATAGTCGAATGATAGATAATTTAGAAGGGTTGGGGGCAAAAGTCCCGGTTAATTTAAGTAAGAAGTGTGAAATTAAGGAGTAAAAAATGGAAAAAACAATGAATTCAGTAAAAGAAAACAAGATGGGGACGATGCCGGTCAACAAACTGCTGCTGACGATGTCCATTCCAATGATCGTTTCGATGCTGGTACAGGCGTTATACAACGTCGTAGACAGCATCTTTGTCGCACAACTCGGTGAAAATGCACTGACAGCCGTTTCGCTCGCATTCCCGGTACAGAATCTCATGATCGCGGTTGCAGTCGGAACCAGTGTCGGTGTCAACGCCTTTTTGTCGAGGAATCTTGGGGCTAAAAAATTTAAAATGGCCAACAAGACAGCCGATAATGGGATCTTTCTTGCTATTGTAAGTTTTCTGGTATTTGCCATCTTCGGACTGACGGCCTCAGATGTCTTCTTCACATCGCAGACGAAGATTCAGGAAATCATCAAGATGGGGTCGGACTATATCTTTGTCGTTTGTACCTTCTCATTCTTCCTGTTTTTACAGATCATGTTTGAGCGATTGCTTCAATCTACGGGAAAGACATTATATACCCTGTTTTCGCAGGCAACAGGTGCCATTATCAACATCATCCTTGACCCGATTCTGATCTTCGGTTATCTCGGATTCCCTGCAATGGGGGTTAAGGGAGCTGCCATCGCTACCATATGTGGGCAGTTGTTTGGAATGTCCATCGCTTTGTATTTCAACATGAAAAAGAACCATGAGATAAAGATTTCCTTCAAGGGGTTCAGACCGGACCTCAAAATAATCGGCAATATCTATTCGGTAGGGGTTCCCTCTATCATCATGGGGTCTATCGGATCCGTCATGACCTATTTCATGAATCGTATTCTTATCTCCTTTACCACAACGGCGACGGCTGTCTTTGGCGTTTACTTCAAGCTTCAGAGCTTTGTCTTTATGCCGGTCTTCGGTTTGAATAACGGAATGGTACCGATTGTGGCCTATAACTTCGGGGCGGGGAACAAGGAGCGAATCACGAAAACGGTCAAGCTGAGTGTTATGTATGCCTTTGGGATGCTGGTTATTGGCGCGCTTGTGATGATGCTGATTCCGGATCAATTGCTGAAGATGTTCAACGCAACGGAGATGATGCTTTCTATCGGTATTCCGGCGCTTCGAACGATCGCCATCAGTTATTTTCTTGCCGGTTTCTCGATCATCTCCCTATCTGTCTTTCAGGCTCTGGGACATGGCCTTCTCAGCTTGGAAGTCTCGGTTATCCGACAGCTGCTCGTTTTGCTGCCAAGTGCCTGGCTGCTGTCGATGACGGGAAATGTCAGCAACGTCTGGTGGTCGTTCCCGATTGCCGAGATTACGTCATTTGTGTTCTGTATGATCTTCATGAGACGTGTTTATAACAAGGAAATCAAGAAGCTTAATACGGTAGAATTTGAAGCACGTCACGCTTTTGCAGAAGATTAAGGCTTATTTGTCAATAAAAACAGGCGGGGTTTTTCCCGCCTGTTTTGCTTTTGAGACTGTTTATTCAACAGAGATATAGACTTCTATCGTTTGGTTATTCCTATCCTGACTGTCGTTTGTGTACAATTCAAAATCACAGTCAAATTTTCTCTTTAAATCAGAGGCGTATACCGCCTGCCATATTTCTCCCACAATCTTCTGAATCTGACCTTTTCCGACAAACCTGGCATATTTTCCAGCTTCGATCACTCTTTCTTCAAGTTCCGGATTCCCATTTTCTTTTACCCGTGCCGCACACATGAATCGATAAGGCTTTGTGTGATCCCCTTCATAGTCCGTATACAGTCCGATGGTCTGTATATCTTCTCTGTTTTTGATACTTTCAAGCACACCCTTTCCAAGAAAATGCTGCCACATCTGGCCTATATCTGTTAATGCCTTTCCCTTTTCATTTGTCGTTACGGTAGATTGTCCCACAACCTTCATTTCGTTAAGTGTTACGATATCGTATTTCATTTCTCTCATCTCCCTTTTTCGTTCTGGAAGATTATAAAACTCCAAATATGACATCAGTGTGTCATATTCAAAGGGTGCCTGCAAAAGACCTGCTGAAAGATAAACCTTTTTCCATAAAAGAACATGAATCCCCGCAATATAGCCCTATAGTCTCATGATTTTTTCAGCCTTTTTCTTCAGTCTGTTTTTTAATTTCTCAGGAGAACAATCAAGCAGATAGTCGGCAAAAGACAGGATGTAATTCGTCATCCATTCATCTATTTCAGTTTCTAATGAAACGCGTATACAATCCTTCAAAATCTTAATTTCACTGGAAAAGAGTTCTTCATTTACACGAAACAGGGCACTTTTCGTCAGCCATAAAACAACAGACTCGCTTTTACTGCTGTCAAAGGAAGTCAACCGATAGGTTTCTGTATCATATGCTTCGCGATCAAAATGGATTTCGGTCAGTTGTATCTGTTCAACCCGTGAGATCCTGAACGTTCTGTAATCATTTCTCGAATGGCAGAAGGCGATCAGATACCACATCTTTTTCTTGAAGATCAGTTTCAGAGGGTCAACGATTCTTTCAGTCGTTTCATTCGATTTATTCCGGTATCGGATTTCTATACTCACACTCTTTTTCAAGGCATCCTTGATCTGTTCAAATTTCATTTTTTGAGTATTGTTGTCAAAGGGTGTGAAATCGACTTCAAGGAAATGTTCCGTATCTTTTGAGAATAATTTTTTAAGATGCGTCATGGCCGTGTTGTTGTCATTGTACTCCGCTATCTGTAGGACTTCCAACCCAAGGAGGAGGCCGTTCTTCTCCTCTTCCGAAATGATGGCCTTGTCCAGCACAAAGTCTTTCAGGAGACTGATGCCGCCCCCGCTGCCTTTATCCGTGTAGATGGGAATACCACTCATTGAAAGTGTTTCGATATCCCTGTATATGGTTCTTGTAGAACAGTCAAATTCCTTCGCCAGTTCTGCTGCCGTCATCCGCTCTTTGTTGAGCAGGAGATGTACGATACTGAACAATCTGTTGATTTTCAAAGTGTTGCCCCTTTAAAAAGATCCCCTTGCTACGATCATTATAACTCATTGATATCGAAATATGATCAACGCCTTAGTCTTTCATAATCTTTAACTCTATCTGTTTTTATGATAAAATGAACGATGATCTTATCTTTGAGTATTAATGAAAGAAGGCGTAGAATTGTGGATCCAAAAACAATCGTAAAAGAATTTTTTGAAAGAGTTTATAATCAGAGAGACTATGATTGCGTGATGACACTATTTTCGGACGATTATTATGAACACACTGAAAATGGGGCACGTAGTAACAGGGATGCCTGTGATATCATAAAAAACGCCACCACAATCTTTCCGGATCTGAGTGTTCAGATCGACAACATCATTGCCGAAACAGATAGAGTTGCCGTCCGGCTGACCTTTTCAGCAACCCATAAAGGGGAGTTCTTTGGTGTTCCGGCTTCCGGTAAAAAGATAGTGTTTGAGGCGATGGAATTCTTTAAAATCGCAGAGGGTAAAATTGTAGAGTCCTGGGGAAATTGGCCTATATACGATATCTTGGAGCAAATGAAATCGTAATAACCCAAAAAACTCATACAGAGATGATTTTGCCGGCCCCTTATAAGGAGTAGCTAATTTTATAATAATCTGAAATCACACTCGTCTATGAAAAGTCGTATTTCGGAAAATATCTAACATTTCTTATTATACGGAAGAATTGCTTCAGCAATCTTTGTATTAACGAATTAGAAAGGCGTTTGTACATCTGTCATTTCGTGATTTTTACAAACGAAATCAAGATATCTCTTGCTTCTAAACGATAAAAAACTGACAATCAGGTTCAAGAAATCATCTCCTCGAAAATGGTATCATCCATCCGGAGGTCGGGTATGAACAGAGAGGAAAGAATCAAAGCGGTCAATACGATGATGGACTTCATGGAAGAACATTATCGTGAAGAACTATCACTGAAAAGGATAGCCAATTCATGCGGTTATTCGCCCTGTTATGCCTCAAGGTTGTTCAAACAGCTTACCGGTAAGGCTGTTTTTGAACATCTGAGAGCTTTGAGGTTGACGAGTGCAGCTCTCAGACTGCGGGATGAAGAACACCGTGTGATAGACATAGCCTTTGATTTTCATTTTAATTCTCATGAAGGTTTCACAAAGGCTTTTTCAAAACAATTCGGGATCACACCGAAGCACTATGCCAGACAAACACCTCCAATCAAACTGTTCATGCCCTATCGTGTGAATGATCCTGATAAAAATCCAAAAGGAGTTGATTCGATGTCAGACAAGAAAGAAATCAGAACCGTTTTTGTACAGGTTGTGGATAGAGAAGCGAGAAAATTTATCATACGAAGAGGGATCAAGGCAACACATTATTTTGAATACTGCGAAGAGGTTTCCTGCGACATCTGGGGGATACTGACAAGTGTCAAAGGTGCTTTGAATGAACCGATGGGTGTATGGCTTCCGGATAATATGATCAAACAGGGAACATCGAGATATGCTCAGGGGGTGGAAGTCCCTCTGGATTTTGAGGGAGAGATTCCCGAAGGGTGTGAGATCATTGAACTTCCGAAGTGCAGGATGATGATTTTTCAGGGACAGCCTTATGATGATGAAAATTTTGAAGTGGCCATTCAGGAGGTCTGGGAGGCAATTGACTCGTACGACCCCGAATTTTACGGGTTCAAATGGGCTCCTGAAGATGCCCCTCGGTTTCAGCTGGCCCCTCAGGGCTACAGGGGTTATATTGAAGGCCGGCCGGTTCGCATAAAGATGTA
>DAINPP010000075.1:0-10492 GCA_036743375.1 Thermotogae bacterium | reverse complement strand
TTGTGAAAGAATTCTTAAACAGCTGCAAATTCAATTTGTTGTGCTATAATCGCCTCGCATTCAGGGGGTGATTGTATGAAAAAGACGGTTTTAAGGGAATACATTTTATCAACGATTGGTGCAACACTGACGGCAATAGGACTGGTTTCTTTTTTAATTCCGCATAATATTGCCTGCGGTGGAGCCAGCGGGATTGCCATTGTTCTGAGTAATTTTGTCGATATACCGATTGGGGTGCTCCTTTACTTTATCAACGGAATATTGTTTCTCGTTTCTTTTCTCGTCATCGGAAAGGAATTTGGAATCAGAAGCCTATACTGTACGTTTTTGTTGAACTTTTTGATTGACTTTTTTGACAGAATAGTACCTATACCTGCGTATACGGGAAATGACCTGTTTCTCACCATATTCTTCGGTGTTGTAATCTCTGCCGTCGGTATGGCAATCACTTTTTCACAGAATTCTTCAACAGGCGGAACGGATATCATCGCTAGGATTCTCAACAAGTATTTCGGTACGGCAATGGGGACGTCTCTGCTTTTGATTGACCTGTTTGTCGGCCTTGCCGCCGGTGTTGCCTTCAATCCGACTATCGGTATGTATTCTATCGTCGGCGTTATACTGAACGGATTAACCATCGATTATATTATCAAGATGATCGACAATCACATCACGTTGACGATTATTTCCAACAAGGAAGATGAAATCGTTGACTATATCACAAATAAACTGAAACGTGGTGCTTCTTTCATAAAAGGTGAAGGGGTCTATACCGCCACTGAAAAAAACATGGTTTATGTTGCTTTAAAAAGAAAAGAGATGGGAGAGATCATCAGACATATCAGGACAATCGACCAGAAGGCCTTTATCATTGCACAGGAGGCCTCTCATGTAATTGGCGAAGGCTTCAAGAATATCACAAAGATTTTTTAAATAAACAAAAAAACAGGATCAAACTATCTGATCCTGTTTTTTATTAATTACATTCCAAGTAATACAAATGATGTTGGATCACTGTAAGTAGACGATCCCTCTTCATCGAAGGCTTCTACCGTCCAGAAATAAGACTTTGTTCCTTTCAGTGTTGTCACGATTAGATGATTTTCCGTAAGCTCAGTCGCAAATGGCGTCGTAAAAGTTGCATTTTCTGAAAGGTATAGATTATACTTCACAATTCCTTCCACATCGGTTGATTCCGACCAGTCAAAGAACAGCGAATCCTCTCTGATGTTATCCCCGTTTGCGGGAAATTCATTTACCGGTTTCGTCGGAAGGTTGTTCGTTGGAGTCGGTTCTTCCGGCGCAACATATCCCGCTGTCGAAAAACTGAAGATCCGGCTTCTTGATTCATATCCATCAACGTTCCTGGCATTAACCCGCCAGTAATACTGCTTTTCTGTATCAAAACCCGTCAGGGTCGTACTTGTGGCATTAATTCCCATCTTGTTCAGATGAAGATTCGATTCATCCTCTCCGGTATAGATATCAAAATAGATCTTCATATCATTCGGATCTCCGTTCCCGATCCAGGAAAATGTAAGTGTAGTTGCCTGATCTGTCACCCTGTTCGCTGGGGATACAATCTCAGGTGCGTACGGGGAACGTGCCTCTTTTGTAGTAAAATGGATATCGTCACTGAGATTCACAATCCCTCCAGGTTGTCTCTGTTCTATATAAAAGAAGTAGTCAGTTGAATAATCGAGATTACTCAGCGTACAACCCGTTGATTCACCGACATTACACACGAACTCTGCTGTCTGCCCTTCGGCAGCTCCATAGACATAATAATCCCCTATGGCCCGTGCTGGATTTTCCCAGACAAGGACAAGATCTGTCTTCAAATCCACCTGATTATCAAAGGGAAAGGTGATGTCAACAGTTGAAGGCGGTCTGCTGTCAACCGTACTGAAATGACTCGTGTTACTTTCGATGCTTTCATCTTCAGATGTATTTTTCGCAACGATCTTCCAGGAATATTCCGTAGCGTATGCCAACCCGGTCACCTCAAGAGAGGTGGCACTGATATCATGGGCAACCAGTTCCGGGGACTGATAGCGCTCCCCATAATAAACATCATAAACGACAGGTCCATCGTGGAAGAAACTTGCAGGTTCCCATTCCAGATAAAGATTCAGCCAGCAATCCAGCGCGTCATCTGCGGGTAAAACGGGAACGGCCGGATCATTCTGATAATCCTGTTCGATAAAAACACTCCAGACTTCACCGGATGTTGTTAAATCCAGATCATCCATGGCCTCTACCTTCCAGTAATAAGTTGTACTCGCCTGAAGTCCTCCGATATATTTAGCCGTATCCTGTATTCTCGTGTAAAGAGGAGTAGCTAACTGTGTGGGATCATCCGAAAGATAGAAATTATAGACGATATAGGCTCCATCATCCTGTGACCTGTTCCAGGTAAAAAGAATCAAACTGTTGTCAACGATCGCTGCATTCCCGGGACTGACATAAGTAGGTGTTGATGGAGGTGTATTGACAGTCGGCGTCGGAGCGGGTGTAGGGTCTGGAGCCTTCAGTTTACTTGCACACGAAATCAGTAAAAAACACATGAAAATAACTATCAAGATAGTAAAAATGTACCCCTTTTTCATATAAACAACCTCTTTTTTTCTGAAATATTATATTCCACAAGCACATTGAAAACAGATTCTTAGCTCCTGCAAGGACACACTACCTGAGGATGACCTATATTTTATCATACCACAATGTGGTTTTTGGCTGCTATATATTCCTGGTTTTATATCCGAAGATGATAAAGCAATGGGAAGTACAAATATTGGTAGATTTATTTTTTTATCGTAATAGGCCCTTCTTCCTTAATTTCATCAGGATTTTTCGGATAGGCAATACGTTTATGATAGGCCTTGACGATAACACGGGTGAACTCTTGAACGATTTCCTCTATATCTTTAAGTGTCAAACCGGATTCATCGAGTTCCCTTTCCAGGTAGATACCGTTCACGATATCACCAACCAGTTCCTGAACCTTCTGAGGTGACAGGTTGTCCAGACTTTTCACAGCCGCCTCACAGGAATCCGCAAGCATGAGTATTCCCGCTTCTTTAAACTGGGGTTTGGGTCCGGCGTACCTGTATTGGTCTTCTGTGGTATCTGGATTTTCATTTTTTGCCTTCATATAAAAATATTTCTGGGTTCTGGTTCCGTGATGCTGAACGATAAGATCTTCGAAAAGGATTGGCAGGCGATATTTATTTGCTATCTCTACACCAAATTTAACATGTTCCATCAGAACGAGATAACTCATACTCGGCTTCAGACGATTATGCGGATTGTCATCTGTCTGATTTTCGGTAAAGAATTCAGGCTTTTTTGTCTTTCCTATGTCATGAAAATAGGCACCGACTCTTGCAAGTATCGGGTTCACGCCGATCTTTTCCGCAGCCGATTCGGAAAGATTTGAAAGCATGAAACTGTGAAAATAAGTACCGGGTGCCTTTTGCATCAGCTCTTTCAGGAGGGTGTGATTCAGATTCCCAAGTTCCAGCATTCCAATATTTGAATAAATTCTGCTGATCCATTCCACATAAGGAAGGATACCGATGACGAGAATCGTTGATACAATCGGGGTTATGGAGACCAGCATCAGAGACTGAACGGAAAACATTTCAAAACCGGACAAGACCAGTATCATATACCCGCATAGTTTCACGAGAGAAATGATCAGGGCATAGAAAGTCAGTTCTATTCTCCTGTCAACATCCGAAGTGATATTGGCCGTCAAATAGCCAACAATTATCATAAAAATTGCATAGGCCGCATGGGATGGAAAAAGGATGATCAGTAACGCCGCGAAGAAAATCGATGAAATCTGTCCGGCCTTTTTCCCAAGAAGAATCGTTATCAGTGATACACCAAAGAACGGTGTGATTGCCTGATACCCAATATATCTACCGGCAATGATGTTGATAAAACCGGCTATCAACAGCAGCATATAAAAAGTACGACCATATTGTTTATGGATCTGAAAAAAACGAACTTTTTTTATGACACTCTCGCAGACAACCAGCTCAAGAAGCAGCAGAAGGGTGAAGATAAAGAAGAATCTTTTAAAATCCCACTCCCAGAAAAAGATGGTCGATAATAGTGACAGGAGTAAAGAGACCAGGAAGGGATCCGTTTTTGCATTGACGATAAACTGGAAGGCATTTTCCAGCTTCTCAAATCCCTTATAAAAGGTTAATGAATTTCTTTCCCTGTCTTTGTCTTTATCGTTCTGATTAACTGTCCGACTTTTCTGCCTGTTCATAGGCATGAATAATCTCCTTAACAAGTGGATGCCTTACCACATCGTTCTTCCCAAGATACGTAAAGGCTATGCCATCTATATTCTTTAATATTTTCTCGCTCTGCAGCAATCCGGACTTCAGTCCGGGTTTCAAATCGATCTGCGTGATATCCCCGGTGATAACCACTTTGGAATAGAATCCCGTTCGGGTCAGGAACATCTTCATCTGCTGAACGGTGGTATTCTGTGCCTCATCGAGGATGATAAAGGCATTGTTCAGCGTTCTCCCCCTCATATAGGCGAGCGGGGCGATCTCTATGATATTCTGTTCTCTCATATATTGAAATTTTTCAGGTGTGATCATATCGTACATGGCATCAAAGAGCGGTCTGAGATAAGGATCCACCTTATCCACAAGACTGCCTGGAAGAAAACCAAGGCTCTCCCCGGCCTCTACCGCAGGTCTCGTTAGGATGATACGCTTCACCTCGTTGTTTCTCAAGGCTTCTACCGCCATGGCAACGGCAAGATAAGTCTTCCCGGTACCCGCAGGTCCTATAGCAAATACGATATCGTTGTCTCTCATGGCCTCCATATACTTTGCCTGTCCTGAAGTCTTGGCCCTGACTTTTGCCTTCTTTAAGAAAGTCTTTCTCTCTTCAACAACTGCCGAAAAAGTCTTATAATTCTCTTCTTTATTTTCGCTCACTTTACTCCTCGTCAACAGGTATTCTATCTCCATTTGATCGGGAAAATGATCTTTCTGTACCGCTGCGATCATCTCCAGAAAAAATTTCTCCGCATTAGACACGTTATTTTCATTCGTCCCCCGAATCCATAACTCATCGTCTACAATACTGATCTCGACAGCAAAATATTCCTGCACCTTTCTGAGTAGTGAGTCATGCTGACCGAGAAGATAAATCATCTCCACATCATGGGGGACCTTAACTTTTGATAGTTTCAATAACAATCATACACCTCTGTTTCTATTGGAATCGTGGAATTAAAACTCCCCGATAACCATTTTATCATATTTTTGAACGAAATAGGGAATGGGGAATTTATCCCCCCCTTTCTGAGATGGTCTCACGATAAAACGCGATCTTTTCATCCAATTTGTCCATATGCGCCTGTAACTTGCCGATTTCCTCATTCAACACCTCACGATGCCGTATCAACAATTCCATTCTTTCTTCAAGCGTTGAATCACCTGTCGCCCTGAGCTCCGCATACAATCTGATCTGTTTGATGGGCATGCCGGTATCCTTCAGTCTCTTGATAAAATCGATCCAGACGATATCCTTATCCGAATATCGACGACGGTTACTGCTGTTTCGTTCTGGGATGATGAGTTTTTCCTGCTCATAATAACGCAGGGTATGTATTCCAAGATCCGTCAGCTTTGAAAATTCTCCTATCGAATAATATATAAAAATCACTCCCAAACCATTGACATAGAGTCGACTCTACATTGTATAGTCGAATTATATCATCTGAGGAGGTAAAGAACAATGAAAGAAAGCGAAAAATATACGGTCATAACCGGGGCAAGTTCGGGAATCGGATATGAAACGGCAAAGGCCTTTACCAGTAGGGGTAAAAACATCATCGTCGTGGCACGCAGGTTGAATCAGCTCGAATCGTTAAAGAATGAAATTTCAGAAAAGTATCCGGAAGTCGATGTCATCATCAAAGGCTGTGATCTGTCCATCAGCGAAAATGTCTATCAGCTTTATGAAGACTTAAGGATTTACCCCATTGAAACATGGATTAACAATGCCGGATTTGGAAATTACGCGAAAGTGGCCGATCAGGATTTACAAAAGGTTGAAAAAATGCTGCATCTGAACGTTGAAACGCTGACCATTCTCTCATCCCTCTTTATCAGCGATTATAAAGACAGTGAAGGAACGCAGCTGATCAACGTTTCTTCAGCCGGTGGATATACCATTGTACCGAATGCCGTCACTTACTGCGCCACAAAATTCTACGTCAGTAGTTTCACAGAAGGGCTTGCAAGGGAAATGGAACAGACTCAGGCAAAGATGAAGGTCAAACTGCTTGCCCCAGCTGCTACAAAGACAGAATTCGGTAAAACGGCAAATGACGTGGCTCATTACGACTATGACAAACAATTTGGAAAATATCATACAAGTGAAGAGATGGCAGAATTTCTTTTAAAGCTCTATGACAGTGAAAAAACGGTCGGTCTCATCGACAGAGGGACTTTTGCTTTCAGATTGAGCGATCCCCTGTTTGATTATGCCTCCGACACTTCGCAGAATCAGAAGATTCTGATTGAATAATTCTCTTTTGCTATTCTCCCTTAAAAAGACATCAGTATCTGATGTCTTTTCCCTTCAATCATTTTAATTTTTCAGCGGTTGACTTTTAGAAAAAGAAATGTTATAGTATTTATAGACCGACGGTCGGTTTACATTTAAAGAGGTGAGTAGATGCGCACGATAAAAAAACACGATGAGAGAAGAACGGAAATCCTTGATACCGCGGAAAAATTATTTGCGACGAAAGGCTATGAAAAATGTACCATCAACGACATTTTAAAAGCGGTAGACATCGCCAAGGGAACCTTTTACTATTACTTCAAATCAAAAAGGGAAGTGCTGGATGCCATCGTTTCAAGATACAACGACATCATCATCGAGCGAATCAACGAGATCATCGATAGCCCCCTTTCACCGGAAACAAAGTTTCTGGAGGCCTTTATGGCGATGAACGTGCAGCAAAAGGTGGGAGAGGTAATAATGGATGAGATACACAGATCAGAAAACGTTCTTCTGCATCAGAACATTTTAACCCAGATTATCCTTAAGGTGGGACCTCTTTTGCAGAAAATCATAGAAGAAGGTATCGAAAAGAGGCAGTGGGAGTGTAAATTCCCGTTGGAATACATGCAGATTTTCCTTGCGGCGTCGTTGACATTAATTGATGAAGAATCGTTCAATTTTGATGAAACCACCCGGCAAAGGATTTTAACAGCACTGATCACCTTACTCGAAAAGATGCTATGCGTGCCTGAAAACAGCTTTTTAAAACTTTGTTTTGAACAGTCAAAATAAACTGAACAATCCCGGAGGATACTATGAAACACTTTATGTTAATTTGGTTTGGTGAATTAATCTCCTGTATCGGCAGTGGCATGACGGCTTTTGCCGTTTCCGTTTATGTCTATCAGCTCACCGGAAGTGCCGTGTGGGTTTCCATCACCACGCTTCTTGCCTATCTACCGACGATCCTGTTGAATCCGGTTGGCGGTATTCTCGCAGACCGGTATGACCGCAGACTGATGATGATTATTGGAGATGCCTTTTCGGCTATCGGATTGCTCTTTATCCTGATCGCCATGCAGACCGGGCACACTGGCGTTTTGCCGATCTGTATCGGGATCACCATCAGTGCAATTTTTGTTTCCCTGCTTGAACCGGCTTATCGGGCAACCATAACCGATCTGTTGACCGATCAGGAATACGCAAAAGCAAGCGGTTTGGTTCAGATGGCCAATTCATCCAAGTTTTTAATCTCACCGGTTCTGGCGGGACTCATCCTTGCGTTCAGCAACATTCAGACGATTCTCATTATCGACATCGCAACTTTTTTTGTAACCGTTTTCACGGTGTTCACCGTAAAAAAACATATCAAATCCGAAAAAAAGGTGAGAAAAGAGACCTCATTCAGAAAAGAGATGAAAGAGGGAATGAAGAGCATCACCGGAAACAAAGTGGTGAAGAAACTGGTCATACTGATGGCATTTGTCTGTTTTTTCATCGCCTTCCTTCAGATGTTGATGACACCTATGATTCTTTCCTTTGCAGATGAAAAGACACTCGGCTTTATGGAATCCATCAGCGCCATCGGAATGCTGATCGGCAGTGTTGTCATCAGTGCGTTGAACATCAAAAAGAACCACTCTGGAATCCTAAAGGTTTCGCTTATGTTCACGGGTATTTTCATGGCGCTTGTCGGCACTACCGTTAATATACCGCTGATTATCGTTTACTGTATGCTGTTCTTCGTTGCATTGCCGTTCGTCAACACCTGTGCCGATGTCCTCGTGCGTAAAAACATTCCAAATGACTTGCAGGGAAGAGCGTGGGGAATCATAAGCGTTCTGACGCAGACTGGCTTTCTGATCGCCTATGCCATCAGCGGTGTTCTGGCAGATTTCATCTTTAACCCCATGCTTGAAGAAAACGGCTTTCTTTCCGGTAGTCTGGGAAAAATCATCGGAACCGGTGAGGGAAGAGGCATCGGACTCATGCTGATTCTCGCAGGAATCACACTCTTTGTCTTTGCGTTTGTATTCTCTATGGGAAAAGAAACAGAAAAAGCTAATCACTACGAGCTCGTTGATCAGGAATAGAAGATTCGATACTATTCTTTTTCGTTTAGAATCATCAGATATATACCCTGTCGCTTAATGAAGAATTCTATCACATCGCAACACTTCAAAGAAATTAACCAAGATATATGGCTGCTTTGCGTATCAATAAAAACACAATGAATACACGATATTGTTGATAGTAATGGCTACATTAAAAAAACAACTTTGCGAAAAGTATGTTCAGTTTATTCACGGTTGAAGTCGACTAAAACGCAGAGGAATAAACGGTAACATATTTTTCTATCTTAATCGTATTTCCACCTTATGTTAATTTAAAAAGGATTAATAGTGCGATTAGGACATTTCACGAATTTTATATGAGGAGATAATGAACTATGCCAAAAAAATGTATTATGATGCTTGTAGTCTTTTTAGTAATTTCCGGAATAACCACCCTTGCTGAGAATATGGTGAGTCCCCCTGATATTGCCGATCTTATGAATGAATACAATATACACACCTGTTCGATCGTTTATCGTAATGAAGAAAATAAAATTACAGAGAATTTTGGTAGGCAAGATTTTCTGTCTTCAAATGAGGTAACCGAAAATTCTATATTTGAAATTGGTTCAAACGGTAAAATGGTGGCTGCCTATATAGTCCATAAGCTCGTAGAGGAAAATAAGATTAACTTAGATGATAAAGCAGAAAAATATCTTGATAAAGAGTGGGTAATTGCTGACACCCGCTTTTCAAAGATAACCATAAGACAACTGCTGTCTCACTCTGCCGGATTTTCACCCTCCTTTGAATTCGGTATAGATAAGCACATCTATTTTGAACCCGGCACAAAATTCAGTTATTCGGGTGTAGGCTACATGTATCTGCAAGAAATAATCGAAAAGGTCTCCGGTCTTGATTTTGAATCAGCCGCACAAAAATACGTGTTTGTTCCACTTAAGATGAATGACAGCACATTTTTACCCGGTAAAGTTGTAACTCCATACATTCATTCAAAATCGTTAACAGTATACTGTTTTACCATTTTTATACTATCCTTTTCGGTTATCTTCATAATCGGCCTTCTCGTATGCATAATCTCAAAATTCAAGAAATTTAATAAAAAGCGGCTTTTCACAATAAGCATTCTTGTCGCTGGTTTAATAAATTCGGGAGCGTTACTCTCCTTATTTCCAAAAATAATGATAATCTTTGCAGTATTTGCCATCCTTGGAATAATTATTCTCTTTGTTACGCGGAAAACAAAAAGACTCTATTATGCTGCTTTTATTCTGTATACCGCGATAATAATAGCAATCGGTCTAATTATCCCATTTTCTATTCCCGTACCAAGTATCATTTTTAATGAAAATGTCAATTGTGCCTACTCCATGCGATCTACTTCAAAAGATATGTCAAAATTCTGTGATGAACTGTTAGAACAATATAACAAGAACGGAGAAATGTTCGACTCTACAATCACAATTGATGATAATAATAGCTGGTGTCTCGGAATTGCTTCAGAAAAAACGGGTGAAACTATTACCTATTGGCATTCCGGCATAAACCCGGGGCAGCAAAGCATCGTGATTATAAACCCAACTAATAACAGCTATGTTATTGTACTGACAAACAGTGACAACGGATATGAGTTTTCCAAGAAATTGGCAAGGCTTTATCTTAATATAGATGGCGTATGGGAAATTGAACGGGTAAAACTGTAATCATCCTGAAAGTGATCCTTTTCCCCTGACGATAGAATTCCTGTAAGAAGAGAGACAGGAATTCTATCCTTGCGAGCACATAGAAGTAATTTAATTTTTATACTATTCTATTCGTCAGTAATTGGAGTTGATCCCCTTCTGCTTTCCCTTTGCAAGAAT
>DAINPP010000074.1:9520-10714 GCA_036743375.1 Thermotogae bacterium | reverse complement strand
CGGATATTCGGGAGCTTTACCGGAAAGCGGTCCGATTAATCGTCCCGGAAGCCCGAAAGAAGGATTTGAAGGTGAGGGCAAAGATCGACGATCGAATCCCGAGATATTTAATGCTCGATGATCTCAGGATCACACAGATCCTGATGAATCTCTTCAATAACGCGGTGAAATTTACCGAAAGCGGTTCGATAGACATTTCTATAGATTATATTTCCGGGGGCGATCGGTATACGGAAGTAGAGTTCCGTATAAGGGACACCGGGATAGGTATTCCGGAAGATAAGCATAAAAAGATACTGGAAGCCTTTACACAGGTCGATTCTTCCTTTACGCGAAAATACGGCGGGACCGGACTGGGATTGACGATTGTCAACAACCTTCTTAAGCTGATGGGCAGCGAGTTGCAGGTAGAAAGTACTACAGGCCTTGGGAGCTGTTTCTCGTACCGGATAAAATTTGAGAACTGTGTTGCGGAATACCAAGCGATGATGGATACAATGATCGTTTCCGAAGAGGAAATAAAACGGCTTGAACCGCGAATACTGATCGTTGAGGATAATATTATCAGTCTGACACTGACAAAAAAGATGATAGAAAACATCTTTCCAAAGGCGGAAATCCTCCTTTCCGAAGATGGAAAAGAGGCTTTAAATAAATATAAACTTGGAAAACCGGATATCATCTTCATGGATGTTCAGATTCCCGAGATAGACGGTTGTGAAGTCACGAGGAGGATCAGGGAGTTTGAGGCGTCGGAGGGGATCAAAAAGCCGGTTACCGTTGTGGCATTATCCGGCGATGTCAGAAGGGAAGTGGTGGACTGCTGTTTGGAAAAGGGAATGAACGCCTTTCTCTGCAAACCCATCGAAGTCGAAAAGATCAGATGCACGATTATGAAGTATCTCTATTCGGAGTTATTTTTATGAAACCGGCTCACTCATCCTCGTAATAATCGACAGTTGTACTATCCCTGAAAAAGGTGCTGGACTGGTTGTGCAGGATGATCCCCGTCTTTCCAGAATCCGGATAATGTACGATGTCCGGTGAATTTGTCGTATCGAAATCTATATACACCAGATCCTCTGTTTCCGAGATGTTTTTTATCTTATGCGCGCTCCCTTTTCCCGGGGGACAGATGATAAAATCCCCTGTTTCTACTCTCCGACAGCCGGTAGGTGTTTCGACCAATCCGTT
>DAINPP010000074.1:0-9420 GCA_036743375.1 Thermotogae bacterium | reverse complement strand
TTTGTATGTAGAAGACTTCCGTATTGTTTTCATGTGAGTGCATGGGATAATTGGACTTAAGAGGCGGGATATGATAAACCGCTACATAACATTGACTGAAGTCCTCTCTTGGTGTAATTTCATACTTTGTGTATTCATAGGGCTCATGTGTCGCTTTGTGTGTGGCTTCAATGTTCGAAATGTTTTTATAGTGAATTTCCTTTTCCATAATTTTTTCCTCCGTTAGGTTGATGCCCATGCTATAATACCACGAAGAGAGTTGATGAAAAAAATAAATAGTCTGTCGTTGTAAAACAGAGTTAAGAATATATACAATAGGGGTGTATTTTTCGTCTGATTTATAGACTTTTTTGAATTTTAGAAACTTAATTTCCAAAAAGGGGACTTTTTATGGATGAATTCATTGTGCATAATCTCAAAGAGGCAGTAATGCAGGTGGAATCTAAATATGGCCTGCTCTGGCAGGATCATTATATCCTGGAATCTCAGCTGGTACCCGATGGATCGATGAGGGTTATTATCAGAGAAGTTGATGATGAGCAGCTGAAAGTGGATATAGAAGATATCATAAAGAGCCTTGATGAAGATCTTATGATCGATGATAATGAAGTCAATTCCGTTGTAGAGAAAATTATCGAAGAATATAAGGATTATGATATCTCAGTGGAAGTTTCAGAAGATGAAATGAAGGCATTTCTGACGATAAAGCCCAATTCTGAAAAAACAAAGATAAAAAGAGAGGAATTACTAGAATTTCTCTCGGGAGAAAATATTGTGTTTGGAATTAAAGAGAAGGTCCTGGATAGAATCTGCTTGGGCTGTATAGACAGATCTATTGAATCCATCCTGATAGCACAGGGAAAATATCCCGTTGCTTCTGTTGATTCAAGAGTGGACTATTTATTCCCAAAAGATGGTTTTATCAAGCTGGAAGAGGAAATAGAGGGATCAAAGATCAATTATGCCAGACGAAAAAAGATCTTTCAGTGCAGAGAATTTGATATCCTGATAGAGAAGAAACCGGGTATACAGGGTGTCGATGGGATCACGGTTTTTGGGAAAAAGATTCCAGTCGGGAAGTTCAAGGATATCAACTTATGCCAGTTCATAGAAAATTCTGAAACGGTACAGATTTCAGAAGATAATAACCTTCTTATTGCCAAATGTGACGGACAGCCTTATATGACCAAATACGGCAAGGTTGAGGTAAGAAAGGTCTTTGTGGTGAACAAAAGTATAGATTATTCCGTAGGGGACATCGAATTCGATGGCAGCGTGATCATTCATGGTGATGTGGAGATTCCTTTTGAAGTCCATGCAAAGGGAGATATTCTTATCGATGGTATGGTGAGGAATACGGTTGTAACGAGCGAGGGGAATATTTTTATAAAAGGCGGGGTTTCCGGTGTTGGAAAGGCAAAGATCGAATGCAGGGGAAGTCTTACTACGAGTCATCTGAACAATGTCACGGTCATTGTTGACGGCAACTGCATCAGTGAAGATTATATCCTGAATTCTGTGGTGTATTCCGGAGATAACATCGTTATACATGGGAGAGGCCTTTTTTCAGGGGGAGCTCTCTTCGCAAGGAATAATATTTCCATGAAAGTGGCCGGCAGCCAAGCCGGTGTCAAAACCACCATCTCTGCCGGTATCAGGTATATGAAGATGATAGAGGAATACAAGAGAAATTCTAAGGTCATCTCTCTTATGGAGAAGATAAATGAATTGAAAACGGCAGACTTAAAGATTACCAGACAGATTAAAATGGCTGAAACACAGCAGAAAAGGGAACGGCTATCCGTTTTACAGGCAAAAATAAGACTTGCCAAACAGAAATATATAGAATTGATAGAGAAAACTGAATCTACCGGAAAGACGACTCAATCTACAGAGGAGAAGAAAAGGCTACCCTCTGTTATAATATCTAACCAGGTCTTTTTCGGAATCATCATACAGATTTACGGGGAGAAAATAAAAATAATTAGTGAACTGGGACCTTCCCAGTTTTCTTACGAGTCAGAGGAACGAAAAATATGCACACTTCCATTTAAACCCCATCAGGGACTACATTGAACTGACGGAAGGCCACACAAGGGAAGGTATCATAAATTTTATGGATCGGTTGGATCAAGTGAGGGAGAAGATGAAGAAGATAATTTTAAACGATGAATGGTTGGATCGTTTCATCGATTATACGATAGTTCACGGAAAAGAGCACGATGAATCATTTTCATCGGAAGAGGAGATGAAACAGTTCAGCGTTAACGAGAACAATCCGACGATACTGCTCACGGATGATGAGGGGAAAAGAATCCTCGGGACGGCTTCCCTGCTTTATCTGGAATACTATCTCAGGGGGAGCCGGGCAAGACTGCGGATTTTTCATGTCCTGAACGAGCTTCAGGATAAGGCCGCCGCCTACGGAGTGCTCAATGATTTTGTCATAGAACAGCTCGAGCAGAAAGAACTGAATCATGCGTTCCTGTTCGTCCCTCTTGTCGAAGAGCAGACTATCCAATTGTTCAAGGCAATGGATATGCAGGTGGAAAGATACGTCTTCTCCATGGTCAATACACTGGAGCGTATTGCGCCATGTACATTCCCGAATAAGATGGAACTGAGGAATTTCGGAAAGGGACGGGACGAAGAAGTCTGGATAGAGATACGAAATGAGGCCTTTTCTACCCTGACGGGCAACGCCACACCGATGACCCTGGAAGAGCTGAAAGAGTACAATGAAAGCCCGGAGTATGTAGAGGGTGGGATGAAGATGCTTTATGAGGGAGATAAACCGGTGGGGATCATCAGGATAGCCGAAATAACGGAGAACGGGGAAAGTTTTGCCGAACTCGGTCCGGTGGCCGTCCTTGAAAAATACAGGAACAGGGGGCTCGGCAAGAATCTCATCCGTGCCGGTCTGCAATTTGCAAAAGAAACTGGTTATTCAAAAGTGGAATTATGCGTGGATGCCCAGAATCAATATGCAAAACAGATTTACGAAACGGAAGGGTTCAGGGAAAAGGAAGGCCTGGTCTGTCTTGAAATACAAAACAGGAATTGTTCCCCGACTGAATAAAATTTAACGAAAAAATAGTAGAATATAACCGATAAAATAATTTTGGGGAATTTTCATGCATCAGTTGAAAGAGAATTCCCTTTATTAACACATAAGGGGAGAAAAATGGCAAAATCGCATCTTGCATTATCTATACTAAAATGGGTCTTTATCACAATCCTGTTATTCCTGATCGTCATCATCTGTCTTATCCTTTTTACGAGGTTTTATAATGCCAACCAGTCGGCCATAACGACGGAAAACGGCATACAGGAAGATACATTTGTAACGATTGGCGGTATCAAACAGTTTATTCAGATAAGAGGAGAAGATAAGGACAATCCTGTCATCCTCATGCTGCATGGCGGACCCGGTTGTCCGACAACCTTTGTGAACTATTATTTCGATGAGGGAATCATCGACGAATACACGATGGTGAGCTGGGATCAGAGAGGTTCCGGCAGAACATACTACGAAAATCCGGATATGGATATCGAAAAAGACCTCACAAAAGAGACATTACTGAACGACATCGATCAGCTTGTGGATTATCTCAGCGAACGGTTTGACCAGGATAAGATCATCATCATGGGTCATTCATGGGGAACGGTTCTCGGCAGTCTGTATTCTAATCGGCACCCTGAAAAAGTCAGGGCATATATCGGCGTCGGGCAGGTCACGGATTTTGATGAAGGGAAGATCAGGGCAGCTGAAGAAGCGGAAAAGATCGCTGAAGCCAAAGGAGAAACAAAGGATGTTGAGCTGCTGAAAGAGGCGGTTAAGATCTATTCGGGTTCTAAGGATATCGAAACTCATGATTTTGACAACACCCTGAGCATGATCACGACAAGTTTGAAATACCTCCGGAGTGGTGAAGAGATGAGCGGCATGAAAAACATCTGGACGGGTCTGACATCACCGGATATGTCCTTCAACGACATCAGATGGTATCTGATAGCCTCCGACTTTAAAAAAATCATACCCTATGAAAAGACGCTCATTCAGTATATGTTCTTCGATTTTAACATCAAGGAGGATGTCGGACAGTTTAAGGTACCGGTCTTATTTATCTCCGGAGATTGTGACTGGATTACACCGGCAGTTATGGTAGAAGACTACTTTGAGAATTTAAACGCCCCATGGAAAAAGATGTACCTGATAAAAAATGCCGGCCACGTTCCGTTTATGGATAAGCCGGAGGCTTTTTGCGAGGCTGTGAAAGAGGGTCTCGGAAGCATAAGTGTAAGGCCAAGCAGTCTCAATGAGCTGATCCCCTCCTGGTCCTGCTGAATCAAACGGGTGTGTAAAACCTGACAGAACCTGACAGATTGGACTGTTATCGTATGAGAACAGGAGGTGTAGATATGCACGAAAGAGAGGCGAAAGGTATCCTGTCTCCCAAAAACGGAATGAACATCTACAGGGGATGTACGCACGGCTGTATCTATTGTGATTCAAGAAGTACCTGCTATCAGATGCAGCACGATTTTGAAGATGTGGAAGTTAAAATAAATGCGGCTCAGCTTCTTGAGAAGGCACTCAGGGGAAAAAGAAAAAAATGTATGATTGGAACGGGTGCCATGAGTGATCCGTATACCCATGAAGAAGGAAGACGGGGATTGACCAGAAGGTGTCTAAAACTCATTGAGCATTACGGCTTTGGGCTCTCAATACAGACCAAATCCGATATGATCCTGCGGGATCTCGATCTCCTTAAAAAAATCAACAGAAATACCAAATGTGTGGTTCAGATGACGTTGACCACTTATGATGAAGACCTTTGTAAAATACTAGAACCCAATGTCTGTACGACGAAAAGGCGCGTAGAAGTCCTGAATATCATGAAAGAAGAAGGGATTCCAACCATCGTCTGGCTGACTCCCATCCTGCCTTTTATCAACGATACCGAAGAGAATATAAACGGTCTGCTGAATGACTGCATACATTCAGGTGTCTATGGAATTATCAATTTTGGCATGGGTCTGACGTTGCGGGATGGAGACCGACAGTATTATTACAGACAGCTCGATAAACATTTTCCGGGACTCAAGAGGCAATACATGAAACGATACGGCTACGCCTACGAAATTTCCTCTCCAAACAGCGAGAAACTGTATCGGATCTTCAAGAACACCTGTGAAAAAAATGGAATACTATACAACACAAAGGCCCTCTTTGAGTATATGAGCACCCTGAAAGAAGAAGAAAAAGAAGAGCAGTTGAAATTGTTTTGAATCCTATCAGATGAAGGTGATCAGATAAATATCTTTTTTAGAGGATAAATCATTCAATAGGGGGAAATATGACCGAACAGAAATTAAAAAAGCGTTTGTCAGAATTAAAAGAAAAGAAATTTAAACTGGAAACGAAAGATGAAGCGAATGAGTTAATACGACCGATGTTTGAGTTTATAGGGAGCACAGATCCAGAGTTGAGAGATCATCTGATATATGTTGCTTTTTATTCATTTATTGCAAAGTATAGATATTTTTCAAAGGAAACAATGAAAAGCCATTTGAAAACTGCATTGGACAATGATCACCTATTCTGTGGTTTAGGTGAAAAAGGTACTGACACAGTATTCATCAGAACATTTTCTGCGTTAGTGGTGGCTTTGCTGGTATGGGCTCATAATGAAGATCATTATTTATCCAAAGAAGAAGTGATAAATGTAAAAAATAAATGTGTTGATTACTACTCAAAGGAAAGAGATCACAGAGGCTTTGTGCCGGAAAAAGGCTGGGCTCATTCTGCGGCTCATGGCGCGGATATGTTTGAAGAATTAGCCAATTGCGGTGAACTGGATGCTGAAGATATAAAAGATATTTTAAACTGTATAAAAAATAAAATCGTTGAAGGCGAATATGCTTTCATAGATCTCGAAGATGAAAGAATGGTGACACCCATCATTAACCTCTTAAAGAGAGAAGACGTTGATAACTCGCTGTTGATCAATTGGATAAAGGGATTTGAAAATGTGGAGTATGACAATGAATTTCCCACTGTTTTGAGAATATCTCACAATGTTTGTGGCTTATTAAAAGGATTATACTTCAGAATTATCTTTAACAGGCTGGATGAAAGTTTATTGCCTGTCATTCAGGAAGCTTATTATCATAATACCAGATTTAAAGATAGATAGGATATAAAACAATTAAATTGGGAGAAGATCAGGATGAAAAGATTAAGTATAGCTCTAAAAAATAAAAGAAATGCAAAGATACTTGATATTGCAACAGGAGTGGGTAACTTTATAAGTCTTATTCAGGAACTCACGGATGATTATAGTTCAATCCTTGGAATTGACACAAGTGTGACAGCGATTGAAAGAGCAACAGGCAATTTCCAGGACAGCCGAATAACTTTTCAAGTGATGGATATAACTGAACCTGGTTTATATGATAACAGTTTTGATATTGTCTGCCTGTCAAATTCATTGCATCATCTGAATGATCTTCCGGAAATATTAGCGGAAATGAAAGGTTTATTGAAAAAAGACGGGACCATTATAATCAATGAGATGTACTCGGATGTGGAAGATGAACAACAGAATACTCATGTGTTACTTCATCATTTTTGGGCTGAAATAGATAGAATGAATGGTGTTTGTCATAATGAAACCTATAAACGTCAGGAAATCGTAGATATACTCAAAGAAGCGTATAAATCCGATAGCGTCGACTATTGGGATTTAGAGCAGGAAACACTTGATGGTGAAGATTTAAGTATGAATGAAGAAATAAAAAATCAATTAAAAGGCACTATTGATATGAGTCTAAAAAGAATAGAAGGAGCAGCGGATTTTAACAAGCTTAAAGACAGGGGAGAACTACTGAAAAAGAGGATAGATGATATAGGATTCAAATCAGCTCCTCAGTTAATTCTTGAAGTTAAATTACACTTATTATAAAGAAAGAACACTAATTAAAAGTTGCCAATACCTCCGTCCCCACGGCTTACGCCCGCGGCTTATCTTATTTAACCTAAAGTGTATAAGCTATTGGCTGATTGTTATTTGTATTCTTATAACGCAAGTCTTCGTGAGTTTGTGAAGATAGCGAATCAAAATCAGAAGGCATTTTCTGATCCAAAACATCATCAATTATTTTCTTTTCTTCAAGTGTTAGTGTAGTGAAATCATTATTTTTATTTAGAAAAAGTTTGTGATGACTTGTATTTCCATAATCAATTTCTTTATATGAAATAATGTTTGCATCTTTTAAAAAATCAATGAGAATAGAGTAATTTAAGGGTACAGGACCCATATCGAATTTTACAAATTGTATACCGATCAGCGCGTGCTCATACCTTTGAAAAAAAGCTGTTTCAATGAACCATAGCAATTTTATATAGATACCTTTAACAAGATAATGAAACCCATAGTTCTTTTTGCATTGCAACAATAAATAACTTGTTACGGCAAAAAGCTTCTCCGCGTCAAATTCCTTAAATCCATTATAAACAGAAGGATTCCCAAAATTATGTTTGATTATTTGCTCATAGTGATAAAGATTTGAGTTATCAATTTTCTCGGGTTCAATCATATCAGTGATTTTTTCTTTGAGCTTAGTGTACAAATCTTCGCTTAATGCAGATTTATTTTCTTCAAGAATTTTTAAATATTCGCTGGGTGATTTTACCCTCTTAAGAATATCGCTGAATGATTTGGAGGGTAATGCACCGCTTTCGTATCGTTGAACGGTTACTTCGCCAAAACCAAGTGATTTTGAAAATAACTTCTGATTAATGCCATATTGCTTTCTAATCGCTATGATTTCTTCAGCTGTCAATAAATGATGTGCCTGTGCATAAAGATTAAAGCCTCTTTTCAGATTTTCATTTTCCAGTTTATTGTTAAAAATATCATTGCCGCAGCTCATACATACGGCAACGTTTTCATCTACAAAAAAGCGTTCACCTTTTATCTTGCGTTCGATTTTTTCCCTTTTTTCAACCTTGTAGGAAACCATATCCCCACAATGATCACAATAATCAATATTTGTTTTTTTCATTTTTAATCACCTTCTTACATTAGTCCTCTATCGGTGTGGATTCATGAAATGAAATAATGATGATCTTTTCCTGATCCTCTTTTGCTAAATTTGAAAAGACCTTATACTTTAATTTTATATATATTTCGACTCCTTCAAAGTATTTTTTATAAACATAAATTTGATCATTGCTGTCGAGATGATCAGGCTCCGGACCTTTAATATAATCCGAATCTTCTAATGATTTTAAAATTTCACAAATATCGGGTACAATCATTCCGGTTTCATATAGAAAACCCAAATTCTTACCCCGATCGGCAATTTTAATAAAATGACACTCATCACCTTTACAAGCATGATCACAACTGTTTAAAACACTATGTAATAACGACAGAAAGAGTTTACTCATATATTTACCTCTTTATTATAGCATCAATTGATGCTTTGGTCAATATGTACATCTGTTCCAAAGGATTTAGTCAGTATGCATGGTGTTAAAACATCATAAATTAAGAACGGTGATTAAAAATGAAAGTTTATCACAATAACAGTTTATAAAATTGTTGATTTATATCATCATAATTTTGTAAAATGTGATTTCTTGAATTATTGTTAGATAAAAATATACTTGTGACGTTAAGCAACGAAATTCTCGCTCTATCATCTAAAGAATCAATTTGCATTTCAGTATTTATTTTATTAAGTCCATTTCTATCAGAAAATCCATTCCTTAATTGGACTTTAAGCATATTGCCGTTTTTACTCAAATTACGCATCTCCTTTACATGCCATAGTTATCGAAAATCACAAATTTACAAATCACCACCCCTTCTTCAAATACTTCCTCTTTTCCCTCTTATTCAAAACCTCACTGCACTGTTCCCAGTTTGAATGACGCACACCGTTGTTATAGCGACTCTCAAACGGATGCTTTTCAGGGATATTATCAATGATTTGAAGGGCTTTTTCCTTGTTGTCGAGGGCAATGTTGATCCAGACATCTTCCAAAACATCGGGAAGCTGACCAAATATACCGTATATGTTTTGTAACCGCTTTGAAAGCATCTTGTGCACCTTATCTTCAACAGAATCTTTATAGCGCATGTTATAAACAAAAACCGTGTCATAAACCTGACCAATTCTCTGAATCCTCCCCTTTCGCTGTTCCAGTTTTGTGGGATTCCAGGGAAGATCCAAATTGATCAACGAACCCAGTTTCTGAAGGTTGAGACCTTCGCTGGCGGCATCTGTTCCGATAAGCAGACGAAGTTCTCTGTTTTGAACTTTTGTTTTGATCATTTCTTTTTCTGTCTTTTTAAATTCACCGGCCGTGAAAATTCCAGACTTGTCGCCGCCGGCATATACACCAAT
>DAINPP010000073.1:0-11536 GCA_036743375.1 Thermotogae bacterium | reverse complement strand
ACGATCTGAACCCCGTAGATTTCTCCGTTCTTACCGAATAACGTCTTGATAATCATCGGCGTGGCTCCGGGATAATATCCGGCGTTGGACTTACCAATCGTGAAGGTTTCCATGAAGTTGATGCCGGCAGCATGGAGCTGTTTTGAATTCAAACCGGTGCAGGCTACCGTCTTAGTGAAAATCTTTGTTATGGCTGTTCCGATGGCCCCTTCGTATTTTTCCGTTTCAAAACCGATCATATTTCCGGCGACGATCCTTGCCTGTCTGTTTGCCGGACCGGCAAGCGGAATATTGACCTGTGTCTTGAGTATGCCATGTGTGATTTCTACGGCATCGCCAACGGCATAGATATCTTCATCGGAAGTCTGAAGGTATTCGTTGACCTTGATGCCCCTTTTACCCATTTCGAGACCGCAATCGACTGCGAGCTCTGTCTCGGCTTTAACACCGGCAGAGAAGATGACGACACCCGTTTCAAACTTTCTACCGCTGTTGAGTACAACCTCCACACCGTCTTCAATACTTCTGAAACCCTTCACGGCATCATTGAGATAAACCCTGACGTCATGCTGAACGAGTTCGGCGTGAACGGCATTTGCAAGATCCTTGTCGATGTTCAGCAGTACCTGATCGGCCAGTTCAACGAGGTTGACTTCCATACCTGTATGACGGAGATTTTCTACCATCTCAAGACCGATAAAGCCCCCACCGATGACGGTCGCGGAATTACAACCCTTTTGTTTGATCCATTCGATGATACGGTCCATGTCGGATACATTTCTCAGTGTGAAAACGCCCTCATCGTTAATTCCGTCTATTGGTGGTTTGAAAGGCATGGCACCGGGTGAAAGCAACAGCTTGTCATAACTCAGATTTTTTTCCTCGCCGGTATTCAAGTCTTTTATAGTGATCACTTTTGTGTCACGATTTATCTTTGTTGCCTCTGTTTTTACGAGGACGTCGACATTCATCTTTTTCTTGAACGTTTCAGGTGTATTGAGCAATAAAGCCTCTCTGACTGGAATGATCCCCCCTACATGGTAAGGAAGACCACAATTGGCAAAACTGACATGTTCTCCTCTTTCGATAATCGTGATTTCCGCACTTTCATCGATCCTTCTGAGTCTCGCAGCAGCCGTTGCTCCTCCGGCCACACCTCCGATAATAACTATTTTCATAGAATCACCCCGTTTATTAGTATTAACTCACGATGATACAATATACCTTAAGACAAAAAAAATCAAGCGATTTTAGGAAAAACACAAAAAGTTAACAATATATAATTCATAAGCCTCTTTCTATGTATTCTACCCTGGAGATTTGTCTGCCAAATGGAATATCCCCTACAACTGTTTTTTTAAGAATCTTGTAAACCGTGTCCGGTTCATATTGATCAATCTTGATTTCAACCGACTCTTTTTTCTCGGCGAGTACGATTTCTATCTTAAGAAAACAAGCTTTCATAGATCACATCCTTGAAAAATAACTGTATAAAAGATGAATAATTGTTCAACATTTATATCATACACCTTCTTTTCAGGAGATACAACTGTTGGTTGTAAATTTTTGGTTAATCAAAAAAATTAATGCTATAATAAACGGAAATTCTACAGAAAGTGATCAGAGCGTATGAATGAATTTGGACTACGGTTGAAGAGACTGAGAGAACATGCCGATGAGACTCAGACGGAACTTGCCCGGATACTGAATGTGACACCGCAGATGGTTTCAAAGTTGGAAATGGGGAAATCAAAACCTTCCATAGAGATATTGAAGACGCTGTCAAGGCATTTTCAGACGAGTATCGAAGGGTTGCTCGGGCTTGAGGCAGAAGATGAAAAAAGGAATAAGGGTCATTCGAGGATGTTGCCGCTCGTTGGAAAGATAGCGGCCGGTAAACCGATTCTTGCGAATGAAAATATTCTCGATTGGATACCTGCAATCCCGGGAGTTAACGGGGATTTTTATCTGCTTGTAAAGGGAAATAGTATGGAACCGTTGATCAGAGATGGTGCAATGGTATTGGTTAAGAGGGAAAAATCATTAAGAAGGGGTGCCGTAGGTGCCTTTATTATCAATCAGTATGATTCGGTTATAAAAAGATATTATCCGGATACGTTTGGCGTTGTTCTGAGAAGTGATAATCCGGCTTTTGAGCCGATCTTCTTTAACCGTGACAACTGGGATAATGACTGCATAATACTCGGTCGTGTTGTCAAGATCATACTGGATATCTGAGATCTGATGACAGAATGTACCTATTTATCCTCATGACATCAACGGTAGAATGAATATCAACCATTGGTTTATTAATGTACCGATCTGACACGGATATAGGGTGTCAAACAGCGAGCAGAGGCCCTGATTTACGGAAAAAATCGCTTTATGGTATACTATTATTGAACATGTGAAAAATTACACGGAGGTGTTTAAGAATGTATCTTGAAATTTATGATGTTATTGCAAGAGAAGTATTGGATTCAAGAGGAAACCCTACAGTGGAGGTAGAAGTATGGCTTGAAGATGACACGATGGGAAGGGCAATCGTTCCGTCCGGCGCATCAACGGGAAAGTTTGAAGCACTTGAGATGAGAGACAAAGATCACAGATATATGGGAAAAGGTGTTCTGAAGGCTGTTAAGAACGTTAATGACGTTATCGCTCCCAAGCTCATCGGACTCAACGTTTTCGAACAGAATTTCATCGACAAGGTGATGCTTGATCTCGATGGAACGGACAACAAGGAGACACTCGGAGCCAATGCCATCCTCGGTGTATCCATGGCCTGTTCCAGAGCAGCCGCTGCCGCTCTTGACCTTCCTCTCTACAAGTATCTCGGCGGAGCCAATGCGAAGACACTTCCCGTTCCAATGATGAACATCATCAACGGCGGACAGCATGCGGACAACAGCCTCGACATTCAGGAATTCATGATCATGCCCGCGGGATTTGATTCCTTCAGAGAATCACTCAGAGCCGGAGCGGAAATCTTCCACAACCTCAAATCCATCCTTAAGGCGGAAGGCAATATCACATCCGTTGGAGATGAAGGGGGATTTGCCCCTAACCTCGGATCCAACGAAGAGGGAATTGCCGTTATCATCAGGGCTATCGAAAAGGCCGGATACAAACCGGGTGAACAGGTGCTCATCGCCATGGACTGTGCGGCAAGTGAATTTTATAACGAAGAGACAAAGACATACCATGTAGACGGAAAAGACATGACTTCCGAAGAACTTCTTGCCTACTACGAGATGCTCGTGGAAAAATATCCTATCATCTCTATCGAAGATCCGTTCGACGAAGAAGACTGGGAAGCCTTTGCAAAGATGGAAGCTGCACTTGGAAAGAAAGTTCAGATCGTTGGAGACGACCTTTATGTGACAAACAAGAAGAGACTCATCAAAGGTGTAGAAAACAAGGCGAGCAATTCCATCCTCATCAAGCTCAACCAGATCGGATCCGTTACGGAGACTCTTGATACGATCGAATACGCGAAGATCAATCACATGACAAACGTTGTGTCACACAGATCCGGGGAAACGGAAGATACTTACATCGCTGATCTCGCAGTTGCAACGAACGCAGGACAGATAAAGACCGGTTCACTGTCAAGAACGGATAGAATCGCAAAGTACAACCGATTACTCAGGATCGAGGAAGAACTCGGAGATTGCGCCGTATACAACGGAAAGAGCACGTACTATTGTCTTAAATAAGAAAGATGATTCAAAGGCGGACTGATAATCCGCCTTTTTTTGTTGGCGGACTTTTTAATTCACGGAGGTGCAATTTATGAAAACGGTTATGGCTATAATGGTCTCAAACAGAAAAGACAGTGCGGAAAAGGTACAGAAACTTCTGACCGGATGGGGTTGTCTGATCAAGATGCGATTGGGGCTTCATGACAATGTGCTTGACAATTGTTCTGATGAGGGGCTCATCATCCTTGAACTTGTTGGCGAAACTGAAAAACATGAAGAACTCTCCAGAAAATTAAACGTTCTTCCGGGTGTCCAGTCGAAGTTTATGACCCTTTCCCTCGAAGAGGAATAAAAAATATAAACGGCAGGCCTGAGACCTGCCGTTTACGGCTTCTTTTTACCTCTCTGTTTTATCTGTTCCCTTCGTTTCCATGTTTGAAGTTTCCCGTCAATTTGGCCAGGAACAGCTGCATATCATATTCGTCTCCCGTCTTTTCCTTTAGTTCAAGCTTTTTGAAATCTCTTCCCCTGACGATCATCACCTGTTTACCATTCCAGTAAATCAACGCCTTTTCATCCTTTGTCTTTCGATAGCTGAAGGGTTTCTCTTCCTTCAGGATATTTCTCTTATCTTCTATGGCCATCACTCCCCATTTTTGATCGTTTAAACATTGTAGCATGAACAGATCGATAAAGTCTTTATCATTTGTCCGTTTACCGTCAGAGAAGAACTGAATTCTATAATGTGACATATGTCAAGCTATAAATCCGTCTTAAGCTATGTCAAAGACTAAGTTGGAAAAATAGAAGAATCGAAGGGGTAATCATGAGAAAGAGATGGCAGGATCAGGCGGCGGAACAGACCAGACAGGCCATTACGGATGCCGTTCTTCAGCTGATGAAGGATAAAAAACTCTCTGATATTTCGGTCAAGGATATTCATCAGAAAACGGGGTATTCCAGGCAGACGTTTTACCGTCACTACAATACGGTAGAAGATGTGGTTGAAGAGATGCTGAACGATGAATATGAAGGATTTATCGGAGACTTTCTCAGTTCGGAGACGGTTACGCTGAAGGGATTTATAGAAAAATTCCTGTCTACCTGTAAGAGAGAACCGGAAAAAATGAGGCTCCTGATGATGGAAGGCAATGAGCATCTACTGCTTAGGGGTTCAAGTAACATCATTCTGAAATCGCTTGACTTTGTTATCTCGAAAGAGGCGTATGCAGATCAGGCGGAATTCTATCTGACGAAGAAAATGGTGTTGGGGACGCTTACGGCGATTACAAATCACTGGATAGAAAACGGATTCAGGGAAACGGAAGAGGAACTTGCGTCGTTTATCGTGTCAAATCTTAAAATAAAGAAGGGAGTGAGAAAGATGTCTATTTTCGATAACATGTTTTTTATGAGTGTCGGTGCCGTGTCGGAGATGAAGAATAAGATGGAGGAACTCGTTAAAAAGGGTAAGATTACTCAGGAAGAGGCACAGAGAATGTTTGAGGATCTGAATGAGGGAAGAACGCTGAAAGATACCATGAACCCCATTACCCTGAGTATCGGATTTTCCGCCTACATGAATCAGAGAATTTCCGAATTGCTGAAAGACCTTCAGGAAAAGGGAAAACTGACCACCGAAGAGGCCAAGGAATATGTCAAAAAATATATTCCTGAAGAGATGAAGGAAAAGAAGGCCGAGGCGGAAGGGAAAAAAGATGAGAGTGAGTATGTCAGAAAGGAAGATTTCATGAAGATCATGGAAAAACTTGAGGCGATGGAGAAGAAACTCTCTGAACAGAAGGCTGACAAAGACGAAGAATAATCAATAGAAAACGAAAAGAGTGAGGAGACCGAGATCTCCTCACTTTGACATGATAAGGAATGAGTGTTTCCGGTATTATTTTAAACAAAATGTTTTCAAAACTGCATTACAGAAAATTCTTACGTATTTTTTAAAGAACAATTAATCCATCTCCGGTTCCTTCATCCGATTCATAAGGTATTCCGTTGATGATCCCCTCCCGAAAGTCCAACCCTCGCATGAAATTTTCAGGCGAGACAAGTATATCACAGGTAACGGGCAATCAATATCGTGTATGGAATATCGATCAAAAAAAATTAACCGTTCTTGATCCTCATGTGAATACTCTCGGATTTATAAAAAGATTTTCTCTGTAGAAGATGCTTTTTATAACGGTTAAAAACTTGACAGGTGTAACAAATCTGTGCTATCCTGAATCGTTACAGGTGTAACAGTTTTTGAATCGAAGGAGTGGATATGATCGGTAAAAAGCTGAACAAGACAGCGTGTAAAACGAGAAAGACCTTTAAAGAGGCCTTACTGAAGTTATTTGAAACGAAAAAAATAGATGTTATCACCGTAATGGATCTTCATGAAGCGACTGGGTATTCACGCCAGACGTTTTACCGCCATTATAAAAGTATCGAAGACGTCTATAAAGATATTATCACCGACATGTTTAAGGGATTCACCGAACAGGATGTTCCAGGGAAGACGGTTTCTCTCAATGAATTTATCTGTGGCTTCTTTCACTGGATAGAGAAAAACATAAAAACGGTAGACCTGTTTTTAAATGCTGGGTGTGAAACGATTCTCATCAGGATGTACTATACGTTGACACTGGATGTTCTCGAAGGCATACTGCCGAAAAAAGACTGTTCTGAAGCGGAGCGAACCAAGGAAAAACTGATCCTGCTCGGTGTCATCATGAGTATGGTCTATTACTGGTTTGAAACGGATTTTTCAGATACACCCGAACAAATGGCTACTTATATTGAGTCCAGACTGGTTCTTTAAAAGACTTGATGACATATGGAGGGAAAGATGAAAAAAGGATATCTTATATTAATTGTAATTGTTTTTGTGGCGATTACCGTTTGGTTCACGACGTATTTCACAGGACTCACGGTGGATGAGGACGTTACCCGTTACATCAGCGAAGGGGACGAGCATGTAGCGCTTTTCAACAGGGCCAGTGAAACCTTTGAACTGAACAATATTCTGCCGGTTGCCGTCAAGTGGCCCGAATACTGGAAGGAAACGCCTCAGATTGAGAAGATGACGGAAGAAATAGCGGAACTTTACGGTGTCAGAAGTGTCAGTTCTCTGACGAATTCCATGAGTTTTGAATCGAACGAGCAGGAGATACTCGTGGGAAGTCTTGAAACGAGTTATGACCTTGAGAATGAGGATCCGGATAAGATAAAGATGGTTATAGATAATGACAAGACACTGAAAGATAATTTCTGTTCGGAAGATAATCAGTCCATTCTCTTCATCCTCAACCTTTACGGAAGTGATGAGGTAAATATCAGTCAGGCGATGACGGGAATCTATGAATATCTCGATGGTACAGGAAGGGAATATTATCTGACGGGGAGTCCGGCAACGAGTTATGAGCTTGGAAAACTTTCCGGTCAGGACACACTGATCCTGATACCAGTTTCACTAAGTTTGATCGTTCTGGTTCTGCTGTTTATGTTCAGGACGAAGACCGGATTGTTTATGCCCCTGCTGGTTGTTATCATTGCGGATATCTGGACGGTTGGCATGATGCTTGTATCCGGAATAACCATGTCAAGTATTCTACTGCTTATCCCCATCATCATGATCGGGATCGGTGTTGACAACGCCATACACTTCATCTCAAAATACTATGAAGAAAGACATCTTGGTAAAAATGCAAAAGAGTCCGTCAGAATTTCCTATCAGGATGTGGGGAAACCCATGGTACTTGCCTGTGTGACGACGGCCGCCGGGCTGCTTTCACTGTTGACGGCGAGTATTCTCCCTATCAGCCAGCTTGGAATCTTCGGTTCAATCGAAATAGGTTTTATACTCCTTACTTCCATTGTTCTGGTTCCGGCGCTTCTGTTGCTTTTAAAACCACAGGCGAGACCCATACTGAATGAACATGGTGAGATGCCTTTTTTAAAAAAAGTGACGGAATTCGTCCTGAAGCATAGAACAATCACGGTAACAGTCATCATCCTGCTTTCACTTCTCATGGTGGCTCAATTGCCATCACTTTCCGTAGAAGCGGATCAGGCGGATTTCCTCGGAGAGGACAACGTGGCGATCGTCGGCGGCCGTTATCTCGAGGATCACTTTGGGGGTCAGGAACAGATCTCCGTTTATATACAGGGAAGCGGAGACGATCATATCTATCGTGATTTCTACTTCAACCGTGCCATGCGGGATATACAGAAATATGCGGAAACCATCGGAATCGCCTCCAATTCAAGGAGTCTGACGGATACGGTTACCGATATCTCGGGTGCCTTTTCGGGAACGCCTCATGTCCCGGGATCGAATGCCACAATGGAGCAGCTCTTCTTCATGATTCAGGACGGCGATTCCGTCAAACAGATCACCTCCATGAAAAAGAACGAGGCCAGAGCGATTCTTACCGGTTCCTTCGGTGCCTTTGAAGGGGAGATCTTTGATGTTGTCAAACCCGTAACGGATTATATAGAGGAGCAAATCCTGAGTGATTATAGAATAGCTGTACTTGATTTGGAAGATGAAATAACCCTTGAAGCATGGGAAAGGCAATTGGAACAGTTCCTGACTGCAAGGGGGGAAGAACTTGATCCGAAGCTGTTCGAATCGTTTGTTTCGATAAAGAAAAAATCATCCGAAGAACTGTTCAACACCCTTTCAGGGGAAGAATTACTAGACAGGTTCAACCATTTCCTGGAATATTATTATATGGAGCCGGTAGATATGGCAGCGTTTAAAGATATCGTTGCCAGCGATGAAGAGGGATTGTATGAAGAATTCCTGTATCAGGAGGAAACAACTCTGAGATCCGATATGGCTTATTCGGCTATCCACAGAGTGTACCCAACAATGAAAGAGGCCGATGCGCGTGAGATGGCGGCCTATGTTCAGGATGAAGAGGTTCCTATCGCCATAGCTTCGACTGATGAGGGCAAGCATATGACGATTAACTTGACAGGAGTGGATTTTATCACAAGCGGGATACAGGAAAAGATTACGGAAAGTCAGATCAATTCCCTTCTGATAGCCATCATCATCATCTATATCTTATTTGTGATTCAGATGAAATCGTTCCTCGTTGGGATTGTTTCAATGATTCCACTGCTGCTGACTCTGCTTTTCAACTTTGGCTTCATATCGGGACTCGGCTTCAGTCTGAATGCCGCTACGGCGATTATTGCAGCGCTCATGATGGGACTGGGGATAGACTATGCCATTCATTATCTCAGCCGTTTCAAGATAGAGCTGAAAAGACTCGGAGATAAAAAGGCGGCTATCCTGCGAACTTCATCCACAACGGGAAGGGGGATCTTTTCAGGGGCTTTGACGACGTTCCTCGGATTTTTCCCGCTCTCTTTTGCGCGGGCATCCATGATGGGGCAGTTTGGTCTGATCTCGTCATTCAACGTCTTCATCACAACCATACTGCTCTTTACGCTGTTGCCGATACTGCTGATGATGATACCAAAAGAAAAATTTCTTAAATAATTAAGGAGGCATGAACATGAAAAAGGTTTTATTGTGGATTTTAATCTCGGCTTTTATCTTTTCAGCTGGATTTTCAAAGACGGCAAAGGAAGTCCTTGACGAGATGGAGGAAAACAGTCAGGGATTTGACAGTGCCAAGCAGGTTTATGAGATGGAGCTGATTGATTCAACGGGAAAGGTGGAGAACACCAAGGAAATGGAAGTCTATATCCTCGTTCTCGATGAGGGTAAAGGAACGGACAGTTATACCATGATGCGTATCATCAAACCGAAAAATCTGGATGGAACAACGGTTATGACGCTTGAGGAAGATGAACAGTATATTTATATGCCGAGTTACCGGAAAGTGAAGAAGATCACCGGCAGTACGAAGAATGACAACTTCCTCGATACCGATCTCAAGTACTCTGAATTATCCCTCGTTTCCGGGGATGTTGAGCAGGACAACGAGACACAGATGATCGAGGAAACGGATGTGCATTATGTGATCCGAATAGACATCGAGGATGATGATGTGGAATACGATTATATGATCATGACGGTTGACAGGACGTCGATGAACATGGAACGAATCGAATTTTATAATGCCGATGATAAGATGCTCAAGACGATGACGGCTTCCGATTACGATGAGATCGATGGCTATACGGTTTTTGGCCGGCTGGAAGTTACGGATGTTGAAGCCGCCCATACAACGAGGATGAACCTCGTGGAAGCGGAGTTTGATATCCCGATCACCACGAAATTCTTCAGTACCCTGAATATGACCAGCAGGGTTTTAAGGTACAGATAATACATTTTTTTAAATTCTTTGTTCTTCTGTGATCGAAACTGATATCATCACAGAAGAACGGGAATTTATACTGAACGAAATATTTAAAGGGGGAAATACAAATCCAGGGGGGATTGAAATGAAAAGAGTTTTCATTTTACTTCTGTTCCTGATTGCATCCGGTGTACTCTTTTCCTGGGGGGGAGAATTTGAGTACAACATCGGGTATAACGGGAAATCAGAAGAGGTGGATATTTTTCAGAATTTTGGGGTAGATATATATTTTGACGCACAGACCGATTACGGCTATTTTTTCTCTGATGTAGAGGCAACGTTCTTTCACGGGATTTCCATGGATGCCTCGGCGGCATTTTCAAATCCGTTGCTGTTCTGTAACAGAACGAATGAAGGCATGCTGCCGACTTATATGAGCCTTGCCCTCGGACTCGACCGCTTTCTCATCAACATCAACGAACTGTATTATGAATATTCCATAGAGGATTTTGTTCTCAGACTGGGGCGTTTCAAGCTTCAGAAAGGAAGCGGGAATCTGTACAGCCCCTCGGATGTTCTGAGTTCCTCCTCCATGATGGGGGTGGGTTCGACTCCGGTCAAGGAACCGATAGACGGGCTGCAGTTGCAGGGGTATTTTGATGATCTGGATATGGAGCTTTTCTTTACGCCATACACAAACATGTCGTTTCCTACCTATAATACCTATATGAAAACACTGATGTCGAGTGGCTATCTGACGGGGTATGCCGCCGGTGTCATCTCCGCAATAGACGGTCCGCCGACGGCTGTGGTTAACGTATCTGAGCGGTATGATTTTGAACAGGATTACCCGCTTGACTATCATGATATGAACTATGGACTCAGGGCGGGATTTACATTCTATGACATCCTGATGCGTGCGGCCTATTACAGAGATCATTTCCACTTTCAGGTGCCTACGTGGATCAGGCAGGATTATACAAGGGTATCCACCACAACGACGCTGGATGATGGAACGGTGGTACCGGCTGGCGGTCTGATATACGATTCAAAGGCGGAATTCGTGATTCCGGCAAGACATACCTTTACACTGGATGCACAGGGAGATCTGTTCGATTCGACGATATTCTATTTTGAAGGAAGTGCCATGATTCCTGAGAAGACCGAAACGGTACTCTTCTTTGACTATAACGGTTTTTATTCGACTTCAACAGTTCTCGATACCTTCGACAAATCGGTTTACCTGAAGGCACTTGCGGGGATTGAATACACCGGTGCGATGACGGGACTCGGCCTGGAAGAGGATGAATTCAACCTCGGCTTCGAGATATTCAATTCCCTTGAAGGGGAATATTTTTCCTATTCTCCCGGTTTTGAAACCTTTCTGAGGATCAACAAGGCGGATCATGATTTTACCGCAGCCGTAGTCTGCGCCTTTTCAGAGATAGTGGATGACTACAAATTCGGTGTTTTGGTCAACGCAGGGATGACCTATTCCGGTTTCGAAGGGTTTGATGTGATCCTGGATACCTCGTGGGGTTACGCTGCTGA
>DAINPP010000072.1:0-11750 GCA_036743375.1 Thermotogae bacterium | reverse complement strand
TCACTCTCCTTGTTTTTTCTGAATGGCTTTTTACACACTCTATTTTACACCCCCATCCTGTTCATGATATTCAAGGCGTATTTTATACCATCCTTTGAAAACGGGTGAATGGATCTCTCTCTCGGAGGTCTTTTCTTTCAACACGGATTGAATCTCCTTGTTAATCCATATAAGAATATCTGAAAAATCATTCCTAAACATATTTGACAGGAATTCTGCCTCGGGATCTATATTATGTTCGGATAAAAAATGCCTGATTTTTCTGTTGAGAAATAAAATTCTGCAATCAGTAATATTATTTATCGGATCTCTGAGCATCTTTCCCAACCCAAAACCGGAAGGGGCCTCTTCGAGATATTCTATAAGAGTATTCATCATCACATCACCTTAATACGATTATCCTTTGTAATAACATTCAAAATAAACATTGAACTGTTGTATAATATTATACCATAGTAACTTTTAATTGTCGAATCAATCATTATGCATCTCTTCTTGTACAATTAAAGTGAAGTTTTGACAAAAAAAGGGGCGAATCTGTTCATTCGCCCCTCTCTGTCTTATTTTTGACTTGTTTTTATACCTCGGAACAGAAAGACTGGATGGCCTTACAGATGAATTCCGGCATTTCCTCATCTACCTTTCTGAACGCCACTGCAAATTCTTCATTGTCTCTGTAGAGAAATCCAAGACCGCTGAATGTCTGGATATCACAGGTAAATAGCCTGTTGATATGTTTGTACCAGTCGTTTATCAGGCTTTGAACCTCAACTGATTCCGGTCCTTTGCTCATGACGTCCTTCACTTCTCTCAACCAGTCTTCAAAGACCTGCTGCATCTGAGTATAATCGTTGTTGAACTCTTTCTTGACATTTATTATCGATTCATTCACAAGTGTCTCCCCGTATTCTTTTTTTGCCCTTTCCGTATATGCCCTGACCTTTTCTTCATTTATTTCCGAAAAATAATCTCTATCGTTCATGATGTTTTCTCCCTTTCTGTTTTCCATAGTCTTTTCGATCAGATCAACCACACCGTTCAGCCGATCAATCTTCAGTAGGAGTAATTCTCTCTGCTTTTTCAGGGACGTTTCGATAGAAAAAGCGGGATCCTTTAAAATCTTTCCTATTTCTCTCAAGGGAAAATCCAGTTCCTTGAAAAAGAGGATCTGCTGAAGTTCAAAGATCTTATCCTCATCGTAATATCTGTATCCGTTTTCCCCGATAACGGTGGGCTCAAACAGACCTATCCTGTGATAATGCTGAATACTTCGGACCGAAACGCCTGAAATGGCGGATAATTGACTGACGGTGTACATAAATTCCTCCTGTGATGATCATCTACAAAAAGGATTATAGACTATTACATAACGTAAGAGTCAATGGGGAAGCGGGAGATTAAGTGTAAAGGTATCATGAATCGGAGAGGTCGACGGTTTTTCGGCTTGTCTTGAACTGGAAGAACGAGCCGACGATCAGCAGGATGAGGAATAAGACAAGAGACAGATACCTGAAGAACTGATGTGAAGTAGTGAGTGAGGTAAAGACCTCCAGTAACAGATACTGTACGGAAAAAACAACGAGGACACTTCCGGTCAGAGCAGTGAGAAAGATCATGAAGAACTTCTTTAGGAGTAGGACGAAAACGGCAAACAGGATGGCTATAAAGACGGTGAAAAGCAACGTGTTGCTGATTTCAAAGGTGAAAAGGGTCAGGACAACCTGCGAGATGAAGAGTCCGAAAGCAGCCCCGAAAAGAAAGATGAAAATATTCCGCAACAGGAGCGAGGCAATCGCCATGATTACCGTGCCGAGTATGACAAAAAGGGCTAGTTCCGCATTGGTAACGGTGAAGAAGCGCTGAACGATATTGTAGGTCGCAACGGATCCAAGATAGGCCCCAAAAAGCATGATCAGCACAGGGAGGAGTTTATAGCCGTAAAAAAGAACGGCAACCCCACCCAATGCGATGAAAAACACGATAAGCGAGGCATGCCTGTTTGTTCTCATTTTTGTCAGCAGTTCACCCTTGTTGATCTTCTCGGGAGAAAAGATGACCCTTATCTGTTCTTCTATCCGGTCAAAATTAAAAAGATTTCTGTAAAGAATCGGAATTCCACTGTCATTTTGACTCTTCTGGACATTATTTAAAGAATTCAGATAATTATAGTAATCCTCCGTTGAAATTTCCGTATCCGGATTGGCTGCAAAAAGCGGATTGCACAGCAACCCGATGAGCAGCAGGATCAGAAAAAATTTTTCCATTTAATATCCTTTGAAAGTTTTTTTCATCTGTCCCTTGATCACAGGTCTCAGGATAGAGGAAATCAGCCGGCTAACCGGGTTTATCCTTGTGTCGTAATAATAATCGGATTCAAACCATCCGTTCTCTTTCCAGTAATTAAAATCCGTTTTATTACCCTTTTCACCCATTTCAGCATTTAACTTCCAGACTTCAAACCATAGCTTATCACCGATTCCGGGTGTTTTTCCGGCAGAATCAAGAGAGTGATAGAATCGGTTGGTCTTGTTTCTGATCTTTTGGACGGTTTTGGGAACAAGATGATTCTTGAGGACGGGAAGCTCCGGTTCGCCACATTTGACCGTAACGTGAAATCCCCATTGACTCAGTGTCTTTGAGATGTATTTTATGGCGGCACTGAACATATTACCCCTTGTGACGATAACCATGGCCTTCTTGTTGAAGAAACGAGGACGGTGAACCAGAAAAGCAAACTTGTCGAACATCGCCTTGATGATGAACGTTTCGCGTCCGTTATATACCGGAGAGGCTATGATTAAAGCATCGCACCACTCCAGTTGTCTCAGCAACTCCTTTTCTGTTTCATAGGTCGGACAGAATTCCTTGCCCTTTGTGATGGCAAGGGCGCAACCATAGCACCTGGTGTCGATCAGATCCCTGATCATGAATTCTCTGATTTCCGTCTCTTTTTCAGATAACGCTTCTCTCACGGGGACCAGTGTTTTATCCGTATTCCCTTTTCTGAAACTACCGTTCAATATGAGGATTTTCTTCATGGACAACCTCCTGAAATGTGTGATAATTATAGCACAGTCTCTTCTGTGCTTAATCTTTTTGCGTTTATTTACGGGATTGTCCACCTTATGGTGCGCAAAAAACGCTTTCATGAGATGAGTTGACAAAAAGATTATCTGTGATATAATTCTGCTGATAGAGAAATAATTCACAATGTAACCGGGGGTTATTCCTTCTTTTTCTGGTGAATTGCTCTTTTAAAAGTTAATGCGGATGCGTTTATAAGAATATTTTTTTATCAGTTATCGATAAAAAAATATCTATTGGATCAACAGATATAAAGGGATGTTTGGGGCGATACTATTCAGCATAGTCTGAGTGCTTTTCATGTGGCTGATATTTATCAAATCCTTAACAACATCTATTGTCCTCAAGTTGGCCTGGCCAACTGGGCAGTTCCTCTGTTCAGCTGTAAACGGCGTGTTTATGGTTGAGTGGGAGAACTGCCCTTTTTAATGCGATAGGGCATTCAGGTATTTAAGGAAACTGGTCAGATCTTCAGTATCTATCTTTCCATCGCGTGGTCTAGAACAGTCATAATCCGGATCGTATACAACTGAATAATCATCCTTTTCCAGATGCCGTACAAGCAGTTGATAATCGCTCTGATCGACGACTGAATCACCGTTGAAGTCGAAATCGGCCAGGTGTCTCTCGTCCAGTTCGAAATAGGGTATGGCCATGAGATCACTTTCTATCATCCAGTCTGAGATCAGATAATGTGTATAAGCCTTTTCGCTCGGAATCGGCTGGATATAATAACCGTTCCATCCCCATCCGGTATTCCAGCTGTTCTTGATCACCCAGAACTCGGTGGCTTCCCAGGTGTCATATGAATTAGGATCATCGATCAGCACACTTTCTGTGTATGCCGGAATCCAGCCCATCAGTTTTAAGTCATCAATATCAAGCCACCCCACCAGCGTTACGCAATGACCGCCGGAATAACCGTATTGAGTCGGAACATAAACCCCATGACTGTAGTAATACAGATCCTGGGGGACTGACAGGCTGACCGCAATCGCACCGTATTTTACCAGAATTTCCTTGACGGCGTTTATATAGGCATCCCGGGAATCGTAATAATAATCAGAAAAGAAACCAGCCGGGATCGTCAGTGTCTTGACACTCCTCTCGAGATTATCGGACCAGTTGTCGTTTGTCGGATTCCATCTGATGTATTCACTGAAATCAAACTTCCTGTAGGGGAAATCATCTTCAGCCGGTATGCCGTATCTGATGGCATTATAGGTAGAAAATAGTTTATTACCTCCCGAATCAAGGGCTGAATCCTGAATGATTGGATCCGATTCACTTTGCTGTGTATCTGCATTAAACATCCAGTTTCTGTAAACGTACCAGTCAATATTGTGATAGGAAACGAACTGTTCTGAAAAATCATAGGTGTTATCCTGATAATCAATCGGAAAAATAGAATCCGAGAGGATGATTTTCCCTTCCTGAACCAGTTTTGCACTTTCAAAAGAGGCAACGGTTCCAAAGGCCCAGCAGGTTCCATGACTGGCCTGATCCCTGACGGGAGAATGTGTTGTGATATATCTTGAAGGCAACTCGATATCTCCAATCGCCTTATATACACACAAGGAGGATTGGGTCAGCTCTTCCTGTGTGGTTGCCCTGCTGTGTATATCCGTTTTCTCGAAAAGTTCAAGCTCTCCTGCCCATTTGTCGTAGACCTCGTTGAGTGCTTCAATTCCGTTTTCAGAATAAAGGGATAAGACTGAGGGAACTGCTGCAACCCAGGGGGCGTTGCGTTGCACTATCTGTTTTTTCACCCTTTCACATTCCGCCTGTGCCTGTTCCAGTAAAGAGGAAGCAAATGATATTGAGGTAAAAAGCAGCACGATGAGGATCGTCCATCTTTTTATCATGATTACGCCTCCCCGTCCGACAAGTAGATTCTGAAAATGGAGTGATCAACTTGTATACCGTCTATCGTGCGGTTATTCTGATCTCTGATATATTGATCATTGTATGGAATAACGAAGTACAACCCATCATCGTTCACCCTATTGTCAAGTGCGTATTCGACCGTGACCAGTACATCAGTACCTTCAGCGGTATTCAGACTGTTTTCAACGAATCCCCTTGAAAAACTATGACCCCAGTAGTTTTCCTCACAGAAGGAAAAATCATCATAACCCTCTCTGAAATGCGGAAAGTAAACGCTTGTGAGAGAGGCCCCGTCAAAGAGTAGATCGAGACCAAACTGCATATACATCAATTCGCCGTTTTGGGAGGTATCATTCTGAAAATAATCATGTACACCCTGTGCACAGTATTCCTTGATATTTCTCCCCGTGAAGGTTATCGTGATGCTTCCGGAGGCCTCCCGGGTCGGGAGTGTCAGATCGCTCACGGCAAACTCTATGACGGGAGATTCATCGCTTGAATATCTTTCATCCAGCCTGAAGCGGATATTTCCCGCGTTTCCCCATGTTCCGAGTTCACTCTGGCCCTGAATGTAGATATTGTAGGCTTTTCCCGTTTCAAAAAGGTCATATATCACATCGTTGATCACGACACGGTTGTCTGAGACATAAAAAGATCGCTTGTTTGGATTGATCTGTACCCATGCCCGTTCCATTGCCGTGGGATCCGTGTAGGGAGACGCCATTGTAAATCCCCCCTCCCCGTCGAGGATAAAGAGTCTGCCCCATTCCTCATCATACGCCAGGATGGCGAGTCTTTGCGTCATCAGGTTGTAAGTGTCATAATTCCAGTAGATCAGGGCATTTCTACCCATGGGGGCGGCACTTCCTTCTACATCATATTCTCTGTCGGCCGTTCGGATATTGACGGTAGGCCCATCAAGGTTGACACTGAAATGAAAGGTTTTAGAAGCGTCTGATAGCTCTACGGCGGAAAGGTTCAGTATATGTTCACCGGCTTGTATACCTTTCAAGCTGATTTCTGTCAAAGTTGTCGTGGCAGGTTCCCCTTCATCCAGAATATATTGAAAGACATGGACCGCTCCGTCACTAATTTTAAATGAGATTAATACGGTACTCGTAGCAAAGGTTATTCCGTCTTCTGTGATAAAATTGAAAGTGAAAAGCCTGAAAGGCTTTGTACAGGAAATCAGGATCAGAAGAATCATAAGGGACATGAGTATCATGAGTGTTATCGATGTCTTTTTATTCATGAAACCACCTCCTGAAGTTGAATGAGTGAATTTTGTCTTCTTCATTTAAATGGATTGAACAGAATGATTATAGCACCATTTGATCTCGATTTCCTTTGTTACAATAATGCATATGATAAGTTGTTTAATATTACTTGACACGATACCCTATTCCGAGTAGTATTAACCCTTGAATTTTGAATAAGTGAGGTGTTTGAATGGAAGAAAAAATCTTGAGAAGGGCGATGATAAATTCTATCATTGAAGGTTCGGGGGCATCCGTGTTTCTGATCATGATACAGGGATTTGTTTTTACCAAAGTTGCGATAGAATTTGGTGTGAATGAGTTTCTACTCGGGTTTCTCATGGGAATTCAGCTTCTCAGTCAGGTCTTTCAGATCTTTGTCCCGAGAATCATCAATCGAGTGGGGAAAAGAAAACCGATCGTTATCATCTTCTCCTTTCTTACACGCTCATTATGGCTTTTACTCGTTATTTTTCCAATATTTGGATTGATTACCAAACAGTTGTTTATCTCTGTTGTTGCGCTCAGTTTTATCTTTGGTGCCTTTTCAGGAAATGCCTGGACTTCATGGATGAGAGATCTTATTCCTGAAAAGAAGATGGGGACCTTTTTCGGGACGAGAAACTTTATCAACACGGCGGTCAGTCTTACCTTTATATTGATATTTTCAAGGATTCTTGAACACAATCCGAATATGAAAGGCGTTCAGATCGTCGTACTGATCGGGTCGATTGTGAGTCTGCTGAGTATCTTCTTCCTGTGGAAACAGCATGAACCACCGCTGAAAGATATGGAAACCGGAAATCTTTTTAAGTTCATCATCAGTAATAAAAATAATGTCCGCTTACTCATTTTTGGGGGGTTCTGGAACTTTGCCAACCTCTTTGCCTCGGCCTTTTTTTCCTTTCATCAGATACAGAATCTGCATATGAGTTTTTCGCTTCTCGGAATATTGTCCATGAGTTTTAACCTGGTCATGATCGGCTGTGCCTTTTTCTGGGGGAAAATAGCGGATAAGATCGGTCATAAAAATGTGCTCAGAATAGGTGTTGTCCTCGCTTCGATACTGGCGACTGTCTGGTTTTTCATGACACCTCAGACGGTATCGGTTCTCATGTGGGTGGATATCTCACTCGGTGGGATTGCCTGGTCTGCCATTAACCTCTCTATCTTTACCCTGCCGCTCATCGTTGGTGGGTCTTCCGCAGGTATCCTTTACGGATATTTTGCAGCGGTCAACGGGATATTTGGTTTTATCGGCTCACTATTTGGCGGAACGGCCGCGAATTATCTGAGTAATGTGAATTTTTCGTTCTTCAGTCTGGAGATGAATGGCCTGCAGTTTATCTTTCTTTCAACAGGGATTATGAGGTTTCTTTCACTTTTCTTGTTGAACAGGGTTGAAGTGAAGGGCCATGTCCGTCTTAAACAGGCGTTCGGAAGGCAATTTGCCGGCTTTAACAGACGCAGGGGGTCCAGTGATCTCTTTGAGCCTATTCCGCTCTTCAGTTATATGAATTCCATGCTTCTTGATAGCAGAGCAACGGATATCAAGGATCAGAGGGAAGTGTTGTAAAAAGGGGCTTATTTTGGAGAGAGCTGATCGTATGAAGTGAGTCTGCAGCCTATCGATCATAAACCTTTACAGAATATCTTTCAGATACTGTTTGTTCAGTAAAAGGATGATGTTTTTTCTGATGCTGATAATTCCTTTTTCCTCGAGCTCTTTCAGTTCCCTGGATAAAGAAGTTCTCGAAACGTTCAGATGTTCTGACCACTGTTTTTTGCTGATCTGAAGGCAGATAGTATCCGAGTGAAAAGTATTAGCGGCTTTTAGCAGTGAATAGGCGATTTTTCTCTTGATTGATCCGGCGGAGAAGAGTTCTATCCGCTGATCGAGCTGAACGATTTTGTTCCCCGCTATCCGTATCATGTTCAAAGAAACGGCAGGACAATTACAAAAGAGTTGCCGCACCTGTTCTTCACGAATTTCAAACAGTACACAGTCTTTCTTCGCGACGATATCCACCTTATACGTGTCCGTATCGGAAAAGAGCGATCCTATTCCGAATACCTCTCCAGCCTTTAAATAGTTGATGTTGTAAAACTTTCCCGAGGCCATATTTTTCTGTATTTCAATTTCACCATCCATAACGATGAAGATACATTCACAGGGATCTTCCGAATGGACAATCAGTTCATCCTTCTTATAAGCCGGAATTCTGTATTGTATATTTTTCAATATATTTTCGATTTCTTCTTCTTCCATGCCTCTAAACAGCTGACATGCCGCGAGTTGTGCCGTTAGTTTTTTCAAAATCCCCTCCGAGTATCCACAGATACGGTAAATGACCCCTTATTATACTACAATTGTAGCTGAATATATCAAATATATATGGAGGTAGTTATGTTGCTCTTAGGTATAGACGCAGGTTATTCATCCGTTAAAACCGTTTTGACGGATGAAAACCTCAAGGTGTTGAAGAAACAGTATAACAGGCATCACGGTAAAATAGGCGAAGTCTTCAGAGAACAGATGGAGAACATTGAGAAGGATTACAGACTCGGTGATATTCGGTATGCATCCATGTGTGGTAGCAGTTCCGGTTATCTATCCGAGAAACTCGGTATTAAAAAACTGAACGAAGTGACGGCGACGGTTGAGGGGGTCTGTCAACTGAATCGGGAGATACGGTCAATTATCGAAATTGGGGGGGAGAGTGCCAAATATATCACGGATTTTTCAGATGAGTGCAAAACGGGTATCAAAATATCCCTGAATTCCAACTGTGCTTCCGGTACCGGTTCTTTTCTGGAAGAACAGGTGAACCGGCTGAATATTGATTTGAAAGATTATGCCAGTTTCGCGGACAGGGCCAAATCAATTCCCAGAATAGCCGGCCGATGTAGTGTGTTTGCCAAGACGGATATCATACATCATCAACAGGAAGGGGTCAGTGTGGAAGACATCCTGCAAGGACTCAGCTATTCCCTCGTAAGAAATTATCAGAATGCGGTTATCGGAAGATTACCGATCAATCGTCCCGTAGTGTTTACGGGTGGCGTATCGAAGAATGGAAGTATCATCAAGGCGTTGAAGACCATTTTATCCCTGAACGATGAAGAACTGATCATCAGCGATTTATCCGATAGTATGGCGGCTTACGGTTGTACGGTAGTTGCCCTTAAAAATCACTTTCCATTTGACGCAGAAGGTTTTTCCAATGCTCTGAATAAAATTGTTCATGAAAGGGATGAGTACATTTCTCAATCATCGTATGAACCGCTGAAACGGTTTGGGATGGTAGACTATTCCGAAAAACACCTTTGTACACCGCTAAAGAAAGTCGAAGGGGTTGTTAACGCGTATCTCGGTGTGGATATCGGATCAACCAGTACAAATCTTGTTTTGATGGATGACAAGCAGAACATCGTCGATTTCAGATATCTCAGGACGCGTGGAAACCCTTCGGAGGTGCTGAAGGAGGCGTTAAAGGAATTTGGGAGAAAGTACCGTGACAGTGTTGTGATTTGCGGTGTTGGAATCACCGGCTCGGGGAGGTATATGATCGGTAAATCAATCGGAGCGGATCTGATCGTAGATGAGATCACCGCACAGGCAAAGGCGGCGGTAAAGATCAACCCTCAGGTTGATACGGTGTTTGAAATCGGTGGTCAAGATTCAAAATTTATCAGGATAAAAAAAGGTGTCGTTACCGATTTTCAGATGAATAAAATATGTGCGGCGGGGACGGGTTCTTTTATCGAAGAACAATCGATTAAATTCGATATTCCCGTCGAACAGTTTGGACGTCTTGCACTCGAAGGTGAGAAGCCGCTTGATCTCGGTGAAAGATGTACGGTTTTCATCGAAAGCAGCATCGCATCTTGTCTTTCAAGAGGTGCAGAAATAACCGATATCGCGGCAGGGTTGTGTTATTCAATCGCCAAGAATTATCTTGACAGAGTGGTTGGAAACAGAGAAATAGGGGAAAATATTTGTCTTCAGGGGGGGATAGCTTATAATCAGGGGGTGGTCAATGCCTTCAGAGCCATCACGGGTAAGGAAGTCGTCGTTCCGGAATATTTCAGCATTACCGGAGCATACGGTGCAGCATTGCTTTCCGTTGAGAAGGTAAAAGAAAAATTATACACCGATTTTCGTGGCTTTTTCCTGGAAAAAAATCCAACGACTCAAAAAATGTCAGACGATAAACCGGATGAAATCGTCAATCACTTTTCAGAGCATTCACAGAAGATTCTGTTCAAGGATTATGACGGAACAATCGATCCTGATAAGAAGACGGTAGGGATTCCGAGAGGCCTGTTTACATACGGAATGTACAGTATGTTTTCAACCGTTTTCAGAACGTTGGGTTTTAACGTCCTTCTCTCGGATAACACTTCTGAAAAGACCATAAAAGCGGCCCAGCAGTATTCGCTCGATGAAACCTGCTATCCCCTTAAACTGATTAACGGACACGTTGCCGATTTAATCGAAAAAGGGGTTGACTACATCTTTTTCCCGGATCTTTACAGCGTCGATCATCCCGGATCTGAAAGTCGACAGAATTTCGGATGTCCTTATATGCAGTTGGCCTTTAAAATGATCAGCAAATCCATGAATCTTGAGGCAAATCATATCGAACTGCTCTCCCCCACGATGGCGTTCAGTTTTGGTCAGAATTTCATGCTTGAATCATTCCTGAAACTTGGAAAACAGCTAAATAGGAATGAAGAAGCCATCAAACGTGCGCTTCAGGCAGGGATGAATGCATTTTTGGATTTTGAGAAGCGGCTTGAAGAAGAGTCGGACAGGGTTATGAATGAAATTGAAAGGGAAGAGAAGGTCTTTGTCATCATCTCAAAGATTTATGGTGCGGTGGATCCCGTTTTGAATATGGGGATTCCGGATAAAATAGAAAAGATGGGGTATAAGGTCATCCCATTCTATAATATGCCGGAAGCCGATCTCAACACGGATTATTCGAACATGTACTGGCCATTTGGGCAACACATCCTCGAACCGACTCGAACGATAAAAGAATCCAAAAACCTGTACGCCATCCTCCTGACGCATCATGGATGCGGTCCGGACTCCGTTCTCGCACATCATTTTATGAACGAAATGGGAGACAAACCGTATCTGCATATCGAGGTGGACGAACATTCATCAAAAGTGGGGGTTATAACCAGGATTGAAGCCTTTATAAACAGCCTGAACGCCTGCCAGTCGATGGAGGAAGACAAGATCAAAATGGATTTATGTACCTTTGGTTCCACTGTATCGTTCCTTGAGCCTGAGACCATGTTCGATTGCTCAACAGCCGGAAAAAAAGTGGTACTGCCGCCCCTTTCACCCTATTCCGGCCTATTATCCAGTTTTCTTAAGGGGAAAGGAATAGAAGCGGAAGTCATGGAAACCATTTCACAGGAAGCCATTGATCGTGGAAAGCAATTCATGCTGGCCGAGGAATACTTCTCGACGACGGCATTATTGGGAGCAGTTCTGACACATGTGGA
>DAINPP010000071.1:0-11918 GCA_036743375.1 Thermotogae bacterium | reverse complement strand
GGCTGTCGGCGGTCTCGTTTTCTTATGTCTCTCCCTGTTTCCGTTAAATATTTTTCGTAAGTATCGAAACTATATGGCTCAGATGAATCATCTTGGACGGCCTCTTGAATAACAGTGTTAATCTACATAAAAAAACATGCCCTCTTTCTTGAAGGCATGTTTTTATGTTGGTTAAAATATCTTTATTTTCCTCTACCGTTATTTCTGCCGGAATTGCCATTTCCGGTTGAAGTGGAATTTTGTCCGTTGTTCCTATTGTTTGTCGTGCTGTTGTTCTGATTTCCGTGTGCATTAGTCTGTGTATTGTTATTTCCCTTACCGTTTGAATTGTCTTGTGCATGACCTTGTCCATATCCCTGAGCCTGACTTTGATTCTCTTGATTACCGTTTCCGTTGGAGCCAGCAAGGATGGCATCCATCTCTTCCTGAGTGATGTAGGCTGCTTCGTAGACGACGCCGTATTTATCCGCCTGACGGTCAAAGGCGCGCATATGGTTTTCCGATCCGTCCTGTAAATTGTTCATCACTTCCTGTACGGTGGTGTCGTCGATACTTGCGATGACTTCTTCAAGGTCAAAGATATCCATGTCTTCGATCATCAGTCCAATTGTGATGGCATCCTGTATTGAAGCAGAGCCGGTTTCTATCAGCTGATCATAAAGGGTCTGGATATCCGGATTGGTGAAGACGCCAACGGCTTCCGTTTTAACGGGATCCTCAATGCCATTGGGAACGATGAGTTCATCCCTGATGGCATCCATATGATTCTGCTCGCTCTCCGCGATGTTGCTGAAGGTCTTGATTCCCCAGAGTTCATAAAGGGTGAGATAGACATCTCTGGCCAGTTTTTCCTCTTCCCTGACCCATGTGATTTGCTGTATATCCTCTTCACTGAGTGTCGCTGCAAACAGGGCCGACAGACTGATCATTGTGATTAAAACGAACGTTAATACAAATTTTTTCATAAGATTCACTCTCCTTGTTTTTATGTTCAATCCAATCATACGACTTAAAACTTAGAGAGGACTTAGAAGATACTTAAAATGAGCTTAGAGAATCTGACGGGTCATAATAATTTTGAACGGTTAATCTAAAAGGTCCGTACGAGTTAAGAGCCCTCAATTTGAGGGCTCTTAACTTACGGAAAATGTTTTTTCCTTATTAGCTGTGTTGGTATTATTCTCACAGTTATGAGTATTCCGTTATCCTGTCTTTGAACTTGATTTTGTTGATTTCTATTTTAATCGGATCCGGCAAGGATGGCATCCATCTCTTCCTGAGTGATATAAGCTGCTTCGTAGACGACGCCGTATTTATCCGCCTGGCGGTCGAAGGCGCGCATGTGATTTTCGGAACCCTTCTTTAAATTGCCCATCACTTCCTGTACGGTGACGTCATCGATACTCGCCATGACCTCTTCGAGGTCGAAGATGTCCATGTCTTCGATCATCAGCCCGATTGTGATGGCATCCTGTATTGAAGTGGACCCTTTTTCGATTAACTGAGTGTAAAGGGTCTGGATATCGGGATTGGAGAAGACACCGACGGCCTCGGTTTTAACGGGATCTTCTATACCGTTTGGAATGATGAGTTCGTCTCTGACGGCATCCATATGATTCTGCTCACTCTCCGCGATGCTGCTGAAGGTCTTGAGCCCCCAGAGATCGTAAAGGGTGAGATAGACATCTCTTGCCAGCTTTTCCTCTTCCCTGACCCATGTGATTTGCTGTATCGCCTCTTCGCTGAATGCAGCCGCAAACAGGGCCGACAGACTGACCATAGTGATTAAAACGAACGCTAATACCGATTTTTTCATAAGATTCACTCTCCTTATTTTTTATGCTCTACAACATCATACGATAAAGAACTTGGAAAGGACTTAGAAACAGCTTAAAACAAGCTTAGAAAACATTCATGACTCTTCCGTCATCGTAAGAGTTATTTCCGTTCCGTGATTAATCCTGGAGTTTACCGATAAGTCTATGTTCAGCAAACGAATAATCTTCCTCGCGATGGAGAGGCCGATACCGAAGCCTTTGTTTTCCGTTTTTTTTCTCGAGGCATCCACCTGGTAAAAACGTTCGAAGATCTTGTCGATTTCCCCTTCGGGAATCCCCACACCTTGGTCTTTAACGATGATTGTCTTCTTTTTCAAAATAATGCTGACGTCCTGCCGTGCGTCCGAATACTTGACGGCATTGTCTACAAAGATAGAAATCAGTATGCTGAGATATTTTTCAGAACTTGTGAGTGTTTTTGTAAAGCCCTCATTCTCAAAGACGATGTTTCTATCGGGATACTTTCTCCTCAGGGACTTTTTTAAGCGGATGAGCCAGTCAGCTGTGTCAAAGGTCTCCATCCTGATGGTCTCCGCTTCCAGTCTGCTGAGTGTGAGCAGCTTTTCTATCATGTCTTCCATCTCATTGACCGTTTCTACGATCGAATCTACGGACTCCTCGGCAATTTTCTTATCGGCAAGTCCCCATTTTTGAAGTATCTGCGCGTAGCCCTTTATGCTCGTGACGGGTGTTCTCAGCTCATGAGCGGCATCCGAAGAGAAACGTTTCTGAAGTTCAAAGCCCGTTTCAAGCCTTTCCAACATGGAATTCAGAGACTGTTCCATCTCCCTGATCTCGTCCTCCTGCCCCTCAACACTGAATCGCTTGCTGAGATCGGAGGTGTTTATATTTTTGATGATGTTAAGAAATTTTTTCCAGGGGTTCAGGGACAGCCTGGTCGTTATGATTCCGAGAACGAGTGATACGATTATTGTGATGATTATAAAAAGCACCGAAATGGTTCTAAACAGGTTGATTGATTCATATTCCGCCGTAAGATCACCGGCAACGAGAAATGTTTTCGAACCGATTTCAGTGGTAACACCTATAAACACCATTTCCCCCGAAGCAAAGATCCCTTCAGAGGCCTCTTCTCCAAGTCCGTACGGATCCTGCAATATGTTTTTCTCCCCGTTTATTTCAGCAATGTAAATCCCCTCCGAAAGAAGAGAGTACCTGTTTTCAGCGGAAAAATTACGGCCTTTTCCAGGAGATTCCCAGCTGTATTCCTCATGCTGCAGAAAGTGTTCGGCCGTGTTCTTCAGATCGGTGAGATGTGAGTTGATGATGATGTTTCTGGCGGAGATCTGAAAGAAGACAACCGTCAGAACGGAAAGCAGCAGAAAGGCCGCACTGTTGATGATTCCGGTTTTTAATGATATTTTCATGGGGTCTTCCCTTATTCCTTTATGGTGTAGCCCACACCTCTGACCGTCTTGATCAGTGTCTTTCCTGACTTTATCTTCTTACGCAGGTAATTGATATACACCTCTACGACATTCTGATTTCCCTCAAAGTCATATCCCCAGATCTCGTCGAGCAGCTCATCCTTTGAGACGACCCGGTTTCTATGTCTGACGAGATAGAGCAGCAGTTCGTATTCCGTTTTTGAGAGGCTGATCTCCTCCTCCTCCTCAATCAGTGAATAGGATTCGGGGTGTAGTTTCAGGGTATTGACGATGATTTCCTGTTCGACCTTTTTACCCTTTCGTCTTAAGAGGGATTCGATTCGGGCGTTCAATTCTTCAAAATCAAACGGCTTGGTGATATAATCATCGGCACCGGAATTCAGTCCCTCTATCTTGTTCCTGATCTGATCCAGGGCGGTTAACATGATGATTCCCATCTCCTCATTTCTCTCCCGAATAAGTTTTGCCACTTCAATCCCGTCTATTTCCGGCAGCATGATATCCAACAGGATGATATCCGGAGAAAAGGTATCAACTTTATTTAGCCCCTCCATGCCGTCATAAGCCGTTTCCGTCTCAAATCCCCTGTGTTCGAGTTCAAGTTGAAGCAGTCTTGCAATCTTTTTTTCATCTTCAACGATGAGTATTTTTTTCATCTTAAATCCCTCCGGTTGTCCTGACGAGTATACTCGATTATATAACAAAGAGATGAAAAAAGGCAGATTCATGGGACGAATCTGCCTTTTGCATCATCAGACGGTCTTATTGAATTGTGAACGTCATTACTTTTTCTTCGTATCCTTCTTTAAGGCAGTTCTTCCAGATCTTGACCCAGCCTTCACCGGTTCCCGTTGCCTTTACCTTCAGCCAGGTCTGAAGGGTGCTGTTGGCTATTTCTTCCCACTCGGTCATCCCGAGCAGTTCCATGTTTTCCGCATCAAAATGATAATCATCTTCGGAAGGCAGGACACATTTTGTTCCATGATTCTGAACAACCGTTATTCGTATATAAAATTCATCTCCGCTTGTTACTGTCTGAGATTCCGCTTCAATCCGGAAATCACAACTGAGTCCTATCACCACAGCTGTCAACAGAAATACCATCATCATCGTAAATTTTTTCATCTGAACACCTCCATCATCGTTTTTTATTTGTAGAGAGACTTAATGAGTCTTTTGGACATTTTTGACAACATTCTCCGCAGAGAATGCATTCTGAATTGGCCTTTGCCTGTTCATCCATCGCGTCCATCTGACAGGTCTTTTCACAGATCCTGCAACTGACGCATTTTTCATCTTTTTTCAGTCTGAAGAGACTTATCTTCGAAATCAGTGCCATCAACGCACCGTAAGGACAAAAATAGCGGCAGAATGGTCTGTAGATGAACAATGACAGGAAGAGGAATACACCGGTCATGATCCAGTTCAGTGTTTCACCGCCGAAGGTGAAAAGTGCCTTGAAGGGGGTATCCCCTATCAGTTCACCGGTCAGAAAGATTCTGAGAACCAGGAAGATGAGAATCCCGTATTTGACGTATTTGAGAATCTTGTCCAGCTTCTTCGGAACTCTTATGGCAAACTTTCTGATATGGAGCAGTTCACTGAGCGCACCGTATGGACATACACTACTGCAATAGATCCTTCCAAACAGGAGTGTGGAAATCAACGGTATAGAAAACAGAATCGTATAGGCCGTGCCAAATTTGATGATGACGTTCTGAACGGCTGTCACCGGGCAAAGAAATCCACCGAATATAAAGCCGATGATGATGACGGAAGAGACCATCAACAGTTTTCGATACCATCTTTTATTCCTGAAAAAGAGGAAGATGAGCAATGAGGCGATGATCAGAGCGGCTACGGTGATTATCTTAAGGAAGATATCGTGAAACCAGAAATCATTTTTCACTGTTTCTACCCTGTTCGTCAAGTTTGTCCCGGAAGCAGGTCCGAACCCTTTATCTTCCGATGATGAAACGAAATCTAATCCTTCTGTTTCTGAGCTCTCGGGTTGTGTGAATGTCACGATCTCTTTATCCGAAGGCGGTCCGAATTCTGCAAACACGACGCCAAAGACCGTTAAAATGATCAATAACACTGCGATTGTTTTTCTTTTCATGGGCATCCCTCCTTTTTCAAAATCATTATAGAGGATAAACCTTGGAATAAACTTAGAAAATATTTTTGGATGATGATATAATGATTCAGAAATTATCATGAGGATGAATGGATGTGACAGGATGGGTTTTTCATATACGGATTTCGATCTGATAGAACTGATAAAGTCAGGGAAGGCGGAATGTCCCGTCTGCAGACTCGAAGAGGAACGGATCAAGCAGTCGATGAAGGTTCTGCTCTATGAGAGTGTGACAAAACGGGAGTTCAGAAGGGATATTCGCCATACGAGAATCTGCAAGAAACATTTTGAGATGTTCAAAAAATCCGTGAAGGAGGATTTGACCGTTGCGGGTCTCGGCCCGGCAATCATCTTCAAGGATATGATAGAAAGTCAGTTTGAAGTGATCAAAAAACCGACCGGTCTGACAAGGAAAAATCAGACGTACGATTGCTATTTCTGCAGATACAACGCCTCTCTGCCTGAACGGCTGATAAATTCTGCCTACAACGTCTTGAAGACGGAAGACGGGTTTGCAACATTCAGAAATTCGGAATCCATACTCTGCCTGGATCATTTTGAAATGCTGAAGAATTATGCTCAGAAGCGTCGCGATAAACCGTTTGTATCAGTGCTGACAGAGGTTCAGAGTGTCAAGATAGAAACCCTACGGGAAAGGCTTCAGGGATTTATAGATAAGCACGATTATGCCAATCATCAGAAGATCTCTCAGGAAGAAGCGGAAAGCATCAACACGGCCTTTAACATGCTGCTGAAAATCTGATTTCTTTGTATGAAGATATAGTGAAGAAGGGGAAGTTTTCATCATGAAAACTTCCCCTTCTTCTAAAATACTTCTTTACTGCGTAAAAAAGTATTATTTGTCTATTAAAAACTTATTGACTTCTTCTTCAAGCGTCAGGGCCAGCTGATTGAGATGCTCTGCGGCTTCACTGACGTCGTTTGCCCCTTTTGTCTGTTTCAATACCGATTCCGTCATCTGCGCCATTTCTTCGGCAATTTCAGTTGTCAATTTTGCCGAATTGTCCATAGCCGCAGCCATTTCCTCTGCCGAGGCACTCTGCTCCTCTGAGGTCCCGAGCAGGGATTCCACCTTGCCGTTGACGGACACCATCGAATTTGAAATTCTGTCAAATTCTGTGCTGACCATCTTTGTGCCTTCCGCCAGTTTTTCATAGAGGATGACGGTCTTTTTTACGGCATCATTTGCGTTTGAAGCCCCTTCATCTATCTCATTCAGGATGTTGGCGATATTAAGAGAGGCCTTTTTACTCTCTTCCGCCAGCTTTCTGATCTCATCGGCGACGACCGCAAAGCCTTTGCCGGCTTCTCCGGCTCTTGCCGCTTCGATTGCCGCATTGAGGGCGAGAAGGTTTGTCTGTTCTGCGATCGATGAGATCGTGTTGACGATCTCCTGGACGTTGTTTGCCTTTTCGGCGACATCCGTTACGAGTTCAGATGTTGCCTTATTCTGGGATTCTACGGCCGTCATTCTGGATTTCTGTTTTGAGAGTTCCGACTGTCCGTTCTGTACGGCTTGTTCCGTCTGTTCGATCTCTTGCGCCAGATTCTGGGAGTTCGTTGAGACGTCCTGTGCACTCGCAGCGACTTCCTGAATGCCCGAGGTAACCTCCTCGATAGATGCTGAGGTATTCTGCACGTTGGAGTCCACCGTCTGCGCCTGGGACTGCATTTCCTCGGAAGCCTCAAACTGTTCCTTGGATACGGCTGACAGCGCAGTTGCCGATTGACTGATGGCTTCCGACTGCAGACTGATCTTTCTGACAAGTTCTCTGAGATTGTTGTGGAGATCCATCAGTGATCTGACCATATCTCCGACTTCTGTCTGACTCTTCGAATGTTGGATGAGTTTTGTTTTGAATTCCGGATCCTCTTTGTCTCCCGATGTCAGATTATAATCGGCTATCTTTTTCATCGCCTTGGAGAGTAGTTTGAGTGATTTGGTCAGTTCTTTTGAGAAGATAACCGTAAAGAAGACGGTTAAGGCGATGATGATGACAAAGACAATGATGATGAGCCATGTAACGTTGTTGCTCAGGCTGTTCTGCTGAGCCGTTGGTTGTAATACCCCAATCGACCAGTTTGGTGTTCCCGGGATCGGCTGATAAATGATATTGTATGAAATTCCTTCATCATTTTTATATGTTCCCAGTCCGCTCTTTCCAGATGCCATAGCCTCACCTATGGCATCCAAGTCAGAATAACCGACCTCGCTGCTTTCTCTTACGATGAAGTTCATTATGAATTGGCTGTCCGGGTGAACGATCGTCTGATTGTTACCGTCTACGATAAAGACGATTCGACCTTCTCCTGTTTTATGTGAAGTCAATTTTTCTGAAAGACTGTCAAGTTTTACCGAGGCTCCAAATACCCCGACCATCTTATTTGACGTATTCCACACTGGGAATGAGATCAGAAAGATCGGTTTTTCCGATACGATGCTGATCATGGCATTGCTGATATGGTCCTGCTGTGTGCGCAGGACTTCTTTGAAGTAATCTCTCTGAGAAATATCCGCTTCCTTTCCGGCATGCGTGAAGGCCTTTCCTGAAAGATCGGCGACAAAAACACTCTCATACAAACTGTTTTTTCCGAGTTCCTTTAGATAAGGGAGATAGTTGTTTTTCTCCATACTCTTTATATCTGAGGAACTTGCTACAATTTTCAATTCGGATACAATTCCCGTGAGCCATTCCTGAACGTTCGTATTGGAAAGCGTTGTAATTTCCTCGGTCAGTGATATTGTACTCTGTTGTGATTGTATCCTCACGTTACTGACAATGATAATGCCAGCCACAATCAGAGCAACGACGACGGCTGGGACCAACGTTTTCAGCATGATCCCGTTTACACTTCGTGCTTTAATTCTCAAAGATAATACCCCCCAGCTTTGTAAGAAATCCGTATTTTCAAGGATTATAACATATTTGGAATTCAAGTTATATACAATTTTATAAAAGTATTATATTTAAAATAATTTGTTGAAGGAGAAGAAAATACAGGATCAAATGGTTTTCATTTGGCCGAAAAGGCAACCTCTACCTTCAACGTCAACGGGTTCAGATTTTCTGCAAGATAAAGAAGTTTGAGGTTTTTCAGGACGAGATTGGCGAGTTCGGGGGAGGCCGCGGAAAGGATGGTAACATTCGTCTGCGAAGATTTTCCCAGAACGAGTTCAACGGTAACCGTACCGGAAACATTTTCAACACGGATATTTTTCTTGTTCAGCAATTGCTGATAATCTTCAATTAATGCGTTTTTTACATGATCGAGGTTTGGAATGTCGAACTGCTGCAATTCGTTGAGATTGTAAATCCGGCTGGTATCAATGGGATTGTTAGTACTGGACAGGTCTTTTTCCGAGAACAGGGTGGCAGAGTTGATCTTTCTCTTGACGGGAGCCGTCTGTATCCGGTTGAAATCTATGGTATTCTGTTCAAAGATGCTTTCAGGCGCACTTCTGTCGGTTTCAGGGACTTCAAGCGTTTTTAAGCCGGAAGTTACACCCTCGATTTCGGTCTTGGGTTGTTGCGGTTGAAAGGTCTTCAGGGCTTCAAGCAGGGCATCCGGCTGTTTGTTCTGTTCCACCGGTTTCTGCTCCTCGGGCATTACCGGATCCGGAATCGGTTCAGCCGGCTTTTCTATCTGTTCAGGCTGTGTCTGCGACATCATATTCAGGTTGATGGTGATGTACTCTTCACGCTGTATATCAACTGGCGAGGCATTGATCAGAAAAACAAGCGAAGCAACAAGAGCAGCTTCTACAACGACTGCCAGAATGGCGGATATGATGAACTTCGGCTCGAAAAGAAAATCGGTTCTTATCTCTATCACCCGTCTTTTATCGTACCTGTATGTTGATGCTGGATATTCCGCTGAGCCGCAGGGTATCCAGAACACTCATGACGACCCCGTGTGAGGCCTCTTCGTCCGCGGAGATAACCGTCACAAAATCAGTGGAGGTGTCCCTAACGGCTGCCATTTCCTTCAGCTGATTCAGACTGATCTCCTGTGAATTGACATAAATCCTGTTGTCGCTGTCAAGAACGATCCTGAATATTTCGGGTGTCTCCACGACCTGTTCGCTTTGTGTTTCGGGCAGCGTTACATCTATGGCCCGCTCATTTTCAAGATCGAAGGTCGATGTGAGGATGAAGAAGAGCAGCAGGATGAACAGAATATCGATCAGCGGTGTTATGTTGATGGATGAATCATCTTTAAATTCGTGTTTTGCCATAATCACTCACCTGCGGTGTTAAACATGTTCTCTTCTTCTTGACGCCTTCAGGCATTCGGTGACATAATAATCCGTCAGTTCGTGCCGGATACTCGTGGACATCTCTTTGATGATACTCATGAGAATACTCAGAATAACGGCTACGATAAGTCCGGCAATGGTGGTATACAGGGCTTCTCCTATTCCCTGGCCAAGCTGGTCGGCGTGTTGCAGGGCTTCCGTCTGTCCGATGGTGTTGAATATCTTGATCATTCCGGTAGTCGTTCCGAGTAGTCCGAGCAGCGGGGAAATGGAAGTAGCCGTGGTGATGATTCTGAAATTTTTATGAAGCTTTTCACAGTGCAATCCGACGATTTCCTGGATTTCATCGGCATTTTTTGAATTGATGGTGTTGATTTTACCGTTGAGCTGTTCGAGAAAGCGGTTTTCAGCTCCCGTCCGCATGGCCGTTTTGATCAGCAGAAAGGCGATCAGCCTTTCAAAGAAGAAGAACAGACCGATCAAGGCGGTGATCAGAATGATGATTAATACGGGTCCCCCAGTGTTGATAATATTCAGATATGACATTTTTTCACCCCACAAGACTTATTTGGCTTTTCTACGGTTTAACTCATCCCTCAGTTTTGCAGCATCTTCAAACCGGAGTTCACGTGCTGCCTTGTTCATCTCTTCTTCCAGTATTTCAAGATAGGTTTCCGATTCCATATCCTCCGATACCTTCAGCAGGTTCTTTGTCTCATCACTGATGTTCATGTATTCGAATTCCTCCTCTTCCTCTTCGTTGCGGAAAGAGGCGAACATGTCATCGCCTATCTTCTTGATGATGGTCTTTGGCGTGATGCCGTGTTCCTCGTTATAGGCCATCTGGATGGCCCGCCGGTACTCGGTGACTTCAATCGTCTTCTGCATGGCCGGTGATATCTTATCGCCGTACATGATGACCTTTCCGTTGGCGTTTCTTGCGGCCCGCCCGACGATCTGTGTCAGCGTGCGTTCGTTTCTGAGGAATCCCTCCCGGTCCGCATCGAGGATGGCCACGAGTGAAACTTCCGGGAGATCGAGTCCCTCCCTGAGCAGGTTGATACCGACAGCGACGTGGATTTCCCCCGTTCGCAGTTTTTTCAGGACCTCTACCCTTTCCACGGTTCCGAGTTCCGAATGGATATATTCCGAGCGGATACCGAGCTCCTGAAGGTATTCACTGAGTCTTTCGGACATGGATTTCGTCAACGTGATGACCAGAACTCTCTCGTTCTTCTGAATCCTTGCCCTGATCTCCTCAAGCAGATCGTCTATCTGATCCCTGGAGTTTCTGAATTCGATCTCGGGATCGACAAGTCCGGTTGGACGGATGATCTGCTGGATGATTTCATCCGAGTGCTCCATCTCAAAATCACCCGGTGTAGCCGAGGTAAACACGATCTGCCCGACCCTTTCGGAGAATTCTTCGAAATTGAGCGGGCGGTTGTCCGCCGCGGAAGGGAGTCTGAATCCATATTGAATCAGATTCTTCTTTCTCGCGATGTCCCCGTTTGACATGCCTCTGAGCTGCGGTACGGCGATATGCGATTCATCAATGATCGTGATAAAGTCTTTATTAAAGTAGTCTAACAGTGTCCAGGGGGGTTCACCGGCCTTTCTCTGGTCAAAGTGTCTTGAATAATTTTCGATTCCCTGACAGTAGCCAACTTCTGCAAGCATCTCGAGATCCTGCTTCGTTCGCTGTTCGATACGCTGTGCCTCGAGCAGCAGATTCTTCTCCTTGAAGTCAATAATGGTTTCATGCAGCTCCTCTTCGATGGTTCTGATAGATCCCTTTATCTTTTCTTCAGTGGTAACGTATTCGGTTGCCGGATAGATGATGATCTTGTCAAAATCTTCTATCCGACTCCTCGTCACCGGATCAAAACTGAAGATCCGGTCCACTTCATCGTCGAAAAATTCTATCCTGATGCCGACGTCCTCATAGCCTGGATAGATCTCTAAGATTTCCCCCTTCAGTCTGTAATTTCCACCTTTAAAGACTTCTTCAGATCTGTCGTACTGCATTTCGGTCAATTTCAGCGTCAGATCACGCCTTCTGACAGGTTTACCCTTTTCAAGGACGAGATTCATGTTTCTGAAATCATCCGGATTACCCGAGGCGTAGATGCAGGAAACACTCGCGATGACGATGACATCCCTGTGTGTGAGAACGGATTGCAGGACGGAGAGTCTCATCTTTTCTATGATCTCGTTGATCTGTGCCTCTTTTTCTACGTAGATGTCTTTTTTCG
>DAINPP010000070.1:0-12192 GCA_036743375.1 Thermotogae bacterium | reverse complement strand
TTAACGCTTTGGAATTCCGACGGGGGACAAATAAACAGCAAACTCGTCTTCGCCGTCAAGCCCGAGAATACTGTCTAACTGTTTCTGGAAATAAGCGGCAATTGCACAGGTCCCAAGGCCTTCCGCTTCACAGGCCAGATAAAGATTCTGACAGATATGACCCGCATCAAGTAAAACGGTTTTATGAGAACCGACATGATAGCGCCATTCTCCCCTGTATGGAATAAGAGCCCATACGAAAGTACAGGCACAATCTCCTGCCATCTTCTGACCCATTGCAGCAGCAGTCATCTCATCGGTGAAATCACCTTCTTTAATCAGCATCAGTTTATGGTGAAGAGCAGTATACCTGTATATTCCGCGTTTAAGTCCTTCTACTCGCTTCACCCAGAGATAGGTCTCAAAGGGGTGTCTTGCTCCTGCAGAAGGAACAGTTCTCTTAGTTGCATAATTCTTCCCGAAGATGTTCTTTACTCCCTGAGTTGCCCATAGAAGGTAAGACAACTGTTCGAGTGAGATGGGATCGTTGGCAAACAGTCTTCGACTCTCTCTGTTGTTTATGATTGAGAAAAAATCATTGCTTTTTAAAGTCGCTGTTTTGGGATCGGGTAAATCTATGAGTATTTCATTGCCTGTTAATGGTTTCTCAAGTGGTGGCTGTTCAACCCCTTTCTCCTGATCCGATTGAACATTTTCAGCCAGCATCTCAAAACGATTGGATTTGATAAAATCTCTACCTTCATTTAGCATCTTTTCCATGATAGACCTCCTGTATAAACGAACACTTTAAAGTTTGTAAATCGCTTTGAATTTTTTCTCTACATATTCTATAAAGTATGCCGGATTAAGTACTTCACCCGTGACCTTTTGAATCAGCTCATTTGGTTTGTAGATGGATCCCATTTCATGAATGTTCTTCTTCAGCCATTCCCTGACTTTTAACCACTCTCCTGATTCTACCGCTTCAGGTATGTTGAACTCCTTTTCCATGGTTTTATACATCTGGGCTGCATAAAGTTTCCCCAGCATATAGGAAGGGAAATAGCCAAACATGGCTTCTGACCAGTGTACATCCTGAAGGACACCCTGTGCATCATTTTCAGGGGTGATACCGAGATATTCGGTCATTTTCTGATTCCATAAAGCGGGTAACTCCTTAACGGAAATTTGTCCGTTGATCAGCGCATTTTCTATTTCGAATCTGAGAAGTATATGGAGACTGTATGTCACTTCATCGGCTTCAATCCGTATAAATCCGGGATTGCATATATTTGCCGCTCTGTAGATATCAACAATATCTTCGTTGAAAGCTTCCGGGAAAATAATATCAAGGTCGGGTTTTATATTTTTCCAGAAGGGGAGACTCTTGCCTATCATGTTTTCCCAGAAGAGGGATTGTGATTCATGAATGCCGAGGGAAGTGGCCTCGGCGAGAGGTGTCCAATGAAATTCAACTGGAAGTCCCTGCTCGTAAAGGGCATGACCGGTTTCGTGAACTGTACCGAAAAGGCCTTCCTCCAGATATGATTCACTGAATCTTGTGGTTATTCTTACATCATCAGGCGATATCTTGGTTGTAAAAGGATGGACCGAAACATCTATCAGGCCTCTCTTATAATCATAACCCATTCGCTCTGAAATGAGTCTGGATAATTCAAGCTGTTTGGAGACATCAAATTTCTTTTTAAAGATTGTAGCGTCCGGTTTTGTCCCGTGTGCTAATTCTTTTATTAAATCAGTCAGTCGTGGTTGTAAGACTTCTTTGATCTTGTTGAGTTTTTCAGTTGTCATACCCGATTCATATTGTTCTATCAGTGTATCGTATATGTTATTGCTTTCCGGATAAAGTTTTTCCTTATAAATATGCGCCGTTTCAATGGATATTTCTACGAGTTCCTTTAAAGCACTTTCAAAGAGAGCAAAATCTGATTTCTCTCTTGCCTCTTCCCAGATGTGATTACCAAGTGATGAGGCCTTTACCCTTCTCGCAAACAATTCTTTCGGAATAACCTTGAATTTATCAAGTTCCCCTTTTGCTACCCTGACCATTGCATTCTCTTCAAATGTCAATTGTTCGGCAATTTCAGGTTGTGCGAAATATTCAAGATAATCTGCATTTTTTTCTGAAGTGAATTGCTCAAATGCATACATCTGTACTGCCGAATTCATATCCGCTCGGTTGTGGGCTGCGCCGCGTGGCATCTTCACCTGTTGATCCCAGTTCAGAAGAATTGCCGCCGACTCAAATAACGATATATCCTTCAGATATTCTTTGAATTCATTAAATTTCTCTTTAACTGTCATAATATCCCCCTTATTTTGTATAATGAATTGCAAAACAAAAAAAGTTTCTCATGATTGTTCTGAATGCGAACGATAAATTATATCATAAATATGGAGGAGTAAAATGCTTATCTTGCAAAAAATAGTAGGTTCTTTTGCCGAATTACCCGGTTTGTTGATCGTTGTACTCATAGTTTTTTTTCTGATTCTTGTGAGAAAGAAAGAAAAAAAATCATCTCTCTTTGTCTTAATCCTGATTTGTATAATCTGGTTTGTATCAACTAATATTGGTTTGTTATCTCTCGTGAAACCCTATGAAGACCGCTATTCTGAATCGTTCTTGAGCGATGAGAATGTCGAAAATTCCGTTATAGTTGTCTTCAGTGGAGGTGTCATCAGAAATGTTCCCTATGGTGAAACGGCTTATGATCAAATCGGTAGTCATTCGATGATGAGGTTGTACAGGGCCTTTGAGATTTATAAAATAACCGGGTCTAAAATCATTTTAACAGGGGGGAATGTATATGAGAAATCGGGAAGAACAATTGCTGAGATCATGAAAGATGTGCTGATTTCGTGGGATGTACCGGAAAACGATATGATTATCGAAACAAAGGCAAAAACAACACTTGAAAATGCCGTTTATTCTATTGAATTGATACCGGAAGGGGTAACATCAATACTGCTTGTCACATCCGCTATTCATATGTCGAGATCTTACGACAGCTTTTTAAAAGTGATTGACAGGTTGGAAAAACATTATGATATTGTTCCATGCCCAGGTGATTATATGATAGAGAAGAATGAAATAGGAATAGAAGATTTTCTGCCGAATCGAGGTGCCTTAAACACTTTTATGTCTGTTTTTCATGAATGGGTGGGGAATTTGTTTTACCTCTTGAAATGATGACTATTTTGTGATATCATATATATGTAAAATGCATATATATGGAGGTGAAATAATATGCCTGGATTTAACGGAAGAGGTCCCAATGGAGAAGGTCCAATGACGGGTAGGGGGAGAGGTCGATGTTCTCAAAACTTTACCGAAGAATCGACTGTCGTGAGAAAAGCTTCTGAAGAAAATGGGGAATGTGTCGAAACAGATGGGTTCGACAGGAGAAATGGATATGGCAATAGAAGATTTCAGAATGAATTTCCACGTCGATCTTGTGGGAGAAGGATGAGAAGAGGCTGCAGAAGATAAAACATCCCCTGTGCGAAAGTACAGGGGATGTTTTTTTGAATTTGATATTTGCCAATCTGCGAAAGTTATGCTATGATATGTATTGTTAGTAATCCGAATTATGTTGGAGGGGTCATGCGGATAAAATTATTATATCTTTATACGATCATATCAGTTACGATGCAGTCAATTATCAGGACAGATCTGAATCTCTTTTTCAGAGAAATCGGATTAACTAATGGTGATATTGGAAATATCACTTCAGCACAACTCTGGGGTGCAGCCTGTCTCGGCTTACTTGTCAGTATTTTTGCGGATATACTTGGAAGAAAGAGAATGCTGATTGCTTCTATCATTTTCTTTCCTTTGGGAAACCTTGGCTTATTACTGGCGGGCAACATGAACACCATGCTGCTTTTCTCATTCATTCAGGGGGGATTCAGTGTTGTTAGTTTTACAGTCATACAGGCGATGCTTGTAGATATAACCACTCCAAAGGAAAGGGCAAAGGTCATTGGCATCAACTTGGGATTAATGATGGGAGTAGGAGTTTTTGGAAATTTTTTTGCCGGTGTACTTGGAACCTGGTTTGGATTGAAAAATGCGCTCTTGTTTGCAATAATAGGCTATCTTTTTGCAATCATTCCGGTTATAATGATAAAAGATGACTTTAAAGGTGGATCAATTCATTCGGTTTTTGATTTTTCAGGATTTACAAAAGAGGCTAAAATACTTGTTTTCCTACATTTTATGACAACGTTGACTGTCGGGTTTGGTGCAGGATTGTTTATTCATTTCGGGAATCTCATCTTTAAAGATCTATTTAACATGACGACACTCGGGATAGGGATAGCCCTTTCCATTGCTCAGGTGGGAACGGCATTCAGTAATTTCTTTACACACCGACTGGGAAGGGTAATAGGCCCGTTTAGATTTAAACTCATCACACAGGCTTTGGTGGTTCCATTGATAATAGCCATGGCGTTTGTGAGGCAACCTATAGTCTTTATTATCATCTATGCAATGAGATTTGTATTGATGAACAGTGGTAATCCAATCAGAACGACAATCATCAATTCGTATGTGCCTTCAGATAAAATCTCGACGATTGCAGGACTCAATTCTCTGATTAATAATTCCGTCCGTGCTGTTGCTGCGCTACTCTTCGGGTATATCGTCGGCGCCAGTGTTGAGGGATATACGACTTTATTCCTGATCAGTGCGGTCTTTTACGGGATAAATGTATTGATCGCCATCGTGATGTACAGGCAATATGAAAATGATCCGAAGGTCAAAGAACTCTACAATCATAAAACCGCATGATAATTTCTTTTCCCCGTTCTATTTGAGCGGGGAATATTCCCTTTCAATCACTTCATAAAACTAAAAATAACTTAATATATTAAGATAATCGTATTCTAAACGTTATCTGTGATAGAATCAGACAAGACCTATCACAAAGAGGTGTTTGGGATGAAAAGATGTTTTAATCTGTTTTTTTCTTTGGCTTTATTTATTTCACTCTTTCTTATGACGTCATGTACTGGTGAAAAAGAAGACTTTTACATCATATCCGGTTCGGAAAATGAATCTCTGCAACCGATAATAGAAGAATTTGCCAACAAGACCAATTACAATATACATATGGAGTATATGGGATCGGTGGATATCATGCATGCCCTGAAAGAAGGAGCTTCCGGGTATGATGCCGTATGGCCCGCCAATAGTCTCTGGATTGCGCTTGGTGATGAAAATCATCTGGTAAAATATGAGAAATCTATCATGTATTCACCGATTGTTTTTGGAATAAAAAAATCTCTTGCTCAAAAACTTGGCTTTGTGAATAGGGAAGTATCCGTTAATGACATTATAGAAGCTATTAATACTGGTGAACTGAGCTTTATCATGACATCTGCAACCCAGTCAAATTCTGGCGCAAATGCTTATCTTGGTTTTATTTACGCCATCCTTGGAAAAGAGGATGTAATAACCATGGAGGATTTAAAAAGGCCTGAATTAAAAGAACAGCTGGTTAACCTCCTCGGGGGCATAAACCGTTCTTCGGGTAGTTCAGGGTGGCTGAAGGACTTATTTCTGAATGGAGATTATTCTGCAATGGTTAATTATGAAGCATTGATCATAGAAACCAATCAGGAACTTGAGAAACAGAGAAAGGAACCGCTTTATGTCGTGTATCCATATGATGGCATAGTACTTGCCGATTCACCGCTTGGCTATGTAGATCACGGGGATGAAAAGAAGGAAACATTCTTCAGGGAATTGCAAGAATATCTGCTTTCAAAAAAAGTACAGGAAGAACTGGTGCAAAGAGGTAGAAGAACGGCATTTTCAGATATCCTCGGAACTGCTTCTGATCAGGTTTTTAGTACGGATTGGGGGATTCAGAAAAACAGAATTCTGTCTTCAAAGCCGACACCTGAAGCGGAAGTCATCTTTGAAGCGCTGAGACTGTATCAGACTGAATTCAAGAAACCATCGTTCACGATTTACTGCCTTGATTATTCCGGGAGTATGACGGGCCAGGGCGAACGGGAGCTGAAGAGTGCCATGACCTATCTGCTTTCGCAGGATTTTGGTGAAGAGAATCTTTTGCAGTTTGGGGAAAAGGATATGACTTGTGTTATCACTTTTAGTGATTCGATATCAAATATCTGGGAAACGGAAGGGTGCAAGACACAGGATCTTAAAAACATGACTGCTTTGATCAATAGATTGACGCCAAATGGTGGAACGGATATCTATACGCCGGTTATGAAGGGAATCGAAATCTTAAAATCAAAAGATTATAAAGATTATATTTATTCGATTGTGTTGATGACTGATGGACAGTCCAATTCCGGAAGAAATTTCAGTGAGCTTCAGCAGTACTATTCAAGGGCAGGAATAGATATTCCGGTTTTCTCCATTCTGTTTGGTGATGCTTCCGAAGATCAGCTTGAAGAAATAGAAATACTTACAAACAGCAGAATATTTGATGGAAAGAATAATTTACTTGAAGCGTTTAGAAAGGTGAAGGGATACAATTGAAAAAAGGGGATGTTCTCGATACGGGAAAAGAAATAATAATAGGTGTTTTATCGGGTGGTGTGTTTCTCGTTTCACTTTTGTTGTTGAAACTGAATATCATCGTGTCTCTGTTGATGACGGCCGGTATTTTTACAGGACTGTCACTGCTTTTTAAGACAAAAAAAGAAGAAAATATGACTATCTCTTTAGGGGAAGTCGATCCTGTTTACCTGAAAGACGCGATAGGTAAGGCGAATAAAAAGATTTCTGAAATAAAATCCGTTTCAAAGGCGATTACAGGAACTGAACAGTTAAATCACAAAATAAAAAAAGTTATCACTACCGCTGAGGCAATCGTAGCAGACTTTGAACAGGATCCAGGAGATGTGAAAAGGGCTCGCAATTTTCTGAATTATTATCTTGATGCAACAATTAAGATATTAAAGAGTTATCATGACATAGGAAAATATGTTCAACTGGATCAGAAATCAAGGGAGACGCTCTTAAAAGTTGAAAAATTGCTGGATCAGATAGGTGATGCATTTGAAAAGCAGTTAAATAGATTACTTGAAAATGACGTGATGAATCTTGATGCCGAAATCACATTGCTCGAAAAGACCCTCAAGATGGAAGGATGGGAAGAATGAACGGGAAAATAATCGGACTGCTTATCATTGTTGCAGCCATAGGAATAGGATTGTATTTTTATTTTTCGGGAAACCATCTTCCTGAAGTTACGATTGAAGGGTATATCGGTGGTGAAAAAATAGGTGTTTTTGAAAACGAAAAGGTACAGAAGATCTTTAAAAATGATTATTCGCTTCATGTAGATTACGTGAAAGCCGGATCTATTGAAATGGTTCAGGAGAATACCGGAGAAATGGATTTCCTTTTTCCGTCCAGTCAGATCGCATTGGAGATATTCAAAGAAACTCAGGCGAACCGGCTTTTAAAGAGTTCAAATCCTTTTAACTCTCCAATTGTACTCTACAGCTGGGATATTGTAGTCGAGGCTCTTGAAAAAGAGGGGATTGTCTTTCAGCAGGACGGCGTTTATTATGCCGATATGGAAAAATTGCTTGAAGTGGTAGAGGCTGAAAAGAGCTGGAAAGAGATTGGTATCAATGAGCTTTATGGAAAAATAAGCATTGTATCAACCGATCCAACAAAATCGAATTCTGGGAATCAGTTTGTCGGACTCCTTGCCAAGATTATGAACGATGGAAATGGCATTGGCTATGAAAATTTAGATAGAATTCTTGAGAGACTCTTGAAGATATATAAGAGATTAGGTTATCTTGAGTACTCTTCCGGTGATCTGTTTACACTATATTTGAGAACAGGCGTTGGTGCTAAGCCAATAATCGTCGGCTATGAAAATCAATTGATCGAATTTAAGCGGGATAATCCTGAAATATGGGATCAGGTAAAAAGTAAAATAAGGATTATCTACCCGGTTCCAACGGTATGGAGTTCTCATATCATCATTGCTTTAAAAGAAGAAGCCAATCGATTGATAGACGCCTTTAACGATGAAAGAGTCCAGGAGATTATCTGGGAGGATAATGGATTCAGAACAGGTCTAACCGGTATTATAAATGATCCGATACAGTTCGGGATAGAGGGAATTGCCGCTCAGGTACAACAGGTTATTCCCATGCCGACAGCTGACATCATGACAAAAATCATAGAGACTTTTGAAAAACAGGATACTTCAAAATAGGAGGAAGAAGATGGAAACGGAAAATGAAAAAAAGGAAATCCAGAAATTGTTTGCAGCACCTATTTCAGAAGATGACAGAAATAAAATTGAACAGATCAGAGAAGGAATAAACGTTGAAGATTCCAGTTATGTTGCCCAATTTGGATCCGGTGTACAGAGTGATATCGCTAATTTTTCAGATTCAATTCTGAATGAGGTCAGGGCAAAAGATGTTGGTTATGTCGGCGAAATAATGACCGAACTCATGCTGAAGGTAAAGGATCTTGATGCGGGAAATCTGGCGGCCAACAATGACGGGGGCTTTTTTTCAAAACTTCCATTCTTCAATTCGATGGAAAAAGCTGTAAAAAAGTTTATCGGGAAATATCAGAAGATGAGTGTTCAGATAGAAACGATTATTAATAACCTTGAAAAGGCTAAAATGCAGCTGATGAAGGATATCGTCATGCTGGATAAAGTTTACGAAAAGAATCTTGATTATATGACTAATCTGAATTATTATATTGCCGCGGGGGAATTGAAGCTCGATGAACTGGAAGAAGCTATAATTCCAGAGCTGCAGGCGAAGGCGAATGAAACATCAGATCCGATGGATGCTCAGAAGCTGAACGATGCAACTCAATTCCAGAGCAGGTTTGAGAAAAGGGTGCATGATCTGAAGCTCAGCAAGACGATTTCTATACAGACTGCCCCTCAGATTCGATTGATACAGAATAACAATCACCTTCTCGTAGAAAAAATTCAGTCATCGCTACTTAATACGATACCACTCTGGAAAAACCAGATTGTCATTGCGATCAGTATATTCAGACAGAAGGAAGCACTTGAGCTTCAGAAACAGGTTTCACAAACGACAAATGACCTTCTCAGAAAGAATTCTGAGATGTTGAAACAAAATACGGTTGAAACGGCAAGAGAAAGTGAAAGGGGTATCGTTGAACTTGAAACCCTTAAAAAGGTTAACGAAGATCTTATCACGACTATTGATGAGGTATTGACAATACAGAAAGAGGGGCATCAGCAGAGAATGAAGGCTGAAAGGGAATTGGAAGATATAGAGAAAGAATTGAAAGTCAAATTATCGGAAGTAAGAAAATAAAGATTTCTATTTATTCGGGACTGGTTTACAAACCGGTCTTTTTTCCGCTCAGGGATCATTAAAAAGATATTTGACAGGTAAGAAAACATGCATTATAATATATATGTAAAAAGCATATATATTATGGAGGTAGCTATGTCAATTAAAATTGCAGTTTTAAGCGGAAAGGGAGGAACCGGGAAAACAACTATATCGGTCAATTTATCCCACGTACTTTCCGAAAAATACAGTGTTCAGCTACTGGATGCTGATGTGGAAGAGCCTGATAGTCATCTTTTCTTTGATTATAGAGAAGGTTCAGAAGAAAAGACGGTTTTTCAGATGATTCCTGAAGTGGATAATGAAAAATGTATTAAATGTGGTGCCTGTTCGAGGGAGTGTCAATTTGGCGCAATCAATATATTTACTTCCGGCGCAATGGTCTTTAAAAATCTTTGTCACGGTTGTGGTGTGTGTTCAATGGTTTGTCCTGCAGAGGCGATAAAAGAGATTCCAAAGGAACTCGGAAAACTGCAGTTCAGAACTTCTGAAGAAGGGATAGATTTTGGTGAGGGAATCCTGAAAGTAGGAGAAATATCCGGAGTTAAAGTCATCCGTTCACTGAAGGAAAATATGGGAGATAATGAAATCATTATTCTTGATTCTCCTCCTGGCAGTTCATGTCCGGTGGTAGAAACGTTAAGAGGAGTAGATTTTGCTCTGTTGGTAACGGAGGATTCGGCTTTTGGATTACACGATATGGAGATAGTCAGCAAGGTACTTGATGAGATGGGGATACCATTCGGGATCATTCTCAATAAATACAGGGAACATTCTGCGGAAGAAAAACATTCAAAAGAATTCAAAACTAAATTTGAAGACAAACTCTTTATGAAAATCCCACTGGATAAGAAACTGGCGGGAATTCATTCAGAAGGAAGATTGTTTGTAAAGGAATATGAAGCGTACAAAGATAAGTTTCTGGCCATGTTTGACCAGATTAAGGAGCTGGTTGGATGAAGACAAGACAGATCGTTGTAATCAGCGGAAAAGGTGGGACTGGAAAAACAACCGTTTCCGGATCGCTTGCAGTTTTATTTAAAAATCATATTATTTCTGATTGTGATGTGGATTCAGCCAATCTTCACCTGATCTTAAATCCGGAGTTGAGGGAAGAGCATGAATACTGGGCAGGTAACAAGGCGGAAATCGATGAAAATAAATGCATTGGATGTGGAAAATGCCATGAAATCTGCCGCTTCAACGCCATAGTAAAAAAAGAGACCGGAGTTTTTTCGGTCGATCCATTTGCCTGTGAAGGGTGTAAGGCCTGTGTACTCGTATGTCCCGTAAATGCAGTCAATTTTAATGTCAATCATCCAGGAAATTACTATATTTCTGAAACGGGATATGGGGAATTTGTCCATGCCGATCTCAGACCCGGTGAAGAAATGAGCGGAGGTCTTATCGCCCAAGTGAGGAAGAATTCTCTTCGATTGGCTGTGGATAGAAAAAGGGATTATGTCATCATAGATGGTGCACCTGGTATCGGATGTCCGGCCACTTCCTCCTTGACCGCTACAGATTATGCGATACTCGTCACAGAGCCAACAGTATCCGGTATACACGATATGAAACGGATGATTGAGGTCATTGAGCATTTCAGAATTCCATATTCTGTTGTTATAAACAGGTACGATATCAACAAACAGAGAACTTCAGAGATAGAAACACTTTGCAACAGCAAGAAAATAAAGATCATTGGAGAGGTTCCGTTTGATGAAAAGGTAAACTATGCCAATTCAAATGCAATTCCAGTTGTCGATATTTCTGATTCAGAAGCGGCTGAAGAGATTAAATCGATGTTTCAGAAGTTGTTGGAAGAGATAGAATAATTTAAATAAATTGACTACCGTTCATTTTTTTGTTATATTATCATATACCATAATAAAGGTGGGGAAAAATATGAAATATGCAATTCTGTATGCAACAAAAGCAGGAGGAACGGAAAACAGCGCGAGAATATTAAAAGAAAAACTGATTTTTGAACATCAGATTGAAGATAAGGATATAGAGATATTAAATCTGTCGGAGAATACTTTACCGAACCTCGAATCTTATGACAAAATAGTTGTGGGAACTGGGATTTACATGGGCAAACCAAACAAAAAGGTTATCTCCTTTCTTGAAAAAAACAGAAACAGCCTCATGAATAAGAGACTGTCACTTTATATCTGCGCACTCTCTGAATCAGAAGATGAACAGAAAAGATTCCTTGAAGGATTTCCAGAGGACATCCTGAAACATGCAGAACCGATTGCCTTTTTTGGCGGAGCGGTTATCTATAAAAAGCTGAACTGTTTAACGGCTTTTATGATGAAGCGGATCACAAAATCTAAGAAAGATGTCCATAAATTAAAATACGAAGTGATAAAGGGATTTGCGGATAAAATTTCAGAATGAAAGAAGAAAGGGCATTAATAGCCCTTTCTTTTTATTTATTATTCTCCAAATATTGGCATGATGTCATCATTAAGCGTTTCGATGCCGAGTTTTAGTTTGAGATTATCGTTATAGGCTTCTGATGCGTAATAAGCATCGATGACTTCGAATAGGGTTAGTGCTGTAAAACCAACAGCTCCTACCGACCCAACCACGACATCGTTGTAAACACCAGCACCAGTTTCGGTGTCGATCCTTGTCTTAAAACCGTACCATATCAGCGTTCCGAAAAGAGCTCTTGATCCGAGAAAGAAAAAACCTTCTCCTATTTTTTCCGAATAGAAATGACCGCATCCAGGGAAAACCAATCCGAGAGTGGAGGCGAGAAAAGGATTCTTTTTTCTCTCGTTGTACTTAACGATTCTCTTTCTGGCTTCCAATTCGGGATCTAAC
>DAINPP010000069.1:0-12979 GCA_036743375.1 Thermotogae bacterium | reverse complement strand
AATCTGAGGTGTTGTAATGCTGAGAATCGGCGAATTTGCCACGCTTACAGGGATCAGCATTCATATGCTGAGACATTACGATCAAATAGGGCTGCTTGTCCCCAAACAGGTGGACCATACCAGTCGTTATCGTTATTATGGTGAAGATCAGATTATTACCGCCAACCGGATACAAATCCTCAAAGAACTCGGATTTAGTCTAAGAACAATTTCTGAGATGAACACTGCTTCGGATCATACCGTGCGGGAGCTGCTGGATGAAAAAATTGTTGAAAAGCGGGAAGAGGCAAAGCAGATTGAAAAACAGATCCGGCATCTTCAGCGGGCTTCAAAAAATCTGGAGCGGTACAGCGAACTAATTTTTTCGGTTAAGATAAAGAGTCTCCCCTCAAGAAAGGTTGTCTTTCTGAGGAATAATATTGCCCGATTTGATGAGGAGGGTTTACTCTGGGAAAGGCTTGACCGCGAGTGTACGGCAAATGGAATAATCCCTGTCAGCGGAGAATACGCTTACGCCATCACCCATAATATAGATGAGAAAAATGGGCTGATCGATACGGAAGTACAAAGGATCATCAGTGGAATTCCCGTTGGGAAATCAGGGCTCAGGTTTAGTGAATTTCCGGAAACCGAAGCGGCTGTTATCAGCGTCAAGGGTGTATACAGTAGAATGAGTGAGATCAGTGCCTATGTTTACCGGTTCGTTCAGGATACGGATTATGACATCTCCGGTGTACCCCTGCGCAAGTATCTTGTCTCCCCAGAAAGTGAACCCGACCCGCATCAGTTCATCACCGAATATTATTTCCCCCTTAAAAGGCGGTAAAAGACCGCTTGACTCTCGCATCGTACGAGAGTTTATAGTGTTTATGACAGATGACAATCATAAACAACTGAGGAGGCCCCTATGAAGAATCTAATAGACATCAGGCATCATGTACACGATTACGAATGTATGTGGAACGGCATCGAAGATATATACATGAAACAAACCGGCGAATCCCTTCCGGATAACTTTTTCTTTTTACTTTCAGGATTCGGCTCATTCTGTTATTTAAAAACGGAGAAAGCGGAGCTGAAAAGGATGGTGGCTCTCGGCGACGGACGGACAAAGAAGATGTATGAATTCCTGGCCCCAATCGTCGGATTCGAGTACAAACACTATCCCTACAAGACCTTCGGACAGGCTCTCAAAAAGGCGAAAAGGGAAATTAATATCGGTTATCCCGTGGTTCTGGGAGCTTTGGACATGTATTATCTCCCTTACTTTCAGAAATTGTATCATCGGGAGCATATCCCCTTCCATTATGTGCTCATGACCGGGTATGACGACGAGGCGGAGCAGATTTATCTGCATGATTGCAGCAGATCGGAGCTTCTACCACTCAGCTACGATGAATTACTGAACAGCATGAATTGCAGTTATCCCGGTTTGAGCAAACCAAACACGGTCTGTACCATCAGAATGACAGAGCCGGAAAGCAAACTGCAGATAGCCGTGGACGCCCTTGTCAAAAAGGGACAGCTGTTCTTAAACCCACCTGTAAACTTTCTCGGGTATAAGGGATTTGAGAAATTCATATCAGAGCTTCCAAACTGGAAACAGGAGATGAGTTGTGAAGACTACGACCGAATTCTGACCAACATGGTGATGTTCTTCGGAACCGTGCCTACCGTTCCGAACGTACTGAGAGGAATAGACGAACCGGACAGCGTTGTTTTCAGGGGCGGCTTCGATAAGATGAGCCGGATGCTCTCAACCATGGGAAATGACTATAAAAAAGGGAACTGGATAAAGGCGGCTGAAATCTTTGGAGAGGGAGCCGACGTTATCGAATCAATATCGACTGTCATCATCAACTATTTATCCGGAAAATCCGATGAGACAAGTGACCTTCCGGTTTTGTTTTCAGACGTTCTGAAGGTTATGAAAACAGCCTATGCACTCTTTCTGCAACCATCCATTTACTAATAAAAAAATGAATATCTCTTCACAAAAAGCTGATCCTGAGATCAGCTTTTTATTCACTGTTGACAAAGGCTTCTGAAGTGTGTATGATAGTAGTTGTTTACACAACTACTATCATACGAGGTGATGAAATTTGAATCTGATAGAAAATCTCAAGATCATCGGTTTTTCAGAATATGAGGCAAAAATATACCTGGCCTTACTGCAGTACGGGGAGCTAACGGGTTATTCAGCTTCAAAAAAGACGAATATCCCCAAGCCAAATGCCTATTCGGCTTTAAATGGGCTGGTAAAGAAGAATGCTGCATTAAAAACAGAGGGGAAAAACACGACCTTTTCGGCTGTTGACTTCGAGACGATTGAAAGAGTCTATCGAAGAAAAACCGACCAGATATTGTCCGATATCAAAAACAATCTGCCTGAAAGGAAACCATCCGCAAAGAAATTTTTTAATCTGGAGGAAAAAGAGAACCTCATTGCCAGGATAAGGGCGTTAATAGAAAATGCCGGAAGAAGTATCATCCTTGATATTCATCAAAGTGATTATGAATCAGTAGCCCACAGCATGGCAATTGCCTTAAATAAAAAGGTCAAGGTCTTCCTGATCTTAAACAACGGTGAAAAACTGACAAATGAAAAGGCGTTTGAATATCTCTGCTATCACCCGGAAACCCATTCAAGGGATATGAGCATGGTCGTTGACGGAGAATCAGCCATAAACTGCAATCTGTCCGATGACGTTGCATCTGGCGTCTTCTCACAGAATTCAAGCTTTATCGGGGTCATTCTCGAAGCCCTGACACACGATATCTACCTGCACGAGGCGGTTAAAAAGATAGACGGGGAAACCCGAAAAGAACTCCTGAAAATACAGGAGAAGATGGAGGTACTGGAAAATGAATTTTGACACTGCATCACGCTATATCGAATCCTTTTATCAGGATGATTCCAGATTGAACCGGGAAATTTATATCAAAAACACCAAATTAAAGGAGTTCACATCGGTAATCGAAGACGATTCCTCAAGGCTGATACAGATCCTGCTGAAGATAAGCAACGCGAAGAAGGTACTCGAAATAGGCACCAGCATCGGTTATTCGACCGTATCTATCGCAACTACCTTAAGGGAAAACAACGGAAGAGTCGTTACGATCGAATACGATAAGGCCGTGGCCGAACAGGCCAAAAAAAACTTTGAACGAACTGGTCTGAGCAATTATATAGAATTGATCACCGGCGATTGCCGTGAAGTATTGCCAAAACTCAGCGGACCGTATGATGTCATCTTTCAGGACAGTGCCAAGCCGTTATATTCAGAACTCCTGGATGATTGTGTAAGACTTTTAAGACGCGGTGGATTCCTGATTGCAGATGATGTTCTTTTTCCGGTTATGGAAATCAACTCCGAAGAGATGACCCAGGCGATAGAACGATTCAACGGGAAAGTTACCCGTCACCCGGAGCTGGAAACGACCATCTTACCGGTTGGAGACGGCCTGCTGATTGCCGTGAAGAAATGACTCTGCCAACTTAAACGATAATACACTCAACGGTAGCCGGTCATAGGAACCCTTCCTAAAGACAAAAACTCACGAATATACGCTCTGCGGATTTCGTCTTAAAACAACACTGGAATTTCAGAGTGTTGTTTTTTCTTTAAGCTTCTGGAGAAAAAACAGAATCGAAAGCAAAGGAGAAAAAGTATGTTCGATAAAACAAAAAAGGTCCTTCTATCCTTCTCAATCGTCCTCTGTCTCATGGCTACTTTTATCGCATCAAACAGACCAGCACCCGTTCCTGAACAGAAAATCGAGGGCTTCCCCATTCAAAAGGCTTCATACGCTTCTGTCGTCATCAGTTTCGAAGGAAAGACCATACAATTTGGCTTGAAAGTCTCCACATCAAATTAAACGACAGGGGGCCACGAACCACTTTGCAGTACATTACCAATAAAAATTCAATACTCATCTCTTATTCAGTATTCCATCCAAAGCTTAATTTATCCGCATACGAATAAAATTTTATTTATGCTAACATCTTCCCGAAGGGAGGAGATAGTATGTATCATCCAAGATTTAAAGGCACACCTTATGATGCCGGTTTACAATTCGGAAAGCTATTGAGAAAAAGTGGGGGAACTGTTGCGGAAGGATTTCCGTTCACCGATGAAAGGCAACGATTTGCAAGACAGTCACTGCCTATTTATCAGCAGATTTACCCCGAAGTGGTTGAGGAAATCCAGGGAGTTGCCGATGGACTCGGCGGTCGTTTCGAAGAACTGATCACCTTTCTGTTTTCGATGTATTGTTTTACACTCGATGTGGCCTGCAGCTGCTTCGCAATCAGTGATGGAAAAAACATCATCTTCGGGCGAAACAGTGATTTCATGGTTGCCATCGAAAAATATTACAAGAGCACCTTTTACAAACTGAACAATACCTATGCCTTTATCGGTAACACAACGGGGTTTATCGAGATGGAGGATGGGATCAACGAGCGAGGTCTTGCGGCCGGACTGACGTTTATTTATCCCGTGAAGACAAAAGCGGGGATCAACGCCGGAATGATGGTCAGATACATCCTCGAGAAATGTAGTACCGTCCGCGAGGCCGTTGATTTTGTCAAGTCTATCCCGATAGCCTCACAGAACACCCTCACACTAACTGATTCCACCGGGGATATCGCCGTTGTCGAGTGTAACTGTGAACAGGTTGAAGTAACTCAGCCGACTGGCGAAAGGCAATATGTCGCCATAACCAACGATTTTAAATCGGAAGCCATGCAGAAATATCGCTATCACGGAGAAGATGACATCTTTTCCGGTGTCCGTTATGCCACTCTGCAGAAGGCTTTGTGTGAACAGACCTGCTATTCCATTGACTTTGCCATGGAACTCCTGAGTGGAAAACACGGCTTTCTTTGCCAATATGACAGGAAACAGGGCTTCGACACCGTCTGGTCATCCGTCTACGATCTGAAAAAGGGTAAGATTTACCGGGCGGAGGGAAACCCCTCCCGTAAACAATTCAAAGAAGATGTCAGATTGTTTATCTGACATCTGTTATAAAATTCATTTAAGAATGCATTTAAAAAGGCACAGACATCGTGAATCTCTGTCTCTCATTGTACTTTTCCTGATCAATGAAATAGACTAAAAATTCTTAGTTTTCAAACTTAGGTCAAATATACTTGACACGTTATCAAATATATGATACATTATGTATATAGAATCATACATAATTATAGGAGGAATACAATGACTTATCAGATCACAAGAACATTAATAAAAATTTTTGCAGGGGCCATAATTTTAATCGTTTATCTGCTTCAGGTCATTGGCAGATATCAGAAAGGGATTTTCACCCTGGATTCATTACAACCGCTGGCACAACTGATGTTTATCTTTATCGGAGTCAGTATCGGTATCCTCATCGCCGTGGAAATTCTCTTCCATATTCTGTTTTCTATCGGGGTAGCGGTAAAGGGGAGCATAAAAAACGGAGTCTATACCGAAGTAGAAAAGGATATAGAAAAAACCATCAAACAGGAAATGGTACAGGATGAGATGGGAAAGATGATCGATCTTAAATCGATGAAAATCGGTTATATTGCGGTCGGATTCTGTTCCATCGCCTCCCTCGCAGTCCTGGCAATTGGTTATCCGGTATTTCTGACGGTCAATATAATATTCTGTTCTATCTTCATAGCGGAAATCACGGAAGGCTTTGCGCGGATGTTTTATTACAAGAGAGGGATATAAATGAGCACACAATTTGAAATCACGAATTGTATCCGCAAACTGAGATTTTTTGCCGATATGACTCAACAACAGCTTGCCGAAAAAGCGGGGGTATCAAGGCAGACCATCGTCGCCATCGAGGGGGGCAAGTACAATCCCTCTCTGGAACTCGGCTTTCGCATTGCACATGCATTCAATGTATCAATCGACGAAGTCTTTCAGTGCAGTGTGAATGAAGATAAATAAATCGGTCAAAATCGATGGAAGGAAGTCAGGATAAGGGGTCCTGACTTCTTTTGTTAAAATCTGCTGAAATCCGAAGCTCTTATTTTTTATAATTCACTCCCCACCCGTTTGCTCTTTTTCTTGACAAAATCATATTTATAATATATCATATGATATATATCAGTTGATATACTAAAGGAGACGATATGCCACCGAGACAAAAAATTCATAAAGACCAGATCGTATCAACGGCAACTGAAATTGCACTTGAAAAGGGGATAAAAGAAATTAACATCAGAAGTATTGCAAAAAGGCTAAATTGTTCAATCGCGCCTATCTATGTAAACTTCAAAAGTGTCGATGAACTGATTGCCGAAGTGAGCATGAAGATCCAGCGAATCATGGAATCATTTATGAGTGTTCAATACTGTGATTTTCCACTGGTAAATCTCGGAATAGGGGTGATTCTCTTTGCAGAAAGGCACCGGTCCCTTTACAGGGAATTGATTTTCAGCCGGGTTGTTAACGATGATCAGGCCCTTTATATAAACAAGATGAAAGAAGATCCGCTGCTTCAGGGACTTCGTGAACGTGACAGAACGAATATTCTGAACAAATTATCCATCATCACGGCCGGCCTCGGTATAGAGGCAGCCTGCGGAGAAAATGACAAGGATATCTCACGTTTACTGGAACTGTTGTTTGAAATCGGAATGGATGTCATCAATAGTACAAGATTGAAGAACGGCCTACAGGAAGTACAACCGTTCTATGATAAAAATCTGATCCGAAGAATCGTAGAAGAGTATTTACCCGATTAAAATTCGTATAGAGGTGATAACATGGACATCAAAATGAATTATTTCACATCGACGGGTAACACCTTATGGGTTGCCAATACGCTGAAGGCCTTGTTTGAGAAATATTCTTCCCGTGTCGATCTGTATGACAGCGTCACCTGTGAAACCAACTGGCACGAAAAGGCCGATATGATAGGTTTTGTATATCCGGTCTGGGGATCAACTATGCCCAATCCACAGCGAGACCTGCTGAGCCATCTGCCGAATTCAAATGGCAGAAAATTGTTCTTCATCGGAAATGCCGGGGTCTTCAGCGGAGATACCGGCATCTTCTACAAGGAAATCGCCGAAGAAAAGGGATATGATGTCGTTTACGCCGATCATGTCTTTCTCCCTATAAATTCCGTATTCCCGGGATTTTCATTTTTCAGGCAACCGGATGAAAAGAAAACACTACGGATGAAAGAAAAGGCCGGACGAAAACTGGAACAGATTTGTACAGACATCATCGATGGAAAGAGAAGATACAACGGAACTCATTTCGTCCAGAAAATAGGCGGACGGGGACAAAGAGATCATTATGATCCAATCGTTGATGATTTTAAGAAAAAGATGTTTATCGATAATGAAAAATGCTGTAAATGCGGACTCTGTTATAGGATCTGTCCTCAAGGGGCCATAGAAAAAACATCTTCCGGATCCTTCAGGATCGATACGGAGAAATGTATTTTCTGTCTGAAATGCTATAACTTTTGTCCCCTGTCCTGCGCTTTGAAGGATAAGGAAAGTGCGGATACAAATAAATTCACGCGATATAAGGGTCTTGATAATACGGTGAGGCCTGTTATGTACCGATAGGACACCTGTTGGGATTTCAGACCCGCTTTTATACACCCCCGATACAAGAAAAAGGGAAGCCGACGTTATCAGCTCCCCTTTTCACACCTATTTCTGCAGTCAGAACCGTCTGAATTCCGAATTATTAATAGGCAACACCGAGTGATCCGCCATCCACCTGTATGTAATCACCGGTTATATAGGAGGCCATATCACTTGCGAGGAACAGGACGGCACCAACGGTTTCCTCAGGCTGTGCAAGACGGCCAAGAGGTGTTCTCAACGTGTTGAGCTTCATCCATTGTTCATAAGCCATCAACGGTTTAACCATGTCTGTCTCCGTGTAATGCGGGCAGACACAGTTGACCCTGACGTTGTTTTTCGCCCATTCGCCGGCAAGAGAACGAGTCAGGTTCAGTAAACCGGCCTTACTCGCACTGTATGCGGCACCACCGGGTATTCCTGAAAAACCGCCCATGGAAGCGATGTTAATGATATTGCCTCCGTTCTGAGGGATCATAAACCGCTGTGCAACACGGCTGCTCAGATAGAACGGGGCATCGAGATTTGTCCCGATGACACGCTGCCATTCTTCCGGAGAGACATTCACCGCCGGAATCTTGTGTCCCACACCGGCATTGTTCACGAGGATATCGAGTCTTCCGTAAAGGCGGTCTATCTCTTCTATCAGATGATCCATGGCCTTCGTATCGAGGACATCACAGGGAATAATCTGATAATCTTCACAGCCTTCCTGCCGAACAAGTTCTGCCGTTTCTTCCAGCATCTTTTCATCACGGCCGCTGAGGACGAGTTTTGCACCAAGTCCGGCAAATCCACAGGCATAAGCCCTTCCGAGGCCACGGCTGGCTCCGGTAACAAGAACGACTTTATCGGTAAAATCAAACTGATACTTCATCTCTATCACTCTCCTCAGTGAATCGGAACGACAACTGGAAGATCCATGGCCTGACAGAATCCCGGTTTTGCTTCGACGACAGCGGGAATCACATTGACGGTTGGTGCAGCACTCGTCACATAACTCTCATCGAGAGGCATCATGCCTTTCAGATCAACATCTATATCTCCCGGCAACCCTTCTATGTGGATATGATCCTGGATAGGCGGTTCTTTTGCCACATCATCGCAGATCTTATGCACGTATCGCAAGCTGACCTTTTCTTCCCCGTCTACCATTCCGCTCATCACAAAGCGATGACCGCAAAGCGTTCCCTTTGCCACCGTTCCGAATATTGGATGGAGTTCCTCGGGAGCCGTAAAATGCTCATGTGTCACCTTGACCTCATCAAATTTGAATCCAAGGCGATCTCCCATTTCGTAGACACCTGAGACATAATAGGAGGCGATACCGGCCTTAAGTCTTTCAAGCGGGAAGTTGGCGGGATCAACACCGTAACCGAATACCTTCACCCAGCTGGAATAATTGTGCTGATCATCTTCTCCACTTTCTACGACAATTTTATCGATACGGCCCATGATTCCCGCGATGACCATAGGTATATATGAAGCATAAGCGCCCGGAAGCAGTCCGGACGGCAGATAGGTAACGCCGTTCTCTATCGCACAGTCATTGATCATCGTGTAGAGTTCGGGTGTAAGAATCTTTGAATAGTAAATAGGCAGGGTCGTGATGACATTTTTTCCTGATTTGAGCGCCTTGCAGATATCCAGCGCACTTGGCGTAAAACCGCCTTTCTCATCTCTGACAAGTGGGGTGTAATCCAGTATGACATCGGCATCCATCGCAAAGACCTTGTCGACATCATCGCTTACCGTGACACCGGTTTTTGGAAATCCGAACACCTCTCCGGCATCTTTGCCGATCTTCTTCGGATCAACGTCTATTGCCCCAACGAGCTCCAGCGTCTCTTTTTCCTGTATCATACGTATTGCAGCACGTCCAACATTTCCAAGTCCCCAGACAATAACCTTGTACCTTTTCATGAAATATCCTTCCCTTCTGTAATAAAAGTCTTAAAACGCCCTATTATAGCAATATACAGCTGTTCAGAAATCATCAAAGCGAAGAAGATGTGTACTTTTTACACAAAATGAAAGTATTGTAAAGGATTTTCAGCGGGCAAATTTCCGTATAAAATTCTCAAGGCTGTTGTCGACAAGGCCACACCACCGTTCAACGATGTTATCCGGCGAATCCTCCATGTCCTGCTCAACCCATACCGAGAGGGTTCCGATGAAAGCGTTGTAATAGAATTCTATGATGAATTTCATGTCTCCATCTGAAATGGTTCTTCCATCCAGCAGCTCGTCTACCAATAGTCTGATCTGGCTGTCCGTCAGATCGTAAAGATATTGCTTCAGACTGTTCTGCCCTTCAAAACGGAGAAGATTGAGATAGAAGGTGCGGTTGTCGTTCAGATAATGGCAGAGATCGTAAGATCCCTGTTTCCAGTTCCGAATAGTGGTCGTCGAGAGGATTTTCCCAAAGATCTCCTGTTTGAATATCCAATCCGCAAGCTGATATTTATCCTGAAAATGATTGTAAAAAGTCTTTCGGCTGATGCCACACTCAGACACGATATCCTGAATGGAAATATCCTTGAAGAGCTTTTTTTTCGTCAATTCTTTCAACGCATTTGCGATAGCAGTTTCCGTTATCTGACTGTTGGACATTTCTCACCCCTCCCATGGCCTTTTATAAGCCAAACGTTTTCTTGTGAATCTGTAACAAATCCCTCTTTCTCAAAACCACATCGATTATAAGAAATTGAATACATACGAATAAATTTATTAACTATGTTTCAATTATCAATTTAAACATATCACGATTAAATTGATATATATTTTTCGTAAAAGAAGTTGTGTTTTCAGAAAATATTCCATAAATTCTTTTCCTTCCGCTTTTTCATATACCCTGTTTTAAGATCCATCTTATGTTCTCTTCAACGTGTCTGTTCGTTATATCGTTGATTTTCCACCGGGCATATCAATAAAAATTATCTGTCAGACAAACAAAAAACACAGGAAAAATAATTGTTATTATTTGTTCTTAATGATATAATTATTTATGATTTATTTATATGGAGGTTTTAAATGACAATCGCAAAGAAACTTATTTTGAGCTTCAGTGTAATCATAGTCCTGCTTGCAATCATACTTTTTTTCTCCTATCAGGCACTTCAGAAGGCTGACACCGAAGGAGATGTGATTACCGGGGAAGTGGCCCTGTCCAGAACGGAGTTCAACCATTTCAGTCGGGTCAGTATCTTTTCAGAAGAGGTAAACACCCTGATTCGAATTGTACTCAGGATAGGTTATGCAAATGACGCTGAATCGCTTGAACCTTTAATGATTCAATTTGACAATTATTTCTACCAGCTCCTCGAAGATATGAACTCATTAAACCTGTCAGAGACATTATCCGCCGAATTTAACGAATTGAAATCCTCAGTGGACATCATTTATCGGAATAAGTTGGATGAATTTGAAAAACAGAATGAAATAGTACGACTTGAAAGTGAAAAAGAGGCCATTTTAACCGAACAGGGACAGATCTTCATCGGCAAATTCAAGCTGACAAATGTGGTGAATCAAAAATATATCAGATTCTCGGAAGCCTATGAGCGTATCATCGACGAGTATGAATCAATGTGGGCTTTCTCAGGCGCTTTGAATGCCGGCGATGAAAAAACGCTACAGGATAAGCTCAGGGATAACACCGGGTTGAATAATCTTCAGTTACTCGAATTGGAAACTCTGTGGAACAAGAACACGTTAACCCATACCGCCCAGATCTCCGATTTGCTTAAGATCGTGCTGAACACAAGAGATATGCTGATCAATCCCGGAAACGCCGACGATCTGTTTGAGGCATCGGAAGAATTAAAGAGCGATGTGCTGAATGAGATAAAGATAGAACGCGCAGAAAAGTTTAGGAGCGCCCGGACGATGATTTCCGCAAATCTCATCGAACTATCCCTTGAACAGTATTTTACAAAACTGGAAGAGCTAAGAGATTTACTGAAACGCTCAAATAAAGGGGACAACACCCTTGAAACGATAGAGAACGATCTTACATTCTACGAACTGTCTATCGATTCAACTCAGGGGATTATCGACGAAATGCTTAATACCGATATCAACACACGATTCAACACGATATTGGCAAAGGCTGATGAGATAAATGAAAATCAGTCCAGCGCCTTAAACAACAGTTTTGATTCCGTTGAAGAATCCTGTTCAAGCAGCACCGAAGCGATAGTCAGCAACAACACGATCACCTTCTTCATCATCATGGCCGCCATCTTTCTGAATATCATAGTCGCCTTCTATATCACACACAGTATCAGAAAATCCATGAGAAATCTCATCAGGAAGACACAGCAGCTTCAGGATCTGGATCTCACCGTCACATTCAGTGAAAAGGTGAATAAAGATGAGATTGGAAGAATCGAAGACTCTATCAGGGATGTTGTTTCAAAGATGAAAGAGACACTCACGACCGTTCACGCCTCCATGGACAAGGTCACCGAATCCACCGTTCAACTGGAGGGGATTACGCTTGATTCCAACGGCATTGCAAAAGACCTTCAGGAGATCAGCGGCCACACCGATCAAAATGTCCAGGATACTTCCGCCGCCATCGAAGAGGTCAGTTCCGGTATTGAGGAGATAGCCGCCTCCGCGAAACATATCGCCGATATCTCAAAAGAACTCTACAACAAGTCGGAAGAAACCACTGCTTCCGCAAAACGGGGCGAAAACAGTCTTCAGAAGGTAACCGATATCGTCAAAGAGGCGGAAGAACAGGCCAACGAGACAACCCGTTACGTGAATAGTCTCATCAATCAGGCCAAAAACGTTGGACAGATCGTCCAAGTCATTTCCGGCATCTCGGAGCAGACCAACCTTCTTGCGCTGAACGCAGCCATTGAAGCAGCAAGAGCGGGAGAAGTCGGAAAAGGCTTTGCCGTAGTTGCCGATGAAATCAGAAAACTCGCCGAAGAAAGTAAAAAGGCAACCGGTGATATCGAAAAAAACCTCAGGGAGATCGGCATCGGCGTCAATTCCGTCAGCGTTGCTTCGGATAAAACTCTGAGTATTGTCAATACCATGAATGAAACCGCTCAGGAGGCGATGTGTCAATTCAGGAACATCTCCGATAATCTTGACAGTGTGCTTCATGCAGTGGAAAACCTCAGCAACACCTCGGAAGAGCAGAGTGCTTCCACGGATGAAATAGCCGCCGCCATGGATCAGTCCGCCCGTTCCATGGTCAATGCCGCGTCACAGATAGAGCTGATGGTGGCTCAGGTAGTTCGCCAGGGTAAATCCGCCAACACACTCGATCATTCCACAAAACAACTCGGAGATTACGCTGAGGAGCTGAAAGAGATGATCAACCAGTTTAAGATTTAGTCTGTAAAA
>DAINPP010000068.1:0-13163 GCA_036743375.1 Thermotogae bacterium | reverse complement strand
TTTCGACTATTTCTCTTTCAAGCAGGTATTTCAAAGAATTTTTATTTAAATAATTCGATAACATTTTACTATATCTTTCATCAGTGAATAATAAATGACATAGATGACACATAGAACTATACTCCTCTGGTAATTCGCAACCATTGGCAATTAAAAACTCTACGATTTCAGAAAAACCTTTTACAGATAATAAATTATATATTGGTGAACATACCCCTTTAGTAAGAATCGTTTCAAATTCTTCATTTCTAATATTGCCTTTTATTAGTGTATGATTCGTAATAAAAGCTCCACAACAAAATGTAATTTCTCCACTAAGAAAAAGATGGACGATTTTTAAAGAAGACAAGCAAATAGAGTTAACCTCTTTATTTTTTGTATTCATTTTTCTTAATGGCAAATTTTCCTTGGAAATCATATCTTGTGCACGTCCAAAAATAAAACACGGTTGACTTCCAACAAAAATTTTATCCTTTATTTTCCAGTCTTTTGTATTTTTTATGATGTGAAATTTGTCAGGAGATAAATCAATCGTTATCTCACCAGTAATTGGTGTTAAAATTGAATCTTCTTGATTAAGATTATCATCGTCATCCCCAGCAAATACAAATGCTGCCAGAATTAATAAAACCAGCAATATAAGAACTTTCTTCATTACAATCCACCTCGTCATTCGTTACAGTTCGTGTTATAATTATAGTGAGATGTATATGACTTCTCAAGTATTTATTAGAGCTCCCTATCACTCTCAGATACAGTATTTTCTTTTTTATTTTTTTTTGTGATTTGTCATTAGTGGTGCACTTTATATTTGTAAGAATTGTGATCAACGAACTTCAGAAAATAAAATCGTTATTTTGATTTGTTTTTATTTTCTTTTTAATTTTTCGTTATCTTATAGGCAGTGGTGTAAATGTATATCAAACATATGGTTCCGGTTATCTCTTATGGCAAGTATTCGAAGACTTTTATCAATTACTTTTCAGAAAGAAACACAAATCAAGATCTATTAATTTATTTTAACGTTATAAAAAAAAGATGGGTACTAAAATCGGAAAAATTGTTGTTAGAAATTAATGCGGCTTTGAAAATTTGTAGGAATCAGGGTGTTTATTACCTATTATTATCGAATAAATTAGCTGTCTTAAAAACTCTGAACAAACAGAGTCAAATGAAAGATATCTATGACAAATTAAAGAGAGAATTTAAAAATATCCCTGCCCCTTATCGCACGATAATTGGTCAGTCTTTAACAAGCACAAATGCAACCCGGAAAGGAGAAAATTTAACACCTTTCAGGAAACGAAGCAAAACACATTTTGAAGATGAGGTTGCTATCGCTGCTGCGGTTAATGCTGAAGCCAGAAAACTTGTAAACAAAGGAAAGAATAAAGAAGCCTCTGGATTATTCCTCATCGTCTATGAACAGGCTTTAAAATATCCTCATCCCAGCAGCATCATATCTGGACTTAACAATGCCTCTTGGCATCTGAGAAAGGATGATCTCATAACATCCCATAATATTGTCCTGCAACTTGCCTGGCACTGCGGCTACTGGTTCGATGAGCCGGCGGCTCTGATGACTTACATGGATACGATTCTCGTTATCGCCAAGATGGCAAAGGATTATGATTTGTTTTTCAGTATGGCAGAGCTGATTGAATGTTATTATAAGAGGATGTTGTTGATAGAACCGGATTGTGACAAAAAGTATCATGAAACCATTCAACTTGTCCGAAAACATTATGGTTTGGTCTACAGCAAGGGCGGAAGAACGGATGAAATCTCAAACAGTAAAGGAATTCAGTCTTTTCTGTCTGAACAGATAAGAATTCCGAGAAGATTTGCCAGGAAAAACAATCTTTCCAACACCTCTTTGTACAGGATTATAAAAGGAGAGATGAAGCATGTCAAAATCTCCACGTTAAAGAAAATTCTGACTGCTTTGAATCCGCCTTATTCGTTTGAAAATCCAAAGGCTATCAATTATCTTATATCCCTTTTGAAAGAAGAGGAATACTTTCATGGAAACTGGAAAAATATCACTCAGTTTTCAGCGTTTAAGTTGAAGATGTTTTTTTTGAAGGCCTATATGTCGCTGGTTGTTTTGGACAAAATTAACATCTCAGAGTTCCTTCTCTTCGCAGAAAAAGACAAAAAACAGCTGTATGAATATATCGTTCAGGATAGCGAAAGAATCCGCTTTTTCAACTTCGCCTTTCAACTCGCCTTCGACGATGAAAAGGTTAATCCATTCTACAAGGCAAGATATAATCTGATCAACACCCTTTTCGCCGAAATGGATAAGATGCGTTATATCACGCCCCTCATTCGGCTCTACACTTCCATTGACTCCACAGCAGATCATGAAAGGCTCAACATCTATTTCCGGCAATACGTTCGTTATTCTAATACCCCCTGGCGTTTCGATGTTGAGGAAGTCATGTCCGAGCGATTTTTCGACCCGGATTATAAAAAGGTAGTCCGCTTCTGTAAAAAGACAAATCTTAATGAGCTGTACGCTTATCTCTGCCTCTGGTATTTCGATGAAGAAGAACGAAAGAGATCGTTTAATTTTCTTACACAACGGGTTATATAACTCTTAGTAAGCAAGTTCAGGCAAATTACATTGTACCGTTATACTATTCTCTCAAATTCTAAATCTTCAAATTTATTTAAAATATTATCGATATCTTAAATAAAAGAGCCGGATGAAAAAATTCATCCGGCTTGTGTTATTAGTTATGTTTAGTGCAACTCTATATTACTAACTATCTAAAGGAGACGATTAGAAGTGGTAATCGTCGACGTTGTATCTTGTGAAAACAAGTCTTTCAGGAAGAATGATCAATCCGTTGTTTTCGAGTTCGTCGTACTGTGCATCGTAACCCTGTGCGGAGTTAGGAAGAATGGTAAACATTCCGTTTGTTCCCGGCATAGCGAATTCGTCTCCAACGGAGAATTCTTTACCGTTAACGATCATTTCGTATGCCACGTAAACGGCTGCTGCACCCTGAACGCCACAATCCCAGAGTCCACCCTGGAGAACTGTACCAGATTCGATGTATGGCTTTGCAACACTCGGTGTTGTGAATCCGACAACTGCAACTTTTCCGCTCATGTCAAGATTTTCTACGGCCTTTGCTGTTCCCGGGAATGCTGTTGAGTCAGGACAGATGATGGCATCGATATCCGGATAGGTCTTTAAGATCTGTTCTGCAGTTGATACGGCCTTTGGGAAGTCCATATCGCTGTACTGTGTTGTAACGATTTCCCAGTTTGGATGCTTTTCAGCAATGATCTGTTTTGCATAATTCGTCCATGCATTCTGGTCTGTAACGGTTGGTGAGGAGTAATGGAAAGCAACCTTTAAGGTCTTTCCTGTTGGAACTGTACCGATCTGATCTTCTACCATCTGAACGAGAAGTGCACCAAGAATATCCGGTGTTCCCTGATTGATGTAGAAATCTCTGTATTCAGGGGTTACGTCTGAGTCCCAAGTGAGAACGAGAATACCTCTGCTCTGCGCTCTCTTGAGAGCCTGATTGAGTCCTGTTGGTGAATTGGATGAAATAAGAATCGCATCTGCACCCATGTTGATAGCGGTGTTGATGTATCTGACCTGTTCTGAAACGGAGGCTGCTGAAGGGCCATCGTAGATAACCTCTACGCCAAGCTGTTCTCCCATTGCAACTGCTGCACTTCCTGCAACTTCAAAGAAGTTTTCTCCGATTATCTTAGGGATGAAGTAAAATTTTGCTGCAAAACCTGCTGACATAACAACTAATCCAAGTACAATAACGAGTAATAAAGCCTTTTTCATGTTCATTTCCTCCTATTTTGATTTAGAGCTGTCATTAAAGCTCGTTTATTCCTGTAATTTGCCGAATATTTGGCCCAGAAGAACCTTGAAGAGATTGCCGCTATGAGTACAACACCAAGGAAAACCTGGGTCTCCTGCGATGTAACACCTATCATCTGCAACCCATATTTCAGATAACCTATGAAGAGACTCGCAATAAACGTTCCGAGTATACTGCCTTCTCCACCGTAAATACTGGCTCCGCCAAGGACCGCACACGTTACCACAGAAAGGGCCGAAGTCCCACCAAGGTCAGCTCTTGCCGACGTAAAGTAGGATGTAAGCATGATTCCGCTGAAAGCACCCATAATTCCCATGATCACATAAGTGATGATGATATTCTTTTTTATGTTGATTCCCGAATATTTTGCCGCATCCGGGTTGTTTCCGATGAGGAACAGCTTTTTCCCGTAATTGGTTCTGTGCAGGATGATATAAAACAGAACAGCCGCTATAAGCAAGATCCATACGGGGTTTGGCACGTTGAAGGTGTATCCGTTTGCCACATTGGAAAACTGTTCCGGTAACCCGCTGATTCCTTCAAAACCGGTTGCTCCCGCAAGCCCTGAAAGTATCAGTGAAACACCCGAGATAAGGAAACTGGACCCCAGTGTGATAACGAGCGGGTTAACCCCGGTGAGCAGAATGAGAAAACCGTTTAAGAGACCAGCAACGGCACCCGAACCAAGGCCAAATCCAGCAGCTATCCATATATTCATCCCTTTAGCCCATAAGAGTGCCGTCACGATAGAACCAAGTCCCATCGTCGCACCGACGGAAATATCCATACCGCCTGTGATGATGACCAGTGTCATCGGTAGTGCCGCAAGGGCTATATACAGAAAGTCTCCAACGTTATACAGAAGATTGTCCAGGTTTAAAAAATAAGGACTCATGGAACCAAATATGGCAAATTCCACTACAAGCATGCCAAGTAGCGCAAGCTGCCAGTTCAACATCTTTTTCAGTCTCATTATGCATCACCCTCAGTATAAGCGTTGTCCATATTCTGCTGTGTCTTGAAGAATTCTTCACGGATCTGTTTGTCCAGATTCTTTTCTCTTTCCCGCTTCATATATTTCTGAATCAATGAGGCGACAACGATGATTGCAAGAAGGAGAAAACCGGATATGGCGTTGTTCCAGTATCCCGGAACCTTCAGATAAACAAGCGAATAATTGATCGTCTGAAGCAGAATCGCACCAAGCAGGGCTCCGAGATAATTTCCGCTACCACCGGTAAGGCTGACCCCTCCGATAACCGCAGCGGCAATCGCCTGTGTCTCCATACCGTTTCCGGCAAGATTCGGTACGGCACCGATCTGTGCAACGTACAGGACCCCGGCAAGACCGGCCATAAGTCCTGACACGGCAAATGCACTGACGGTAATCAGCTTAACGTTGATCCCCTGCATTCTGGCCCCTTCGTTGTTGTTGCCAACCGCATAAAAATACCGACCTTTTGTTGTCTTTGAGAAAAACAGCCACAAGACGATGAGGACTATAACAACAATCCATATCGACCCCTGAATCCCAAGAAATCTGACCTTAGAAAAATCGGTAAAAAAGCTCGGGACATTCTGTATCCATTTTCCGCCGGTAAACATGATCAACAATCCTCTGAAAATAGCCATGGTACCGAGTGTCATGATAATCGCCGTAACACCGAGATAGGCAACACCGATCCCGTTGAAGATCCCTCCGGCAAGACCAACCAGAAGTGCCGCTCCGATACCGAGAAAGGCATTTCCCGTCTGATTGAGTACGGTTCCACCGATGGTTGCCGCAAGCCCCATCAGACTTCCTATCGAAACATCGATATTCTTTGTGATGATAACCGCGGAAATCCCCATCGTCATGACAAAGAGCATCGTTCCGTTGAAAAGAATCCTGATCAGTGTATCGATCTGAAAAAAGTCCTGATTAACAGCACTTATTGAGAAAAAATAAACAAAAATAATCAGTAAAGTAAAGATTTCCTGCCTCTTTACAAAGAGATTCATGACCTTTTTCATTTTGTGACACCCTCTTTCGTATAACCAAATGACGCATAAGTAATATTCTCAAGATTGATCTTATCTCCACTGAGTTCACTTATCGTCTTGCCGTTATACATAACAACAACCCTCGTGGAAAGCGTCACAATCTCTTCAAAATCGGAAGAAATCACAACGACACTGATTCCCCGATGAGATAGTTCGCCGATGATCTTATAGATTTCATTTCTGGCTCCGGCATCTATTCCTCTCGTCGGCTCATCCAGAACAACGACCTTCGGCTGTGTGGCAAGCCATTTTCCAAGGACAACCTTTTGCTGATTTCCACCGGACAGAGAAACAAATTTCTGATCGACATCATTACATTTAACGCTGAAACTCTTGATGGCCTCGAGTGTCGTTGATTTTGCCTTCCTGTTGTTCAGGAAGAATTTTGACAATCTGCACATGATCGAAGAAATAACGTTGTCGTTGATACTGGAATTGAGAAAACCACCGTGCTTTCTTCTATCTTCAGGAACATAGGCAATGCCTTTCTGGATGGCTTCCGCGGGGCTATTGACCCTGAACGGTCTCCCTTCAAACAGAATTTCACCTTCCACCATCTTCGACAAACCGAAGAAGGTCTCTGCAAATTCCGTTCTTCCCGCTCCGACAACCCCTGTCAGGCCAAGCACTTCTCCCTTGTGAAGATCAAAGCTGACATCGAAAAAGCCCTTCCCGCCTGCATTCCTGACTTCCAGTATCTTCTGATTGCAATCCTCACCGGCATAATCACTCTTTTTTATCTCTGTCATTTCCTTTGCATCGGGAATCATGATATCAAGAACCTTGTCCAGCGTGTAATCTTTGACATCCCCTGAAGCGGCTATCTTACCATCTTTCAGAATCGTCAGTTCATCGGAGAGTTCAAAGATCTCATTCATACGATGAGTAATGTAAACAAATCCGACCTTCTCTTCTGATTTTAATCGTCTGATGTTTTTAAACAGAGACTCGACTTCCTTATTGGTAAGTGCAGAAGTCGGTTCATCGAGTATGATGATCTTATTCTTTCTTATAAGTCCCCTTAAAAGCTCTGTCAACTGCTGCTTGGCAATTGTCAGCTCACCGGTCAACTGATTCATCGAAAAATCACAGTTCAACGATTCCATCAGCATCGCGAGTTGCTTTCTCAATTCAGCCTTATTACCACTCATACCAAGAAGAACATTCTCCTCCACGGTCATATACGGATAAAGCATAGGTTCCTGAGGCACGAGGTAAATACCCTTTTTATGCGCATCAGCTGGGCCATGAAAGAGGACTTCACCACCTTCACAGAATATAGAACCGGAATCCATCTTGTAAACACCCGTCAGTATCTTCATCAAGGTTGATTTACCGGCGCCATTCCCTCCTATTAAGCTGTGTACTGATTCAGGCTTAATTGAGAAAGAAACATCTTCTAAAACAGGTACTCCTGAAAAAGCCTTGCATATTCCTTTCATTTCCACTAAATAATTCAATTCACTTCCACCTTTATCGAGACATTTGTAATTCCATTTTACTTTTGTACACTAAAACTATTATATATCCGCGCACTGCTTCTGTCAAACGTCAAAAAACGAGAAAAACGGAAGATTTGCGGTATAATTGAATATATAGGGTTATAATCGTAAATAATCGCCTTTATTCGGAGATAATAAAGTTTTTTTAAAGCGTGCAAAAAAGGGCTTGACTTGTGAAAGATAAAGTGATATTATTCAAAAGAAGCGTTGCAAATGAAATTAATATTTTCATTTGTTCTAATAATCCGGTATTAAGATTTAGAAGAAGGTGTTCTGTATTGGGTAAAAACAACAAAAATAATTTTAATGAGATCATTGCAGACAGAGAATTAATGGTGAGGGTCAGCTGGTGCTACTATAAAGAGGGCATGACTCAATCCCAGATTGCTGAGAAATTCAAGACGAACAGGGCGAAAATCATGAAAATTCTGGAAAAGGCCCTGAAGGAAAATATCGTAGAGATAAGGATAAAGGACCAGAATGTCAATCTTCTTGAAATAGAAAAGACCCTCACGAATAAATTCAATCTGAAGGACTCGATAGTCGTTCCGGTACATTCAAGTAAGAAGGATGAAATAAGCCGGCAGCTTGGGATGGCCGCATCGCAGCATATCAATTATTTTCTCACCGACGGAGATGTACTCGGTATCGGTTGGGGGGAAACCGTTTCCCATACCATCAAAAACCTGAGCCTTGATCACATAAAGGATTTTTATATCGTATCTCTTTCCGGTGGCCTCTTGCCCCTGCTCTCCGGAGCAGAATTCTTCAGCCGGTATTCGGAGAAATTCAGAATCATTCCGACGCCATTACTCATGTCAAACACAAATGTAGTCAACGAAATGAGAATGGAACCGGAAGTCAGAGAAATACTGAATATGTGGGATCTCACCAACCATCTGCTCGTCGGTATCGGCTCGATGAACCTGAATGCAACCATCATCAAAAAAGGATATATGAAAGAAACGGATTTTGCCGCGTTAAAAAGAAAAGGAGCCGTTGGCGACATACTCGGCAGGTATTTTGATGAAAACGGTGAACTCGTAGATTTTGAAAGTAATGAGAGAATCATTTCCTTTGACATCGCAAAACTGAGAGATCAGCAGAATGTCATCGCAGTTGCCGGGGGAAATGAAAAGATCAAACCGATTAAGGCGGCCATAAAAGGTGGCCTGGTCAAGACACTGATAACCGATGAAAGAACGGCTCTTGAATTATTAAACGATGAATGATGAGGTGAAAATCTTGAAACATTATCTTGTAATAGACTGTGGCACGGGAAGTGGAAGAACCATCCTGTTTGATGAGGCGGGAAATGAAATCGCCATGTCGCAGCGCGAATGGAAACATATGAACTACTCAGACGTAGAAGGAGCCATAGATTTTGATACCAAGACAAACTGGCCGTTGATAAAGGAAATCATCAAGGAAACGATAGAAAAATCGGGCGTGGATGCCGAAACGATTGTGGCCGTCTCCGCCTCTTCTATGCGTGAGGGAATGGTTTTGTACAATGCCTCCGGTGAGGAAGTCTGGGCTTGTTCAAATATAGATGCCAGAGCCGGGATTGAAGTCGAAGAGCTCATCGCAACAGGCCTCGAAATGGATATCTACAATTATACCGGACAGACCTTTTCACTCTCCGATGCCCCGAGAATATTATGGGTAAAAAAGAATCTGCCGGAAGTTTATGAACAGACACATAAACTCGGAATGATCAGCGACTGGGTCCTGTTCAAACTGTGTGGGAAATATACCATAGAACCGACAAATGGTTCTACTTCCGGTATATTCGACACCTTCAGGAGGGAATGGAACGGCGAAATCATCTCAAAACTGGAATTAAAGGATGATATCTATCCGGAAGTCCATGAGCCGGGTGATATCGTCGGATTCATATCAGTTGAACTCTCTAAAGAATTAAAACTCTCCCCGGAAACAAAGATCATCGTAGGGGGCGGAGATGTTCAGCTTGGGACAATCGGTGTCGGAGCGGTTAAAGAAAACGATGCCGTTATCTTTGGCGGGACCTTCTGGCAACAGGAAGTGAACGTCAAAAATCCCGTTCCGGATAAAAACGCAAGGGTCAGAATAAATTCGCATGGGATAAAAACGCTCTTCCAGTACGAAGGGATCGCCTTTCAGGTAGGGCTGGTCATGAGATGGTTCAGAGATGCCCTGTGCCGAAGCGAAAAGAAAACCGCGGATGAATTGGGTATATCCGCCTACTCATTGCTGACAGAGATGTCAAAGTCCGTACCGGCTGGTTCATACGGAATCATCCCGATCTTTTCAGATATCATGAATTACATGCACTGGAAACATTCTACTCCGGCATTTATCGGAATGAATATCAACGAACCCGAAAAGTACAACAAGGCCGCCATGTTTAAAGCGTTGATGGAAAATGCCGCCTTCCTGAGCCTTGGCAACCTTAAACTGATTCAGGAGATCACCGGTTTCTTCCCCGAAACAATCACATTTGCCGGTGGTGCATCCTACAGTCCGGAATGGTGTAAGATTCTTGCCAACGTTCTCGGAATCCCTGTAAAGGTTCCAAAGGTAAAAGAGGCCACATCGTTTGGTGTTCTACTGACCTGCCTTGTCGGAATGGGTGAATACGAGTCCTTTGAAGAAGCCGCTGACACTCTCTGTACCACGGAGGCGGTATATTACCCGGACAGAGCGGCACACAAAGAATACAAATTCTATTATAAAAAATGGAAAGATGTTTACAAAAAAATGTTGAATATAACTGATACGGAAAATTTAAATCATATGTGGAAAGCCCCAGGAGAATAGGAGGTGTGGCTGAATGTTATTAGTTAACGAAAACGATAAGGAATACCGATTCGGAGATTCCGGACCAAAATACCTCATGAGAGGTCCCAACGTAGATTTTGGAATCGTCAGACTCAAACCGGGTGAAGGATTCCCAAATCATCTTCATCAGGTGATCGAAGAAGATTTCTTCATTCTCGAAGGAGAGATCGAATTCAGGATCAACGGCGAAAAATACGCCGTTCTGAAAAAGGGTGACTTTATTCATGTATCACCAAACAATGCACATTTTCTCAAGAATGTTGGAGAAGTCCCCGCAAAGGCAGTATTTGTAAAGGCGCCTTATGATCCAAATGACAAGGTAGACGTGGATTAATCGTTTGATACCGTTTCGTAACGGACAGATTGTTCAGGAAATAATATCTGGTTCCAACCGTCCGCAGGTAAGTTTATATCACGTTCAGAGATCAGACAAGGCCAATTTAAATCGATAAGATTAAAACCATCAGGAGGTAAAAAATGAAATACAAAACTCAGATGAGCTGGGGAAAACAGAATAGAATGAATAAGATCTTCGCAGAAGATGGCAGAACGGTTATGCTTGCCATAGATCACGGATATTTCATGGGGCCCGTAACGGGAATGGAAGATCCTGCGGAAGCCGTAAAAGATCTTCTTCCATATGTAGATGCACTCATGATCTCACCGGGAATTCTCAATTCCTGTATCACACCTGAATTCACAAAAGGTGTCGTTTTAAGATCATCCGGTGGATCCTCAATCGCACAGCCGGATATCACAAATGAAATCATCACACTTCAGGCCGAAGAAGTGGCAAAATTGAACGCAGCCGCAATGGCCGTATCATTCTACCTTGGAACGGAATATGAAAAGCAGACCATCGGCGGACTGACAAAGGCCATCAACGATTGTTCAAAGCTTGATCTCCCCGTTCTTGCCGTTACAGCCGTTGGAAAAGCACTTGAAGACAAGAGAGAACTCAGATTTCTTAAACTTGCATCCAGAATCGCCGCTGAATTCGGTTCAGATATCGTAAAAACCTATTACTGTGATGAATTTGAAAAACTCACCGCAGCCGTACCAAAACCGATCGTTGTTGCCGGAGGTCCGAAACTCGATTCAAACAGAGCCGTATTCGAACTCGTTTACAACGCAATGCAGAAGGGAGCCGCTGGAGTTGATCTTGGAAGAAACGTATGGAAGAACCCGGATCCAATCATCATGATTCAGATCATCAACGCCATCGTACACAAGAACATCACACCCGATCAGGCCGACGAGATGTTCAAAGATCTCAAAAACGCATAATCCCAGATTCAATACAAACATCAGAAAAGGGCTGAATTGATATTCAGCCCTTTTCTTTATCTAACGATGTATACTCGCTGATTAACCAACGATTCATTAATCAGCACTTAAAAACTGTATAACAGTATCCCCGCAATACCCGAAGCGACAACGAGAAGAATCGGATGCAGTTTCGTCTTCCAGAGAAGTATAAAGGTTGCAACGGCGATTATAAAGCCTGGAATATCGACAACAGAAACTCCTGATATAGTAATTGCAGCACCGGCAATCAAAGCGACAATAACGGGTTTCAGATTATTCAGCAGCATATTTGTAAACAGAGAATTCGTCCTTGTTCTGATCAGATAAGCCAGAATCATGACCAGGATAAAAGATGGCGCGATCAATCCGATAGTGGCTATCACCGCTCCAAGATACGAACCGGTACGATAACCGACAAAAGTAGCGGTATTGACCGAAACCGGCCCCGGCGTGATCTGAGCAATGGCAATAATGTCGATAAACTCATGGTTTGTCATCCAGCCGCTACTGACAACTTCATTCTGTATCAGTGACAGCATCGCATAGCCACCACCAAAACCAAACAATCCTATTTTAAAAAACGAAAAAAACAAATTAAGTATTATATTCATCTAATCACTATCCCGATCTTCACTTTTCTGATGTGCCTTAAAACCTTTTCGCTTCATGAAATATACGATAATCGATAAAGCAAATGACATGATAATAAGATAGATCGGATTCAATCCCAAAAAGGTATTCAGTATTAAGGCTGCCACGGCAATACAGGCCATACTCCAGGTCCATTTTAAATGCCTTGCGATATTCACCGCAGCATAGGCTATCAGTGCAACAACCGCCGGTCTTATTCCTCTGAACATATTCTGAATAATCTCATATTCAGTAAAGTTCGCAAAAAACGCGGCGATGGTAACGATAATTATTACACTCGGAAGGGCAACTCCAATTACAGAAACAAGCGCTCCCAAAAAACCCTCTACTTCATACCCGAGATATATCGACATATTGAAGGCAATCGGTCCTGGAACAGCCTGAGTCAATGAAATACAATCGATAAAATCTTCTTTTTTAAGCCATTTATGATTGTCAACCAATTCCTTTTCCATGACAGGAATCATTGCATAACCCCCGCCAAACGTAAACAAACCAATTTTAAAAAACATCAGAAACAATTTGAATAAAAGGCTTTTCTCTTTTACATCTCTTCTCAACAAAATCCCCACTTTTCCCTAAGATGATCTGGACCAAATACTTTTCCAAACTACCTTCATAGTCTTGCTCCATTTTACACTAAAGAACCAATTAATAAAAAAACATTTCAACCTATTATTATTTCACTTTCCGTACTTATAATAACACAGATATCTAAATTTACTACGTCAATCTGTTTAAACTTTTTTTCTGTTTTTTGGTCAAAAAAAAAACACACTTTTTTCAAAGTGTGTTTTTCCTATGGTAGCCCCACGGGGAATCGAACCCCGACTTTCGGACTGAGAATCCGATGGACTAGCCGTTATCCTATGGGGCCGTCCAAAATAATCAAATACCATTACAAACAACGGTATAGCTAAAACAAAAGCTAGGCGATACCTACTCTCACACGGCGTGATGACCGTACTACCAT
>DAINPP010000067.1:0-13183 GCA_036743375.1 Thermotogae bacterium | reverse complement strand
AGATATTACGAAAAAAAAGTGCCATCTACCTCTCCTTGCTCCCAGAAACGATCATCAAATCGGGTAAATACTACAATGTGAGATATTCACTCATACAAGCGGATGACCTTCAGGGAAGAAAGATACTGATCATGCTGAAGGATATCACCGAAGAAAAGAAACTAAGGGAAAAACTGGTACAGGAGCATCAGCTGCTTCTTACCATCATCAGTATTATCTCCAATATGGAAGAATATAAACTGCTGATCATCAACAGTTTCATGTTTTTTGGAAATGTCTTTCTCAGGAAGCTTAAAACGGCAGAACAACGGGAGATAAACTTTTTATACAGAGCCACTCATACCTTCAAGGGGGAATTTGGAAAACTCAATATCATGGAAGTGGTAAAGAAGCTCGATGGGCTCGAATGCATGATCTCGGATATTGTTGAAAACGATAAACCGCTCGATTATCCCGTATTTAAGGAAAAATACGACACACTGGATCTCCTGACCACTCTCGAGGAGACAAACCTTCTCGTGGAAAAGTATTCGGGTAGAAATGTCCTCCTTGAAGATGACATGAATGATTTTTTAACAGTCAACAAAAGGATCATCCACAATTTTGAGACTTTTCTTGAAAAGGCACCGGACAGGATAGAAAAGGCCGTCATCATAGATAATCTGAAAAAACTCGAATATAAAAGTCTTTACAGTGTACTGGATTCCTATTGCAGTTATTCAAAGACACTCGCCGCAGATCTCGGTAAAGAGGCGCTGAGAACATCCGTTACCGGCGACGATGTCTTCCTTGAACCCATAAGATACGGAAATATGTTAAAATCACTCATACACCTTTTCAGAAACATGGTGGATCATGGGATAGAAACGGCGGATGAACGTTACAATGCCGGAAAGAACATACACGGATCCATCACCTGTTCGATCAGCAGAAAGGACGATTGGGTTGCGCTGATCATAGCGGACGACGGAAAGGGTGTCGATCTTGAGCTCCTGAAGGAGAATATCCGTAAAACCTTCGGATTTTCCGACGAAAAGATAGAAGCGATGGATAAAAAGGAATTGTTCCAATATCTGTTTGAAATGAATATTTCGACAAAGCCTTCAAAGACCTTAATCTCAGGAAGGGGTATCGGTTTATCCGCTGTGAAGTCGGAACTGACAAAAATAAACGGCTCTGTAGAGATAGAGTCTGAAGCGAGAAAGGGAACGACTTATCTGATCAGATTTAAGATATGAAAAGGGAGTATGATGGCAAGAATACTGATTGTGGACGACAGTTATCTGATGCGGCAGAGTATCAGAAAGATGGTGGAAAGGATGGGACATACCGTTGCCGGTGAGACGGATGACGGTAAATTTCTCATCAATAAATATATACAGCTTTCCCCGGATCTCATCACACTGGACATCGTTATGGTAGAAAAAAACGGGCTAACCGCCTTAAAGGAATTGAAAGAGGAGCACCCGGAGGCAAAAGTGATCATGGTCAGTTCCGTTTCTCAGAGAATAAAGGTTCTGACCGCCCTGAAATACGGGGCCGATCATTTCATTCTCAAACCACTTGACGAAGAAAAACTCGGAAAGGTGATCAATGAGGTGCTATGTATTCCACCTGAGGAGGGCTCTGAAAAGCTAACCGTTGAATGTGAAAGGGGTTTACCTGAGAAACCGTCTGAACAGAGCAGCGTAAAAAACACCAATGAGTGAGGAGCCTGATAAGATGAGAATGCTGATGGATGTCGGTAATACCAATATAACGCTCGGAATATGGAATGGTGGGAAAATCACCGTTCAATGGCGGATTGATTCGGATAAGATAGGAACGGAAGACGTGTTTTTTTCGACGATTTCCCCGCTGCTTATCAACAGCGGGATAAAACAGGAATCAATAGAATCGATGGCCATCGCCTCTGTTATCCCGGGAAAGCAGTTCGTATTCAGACGATTTGCCGAAAAATATTTCAACACCAAGCCGATTTTCGTTAAGGCCGCTGACGGATTCGACATCACCTGGAAGGCGGATAATCCGAAAGAAATAGGGGCGGACCGAATAGCAAACGTTCTCGGGGCAAAGGATTATTACGGTTCAAACGCCATCGTTCTGGATTTTGGCACGGCTATCAACGTCGATGTGCTCTTCCGCGATGCGTTTGTCGGCGGATCCATTCTGCTTGGCATCAACACCTCAATGAAGGCCCTTTTTTCCAACGCAGCCATGATTCCTCCCGTAGAACTCTTCATGGAGGATCATTATCTTGGAACCAATACCGGCGACAATATCCGGATCGGGCTCGTCAACGCAAAATATTTTGCCTTGAAAGGAATCACGGAACAGATCATGAAGGAACTCGGCGAGGAAGTTCCGGTCATCGCCACAGGCGGACTTTCAGGTCTGTTTCAGTTTGACGGAACCTTTATCGATTATTTTGATCCCGATCTCACGCTGAAAGGCATCGCCTCATTTCAGGACAGATTCCACGAAGAAGGCAGGGGATAACCCCCGCCTCCCGCAGATCATCAGTAAAGCCATCTTTGTTCTACTTCTTTACTGTAATCCGAATAGTATTTTATGCCGAGGGCATCTTCATAGACCGCACGCACTTTGAAGACCGAATAATCCGGATCAAAAATGTTGACATCTATACCGAACTGCAACACCGTTTCAGTCTCCGTTCCGCCTACAAGAACCGTTGCAGGACCCGCACGCTTACTCCCCTTATACCAGACCTGGACATAGGTGGCGATAAGCGAGTGATTATCCCAGTTCAGCCGGCATCTCGCATACTGTGACCCATGGTCAAGAACGGTAACGGTCAGATTATCCGGTGCTGAAAGTGTCCATTCGAATTCATCACTGTCATCGGAATAAAACTTTCTGCCCACCGGATTTTCATAGACGGCTTTCGCTTTGAATCTGGAACCGGGGCCCGCCTCGGCAAACGGAATAGTCAGAAGTTCATCCGTTTCACCGTCCACAGTGGCAAACAGGGTATAATCCGTCTCACCGAGTTTCTTCACATAGATCTCCGTATGATTGTTGATCTGTGAGACATCGTCCCATCTCAGGTCGAGCAGCGCATCGCCTGATTTTGTCTCTCCGGTAAAATTCTGAGGAGCGGCCGGTTTAAGTGTGTAGACATCACTGTATGCGGAATAATGAATCCCCTTTGTTCCATCATCATAGACTGCCCTTGCCTTGAACTGCGTATCGAGATGATCGGTTGTCCTGCCGTAGGCGAAATCGGCTGCATCACCATCCACTTCACCGATGAGGACATAATCCGCATCATCCGGACCCTTTGCGAATATTTCTGTTTTGGTGTTCATTTTGGAGACATCGTACCAGATGAGTCTGAGATTTCCGTTGTCTGTAATGGCTTTCAATTCCTCCGGACAGGCAATCACCTGTAACTCCGGTGGATTGATCAGCTGATAGAAGTCCCTGTCAAGCACATCCACGTGATAATAGGCCTTGCATAAGAAGAGGGTATCAAGGTTCTGTTCAAATGTAAACGTCTCCGCATTTGCCGATTCCGTCACGGCCTCCTGCCAGTCATTGGCCTGATAGGGCTTGTAATAGATCCGGTATCCGGTTTCTACCGCAGATTTGTCATCCCAGTTAAAAACCGTCTGTTTGTATTCATCCGTCTTTCTGAAATTATCCGGCGCCTGCGGCCATTTGAAATAGACATCCCATATCTTCCATTTATGATCATACAGCGTGTACGTCTTATGCACACTGACACTCTTATAACCCAGCTTCAGCGTTATATCCTGTTCAAGTCCGCCGTACAGATCAAGATCTATCCACATATCCTCGGCCTTAGCCCGGTAATCATCATCCATATACACCCCGGCATTTCCATTACAGACTCCCTCGACATAGGGTTTCGTATTGCTCTGGACGGTGGCGATATAGGCGACGGTAAGCCCGAGATCCAGTTCGAAATAAGGCTTGATATCCAGCGTTCCCTTCATCTCAAGTTTCGGACCGTATTTTGTAAAATCCATGGAATGATGGAAATAATGATTAAACCCGTCACCGAGTTCATACCCCACACCGGCTTCCATATCCGCCGTAAACCGGTATCCCGTCCAGAAATCCGCTTCCGCATTTCCTGTAATGACCAGCCCTATCTTTCCATCGGCACTCAACGTGATGGGGACGCCTTCCACATCGATGGTCACTTTCGCTTCAAACAACTGCTTCACCCATTCTCTGGCATAATCCTCAACGGCTTTGTATTCCAGAAAAAAAGAGTGATCAAAGTCGAACTTTATACCGACATTGCATTTCAGCTCGATCTCCGGAATGACATGCCATTTCCAGTGAATACCCGCATGCATACTGGCACTGAGATCAACCGTAATGATGACATTTCCGGTTGCCTCAAGTGTCTGTTTAAATTCACCGTGTGCGGTATCAACGGTCTTTTCCCACAGGGTTTCATCAAAATCGTGTTCCCATTTTTCAGTCCGGTCCAATAGTGAACGATCTATCGATACCTGTACCGGCTGCAAATAATCCAGGTCAAACACGATAAAGGCCTTATCCGCCGTGGTATCCGTTGACTCAAAGAGGGTATAGTCATCGGTTCTTTCGAGGATGGCGACGATTTCCCTGAACCGCTCGTTCTGAGTATCTATGATAAAATCACCGATCCTCAGATTCGGCATGGAGGCACTGTAAAAAGCCACGGTTGTGGCAGTCGGTGTGATCTCATCGTAAAGCTCGAAATTCTTACTCGTAGAAATATACCGGCCATCCGGATTAATGCCGAGTAACCCCGACGGCAGTTCCCCCGAATCATACATCTCGCTGATTATCCTGTACCCGCAACTGTTGCCATTTTCACGGGGATCGGAGAATTTCAGAAAATAGGCTGAAGAGCCGATATCTCTCCGTCCTTCAGTTAGCGGAGAGGAGACGGAATCGTAAAACTTGAAAAAGCTGTCCGGGAACCCGTCTTCGTTGAAATCAATCGAGCATAATTCATCCGAAGCGGAATCCAGCCGGGCATCGTTGCCAAAATGAGCGATCTCTCCTTCCGCATCATAGAAAAGATAATCAAATACGATGCTCTTCCCGTTTCCTTCGGCATTCTCCGAAATATCACCAATCTGCATATAGCCGTACATCACTTCTGCCACATAATCGTCATTCTGTACCCGTCTTGCGGCAAGTGGAATGTACTCGAGTCTCAGGGGAATGGTCATCCCGGTAACGATCTGATTGATCCCGTCATTTTCCGAATGAATCATATAGCCGCCACGATACGCTCCCTGTACAAGCTCATCCAGGGTATAGACCGGATGAGGAACCGGCGGGTTGTTTCCGTTTTTCAAACACGAAACCATGAACAGTGAAGACACTGATAGAAACAGACAGATTAACAACACTTTCAGTAAGCTTTTACCATACATCGGAAATCACTCCTTTTATGTGGAGGAACTCGTTTATTCGTTGGTTTTCAGAAAACAGATTGATTATTCTCATTATAGCACTTTTCTTTCCATCCGGCTCGGTCGGAAAACTTGATTTTAAACTCTCTGCAAGAAAAATCACTCATCTGCCGGTTTATAACACTCCCCTTTTTCTGTCCTGTCATTTTGGTGTATAATCGTACTGTATTACTCCGATTTTTTCGGTTGTATTCTGGAATCACATTAAACTCTTACAACAACACTCCAAGGGGGTTCATTGATGGAAAAATTAGCCCGAATATTTTTTGTTTTCACCTTACTGTTTGCCGCTGCATTCATCACATTTTTCCTGTTATACGCACAGGTGAAAAATGAAGTCACGCAGTCAAAGGTTGACCGTGCCGGATTACAGCAGTCGCTGAGTACACTTGAAAACGAATCAGGCAAACAGGCCATATTATATGAGGAATTACAGCGGAAATACGATCTGCTCGCTGAAGAGGCGGCGGAAAAATCAGATCTGAACGTTCAGGCGTTGAAAGATCAGATCTACGATCAGCAGAAGCAGATTGAGGATCAGAGCCGGCAACTCGAAGAAAAAGAGCAGGAAATTGATTCTTTAAAACTCGTGGTCGATTTGAAACCGGTACAGGATACGATCAACGCTTCCGTCATCAATCTGAATCCGAATACCGATCAGCTCGCCGAGATCTCCGCCGAATATGAAAAGGAGATCAAAAAGCTTCAGAATGAAATTATCGCTCAGAAGGCGGAGGTCACAAGACTGACGGAGGAATTGGAAACGGCTGCGGACGGTGACCAACGCATAAAGGACCTTCAGGAAAGAGTGGGTCAGACACAGCAGAGTCTTGAAACGGCCATCTCACAGGCAAAGGCCCTCGAAGATCAGTTGAACGAACGGAACAGGACGATCGATAATCTGAACGAGCAACTTTCAAATGCCGAAAACAGTACAAAACTCATCGCCGAAAAACAGACGGAAATTGCCTCCCTCAATCAGGAGATCAGCCGGCTCAACGATGCGGTGGCCAATGAAGTAAAAAAGACACAGGTGGCCGAGGAAGAAATTGCCGGTCTTAACGATGAACTGAATAGCAAGATGACCGAGATCAGGACACTTGAAGCCACACTGGAGCGGGAAAAGAAGTACGACCCGATTCCAGCCGGCGAGGCGGATGCCGTCAGGTATAAATACCTTCTTCTCGGAGAAGATGCCCTTTCTGCCGGGAACGACGTACAGAGTGCCGAATACTTCTCGATGGCAAGGTTGGATGATTTGGCCCTTGGAGACCTTCATCAGGTATACGAGAGAAAACGTGAGCTTGCCTATCAGAAGGCCATCGTCGTGTATTACAACGACGGTTATCAGCTTTATAAGGACAAGAAATATGAACAGGCCATAGAGAAATTCTCAAAGGCGGCTGAACTTGCCGTTTCGGTCAAGACCGATTACTTCGACGATGCACTGTATTACAGGGCGCTGTCGGAATACACCCTTTCGGATTACTCGGCAGCCGAAACCGATTTTGATAAAATCACAGAGACTCAGCAGGGATCAAATTACGTTCAGCATTCCCTGTATTATCTCTGCAAGATTCTTGAAGCACAGGGAAGAAAGGAAGAACTCAAGAAGATCGCGACTGAGCTTGTCAATTACAGCACCTACAGCGATTATGCCAAAAAGATCCTTGCAGCTCTAAATTAGGAGGCAACATGAGAAGATTATTCGGAACAGATGGAATAAGGGGCGTCGCCGGAAAGGAAATTTCCGCCGATCTCGCCTTCAGGCTTGGAAACGCCGTTGCACAGATAGTGATGGAAGACGGAATCAACACGCTGATCATCGCAAAAGACACGAGAGTGTCATGCGACATGCTTGAATATGCCGTTGCTTCGGGTGCGTCCTCAGCCGGGATGGATGTCAGGTGCTGCGGGATCATGCCGACACCGGCGCTGGCCAAGGTAACGGAAATCTACAAGGCTGCCGGGGTCATGATCTCCGCTTCACACAACTCGTTTGAATACAACGGACTCAAGGTCATGAAAACGGGATACAAACTTCCGGACAGGGAAGAGGCTGAGATTGAGGAAATCATCCTCGCGGGAAGCATCCGGGCGCAGACACATCACGCACTCGGAAGGATCACACGGTTCCCGGAGGCACGGGGCACTTATCTCAGAGAACTGTATAAACATTTTGATGAACTGGATCTCTCAGCCTTCCATAAAACGGAAAAGAAACCGTTTCATATCGTCTTTGATGCCTCCAACGGGGCATCATACAGCATCGCACCGGAAGTTTACCGGACACTTGGGGCAACCGTCACCGTCATCAACGATCAGCCGGACGGATTCAACATCAATCTCAATTGCGGTTCACAGCACACGAAAAAACTTGCCGAAACGGTCCTTGAACTGCGGGCGGATATCGGTATTGCACACGACGGAGATGCCGACAGGTGTATCCTGATCGACGAGAAGGGTAACGAGGTTGACGGGGACAAGATCATGGCAATCACCGCCAATTATTACCGTGAAATAAACAAACTCAACAACAATCTGGTCATTTCAACCGTCATGAGCAATCTCGGATTTGAGACATACCTCAGGGAACAGAAAATAGAACTGAAGCGAACACGGGTTGGAGACCGATACGTCCTCGAGGAAATGCTGAAAAGTGATGCCGTTATCGGAGGCGAACAATCCGGACATATCATTTATCTCGATAAAAATTCGACCGGAGATGGACTGATCACTTCATTGACGGTTTTACAGACGATGATGCATTTCGGGCGGATGCTTTCGGAACTGATCGATGAGATTCCCCGCTTCCCGCAGATCCTGAAGAATGTCAGGATTAACGATAAGGAACGAGTCATGGAATCCTCCGCTCTTGCGTCAAAACTTGAAGAAGTCAGAAATTGTCTCAGGGACAGTGGCCGAGTTCTGGTCAGACCTTCCGGGACTGAACCGCTCGTGAGAGTCATGTTGGAAGGAAAAGAGGAAAAACAGATAGAAGACTTATGCAATGAGATCATAGACGTGATAAAGGAGAACGATGCCTAATACAAGAAAAGAAATCAAGAATAAATACTCGAGGGGAAGCCAGTCGATTATCGTCAGAGGGGCAAAAGAACACAATCTGAAAAACGTGGACTGTGAGATTCCGAGAAATACCATGACGGTCATCACCGGGCTGTCGGGATCCGGTAAGTCTTCGCTTGCCTTCGATACGATCTATGCGGAGGGACAGAGAAGATATCTCGAATCCCTTTCATCCTATGCAAGACAGTTTCTCGGTGATCTGAAAAAACCGGATGTGGAATCCATCGACGGGCTTTCCCCGTCTGTAGCGATTGACCAGAAGACCGTCAGCCGGAATCCCCGCTCAACGGTCGGAACGGTAACGGAAATCTACGATTATCTGAGACTGCTGTATGCCCACATAGGTATTCCACATTGCCCGAAATGCGGAAAGGTTCTCAGCAGGATGAGTGTGGATGAGATCGTGGATATCCTGTATACGGATATCGCTACGGCGGAAAACATGGAACCACGAATCGTCATCTATGCCCCCATCGCAAGGGAAAAGCGTGGCGAATACAAGAAGGAACTGGAACAGTTCAAAAAGAAAGGCTATTCAAAGATCAAGATAGACGGTGAATTATACGATCTCGAAGACGAGATAAATCTCGAGAAGAACAAGCGGCACACCATCCTGCTCATGATCGACAGGATGAAGCTTGAAAGGGACAGAGATCACATGCAGCGTCTTGCCGATTCTGTCGAACTGGCACTGCATGAGGGAGAAGGGTTCGTTGAGATAGAGGAATTCGGAACGGAACACTCCCACGTCTTCAGTGAAGACTTCACCTGCCCCTCCTGTGGTGTCAGTATACCGGAGATCACACCAAAGATCTTCTCGTTCAACACACCGTATGGGGCCTGTCCGGAATGTACGGGACTCGGGTACAAGTTTGAGATCATGCCCGATCTGCTCGTGGATAAGGAAAAATCCTTGAACGACGGTGCCTTCGGTCTGTTTAAGGATGGCTACATGCACGATCTGCTGAATAAAATCTGCCGGGTCTACGATGGCGATCCGGATATTCCATACAAGGACCTGCCTCAGAAATGTCAGGACTCGCTGATGTTTGGAACGGATCGCAAGATAATGAGAAGATATGAATTTGATTCCGGTCATTATGAGACATCAAAGAAATTTGAAGGGGTGTACAACAATATCCGGAGAAGATATCATCAGACGCAATCCATCGGGATAAAAGAGTGGGTAGAAAACAACTTCATGCAGAAACAGGACTGTGATGTCTGTCACGGTCACAAACTGCGGGCGGAAGCCCTCGCGGTCAGGGTGAACGGGCTCAATATCTCGCAGCTGACTGAGCTTCCCGTAGATGAAGCTTATCAGTTTATCACCACGCTTCCCCTCACTGAACGGGAGGAAAAGATAGCCGGTGAAGTGATAAAGGAGATAAAGAGGAGAATAAAATTTCTTCTCGACGTCGGTCTGGAATACCTCACACTCTCAAGGAGGGCTTCCACCCTTTCGGGTGGGGAATCCCAGAGGATCAGGCTCGCCACACAGATAGGCTCCAAACTTCAGGGCGTACTTTACGTTCTCGATGAACCGACCATCGGACTGCATCAGCGCGATAATACCCGGCTGATCAACACGCTGCTCGAACTCAGGGATGTCGGTAACACGATTCTCGTGGTAGAACACGATGAGCAGGTCATCCGAAGTTCCGATTATCTTCTGGATCTCGGTCCGGCAGCCGGTGTCAACGGTGGAGAGATCGTCTTTCAGGGGCATGTGGATGACATCTTCGATTACGAGAACGGGATTTCTCAGACGGCGGATTATCTTTCGGGGAGAAAATCCATCCCGTTGAAGACCGAGTACAGGGAAATCACCGACAGAAAGATTATCCTGAAGGGGGCCGCACAGAACAACCTGAAACAGGTGGATGTGGAATTTCCACTCGGTGTTCTCATCTGTGTCACGGGGGTTTCCGGTTCCGGAAAGTCTTCTCTGATCAACGAAACACTGTATCCGCTGATGAAAAACCGTATCTACCACACACATGATATGATAGGCAAACACAGTGAAATACTGGGAATGGAACATATCGACAAGGTCATCGACCTCAATCAATCGCCGATAGGCCGAACCCCACGAAGCAATCCCGCCACGTATACAAAGGTCTTTGATGAGATCAGGGATCTTTTCACGAAGACACCGGAGGCCCGTTCCAGGGGATATAACAAAGGGCGGTTCAGTTTCAACGTCAAGGGTGGACGATGTGAAGCCTGTGACGGACAGGGACAGACAAAAATCGAGATGCAGTTTCTCGCGGACGTCTATGTGGATTGTGATGTCTGTAAGGGGAAGCGTTTCAACCGGGAGACGCTTGAAGTCAAGTACAGGGGAAAGAGTATAGCCGATGTGCTGGAAATGACGGTAGATGAAGGACTGGAATTCTTCAAGAATATCAGCAAGATCCGGGACACCCTTCAGATCCTTCAGGATGTCGGACTGGGGTATGTCAAGCTCGGGCAACCGGCAACCACACTTTCAGGCGGGGAGGCACAGCGGATCAAGATTGCTTCCGAACTCAGAAAGCGGGCAACCGGCAGCACACTTTATATCCTCGACGAACCGACAACCGGTTTGCATTTCGAAGACGTGAGACGGCTGATGGAAATATTGAACCGACTGGTCGACAGGGGAAACAGTGTTCTTGTGATAGAACACAACCTGGATATCATCAAGAATGCCGACTGGATCATAGACCTCGGTCCGGAGGGCGGAGACAAGGGAGGAACCGTTCTGTTTTCCGGTCCGACGAAGGAATTGCTGAAGCACAAAAAATCACATACGGCAAGATATTTAAAAGAGTTATTTTAATCATAAAAGGGTGGAAATTTCTGCCCTTTTCTAATTTTTGACTGGAGGGGTAACAATGCAATTTTTTGGTAAGAAGGAACTCAGAATCATTCAGCTGTTTGAAGATCATATGGTTGCCGTTGAGAACACCGTAAAATCGTTTATCGATCTGCTGAAAGAACTGGAAAATGACCCGGAAAGTATCATCAAAACGGTTGAAGCCGTCAGACGGAACGAAAGTGATGCCGACATGAAAAGAAGAAAGATGGAGACCGAGATGTATCTCGGTGCGTTTCTCCCTAATTTCAGGGGAGACCTTCTCGGGATTGCCGAATCGATCGATGTTGTGGCGAACAAGGCCGAATCAACCGCCGACATGATAGAACTTCAGAACATCGATATTCCGAAGGCCATGCTGCCAAAACTCGTCACACTCGCCGAAAAATCACTGGACACATACATCTCGGTAAAGAATGCGGCATCTGCCATGTTCAAGGACATGGAAGTTGCCAACACCTACATTCAGACGACCGAAGGCCTTGAGCACGAAAGTGATCAGGTAGAGAAAGAACTCGTCAGGGAACTCTTCAGAAATCCGGATATCGAACTGGCTCACAAGATGCAGCTCGAAAAACTCGTCAAGAAGACGGCGGATATCGCAGACCAGGCTGAAAACGTCTCAGACAGACTACAGATCGTCATCTTCAAGAGGAGAATCTAATGCATTCTCTTGAACAGAAAAAAGAGGAATTTGCCAAACTGCTCGGTATCATGGAAAAACTTCGTGGCGAAAACGGCTGTGACTGGGATAAAAAGCAGACACATCAGAGTTTAAAGCCCTACGCCATAGAAGAAGCCTATGAAGTGGCCGATGCCATAGATGACGGGGATCTCGAGGAACTCAAGGGTGAACTCGGTGATCTGCTGCTTCAAAGCATCTTTCATTCACAGATCGGCATGGAAGAGGGGACCTTCGATATCTATGATGTACTGCTGAAGGTCAACGAGAAGATGATCCGAAGGCATCCGCACGTATTCGAGGACAATCAGAAGTATTCCTATTCCTACAAGCAATGGGAGGACATCAAGGCGGCGGAAAAGGGAAAAAAGGCCGAATCGAGAATTGGAAAGATTAACAAGGCACTTCCGTCATTAAGTATGGCACGACGTGTTCAGGAGAATGCCGCAGAATGTGGATTTGACTGGGAGGAAACGGAAGATGCCGTAAAAAAGATAGACGAGGAGCTCCTCGAACTGAAGGAAGAGATCGATATCATGCAGCGCAGCAACTCTGTTGAAACGGGCAGAGTGGAAGAGGAATTCGGTGATTTGCTGTTTGCAGCTGTGAACGTGGCCAGATTCCTGAAAATTGATCCAGAAATTGCACTCAGAAAGGCAACGGATAAATTTATAAAACGATTCAGACAGATGGAAGACTTGATCAAAAAAGATGATAGAATATTCGAAGAACTCGATTTAAAAACCCTTGATGACTATTGGGAGAGGATTAAAAAAATTGGAATTCAGACTGAACAGTAATTATGAACCATCCGGCGACCAGCCACAGGCGATAGAAAATATCTGCAATTCTATAAGGGCAGGCAACAGATATCAGACGCTTCTCGGAGTCACAGGCTCCGGGAAGACGTTCACCATGGCGCATGTCATTCAGAAAATGGGGCGGCAGGCGTTGATCATCTCGCCGAACAAGACCCTGGCCGCCCAGCTTTACAGGGAATTCAAGGAATTTTTTCCTGAAAACAGGGTAGAATTCTTTATCAGTTATTACGATTATTATCAGCCGGAAGCCTACATCCCGAAAAAAGAC
>DAINPP010000066.1:1661-13523 GCA_036743375.1 Thermotogae bacterium | reverse complement strand
CCTTCCTTTTCTCTTCAAAGACGTATTATATTCAACTCCATGATTAATTATATCATGTAAACGATATAACAATAGCTAATAGTCTTTTAAACGGAAACACAGAGAGACGGGGTGAAGTGCACCCGATACAATACTGAGCATTCGTGTACATATAATCCCAAATGAATAGAAAATTTGTATCTTTATTTCACTTTCACCATTATTTCTCAAAGGTCATTTCTTCACAAACTTTTTTGATAACGGGATCTGGAAAGATATATAATTTCTGAGTTTTGATATATTCTACATCTATAAAACTTTGTTTTTTCAAGCCGGAAAGAATCTTACTTAAAGTTGGGTCGGAAATACTGGAAAAGTTGTTTTCAACATATTTTTTTATTTTAGAAAATCTGTCCATCCCGTAAGCGATGGCATTCAGCACATAACCATAATTAAGCGATTTTAAGATTAATGTCTGAATTTCTTTTTTAACGATTTTTTCTGCCATATCAGATGTCCTGGCAAGATTCGTGTTGAAATCAAAGTCATCCTCTGCCAACGCCATATAGCCGAACATACTCAGATAGCCAACTATTCCGTCCAGTTTGTCTACGGCCTTTTCTGTTTCGTTGTCACTGATGACAATCTCTGTCTCATCAAAGCCTTTTTTCAGAAATTCTATTGATTTTTCTTTTTTAAAGCGTTCCAGTGTAATTTCGTTGATATATCTTCCGTAAAGGGGCGCTTCCACATCTTCCACGTTCATAAAATCATGTAATAAACCCACTTCAGAACCGGTCAGGATAAAAACGATATTATCCAGGTTATCATACGCGTAAGCCATTATCTGTAAAAATTCATTTCCGCCTCTCCCGTAAAATCTCAGGAATTGAGCCTCATCAAAGGCGATGATAAATTTCTTTTCTTTCTTTTCCATCAAATAATTTATGTCGTTGAGAATATCTGAAATATCCGGTTCTTCATTTTCTATTTTATTGTTCAGACTGATTGAGATTTCTCCAATACCGATTTCAGAAAAAGTTCCTATAAACTTTTTAAATTTGGATGTCTTAAATTCTCTTTCAATCGCCTTTGAAATTCCACGGTTAAAACTTTCCCGCTCAATGCGTTTGTTTTTTTCAAATGCCCGACAATCAATCATGATACTGAAATGATCACTTTCATTCAAAAACACCTTTAACAGTGAAGTTTTACCAATCCTTCTCAAACCATCCAATAAGATGATTCTTCCCGATTCGACATCTTTTTCAAGCGTATTGAATTCGGTTTCTCTGTTAAACAGTTCACTTTTTTTCTTCTTTGGAGCAATCGAAAAAAGCATTACACACCTCTTTTTCACGTTAAGTTTACAGGATTCAGTTACTTAACAGGGGTTAAGCTACTAAACCCCCATTAAGCAATTGATTAATTATAGCATAAATCGAAAATAAAATGTGTTCAAGGAACCGGACAGAAAAAAAAAACAGAAAATAAGTTATATAATGAAGGCAGGAAAAGAAGGAGTGTCATAATATGGAAAAATATACTGTGGTTACTTTATGTGGCAGCACACGATTTAAAGATGATTTTATAAGAATACAAAAGGAATTAACTTTACAGGAAAATATTGTCATTTCTGTAGGATTATTTGGTCATTCTGGTGATACTGAAGTATTGACAGAAGATGTAAAAGTTATGTTAGATGATATGCATAAAAGAAAAATTGATATGGCAGATGAAATATTTGTAATTAATAAAAATGGTTATATTGGCAGCAGTACAAAATCAGAGATAGAGTATGCAAAATCAACAGGCAAACCTGTTAAATATATGGAGGATAAAGGACGTACAGGATAGGTGTTTAATCTTGTTACTTATTTTTTTCTGTCAAGAAGGAACTGTAAATTCCAGCTGAAACAGAGGCTTTCAAGATTTTGAAACTCAGGAGAAAGCATGTCCAAAGTAAATTCTCCCACATCAAGGGTTTGATTGTCTTCGACTAATTGAATCATCTCTTTTACATACTTTATCTGCAGGGTTATATCTTCTTTTGTCGCTAATCTGCCGTGTCCCGGAACGAAATGTTCTATATCGAGTGAGGATAACGCTTCGAGTGCTTCGATTAACCCTTCGGGATTCCCGCTTCCTATCCACGGATGTGAACTTGAAAACAGCAGGTCGCCCGTGAAGCATATTTTTTCTTCGGGAATATAAGCAACAAGATCTCCGGAAGAATGTGCCTTATCGTACTTCATTAGCTTTATAGTTCTTTTACTCCCGTACAAAACAGTTTCTCCATCGATGGAAGCATCGGGCACTCTTATGTCAACGCCCGGTTTCGTGAAATTGCTGAGGAATTTGTATTCGTTCTTTAAATTCGAAATGGTCCCTTCGTCGGTTTCGGTCTCGAATAATTTTTCTATCTCTTCTATTCTTTTCCCGTATTCGTCTTTTTCTTCATCAAACTCTTTTTTTATGGTTTCTATGGCCGTTCTTGTTTCCGGTGAGCTTATCAACACAGCCTCGTCAAACAGGCAATTTCCTATGATGTGATCCGAATGGCTGTGGCTGTTGATGACTATGGAAGCCTTCTTACCAGTCAATAACTCAGAGGCCTTTTTCAGTTCTTTCGACGCGTCTATATTTAAAAACGTATCGAATATCACGGTTCTGTCCCCAAGATCTATAAATCCGGCATTACTTCCGCAGGATTTCCCAATTTCTATCGCCGCGTAAACGCCTTCAGTCAACTCAAACAGATTAAAATTTTCAGAATCGAACAGAACCTTTTTTATATCAACCATCTTTTCCATCCCCTTTCCCTTTATATGAAACATGTATTTTTTCCCGGAAGTTCGTTTCTGTCAGAAAATAAATTCAGGATGACAGCAAACGATGGAATAAAAAGCTTCCCCGTAATTGATGAGTGAGTCAAGAAAACTTCCTTCCACTTTTACAGCGGCTAACTGCCCTTTTCGCCGTCTTATTTGAAATATTTGGTATAGTCCCCTTTACCGGAAGACTGAATATCAACTGACACGAATTCACCGGTATCATCAAAACTCAACTGCTTCATATCGATAATTCGTCTTTCCGGATTGCAAACCGAAGTCCATTCAACAACGAGGTTTTTAAGGTCAAAACAAACCGTCCAGTCAGTAGCCGAATCAGAAGCGATGGTTCCTTCAAATTGCCTTGCAGATTCCATGATGGAAAAACCAGCATCAAAGGATATATCACCCTTTTTCATCGCCTCCAATGAATAATAGGTTGCACGTACGAGTCTGACATCTGATGTTCTTTTCACATTGGAATCCGGAATGGGTTTGTTTCCTCCGAAAGGTTCATATTGGGACAGATAAACAGCATTCATCTCATAAAATTCGTTTGTTGTGGTTTTATAAAGCGGTGTGTGAATCATCATCCTTCCCTTGGCTTGCGGTGGGAATTCGATTAGAAAACAATTACCTGCCCTGTCTATAATGTAGTAATGGAATGTGATTTGAATATCATTGAGTGTCAAAGGCAAAATATCTACATTTGACAACATATCGAGGGCCTCATCCGCTGTCTTGCACGTGTCAAGCAAAAGCCTCACAATATCGATGCAAGTAATAGCCGGTTTTCCGGTAGGAGCCGGGCAAACCATATCATCTACAAAAAAGGTTCCGACATAAAGTCCCGCATCGTTCAGTCCACCGCCCGCACTGTTTAAAGCGCCCATCTCAGGAACGGTTACCAGGAGATCGAATGTGATACTTCCGTATTTGGATTTCCAGGTTAAGGGGGTAAATTCCTCGGGAACAAAGACGGCCGTTTTTTTTACCTCCTTCGGGTTCATAACGACCAATCCGTTCGGCTCAGGCCAATCCATGTTTCTTGCCACTATCAAACTGTCTTCATCTTCAAGAGCAGTAACGGAACAGGCGCTTACTGTGATACAGGAGAGTAAAAAAAGACAGGAAAAGAGAAAAAAAACAGACTTGATTTTTTTTGTACGACTCATCAAACCACTCCTTGTGATTAAATAGCATAAGTTTTTATATTCTGTAAATGGAACGCAATTTTTATTGCTTCGTTTCTGTTTTAACAGGAACTATTCCTCCGGAAGAAACACCCCTGAGGCTGATATGTCCTCTCAAGATAATTATATCACTTAATCTGTAATTCCCCTTTGCATAGGATCCAAAGAGAATTCTAGTTTTACGATGGCTTCGTTTGTTCTAAACTGAATAGAACAAGACTCTTTGTTAAGTTCTCTTAACAAACGCTCTTTATGTATATATAGGGCATAAAGAGGAAATTCCAGATAAAAAACTGGGGATCCTTTTACCGAAAGGCAATCGATGGGCAGAGAAGCATTGTCGATTTATAAAACCAAATTTTGAAGCTTCAGAACTTGCCATCGTTCAGTCAGTTTACGGGAAAATCACCGAATTATCTGCCCTGGGAATCCCTTTCCTCGCAACACCTCCGGATTATCACTTTGAGCTGGAATCGCGGAAGAAATGATGCACATGCACATTCAGCCGATAGAGGTAGATAATGGAAATGAAATGGCGCCAATCCTATTAAGCATGAAAATCATAATCCCTCTTTTAGAGAATATAGTGTATTTAACAAGCTGATTCATAATGTAGTTCTGTAAATTGATTAATACGTCTTACATCTTTTAAGATTAAGCGTGTTTCAAAATCGAGCTTTTTGAAAAGAGGAATACCATCTCCAATGATAGTTGGCGCTATATTAATAATCCATTCGTCTACTAAACGTTGTTCCATAAAACCATGAAGCAATTCCCCGCCGCCAACAATCCAAATATTTTTCCCATCCGTCTGTTTTAATTTCTCGGCAAGTTCTGCGATATTTCTATTTACAAAGATGACATTTTGATCTTTCCCATGTCTTGTATTTGAAAAGACATAACATTGTTTACCTTTATACGGAAAATTATCCCCTTCTTGATTTAAAATCCACTCATAGGTTCTTCTGCCTAATATGATCGTATCTATTGTATTATAGAAGTCAGAATACCCATTATCCCCATCTCCCTCAGTTTTAAAAAGCCATTCCAAACAATCATCTTTTGTCGCTATATAGCCATCTAAGCTCACTGCAATATACAAAACTATTTTTCTTGACATTGTCTTTATCAGTCTCCTTGTAAGGTATAAATCCATGTTTTATTGACGATTTCATCCCTATATATCCAGGTAACCCGGAGTATTCCCATACACATTCAGAAGACAGGATGAGTTATTTGTTAGTAAGTTCTTTATCACTAAGGCGTTCTTTCATCTCACACAAAATCAGTTCCTTTATCGTGTCATATTTTTCGGGTTCAATCAGAAAAAACAAGGCGGAATATCTGCATTTCCCATACAATTCTCCATCTATTAAGATGTTAACGCCCATTTGACACTTTGAATTGCACGCGTTTGGATCTATCAAGCGTTTGCAATCCTGTCCTTTTTTCAGCTCTTTCACCATACTGGCCGGAAGCCTGTCGAAGAGGTCCATATAACGATCCGTATGGTTTCCATAAACTCTGATATGCGTTCCTTTCTTCCGATTAACAAAATTAATCAATGTTTTTTTAGTCGATTTATCGACATAAGACAACGCATAACCCGTTTTTTTACACTCCACTTTGGTATCAAATCCGTTTTGTATCAGTATCGTATGGAGCTCATCATAAAAATCCACATGTGTGCCACCCGAATTTTCTATAAAATCATCGTACGTATACTTCACTTTCTCCATTTTACAGTCCTCCCTCGCATCGTTTACTTCACATCAGTAGTCGTTACCATTCCTGTTTCCCTCAAAATATAGTTCCACATCCGGTCATTCTCCCTACCCCCTCAAAGTCTATCAGCTCAGTTAAACGATTCTCTATATACCGGCCTCCATAAAACTTCTACTCAAACTTCTGTAATTATTATATACGATTTTCTCCGGGAATTCCTCTCATTTTTTTATCTTTCGGGATAGCTGTAAAGACATGGATTTGTTTGAGCTCAACTCGGAAGGATGGAATGGACTGCCTGCCGATGAGTGTTGTTGATTGATATTTCAGATTATTTTTGTTATCATAATTATGATTATCTTACCGGCAAATTTCAACAACAAGTGGGAGGAAGAGGATGAAAAAAAGCACACCGATTGTAATGCTGTTTTGTTTGATTATGTTTTCAGGAATTATTTGGGGCGCGGAAAGTGCATACGTACATGATTTCACGAAAGAGGTTTGTAAGGAAGAATTTTGGACTCATGGCGGAGACAGAGCCGAATACAATGAATTCATCGAAAATCTGTTTGGCCTTTTAAATGAAGGTAAGGATTTCCAGAACCTCATCGTAACGGATTCTTTTCAATATGATACGGTTGTAGATTATCTCGAAGCTCTTAAAAACAAAGGGACCCTGGAAAGTATTGCAAACGAATCCATCAGATTTTATACCGTTGAGGGATTTGACGTTCATAATGACAAGCGAATGATTCTCAAAACCATCTATTTGATCAGGGAAAACGATGAAACAATAACCGAGTATACCGATCTTATCGGTCTTGCGCAAGTGGATTCAGAATGGAAATTATGGGGCATTCTCTGGAAAGATACCGGTTTTGATGTGTCAGCTGCAAGTCTGAACCAGTTGGAGATGCCGAAAAAAGGTGAAGAAATTTGTATTCTTCACACGACCGCCGGTGATATTAAATTCAGACTCTTTGGATATCTCGTTCCAAAAACGGTAGAAAATTTCACAGAACTCGCAAAAATGGGACGCTATGACGGAACAATTTTCGATAGAACGATCAACGATTTTATGATTCAGGGCGGAGACCTGAATAATCTTGGAGAAAGTGGCGAATCGATCTGGGGTGAAAGATTTGACGATGAATTTTCCAGAGACCTGTACAATTTCAGAGGTGCCGTTTCGATGGGCAACGATGGTCCCAACACGAATGGAACCCAGTTCTTCATCGTTCAGAGAAGAATAGCCCCAGAAGAGAACTTCTCTTCCGTCAGGCTGCCTTTAAACGTGGTTGAAAAATACAGAGAAATTGGCGGAACACCGCATCTCGACAGACGACACACCGTATTCGGTCAGGTTTTTGAAGGGATGGAGGTTGTGGATGCAATCGCCGCTTATCCCGTCGATGAAAATGCCATGCCTGATGATCCGGCGGTGATTCTTTCCGTGGAATTCACCGTCTATTGAAAAATGAAACACCCTTAAAACTTGATATAAGCATAAGACAGCTATATTCTCAATGTTGCTGTATGATAATAATATTTCGTGTAAGAACTTGGCGGGAAACCGTCAAGTTCTTTTGAGAACAGGGATTTAAAAATGGGTGATGGATTCATTGGACATTTCTCTTAATCTGTTTTTATCGATAATCTTATAGCAGCGGCCGTCTTTTTCGAGTATCTTCTTGGTACACAAATTCGATAAGACGCGATGCAGATGTCTGTAGCTCGTCGCAAGTAATTCCGCCACTGATGTCAGATTGTCCTGAAAACATTCCTCTTTTGCGGTGAGTAAAATATAAGTAGCCACCCTGTTTTCCAGACGATAAAGCAAGTTGAAAGACGTACTCAGGTTATTTGACAGGACGATCTTCGCCAGAACTTTTGCCATATGTTTATTAAATACGTCATCTTCGAGAAGAATTTTCCGATATTTATTTAGGTTCAACGCGAGACAATAGGTCTCTTTAATGGCTTCAAGCTGAGAAACACAATTTGACTCCGCAAAGAGCTCTATATCACCCAGAACTTCAAAATCATTTAAAAAGCAGATCAATTTTGATTTCCCATTCTCCTGAGCGATGCTGACTTTTACTATTCCTCCGACCATAAAATACAGATAACTGACAGCGTCGCCTTCCTGCTGGATGATTTCGCCTTTTTCAAATTTGACCAAAAACAGATCCGATTTAAAATCTACCGCAAAAAGTCTACCGATATCGTATTTCTCATAAAGATGATCTATGAGTTTATCATCATTAATTTTTTCCATTTTGACCCCTAACCCGCTTCTGAAACCGTTGATCATTCACCGATAAATTATAACACAAGCCATTTTCCGGGAAATATGACATATGTCCTTATTTTAGAAGCGCGTACGGTAATATACTTAGCTTGACAATCAGCTCAATCAAAGGAGTGATTAAATTGTTGGGTAAAAAAGCAAAGATTAATTACCGAAGGGTAAAGACCTTATCCCGAGATTTTGATAGAAATTTTGATAACACCGTCGTTGATACCTATGCATTCGACAAAGTCCTCCATTCCGAACAGTTTAGCCTGTTTCTTTACGATCAACTCGTCCAGTGTGATAATCAATTCTCGCTGACTCTCTCTGATATCATACAAAAGACCGGCACGTTTATCGTTCAAGAAGTTGAGAAGATCTATTCCAAAACACAGCACCGGGTCGTAAACCTCAACGTTTACTACGCTTACGTTAACCAGTTAGTCACAAGGATAGTAAATACTGAATCGTCCCTGCATAAAGATACTGATTCCAACCTTTTCAGATAAAAAGATCTTCGGAATACTTATTCCTTCGTTGATACAAACGCACCATATTCCTTGGAAATAACGATGAAGCCATCCCGATCCCGTCTTTTTTCTAACACCTGAATCAAATCTCCCACATTTTGCGGTGTTAACTTTTGTGTCGAGGTCATGGAGCAGATGTATTGGATCAAATCCTTTACATCTGTTATTTTCAGCGAGTCTTCATAATCTATGCGTTTAACAGTCTTAAATTGCTTTGCCAATGCCTTTTCTCCATTCTTCAATGTAAAATTGACTGTCGGCGACTTATCCTTTTTCTGTCCTGTTTCATACAGACAATCATCAATATAGCTTGAAAGACCATTCTCACCAAAAGTAGAGGCGTAAAAAGTCCCTCCCTGTCTGAGAATTCTGTGAACCTCAGAAATGGCTTTTTCTATATCCGGAACGTGATAAAGCATGGCATTGGATATGACAGCATCAAACGACGCATCATCAAAGGGGACATCCTGACTATCTACTCTTTGAATCGTTATTCCGAGAGACTGCTATTTATTCGTTAATATTTCAAACATCCCCTGAGAAAAATCGGATAAGGTAATATCACATTTTCCGATTAAATCTTCTATATATGGTTCCCGCAGATCACCATTTCCGCTTCCGAATTCTATTATCCGGTTCCCGTTTGTAAAGTGATGTTGACTGTAAAGCCATTCACCAAAGCCCTGTTTGCATGTACTATACTTATGATGTAGGGATTTACGGATCTTAAGTGCGGTATCATCGCTGTATTGCTCGTTTAAAATAGATTTATCTGTCATTCGACAGGTGTCCAGCATAGCTGCTCCTCCGTGTTTTAATTTATCTAATCCCTGACGAACTATAACACATCGGCATTCTGTAAATTAATAATTGTATTATGATACACTATTAAAATTATAAAAAGGAGTAAGGGAAAAATGAAAAATATAGAATATAAGATTTATGAAGGTTATGATGCGGAAAAAATTATAAAACTGTACGACAGTGTCGGATGGGTAAATTATACGGCAAACCCGGAGATGTTGAGAAATGCCTATGAGAACTCACTGTATATACTCGGCGCTTACGATAATGATGAATTAATTGGGATCATAAGAGTTGTCGGTGATGGCTATTCTATCATCTATATTCAGGATATAATCGTGAGACCTGATTATCAGAAAATGGGTATTGGGAGTAAGTTGCTGAAGGAAATCCTTTCCGCTTATTCACACGTTTATCAAAGGATGTTGCTGACCGAAAGGGATGAAAAAACCATGAAATTTTATGAGAGTGTGGGATTTAAAGCCGATTATGATTTGGATTGTGTCGGCTTCTGTCAATTTAACGTTTAGGCTCTTAATCTTTCAACTGAATTGAAGAGGATGAATAACACCTCCGTTTAGAACATTAATAGATACCATTGGAGAATTTATCAGAAATTTTATCACCGGTTACAAATAACCGAAAACGTCAAGAGGTGTTTTCCTATCGAGTTATAAATGGGGTTTAGTAACTTAACCCCCTTTTTTATCTATCAGTTATAATTTATGACATTTCCTAAAAGGGCGTGAAATTTTATTACCTTAACTCCTTTACGGCTTGAACCATATTCGTCAATGCCTGATTTTAAACGGGTTTTCCCATTTCGGTCAGCAACTTAAATCATAAATTATTGACAAACTCAATCCCTTCAGAATCAGCTTTCTTATCCTAAAAAGACTCAAACGTTATTCTAACACCTTTCCAGTAAATTTAGCATTATCTGTATTCATTAACTTTGATTTATCTTAAAAAGATGAAAAAACAAATTTCACTAAACCCATCAAAAAAAGAATTTATCAATGACGCAAGTTAAAAACTTCCAAGTAGAAACTTTCTTTGATTTTCAGCAAGCCCTAAATAAGGATTTGAGTCAAAGGATGTTTGAGAAACCGCGAGGGAGAAAATAATTGGCGATTATTTTCTCCCCCGCAGAATTTGTTTCACTTCTTATAAAACTTTAGAGGCCAATTTTATATTTTAAACTGTTTGACCAATTTATCCAATTCCAGAGAGAGGTCATTGAGTTGTTCGGAAGTCTGATTGATTTTTTCAGATTCCTGTGAATTGTTTTTTATACCTCTGGAAATCTCCTCCATCTGCTCCGATATCTCGATCATCGATTTGGCGGATATATCCATGGCGGAAGCCATTTCTTCCGAAGAGGCACTTTGCTCTTCAGCAACACCCATGAGAGATTCCACTCTGTTATTAACGGTTGTCATGTAATTGTCAATTCGGGTAAAGCCCTCTACCAGCTTTTCTGAATCTTCGTTAAATTCCGCGTAGAAGGCATTTGTCTCCCTGACCGCCTTGTTTGCTTCGCTTGAACTTATGTTTATTTCATTAAGGATAAAGGCAATGTTATGGGAAGCGCCTTTACTTTCCTCAGCGAGTTTTCTGATTTCATCTGCCACGACCGCGAAACCCTTTCCCGCTTCTCCTGCCCTTGCCGCTTCAATAGCCGCATTTAATGCAAGTAAATTTGTCTGTTCCGCAATAGAGGAAATGGTCGTAACAATTTCCTGGACGTTAGCTGCCTTTTCCGCCACCTCGGTTACCAGATGGGTTGCGGTCTGGTTTTGTTTGTTGACCAATTCTATATTCGTTCTCAGCGTCTTTAAAATATCCTGACCGTTCCTTACGGCTTCCATCGTGTTGTTGACATTGGTTCCAAGCTCCTGAGAATTGACTGAAACCTCCTGAGCACTGGTGGCAATTTCCTGAATACCTGAAGTAACCTCTTCTATGGACGCTGAGGTATTCTGAACATTTGTATCGACAATCTCCGCCTGCGAAGCGAGCTCTTCAGCCGTTGCATTTTCCTCCTGAGCCATAGCAGCCAGTTCCTGTGCAGAGGAATTCACGTTGTTTGTAGCCGTATTGATAGAAAGCATGGCCGAATGAATCTTTTGTGCCATCATGTTAAGCGCATCAGACATTTTTCCGATTTCATCTTTGGTCTTAACATCGAATTCAACCGTCAAATCACCGTCTCCAAATTTCCCCACTTCTCCCGAGATCTTTTCAACGGGTTTGCTGATCATTTTTCCAATAAGGAAGGATAATATAACAAACACAAGAATGAGCACAACAACCAGGATGAGAATGAGTATCAGCAACCTCTCTGTGTCTTCATAAAGTTCTTTAACACCCACAGCAAGTCCAATTGACCAGTTAGGCGTATCCGGAATCGCCGTATAGATAATCTCTTCCGAAGTACCGTCGGATTTTTTTATTTCACCAATCCCGCTGTTCCCCGATAACATTTCACGACCTATTTCAGAAAG
>DAINPP010000066.1:0-1561 GCA_036743375.1 Thermotogae bacterium | reverse complement strand
GAGATAACCGGATCTGAAACAACAGATGTTTTACCCGAGAAGATTGCCTTAAAATAATCTCTGTCGGATAAATCCAAACTCTGATTTGTATCTGTTATACTCTTCCCATTTGAGTCTGAGACAAAGACAGTTTCAAAATCTTCCCCTAATACCGTCTTTCTTTCGCTCAGATAATCGGAAATGGTATCAAAATCCATAGATTTTATTGTTTTAGTTGAAGAGATGACTTCAACAGCTTTTTTATTTTTTAAAAGCCATTCACTGATCTGAGAAGCTCTGCCTTCAAGAATTTCACCGGAATCATTATCTACCATTTTTCTGATGGTACCATTCACGTTCAGATAAACGAAAACAGTCAATATCAAAAGCCCGACAACTATTACCGAAACAAACGATGCAATAATCTTTCCCTTGATGCTCTTAAACTGTATCACTATTATTCCTCCCTCTAAATGATTAATCCGTCTCAACTCAAAATCTATACATTCTGGCGATACTTAGAAACTCACTGATTAAGACATTGTTTATATCAGATTACCTTCACCTAATCTGTTAGATTCTTCATTTATTTCACTTATCTTTTCAGTGTACAAGCGTGTGAGTTCTGTAAGTCTTTCCTTTAGCTGGGTTAGATCGGTTGCAGTCTGTTCAACGTTGAGCCTGGTTATTTCACCGATAAGCAGTTCTCTATCCAATTTTTTCTGCTTTCTCAACTCGAGGGACAAATGCGGATTCCGTAGTTGGTGATCAATTTTTTCGATGACGATTTCTATTTCTCCGATTTTTGATGAATGATCAGGTAAATTGGCATTTTTTACCTCTAACGTCGTCAGTTTTTTTTCCACCGCTTCCTTTTTTATTTTTAATACGTTATATTCCTCCCACAAAGGGTATAAAACAGAAATGTCCGGCAATGTAATCCATTCTTCCTCGGTAAAATTAATACAATTTCTCAACCCCATCTCAAGGTATTTCCCATTTATAAAAATCTTCTCACCCCTGCCTCATAAGATCAAAACGCCCTTATCGTTGTGATATGTTTACATAAATGTTTTATTTTATACCAATAACTATCCGATGAACAACAATAATCAAAATTTTCTCAAACAGCACCTAATTATTTCGCTAAATCGTTTTTGATAAATTAAATACCTTTTTTTCTAATTGCGAAAATTATATTTCAAAAAAGAATAGCACAGACGTTTCTATTTGTCAACATAATATAAAAGCATTAATGGTTACGTTTCTGTTTGCAAACTTTTGACAACTGTTTACGAGTCCTGTAATATTTATATATGAGTATATTTGGAGAGAGACTTAAGTCTTTAATCGGTGAAAAGTCAATAAGAAGTGTTGCAAAAGAATCCGGTGTATCAGCCGCATCTTTATCCCTTTACATATCAAATAAACGGAAACCTACTTTAGATGCTATTGAGTTACTCGCGGATTATTTTGGTGTATCAACGGATTATCTACTTGGCAGAAGTGAAATGAAAAATCCTTTAAAAAAGGAGCACGAAATCGAATATAAGGAACTGCAATTAAAAGCCTCTAAATATGA
>DAINPP010000065.1:0-14106 GCA_036743375.1 Thermotogae bacterium | reverse complement strand
CTTTGCCTCCTCGCTGTCTGATGCCTCAAGCATGGGGATCTTTGCGTGAAGGGCTACATATCTGTTGTCTTGTTCGTTCTGTGAGGAATGAAGCCCCGGATCGTCTGCCGTCACATACACACAACCTCCGTTAACACCGAGATATGCGTGGGTATAGATCGGATCGGCTGCCACGTTCATTCCCACATGCTTCATTGCCGAAATTGTCCTTGCACCGGCAAGAGAAGCCCCTACAACAACTTCTGCGGCCACCTTTTCGTTTGGTGCCCATTCGGAATAGATTTCCTTGTACTTTGCTAGTGTCTCAAAAATTTCTGTACTTGGTGTCCCAGGATAGGCTGAACCAACTGTTACACCAGCTTCATATGCTCCCCTGGCAACGGCTTCGTTTCCAGTTAACAATTCTTTCATTCTTATCCCCCTTAATTTTGCAAATCATTTTGTCTAAAGAACTATATATTTTAACTGCTTCAACATGGCTTCAACGAGAACTATTGCATAAATTATTTCCATCCACATCATCGACAACGAAAAAACCAATCCTTCCATCGATGATAAAAATCAGTTCCTTCTTGATTTCCTTAAGGATATTTCCCGTCCCAATATGGATTATAACAGAATAGCCTATAAAAACCATGGATTTGTTTTCCGAAAATATGGTGTAAATAAATGACAAGTTGCAGAGAATTTCAAGTTTTACAGGGATTTGCATATAATTGCATTATGATATAATCTAAACAAAGTAGAAAAGGGAGGTCGTGCGTATGAAAAAAGAGATAAGAATTGCTATAAATCAGATAAATCAGGTACCAGGCGATTTGAAGAATAATACCGGTATGATCAAGACGGGGATTTTAATGGCAGAAGAACTGGATGTTGATTTGATCGTTTTCCCGTATTTCAGTATTTCCGGTAGTGACAGTCTGTCTTTAAAAAAAAGAACTCAGTTTGTTCGCCAGAGCAGAAGGTCATTACAGGAAATCATAGAATTTACAGTTGGAAAAAACAGTGCCGTTATCTTAAGTGCTTATGATAGCGGAGACCGTGAAGAGGAATCGTGTCTGCTGATACACGACGGAACGATCATCTCTGTTTTCAGGGAAGAAGAACCGGGTTTATTTAAGATCAACGATGAATTATTCGCTTTAACGGCGTACAGAGAGCACTATAATCAGTTAAACGCCTTTGAGGAATTAATCGGCAGCGATGTCAGATGTCTGATAAATCTTGATTCCTCTTATTATTACAAGGGAATTTTAGAGGAACATGAAAGGCTGATAAGCGCACGTTGCAGGGAAATGGACCTCACATTTGTCAATGCGAATTCAGCCGGGACTACGGATTCCAAGGTCTATTACGGAAGCAGCTTCGTTTCAGATAGGAATGGGGAGATAAAGGCCAGGGCGAAGAGTTTTGAAGAAGACTTCCTGATTTATAATTTCCCATGCAGAGAACGCTTTCTCGATTTGTTGAATGAGTTCGATACGGAATATCTATCCGATTTTGTCGAAGGTATCGAATTGGTTCAGAAGGGGGGGAGATCTGAAGTCTACCCAAAGACAGAGACGCTTCCTTCAGAAGTAGAGGCCTTTTATAAGGCCATCAAAGGTTCCATCAAGGACTATATCGGAAAGAATGGCTTTTCAAAAGTCGTTGTTGGATTGAGTGGTGGAATAGATTCTGCGCTTGTGACCACACTCGCGGTAGATGCACTCGGAAAAGAGAATGTCTTCGGTGTGATGATGCCTTCTGAATTCAGCAGCGATGGAAGTGTCAAAGATGCGGTCAAACTTGCGGAGAACCTTGGAATAAAGACCGTTTTGATCCCTATAAAGAATGTCTTTGAAGCGACGATGAAAGAGTTGTCCGTGTTATTTGGCGAAAAGGAATTCAATACGACGGAAGAGAATTTGCAGGCCAGGATCAGGGGGAATTATCTGATGTCTGTTTCAAACGAGTACGGCTATGTGGTATTGAATACGGGAAATAAGAGTGAGGCGGCTGCCGGCTATTCCACCCTCTATGGGGATACAATCGGTGGTTATGCGCCTCTGACTGATTTATACAAGACCGAATGCTATGCCTTGGCAAAATATATTAATACAATGAAGAAAATGGAGATGATTCCGGTAGAGATACTGACGAAAGAACCTTCGGCAGAACTCTCTCCCGGTCAGAAAGACAGCGATTCGTTACCGGTATACGAGACACTTGATGAGATATTACAATTGATGCTCGAGAAGAATTTGTCTTTTTCGGAGATAGTGGGGAAGGGCTTTGCTCCGGAAGATGTCAAAAAGGCCTTCAGACTCTTTAGGATCAACGAATATAAAAGGAGACAGGAGCCTCTTGGACCAAGACTCTCAAAGACCGGATTGACCTTCGATCACGATTTTCCGATCAGCAATCATTTCAGGGAAGAAATCTGATCGGTGTAACCCTTTTTAAGAAGTGGCCGGAATGTTCCGGCCACTTTATTATTTAGCGATCATTTTTCAGAAATCATTTCGATGAGTTTTTCTGCTGCGGCAAGTGGCCCATCCTGTTCATAGCCTTCGAGACCCAATCTTGTCTTTATCATTCCTATTTTAACCCCTGATTTGTACATTTTGTCAAAGAAGTTCTTTGCGATGATTTCATGCTTCTCCATCCTCTGGACGGCTCCAAATGGATTGGCAAAGTAACTCGTAGTAATTCCCTTTTCGCCGGTGGTTCCCTTTGCCATTCTCTTTCCCTCTGAGAAAACGGCATAGGAATCGTTATAATCATCGAAGAATGAGATGATTGGCTCATTTTCCCCTACATTTTCATAGTTGTTGACATAAAAGAGATAGTCGACGGGAATATGCTTGATGATATCGGCATAGGGCATAAGCGGCACGATTACCCTGGCGTTGATGATATTCGGATTCATGAAGATACTTCTGTCCATCGCGGCATAGGCATAGCCGGGCTGGAGATCATCGAGTCTGACGAAAGCGCCCGTTTCAGTTCCCTGAGCATACACGGTTCCATCTTCATTGAGGTGTAATGAGCCCATATCATCAATCAACATTTCCACGTTTGATGTAGAGGTTTCCGGTAATTTGTTGATCGCTTCAAGTGTTTCAGATTTTCCGGCTCCGCTGTCTCCGATGAGCATGACGTTGGCGGAATTGCCATCCGGAAGTTCTATTTGCGCAAGGGCACCGTGAACCGGCATGCAGTCCCTGTCTATCTGAATAAGATTATGTACGGTCAATGCCATCTTTTTCATATAACCAAAATAGTCAATCTCCGCTGTTTTGGGCAGGAGACCAAAATACTGTTCCCCGTCTTTTATGACAACACCTCTCATCTCGTCTTCATCAAACAATTTTTCATCGAGTCCGAAGATGACGAAGCCATCCGGTCTTCTGTTCTGAAAGATTTCAGGTGAGGCCAGTTCATACAGATTGGCGAGTCCCGCGGCAAGTGCCAGATAATCTTTCTGAACGTAGATCATCTCAAGCAGTTCTCCGACCATCGTGGGGAACACAAACCATTCGGAATTATCGAGGTAGAAGTTCTGGAGAAATTCCCTGTTTTCCTTTACGGGAAATACCCCTTTTCTCTTGTTGGATCTCGTGTAGAAAATAACGGGTGGCTCAAATATACCTTCCCAGACGTATGGTACCTTGTATAAGGACTCATTTATCAATTTGAAGTTTGAAGGTATTTCGAAAGAGTCAACAAGAAATGCCGCCTGAGCACCACTTGGAAGCTGTCTGTATATCTTTGGAGGTACCAGTTCTATGTTAACGACAATATTCCGGTAAGTATCCAACACGAGTTTTTTCAGATCATCATTCGTCCTTGCCAGGGCATAGCCTTTGGATCGTCTTCTCTGTTCCACAGAACTGTAGGCCTCCTGTCGGATCATGAATCTCTGAAGATTTCTCCAGTAATTATAGAATTTTTCGACGAGTTCCAACAGCAGATGGGAGAATTCTTTTCTCTTATTCTCTTCTACTTCGATAATCCCTTCATCTATCAGGTAGTCCAGGGTGTTCAGATTTAACAGATAGAACAGATTGATGATTCTGTCAATGTCGTATTCCCCGTCTTCATTTCTGAAAGCATTCAATACCGAGATAACCGGTGCTTTCTTGTTGGATAATTTTCCAATGAAATTCTCGAGTAACTCCTTAAACAGACCCGAAGAAAAAAGCTGGGAAATGTTGTTATATGATATATCTCCTCTAATGGTTACCGATACCTGTGAATCGTATTTTGAGTGTAAAGCCTTACTCATAAAAACACCGCCTTTTTTAATCAAGTTCCAAAGAGTATACCACAATTATATTGCGTGATTTGAAGTTTTTTTATATTAAACGAGGGTGAAGTTTTAAAATGGCAAAAGTGTCTTGTTATAATGTTATAATGAATTGTGATCTATCATTTTTATATAGGAGGTTCGTAATGTCTGTTGAATTTAAAGCGAAGATAAAGACTCTGATGATCATCCTTTTTATCTGTGCAACCGCTTCTTTTGCAAATTTTGGTGTTGGAATCGGTTTTGGAGAACCTTCAGGGTTGAAGATACAGTATGATATTAATTCGGGAACTGTTTTAAACGTGGATATTGGATACAATTTCCTCTTTGGAAATTCTGGTGCGACATTAGGTGCTGATATCTGGTTTTTAAACGATGATCTCCTGATAATAGACAGAAAACGCTATCCTGTATTTGTAGGGGTTGGATTTCAGGATACCGTGGGCAATCTTTTTCAGGATAATCAGTCAAATTCCTTTGGGGTGAAGGTACCGGTGGGACTGTTGATTCCGGTCTATCTCGAGAACAGACATACCTTGCGTGTTATTATTCAGGCCGGACCTCTTCTGAACGTTTCTCCAAGTTTCGGGATATCTGCCACGCTTGGTGTAGGGGCAGTCTACCGGTTTTAAATTAAAAATGTTGGCAATACGCGTTGGATGCTGTGATTTTCTAAATTATAATACAGAAAGGTTGGTTAAGAATGGACAAAAACAGTTTTAAAATCAGGGGGATAGTAGAAGGTTTTTATGGCAGACCATGGAGTTGGGATGAAAGAAAGGCTATGCTCAGATTTGCCGGGAAAAATGGTTATAATCTTTATATATATGCCCCGAAGGCAGATAGCTTTCACAGACACGACTGGCGGGAAATGTATCCCGATACCTTTCTCAAGGAGTTTTCCTATCTGATAAAAATTGGAAATGAAAACGATATGGATATTTCGATGGCCGTAAGTCCAGGCCTTTCGCTTGTCTATTCTTCTGAAGAAGAGATGGATACACTGGTGAGGAAGTTTGAGGTCTTTATTAAACTGGGAACCAAGACCTGTGCCCTCTTTCTGGATGATATTCCATGGAAACTTCAGCATGATCCGGATATAGAAAAATACGAAGATCTCGCCGATGCCCAACAGGATTTTACCAATCGGCTTTATACGAGGTTAAAGGAAATTGATCCCGGTATTTCATTGATTTTCTGTCCAACGGAGTATTACGGCATCAAGCCGAATGAATACAGGAAAAAGATCGGGAAAACGATCAACAGAGATGTAGAGATCATGTGGACAGGCCCATGGGTTTGTGCAAGGGAGTTGAAGATAGAGGATACAAAAGCCGTATCGGAAGAGTATCAGAGACCGTTGCTGTTCTGGGATAATTATCCCGTTAACGATGCCAGTATGGTGTCCGAGATGCATATTGGCCCCTATACCGGCAGGGAAAACCACCTGAACCGTGTGTCTTCCGGTATCGTGATTAATCCGATGAACCAGCCGTACGCTTCTATGATTCCGATGAAGGCGATCGGGAGATATTTGCTGGATTGTTCGGATTATGAGGCTTCAGCGGTACTCGAAAATGTTGTGATGGAAGATTTTCCGGACTGTTCGGATGAGTTCATGCACTTCATCGGTGCAAATCTCAGAAGTCATTTACACCCGGAGGACCCGGAACGAAGCGTACTGTTAGTCGAAAAACTCAAAGAAAATCTCAAATCCTGGCATTTCGAGGAATTATCGGAGATGCTATCCGAGGAATCCAAATCGATAGAAAGGGATTATACCAGGATCAGTGAGACGATTTCTGAACAACTCAACTACGAATTGGGCCTCTGGCTTGAAGAATACAGAAACTACGCCGCGATATATCGGCATCTTGCCGTGATATATTCCAATATCGGAGAATATTATCACAACGGGGAGATGAAACCGGAGACGATCAAAGTGTTTAAAAAGTCCGTTGAGGACCTCGAAAGCGTCATGAAAACGGTTGCCTTCCATAAAACGAGGGTGTTTGGAACCTGCATCAGAAATTATGTCCTGGATTATCTTGTAACGGCAAAGGGGATTGTCACGTTACTCGATTATTGATGAACTGAATAGTCTCAGTTTAATTATACATAGTGTGAAAAGTCCCAGTTTTTATAAAAAGACTGGGACTTTTTTGTATATTTTAAAGGTCAACGGTTATCGCAATCTCGAATAATCGATGCCAGGGAAAATAAGCGTTTATTTCGCCAATTTCTGAAAAGTATTTCGAGAGTGAGTCATTAGTCAATTCCAGTTCTTTGGTGACCATTTCGATCATCTCGTTCTCGTAGAGCAATATTTCTTTATAATTGTCTGTTTTTTCCTTCAGCCATTTAAATAATTTTTGTCTGATATCGGACTGATACGCATAATTCTCCAAAAGGAGGATCTTCTGAAAGACTTCGTTTTTCTCTTGATTGATTTTTAGAAATCCTTTTTCAGCCATTGACAGCAGAATAAGATGCGTTAAGGTCGTTCCTAACGTATTACTCGGTGTATTCCATCCCGCATAGCACACCTTTTTCCAGTCTAACCGTTTTTTCAAAAACGCATCGATTAGACTTCTGTCGGCTCCATTTGGAAATCGTATATCTGCAATCCCCAAAACGGAAGAGGGATCGTCGAGATATTTCAGAATATGATCATACACGTTTATCAGGTGATGTTCAGACTGGCTTGGGCTTTCTATCCAATAGTCCTCTTCCATGTTGTTAACGAGTAACTTGATATCGGAACACTCGGCGATCTTTCCACCGGCCGCCCTGATATGGTTTGCTATTGTAAGATCGAGTGGATCTCCTTCGTAAGGGGGGATGAGCGAACGTTTATCCGGATGATTGTAAATAATCTGGATTTCAGGGATAAAGTTTTTTTCTTCGCAGAGAATTCTGGACAACAGGGTCAATGCGGCTTCATCTGCTCCCGGATGAACGGAACATTTTTGCCCCACTCCAAGATGCCTGATGAGCGCTTTATGCTGTTTGGCTTCAAAGAGATTCAGGCTGTCTTTTCCGTTGTCATCGAGGGTCAGGTTGAAGAATTCAAAATGGCCTTCATTGATTAGATGAATGACTTTCTGGATGATCCTTAAATTTCTCACCCTTCTCGTGAAGTAATCTTCCAGCATCCACTGAGGAACAGTTGCCCTTTCCTCTTTGAAGTCTTCTGTGTTCAGCAAATTTAGATAAGGATTTGTCAAATTAAAGTCAACTTCTCTATCTGTCAGTGATATCGCCATTTTTTTAGTCAAAAGATGTATTTTTTCGCCGAAATAATCATAGTAAACGGGTTCTTCTATATCCGAATTGTATCTTGGGATTCTCATAACGGTGCTCGTTAAAAAGGTCTTTTTTGCCTTTTCTGCAATTTTCAGGAAAGCGTTGAGCCTCGATGAAAGGGTCTTTTCCGTCGTCCTGTCGATTCTTGAGGAAATCAGTCCACCGTACAAGAGTGTGTCGAGTGAAACGATCAACACATCGTCTCTGTCGGTGTTTTCCAATAACCAGTTGTATATGGCGGTTACGTCACCGGGAATTTTCTGACTTCCCAATAGGGCTTTGGGCGGTGTCTTGATTTTTATATTAAAACTGTTCGATAACAGGAGGAAATAATCCCTTGTACAAAACCTCTCGTCTACCGGCAAATAAATAATGCTCATAAAAAACCTCCTCGTTAGTCATCAAATGTCTTTAGATAAAGATAGGGGAATGTCGATTCATTTCTTTGGCATGTGTCAGGACATAGGCCTTATCCAGTGAATATAAAGCGGCACCGATGGCGCCGGCTTCTTCACCGAGTGTTGTCAGCCGCAGCAGCTTGTCGCTGTGGGTGGGATCTATTTTCTTGAGTTTGTCCCTTATTCTGTCTATCAATTCCTGATCGTATTTTTTTACAACGCCGCCAAGATAAATTGCTTCTACCTCTATGATTCTCTCAACGGTATCAACAAGCCATGCAATCTTTTCCGAGAAATCATTCAGTACAGTTGTGGGGTTTTTTCCACTATCGAGTTCAGACTTCAGATATCTTCCCGATGCTACCGTTTCTATACATCCGACCTTGCCGCAGGTGCATCTTCTATCGTTTGACGGGTAGATAATGTGACCGAATTCAGCACCTCCTCCGAATTTTCCGTTCAGAATATTACCGTTTAAAATAATTCCCCCACCGATCCCCGTTCCTATCGTGATGAAGATGAGCGAATCCACGGATGAAAATTTCCATTGACCGTAAGCGGCAAGATTTGCATCGTTGTTGACATAAGTTGGAATTCCGGTTTTAGCTCTTATTACATCTGCCAGCTTGACACCGGTCCAACCTTTTATGTTGTCGGATGCGTACCTGATTTCTCCCGATAATATATCGGGCCTTCCCGCTGTGGCGATGCCGATGGCCGTTGGTTCATTTGTTTCTCTGAGTCGATCTATATCTGTTACCAATTGGTTTAGAATTGCATCCGGCGAATTTGGTGTTTTATGATGGATTGTTTGAATTACATTCCCATAGCGGTCTGTCAGTAAGGCTCTTGTGTTTGTCGCACCGAGATCTATTCCGATGCTGTATATTTCCTCTCCAAAATCTTCTATCGATTTTAAGAACCTTTCGGTGATTTGCTGTGGCCTAGTTATTGCGCCGCCCACTATTACAGCATAAGCACCGGTCAATAGGGCTTCTCTGATTTGTTGAGGCTCATTGTAATGACCCTCGGCAATTACCGGAATATCGGTCAACTTTTCGATTTCCGATATTAAGGCAATATCCGGTTTTTGTCTGTCTGTTGAGTAATCCGTATACCCGGATAATGTGGTTGAGATATAGTCGGGATGAAGTGGCAGTATTTCTATTACATCTTCTATTGCGGATATATCGGCGACAATGCCTATACCGGAATAATTTTCCCTCGTAAAATTAAACAATTCTTCCAACGGTTCGGGTCGACTGACAGCCGTACAGTCTATTGCAACGTAATCTGATCCGGCTTCAATTATTTCTTTGATTTGATCTTTTGTGGTTGTTATAAATGCATCGTATGTTTCGTTTCTGTCTTTGCATAAGCCGATTATCGGCAAGTCAACTACTTCTTTTATCGCTTTGATATCGACGGCAGAATTCGCCCTGATTCCTTCAGCACCGGCATTCTTTGCTGCGATTGCCATCCTCTGCATATGAATGGCGCCGTATAATGGTTCTTCTTCTTCTGCCTGACAGGAAACAATCAAAGAGTTTTTTTTCAATGGAAACACGATAACAAAACCTCCTCTTTTTTATTCAGGGTCATTATATTATAAAATGAGATAATCTCCAATATCGATTACGATAAATGAGAATTGATTACGACTAATTAATTTCATTTATCTTCATTTTTCTTGTAATATCTATCGATTCTGAGCCTTTGAGTTGATCTTTTTTTCTGTTAAAATGTTGATAAGATACTTGTAGCAGCTATTATTTAAAATTCATTTTGACGTCTTGTTTTGGTTCTCATAAATTGAATATAATTCAAATATAAGAATGAAATATTGAGATTAATTGTAATTCCCTTCCTGGGAGAGATAAAAAAAGGAGGTTTTAAAATGAAAAGGAGTTTTGTGGTATTGGTTGTGGTGTTGTTATTAGCACTAACTGGATTTTCAGACATTAAAAAAGGGGGAGAGGCCGTTGTCGGGTTAACAACGATAAAGGCTCAGGAGAATTATAATCCTTTTAGTCCAAATTGTCAGTATTTTCTGAAAGGTGGTATATTGTTTGAACCGTTACTCTTCATCAACGATATGGCTGGTACGGAAGAACCCTGGCTGGCGGAATCCTATGAATGGGCTGATGGAAACAAGTCATTAACTTTTACTCTCAGGAATGATGTGAAATGGTCAGATGGCAGCAATTTCACTGCGGAAGATGTTGTCTTTACCTTTAATCTGATTAAGGAATTTCCAGGCCTTGATCTTACGGGTATCTGGAAAGGGTCTCTGAAAGAGGTCATTGCACAGGGTGAATACGAGGTGGAATTTGTATTTAATGAAGTGGATGTTCCAGCGTATTCCAATATTGCCGGGAAGATCGCCATTGTTCCTAAAAAATATTGGGAAAATGTAGAAGATCCGATTACTTTCCTGAATCCCGAGGGGATTGGAACGGGGCCTTTCTTTGTTGAAAAGGTGGATGAAGGTGCACAGGTTTATATCCTTGCCAGAAACCCGTATTACTGGAATGGAGAAAAACCATATATAGATAAGATCAAACTCAGGATATTCCAGAGTAACGATGCTAATAACCTTTCCTTGTTGAAGGGAGAAATTGACTGGGCGTCTTCATTTATGCCGGACGTTGAAAAGATATACGTTTCAAAAAATCCTGAAGTCAACCTCGCGTGGAGCCCATCGGGTTCTCCGGTTTCCATCTATCCGAATTTGACAAAATCACCTTTAAACAACGCCGCTTTCAGAAAGGCAGTATCCATGGCACTGAACAAGAAGAAGATAGCGGATGTTGCGGAATACGGTTATACACCACCGGCACATCCATCTGGTATGAAAGTTGGATTTTTGGAAGAGTGGTTTGATAAATCCCTTGAAGAATATGTTTATTCTTACGATGTGGAAGGGGCAAAGTCACTCCTGAAAGAAGCCGGATTCGAACTGAACAAGGATGGAAAGTTAGTTAATCCGGAGACGAATGATCCTGTAAAAATAGATCTAATGGTTGTTACCGGTTGGACAGACTGGATCACAACGGCTAAGTTTGTGGCAAAGGATCTGAAGGAGATTGGTGTTGAAGTGAATGTGGCACCTGTCAGTTACGGACAATACACTCAGGCGATTACCAGTGGAATGTTTGATATGGCATTGGGTGGTCCGGATGGGGGAAGTAATCCTTATTATGCCTACAATATAATGCTGAACAGCTCGCTTTCGGCTCCTGTTGGTGAGAAGGCCAATTCAAATTATATCAGATGGATGAATGCAGAGACCGATAATGCGTTGAACCTGTTTAAAGGAACCAGTGATTCCGAGACGCAGAAAGAGGCGATCAACGTAATAGTGAAACAGATGCTGACCGAAGTTCCTGTCATTCCTATGTTCTATACGCCAATCGTAGAAGAGTTCAGTGCGAGAAGATTTGTCGGATGGCCAAGCGAAGAAGATCCTTACGTAAATGCTGCACCATGGGCCATGCCAACCCCGGGTGTTATCATGCAGAACATCCATTTGAAATAAGGAGTCGTCTGAATGAAGGATTATAAAATCATCAGTGGGACGTTTTTAGATGAAATAACCTATGATATTCCCGCACATAATTGGGGAGCGGCTGAATGGGAGACCGAATTCCAGACCTTCAAGTGTGTGGGAATCGATACGGTTATCATCATCAGGGCCGGTTTGGGGAATAAGTGTATTTTCAACAGTCGTGTTATCGATTCATATACCAAAACGATGAACCATTATATTGATCATGCAAAGATGTTTCTTGAATTATCAGAGAAATACGGTTTGAAACTGTATTTTGGCCTGTATGATTCCGGTTATCACTGGTTAAAGAATGACTGGAAAAAGGAATTTGAGATAAACTCCGCCTTTATTGAAGAAGTTGCGGAAAAGTACTCAGGGTACCAGGCGTTTAAGGGATGGTATCTTCCGCATGAGACTGGAGATACCGGTAATCGAATTATCACACTTAATACGAATCTGGCGCAAAAGATCAAAGAGATTTCCGATCTGCCTATCCTGGTTTCACCGTTTATTTACGGCAGGGAAAATCCCTATGATGGTGTGGTCTATGGCAGGAGCGGGATGTCCACAAGGAGTGTCGATGAACATCTGAGACAGTGGGATGAGATCTTTGCGGCTTATTCCGGGTTGATTGATTTTGCGGCATTTCAGGATGGGACGTCAGATTTTATGGAGTTGAAAGAATACACTTCGGGGTTGAAATCATTGGCTGATAAATATGGTATTGCATTATGGTCAAATGTAGAGAGCTTCGACAGGGACATGCCAATAAAATTTCCGCCTATCGAATGGAGAAAATTGCTGTACAAGATGGATGTCGTTCAGCCTTATGTGGAAAAGTTGATCACATTCGAATTTTCCCATTTTATGAGTCCGAATTCGGTTTGGGGATCGGCAAGAAATCTCTTCAAGAGATACGAAGAACATATTGGTAATCAATGACGCTTTAAACACTGATCCTGTTTTAACGGGATCAGTGTAATTTTAAAATAAAGAGGTATAAAATGTGAGGTATTTAATAAGAAAGGTTTTATTCCTTTTGATTGCTGCCTGGGCCGCTTTGACGTTGAATTTTTTTCTGCCGAGACTGATGCCTGGAGATCCTGCCAGTATAATGGTTGCAAAATACAGGGGAATGCTGACGCCCGATGCGGTAAAGGCATTGGAGATCAGTTTCGGTATAGACAGTGATAAGAATCTCGCTTTACAATACGTGGATTATCTGTCCGATCTTTTCAAAGGGGATTTTGGTTTATCGGTGGTCTATTTTCCGCAGCCCGTAACGAAAATACTGGCCAAAACGATACCCTGGACTGTGGGTTTGCTTGGGATTTCCACCGTTATCGCCTTTGTGTTGGGGATCCTGATTGGAATTCAAACGGGATGGAAAAGGAATTCTCTGATCAGTGACAGTATTGTCCCGATTTCCCTGTTTTTAAATGCCATGCCGTATTTCTGGTTTGCCATGCTTATTTTATATATCTTCTCGTTTGTGTTGGGGTGGTTCCCACTTGGTGGGGCATATGATCCCTTTGGTTCATCGGAAGGTTTTACTCATGTCCTTTCTATACTAAAGCATGCCTTTCTTCCAGCTATAACGATCATCGTTACGGCCCTCGGGGGTTGGGTTCTGACCATGAGAAACAGCATGATAAATGTTCTGGCTGAAAACTATGTGTTGTTTGCCAATGCCAGAGGATTGAGCGATAAGAAGATAAAATACTCGTACGTTGCACGAAATGCCATATTACCAAGCTTCACGGGTTTTGCCATGGCCATGGGCTTTGTTATCGGTGGAGCCATTATGACGGAAATTGTGTTTTCATATCCTGGAGTGGGATATACGCTCTATCAGGCGGTGATTGGGTTAGATTATCCGTTGATGCAGGCAATCTTTTTATTCATTTCGGTGACCGTTCTGGTGGCTAATTTCATAGCGGATTTATTCTATTTGATTCTGGATCCACGGGTCAGATACGGGGTGTCATGAGATGGAAAATATAAAGAGGTTTTTCAAGATAAAAAAGGCGATTGCAGGATTGATTATTCTTTTTGTCTTTATCTGCGTTTCTATCTTTGCCCCTTATATTGCCCCTTATGAATACGATTATATGGATGGATTACCGATGCAGGGACCTTGTGAAGAGCATCTTCTGGGTACTACGAACGTGGGGCAGGATATCCTTTCACTCGTCATATGGAGTACACGTTCTTCATTGACGGTAGGCTTGATGACGGGCTTACTGACAACTTGTCTCGCCGTCATAATGGGTTTGACTTCGGGATATTTCGGATCCGTTACGGACGATATACTCAGCCTGATTATGAATATATTTCTTGTCATTCCAGGACTTCCGCTGATGATCATCATTGCAGCCTATATTCCCGTACGTGGAACCGGGACCATCGTTATGGTACTGGCCTTTACAGGTTGGGCCTGGGGGGCAAGGGTTCTGAGATCTCAGATGCTGAGCCTTAAAAATCAGGAGTTTGTTAACGCTTCTGTCGTTTTGGGAGAAAGTTCTTCCCATATCATATTTAAGGATATCTTTCCAAAT
>DAINPP010000064.1:0-14386 GCA_036743375.1 Thermotogae bacterium | reverse complement strand
AAGGAGGAACTTTTTATGAAGAGAGTTTTGTTTGTTTTGTTAGCAGTTTTACTTGTTACAGGTTTCGCATTTGCAGAACCGGATTACATCGTTGAAGATGTACACGGTAATCCAGGTGGAACATTCTATGTTGGTACACTTGGTGGACCAAAGACATTCAACCCGGCAGAAGCACAGGAAACATCATCCACTGACATTCTTGACAGAATGTTTGCCACATTGATCGACTTTGATGCTGACTCTGGTGTCAGAGGTGGAGACCTTTGTAAATCATACGAAGTAACAGAAAGCGGAAACGGTTGGATTTTCCACATGAGAGACGGTATCAAATGGTCAGACGGTCAGCCACTCACTGCTGAAGATGTTGAATGGACATTCAACAATGTGTTTATGGTAGAAGGCCTTGTAACAGGAAATACAATTGACGTTCTCAGAGATGGAAACGACAAACTTCCTAAGGTCGAACTCGTTGGAGAGAACTCTGTTATGATCGAATATCCACAGCCATTTGCACCTGGACTCAGAACAGTAGGTTCCGTATATATTCTTCCAAAACACATCCTTGCTGAATCAGCAGCAGATGAAACAATCAGTCAGAAATGGACAACAGCAGATGTTGATGAACTCGTCGGAAGCGGTCCGTTTGTTGTTACAGATTACGTTGAAGAAGAAAGAGTTGTTATGACAAAGAACCCTTATTACTACAGATATGATGCAGATAACAATCAGCTTCCATATTTCGATCAGTTCATCTGGGTTATCTGTCAGGATCAGAACACAATGAGACTCAAGTTCGAAGCTGGAGAAACAGATTTTCTCTCAGTACCAGCAGATGACTACCCAGCAGTAAAAGCACAGGAAGCAGAAAAAGACTGGATCGTAAAGCCTTACGGACCAACAACCAGCACACTCTTCCTTGCACTTAACTTCAACTCACCAAATACAATTCAGCAGAAATGGTTCAGAAATGTTCAGTTCAGACAGGCACTCTCAACAGCAATGGACAGAGATGCTATGATCGACGTTATCTACAATGGACTTGCACAGCCACAGTGGGGACCAATAAGTCCTGCATCACCTTTCTACGATCCGATCGTTGAAGATTACACATACGACTTCGATATCGATGCTGCAAAGGCACTTCTCGAAGAAGGCGGATTCGGCTGGAACGAAGAAGGAAAACTCGTTGATGAAGATGGAACAGTTGTTAAGTTCAACCTCACAACAAACGCCGGAAACCAGGTAAGAGAAAAGGCATGTAACCTGATCGTTGATACATTCAGTCAGCTCGGAATCGAAGCAGTCTTCAATCCTATCGATTTCAACACGCTCGTTGGTGCACTTATGAACACAGGAGACTGGGAAACAATGATCATGGGACTTACAGGTGGAGCAGACCCACACAGCGGATCAAATGTAAGCCAGATCACAGGTGGACTTCATTTCTGGAACTATTCACCAGAAGTTGCAGACTTCATCAACAAAGAAACATATTCCATCAGCTACGAAGAATGGAAAATTGATGACATCTTCAAAAAACAGTCAGGTGAAATGGACGAAGATGCAAGATACGACCTCTTCAGTCAGTATCAGATTCTTTCAGCAGAAAGCCTTCCTTTAATCTACACAGTTCAGCAGCTCAGAATGTTCGCTTACCCAACATACATGAAGAACATCGAAATCGGTGGATTCTCAACATGGGGTTGGAACGTATACGCAATCTGCAAGGAAGCAAAATAATCTGATTTTAGGATAAATAGTAATTGATTCACGAGACGGATTTCCGTCCGTCTCGTGAATTTTAAATTTATCCAAATTTTACGTTTTATGCAGGAGGGAGAGTTTTTTGTTCAAGTACATCGTAAGAAGATTGATAATGGCAATACCGGTTATTCTGGGTGTTTCATTTCTTTCTTTCATCATAATACAGGCTGCGCCAGGTGACTTCCTGGATCAGTTCCGAATGAATCCCAGTTATTCACAGGAAACGATTCATCAGCTTGAAATTAAATTTGGTTTTAATGAAAACATATTAGTTCAGTACGGTAAATGGTTGGTCCAAGTTTTACAGGGTAATTTTGGTCATTCTTTCCAGTATCATCAACCGGTTTACAATATCATCTGGGGTCGATTAGGTGCCACATTATTATTGAGCATTACAACACTTGTAATCAGTTGGGTCCTAGGAATCGGTTTGGGAATCTTTGCCGCAATGCGTCAGTACAAACTGGGGGACCAGGTTGCTTCAGTTGTTGCATTGATCGGTCTTTCAATACCAAACTTTTTCTTTGCACTGTTGTTTCTTTACATGGCTTCCAAAACAGGCTGGTTTCCAATTGGTGGTATGACCTCCATCAACAACTCGGAAATGGGCTTTTTCCAGTCCATAGGGGATTATCTCTGGCATGTCGCCGGTCCCGCCATTACACTTGGATTCTCATCACTTGCCGGTGTTATGAGACAGATGAGAGGTCAGTTTCTCGATCAGCTGGGGATGGATTATGTTGAATTTGCCAGGGCAAAAGGAATGCCAAGAAAAGTCGTTGTTTACAAGCATGCGCTTAGAAATGCCATTAATCCGTTGATCACCATGTTCGGATACACACTCTCATCACTTCTCGGTGGTGCGGTTTTAACCGAGCAGGTATTCAGCTGGCCAGGGATGGGAAGACTGACAATTCAGGCACTCAACTCACAGGATCTGTATCTCGTTATGGCAAGTCTCTTGCTCAGTTCACTGATGCTCGTACTCGGAAACCTTTCGGCAGACTTATTGCTTGCTGCAGTTGATCCGAGAGTTAGAAAGAGATTCCAGTAAGGGGGTGTTGTGAATATGGCAGAGAAAAAAGCACAGAAAAAACCAGCAGAAATTACACAGGAAAATTTGGATGAATCATTTGAAGTAGAATATATGAGCAGGTGGAAACTGCTTGTCAGAGCATTCAGAAAACATAGGGCTGGAAGAATATCACTTGTCATTCTGCTGATCCTTTATGTTTTGATGCTGTTTGCAGATTTCTTTTCACCGGCAAATCCTTATCAGCAGTATACGGACAGAACATTTGCTCCACCTTCTGAAGTACACTGGAAATATGAGGACAAACTGGTAGCACCCTATATTTATGATGTCATGAGTTACAGAGATCCGGTAACCTATCAGAGAATCTATGAACCGGCTTCCGTCATCGAAAATTTCGAAGGGGTCAATACAGATGGTGAAAAGATAAATTATACACTGGGAAAAGATGGGGTTACAGCCATATCTCTCGTTTTCACATCGAATATAACCGCTATCGGTTCCAAGAGTGAAAGATCTCTAAAGAAATCAACTGAAGAGCTGGAAATGATCCCGCTTTCAAAGACAGATATGATGAAAGAGGGCGGCAGAACAGAAACCATTACCGATCAGGCAACACTCAAGACTTATCTTGAAGATCCCATCTATTCGTATAAAGTTGCAAGAATCGGAGAACTTCAGTCTGTCAGCATAGAAGAAGGGGTAAACGCGGTCAGTGTTGCCTACGAAGACGGTTCCAAGAAAAAGGTCAATCTTTCTGCTATCAATCAGTTTGATCTGAAACGTTTCACGATTAAATGGTTTGTCAAGGGCTGGGAATATAAATTATTAGGATTCATCCCGATGGATATTCATCTCTTTGGTGTTGATTCCCCGGCTCAATATTATATCTTCGGAGCTGATGCCTACGGAAGAGACGTTCTGACACGTATTCTCTTCGGTTCACAGGTTTCACTTACCGTAGGGTTCGCAGGTATACTCATTACCTTCACACTCGGATTGTTCCTCGGTGGTGTTGCAGGATACTATGGTGGATGGGTGGACGAAGTGCTCATGAGGGCAACGGAAATACTCATGTCCATCCCGAGTCTTTATCTGCTGATTTCCTTAAGGGCCATCCTCCCGGCGGACCTGCCGTCAAATATCACCTATCTGATGATCATCGTTATCCTCTCGTTCATCGGATGGCCGGGAATGTCAAGGGTTATCAGAGGGATGGTTCTTTCAATCAAACAGTCTGAGTATGTTGAAGCGGCACGAGCAATGGGTTATCCAACCGGAAGAATCATCTGGAAGCACATCATTCCGAATACCAGTACTTATATCATCGTTTCAGCAACATTGTCCATTCCGGGATACATTCTCGGCGAAGCCGGATTGTCTTTCCTCGGGTATGGGATCCGGGAACCGCAATCAAGCTGGGGTCTCATGTTGGCGCAGGCACAGAAACTGTCTGTTCTTGAACAGTACCCGTGGCTGCTGTTACCAGGTGTGTTCCTGTTTGTCGCCATTCTTGCGTTTAATCTCTTTGGTGATGCCATGAGAGACGCAATGGATCCAAGAGCACTCGGACATTAATCCGTTAAGTGTTTACCGAGAAAAATCATAGAAATAAAAAGAACGGGCCAAAGGTCCGTTCTTTATTTAGAATCCACCGGGGTGTGGGTGAAGTTCGGTAAAACAGTCCTTTTATGAGTTCTCACAGAACTCCACCCCCGCTATAGGCGGAGACTTAAAAAGGGAAAGGAAAGAGAAAAATGTTCAACAGAGAAAAAACAGATTTTGCCATAGAATCCATCGATCCACACAAACGAATCAGAAGAAGCTGGATGTTCACCTTCTTCGTCATAGCGGTCCTGTTAATTGTGGCCTATGTCATCACCACGGTAAACACCGTTCTCTACGAAGACTATGAAGATGAGTTTATGGGGTTGAAAATGCGACTAATCATACAAAAGACATCGAGTGCAGACAGAATAGCGGAAGAAGCGTTTGCAGAATTCAGAAGAGTGTATGAAAAATACACCGATCAATATGGGATCTTTCCACTTGATGACTATGAAGATGGAAAAGTATTTTCGTTTGATGAAGAAACAACCACTCTGATAAAAGAACTGAATGCCATCGCGGAATCTTCAAAAGGGCTTTATGATTATACAATAGGAAATATCGCCTTATTGTATGAAAACGAAAAAATACCAAGTGAAGAGGCTATCGATAATCAGCTTGAACATGTGGGATTTTTCAACGTACAGTTTACCGAAGAGCAAACACTCAGATTCTACAACAACGTAAAACTATACCTCAGACCCATCGCTCTTCCATATGCCATGGACGCGATCAAAAGTTTTATTCTTGAGAGAGATGAAAAGCAGACCGGATACATTCAGGTTGGCAGAAATCTATGTATCTTCGGAAGAAGAAATGGCTCGACAGACTGGATGGATCAGATACCCGTTAACGGAGAGGACGAAATCGTTTATCTCGGGGGTGGGTCTATCTGGAGAGGAACGACAAGAGAGATCAACCCAATCAACGGTGAATATACTCAATCCCTGTATAATTGGGGGATGGTAATCACCGATTCATGCGTGAAATCAAAAACGGCACTGATGACACTCTCACTATTAAAACCAGATCAGGTTGAAGACTATATTAAACAATGGAGCCTCATCTGCGCGTTGGACTATGATGGAAAAAATCAATACTACAACAAGTTCGACAAAATTTTTTACAACGATAACGGATTACTGGATTGAATAATCCAGTAATCTAATTTTCCCAATAACCGTTCGTATCGTTTACTACCAGAACGACGGATTCGACCGTTATATCAACCTGATCACTGCCTCCAGCCGTATAATGCCAAGGGGAATCATCTTCATCGCTGACACTTATAAAATCACCCTCATTGCTGGATGCAACCCGTACACTTCCATCCGGCTGAAGAACCTTCTCTGCTCCAAGCGGAATCAATTCCCGACTAACCAACTGAATATGAATAACATCATCAGTATCATTTTGAATTTCCATAACGACATGGTCCTGAGCCTGTGACATCGGACAACCCGCAGCAGAGAAAACCACCACAAAGAAAATTAAAACACAGACAAACAGAAGATTTTTCGATATTATTTTCATAAAGCTCACCTCTTATTCTTCGTTATTAATATTATAGCACATGACAAATCGCTGCCTTTTCATCATCATCTTGACAATGAACACCTATCAGCAGAAACCATTTCAGAGATGGAGGCTATATGAACTAGTGAATAGTTGAATCTAAGTCTCCCAATATCCATTTGTACCGTTGACGACGATCACTTTACTTTCAAAAATGATTTCAGTAAGATCTTCTCCACCGGCAGTATAATGCCATACATCACCATTTTCTTTACTGATACTAATATAATCACTATCAGTCGTTGCTCTGATCTGATCGCTTTCACCCGGTTTAATCTCATAATAGCTGCCAATTGGCATCTTTTCAGTATCAAGTACCATAACACGAATGGTCTCAGAGGTTTCATTTTGAATTTCTATAAACGTGCCGATATTCTGATATTGAAATAATGGGCATCCTGCTGCTGTAAAAATAACAACAAAAAAAACTAAAAAACTTACAAACAGAAAATTTCTTGTAGTTTTCATTATAGGACTCACCTCTTATTATGTGATATTCTATTTTATCATATAATACAATTTGGTTAATGAAATAAATTATAAATTCTTTCTGAATGTTATTTCCTTTTTTAACCTTGTTAATAGAAATTTGTAAGATTATTATAATAATAATTTATAATTCGGAAAAGATGGCTATTATTTTCTCTCTTTCAGGAGAAGTGAAGATAACCAGAACATCATAAACACTATAATCGTGTTTAGAGAAGCAAAGGCCTGGCTTTCAAGATAATACCTGTGAGCCGAAAGGGAATAGTTTACCACACTTGCCAGCGGGAAAAAATCTCTTATCTGCATGGTATAGGAAATGGTGAATTCACCGTATATAACGGCAAATATCTGAAAGAAAACAGCGAGAAAGGTCGGTAGAAGAATTGGCAGTTTAATGGCAACGAAGGCTCTGATTTTTCCTGCACCATCCATATAAGATGCTTCCAGCAATTCATTTCTAAAACCCCTTACATTTTGAAAAAGGAAGGAATAGGCAAGGGGAACGGATATCAGGATATATCCGGCAACAATCAGCAAAGCGTATGGGACACCATAAAGAATATTCATATACAACAGGGCCATTGCAGTAAAAGCACTGGAAATACCAAGGATGGGAAGAATGACGTAATCTGTCAACTTTGTTTTCAGGTTAATCAGAAAATATCCCAGGAATGTCGAAACAGTAGCAGTGATAGCTGCAACACCAATCGAGTTTACAATTGATTTGACAACATCATATTTCCGATTTATCTTATCAGAAAACAGATTCAATAAATGTGTCAGCGAAAACCGACCGTCATGCCAGTCGAAGATGATTCCGGATAAACCGACAAAAATCATCATGTATTCAAAAGCACAGTAAGAGACGGTAATAATCTTTTCAAAAACAGATGTTCTGACATTCAATCGCTGTGGCTGCTCATTCTCATAAGTCTCTTTCAAAAGACTGGAACAGATATAATTCAGGATAAACAGGATGCCAAACTGGAAAATGGCATAGAACAGGGCCTCCGAAAAATCAAACCGGCCCCTCAAGGCGTTTGCGATAGAGACTTCAAGGGTGGAAAACTGTATTCCGCCAAGGTTGAGTACGACGGCAAAGCTCATGAACGAATAGGTAAACACGAGAAAAAAGGCCTTCAAAAGGGATGGCAGGATTAATCTCAGATCGATTGACATCAGGCGCTTGATCGTTGATGCGCCATCAAGCTGAGCTGCCTCTATGACTTTCGGATTGATGCTCATCAGTGCATGAGAGATGTATTTCACAAATATCGGAGATTCGTAAAAGATATGGGCTATGATAATGGCCTTTAACGTGTAGAGGATCTCTACATTCAAACCCATGGCATGTAAGATACCGTTTTGTGAAAAGATGACACTGAAGGCGATAACCATGGATACCGGCGGAAAGAAGAACGGGATAAAAATAGAATTCTCAAGGAGTTTTGAGATGAAATTGTCATTCTTTGCGCAATAAAGTGATGGCACAATGGCTGCGAAAAACGCGGCAACTGAAGACAACAGTGCCTGATACAGTGTAAACCAGAGGACCCGAAGAAATTTCGGGTCCTGAACCGTGGATAAGTCGCTTATATTGAAGAAATCTCTGATCATCGTATAGAAAGGAAATAGAACGACCATTAAGGCAATGATCAGAAAAATCAATTGAAGCCCTCTTCTGTTTCTCAATACATTATCTGTTCCCATTCGTCAAGCCACTTTTCAAGATTTTCTCCTATTTCAGACGCATCTATCGAAAGGATCTTTTCCGGTTTAACCGCATAGTCAAAGGACTCCGGCATTTCCACGTCGGTAACCGGGAACATCCACTGATTGAGTGGTATGTCTCTCTGGACTTCATCGGAGAGGAGAAATTCTATAAATTTTCCTGCGAGGATCTCATCATCCGTCCCTTTAACGATTCCGGCTCCTTCTATCTGAACATACGCCCCTTCATCAGGGATCAGCGTCGTATAGGTTGTTGACCCGTAATATTCTACCGAATAAGCACCATCCGTTGCATAACTGACCATCATCGGGGCTTCACCCGCTTCAAATTTCGAGAAGGCCTCACTCCAACCGGAAGTAACCGTCAGGATAGACGGTTTGATCTCGCGCCAGAACTGCTGCCAGTTCTCCCCATAGATTGCAATCGTCCAGAGGAGGAAGGATTGTCCGGTACTTGAGCTTCTCGGATCCTGTATGATGAGAGCATCTTCGAGTTCTTTCAGGGCTTCAAAAGAATGGATTGTCCCTTTCATCTCAGAAGGGTTTGTGATGATGGCAATCGCACCAAAATCGTATGGATAGACATGCCCCGTTGCATCAAAGATCAAATCAGGATTTGTAATGTTATCAAGATTTGACGGGACAAATTTTAACAGCAGGTCATTTTCTATCGCCTTTACCGACATACTCTGATCAAGGCCGACAACGACATCCGCCTGGGGCCGCTTCTTTTCAAGAATGAGTCTTGAAAGCACATTACCGCCATCACCAAGTGTGATGACCTTTACCTTGCAGTTCTCCCTTTCTTCAAACTGACTGATTAGATGATCTTCTATCCAGTCCATGCTCTCATACGTATAAACGGTTAATTCTCTGGAAAAACTCATAACGGTCAGACACAGCATTGCAAAGATCAGTACTTTTTTCATTTTAATCCCTCCGTAAAAATAAAACACCCTACTGTTTGACAGTAGGGTGCATCGTATATATTCTCTCCCTACGCCAGCATTATCTGGATCAGGTTCACAGGGTCGGAACGAATCCCTCTCAGCCTTGACGGCTCCCCTTTTATTTACTTTTCCCAAGCGACCTTCATCGCCGGTATATACTAACAGAATTACCGTTTCATTTTAGTTTCATTCATGAAACAAATCACAAACACCTGCAGGAACCGTTCTAATTCCTGTCACCACAATGAAAATCAGAATGATCAGGGCATCCCGACATACTGTATATGTGCGCCTGAATTTCCCGGGTCCGTATAAGATGTGACCAGTGTCTTGACAACCGCACCACCACCTCTCAGGTTTGTACTGCCTCCCGAATAGATCTGTGTGGAAAGGGGATCAAAGGAGGAGTCTCCGCCAAAACCATAGGCACCGCTGCTCTCTTTGAGCATCAGGGCTATTCTCCAGTTCGTCATGAAATCACTGAAGGAAATAGAGGAGGCATAGGCATTCAAGGCATTCTGTATACAGCTGTAATCATTGGCATAATCTTCTATGATCTCCCTGTAAATCGCATTTCCCTGTCCCATCTGTATCCTGAAATACTGCATGAAGAGGTATGACAGGGAATAATTCGCGAGCGTATCTCCATAATCATCCCAGTAAAGGAGTGAATGACCGTTCTTGATACTCGGTGAGGAGTTGTAATAATTAATCCTTCCGGTCATCTCGGATGAACCGTACACGAGTCTTTCAGCGGCCATAGACAGGCCCTCATCTATCCACGAAGGCATATCATCCCCGCCTTCAACGAGATAGTTCCTGTTGAAGTTGACCATGTGCTGGAACTCATGTGCCAGGGTAGAATAGGCCTCACTCACATCTATCGCATTTGATTGCGGGTAATGCATCGTCGGATAGGTATCGATATAGAATATTTCCATCAGATTCGATCCGGCCATGTTAAAGAGGTCTCTTGCCCAAAAATACCCTCCAACATAACTGCCCGTACTGTCAAAATCATCCTGTATGTCAAACATCAGAATGGCCACTTTTCCATCGGAATTAACATCGGACGGAGTATAGAAATTAGAGGTAACCTGCGGATAAATCACACTGTCAAATTCAGAAGCAGCCTGCTGTGCCTTCGTTGTCGTGATCTCTGAGGTGTTCTGAGCCCACACTTCACAACGTGAACCGACAGCCTGCAGAGTAGCCGTGATGGTCTGATCCGAATCGGTCTTGAAATTGTAGACCGTAAACTGTCTCGTATCTCCAACGGCTCTTGATACCAGTTTTCCGTCTTCAGAATCAACGAGAAGTGATCGGTCAAGTTCTATATCCCTGTTCATCTGCGGATCAATCCGGTAGGCTTCCAGAGGCAGACCTCTCGGCATGGCATACTCCGTATTCCTGGGACTCAGCATCCTTTCAGAGGACAGACTTCCGGTATATTCGGTTGAATCGCCATTGGACGATTCGTTGCTGATCAGCAGGTAATTCCCCGAATACGGACTCGTAAAATCGACTCCCGTCTGAGGTGTATCCCCCGAAACGGAGAAACTCCAGATCGAACCGGCTGTCGATCCGTAAGTATTTTTTGCAACGATCTTCCAGTAATACGTCTGGCCAATCGAAAGTGTTGAGGGTGAATAAGTAGAAGCGGTCTGAGCGGTAGAAACCTTTGGCGGATTTGAACTGGTTCCAAAGTACACATCGTAATTATCCGCTCCGGTGGACGACCAGCTGAGAGTCGGTGTCGGATTCTGAATATTGGATCCATTTGATGGACTGGGATTTGATGGGACACTCGGCGGATCGTCTGTCGTTTGTCCGTCACCGGTCCAGATTTCATCGATATACATGCTTCCCCAGTACATATTCAGTTCTACTTCGTTTTCACCGGAAGAGAAATAATCTGATTCGATGATATACTGTCCCCAGCTCGCTGACATGACAAAATATCCCACATAATCCCCGTTGATATAAACGTCGATTTCCGCATCATATCCCTGATCTCTCAAACCGTAGGCGTTAAAGTAAAAATCTTCCGCCCCGTTAAAGGTGAAATAAAGAGATCCGTCATATCTCACCTTCCAGTGAGGAGGGGTTGGGTTATTGGTATCGAAATAAGCCCGGTAATAATCGAATTCCATGTCCCCTGTCACTTCAGGGGTAGCCGTTTTCAGAACCACTTTACCGTCTGAACTCGACGGGGTATCACCGGATGCCGTTGTGAAATCCCAGACATCTCCCGTTGTGGTTCCGTATGCGTTATGGGCAACGATTTTCCAGTAATAGGGCTGGCTGACATTCATCGTCCCTGGGTTGTAATTGTTGTAAGACTGCCCCGATGAAACAAGCGGCGGAGTCGAACTGGTTCCAAAGTACACATCATACGATGTGGCACCGGAAGAACTCCATGAGAGAGACTGTGTAACCGAAACATTCGAACTACCGTCGGACGGGGTAGGACTTGACGGCTTTGAAGGTGGATTTTCAGAGGCTCCTGAATAACTTCCCACCACGTAATCAGAGTCCGTATGATTACCCTGTATGGTCTGATCGTTTACCCCGTAATTGGATTGCATGTATTCGCTGACTTTATCCTTCGAATAATTGTACAGCTCCCTGTGGGTAACATTTCCATCCGCAACACCACCGGGGCCGTAACCGTCCGCATTGTAAGTGGCATCAAATGATCCGTTCGGATTGGATGATCCGACGTTTCCAAGACCATCACAGAAGAAGAAGCTGAAGAAACCGTGATTCAGATTGCTGTCTTCGTTCGAGTATTCATCGATTGCAGAACCGGCCAGGACATAATACTCGTACGGTGAACTGTAGGTTCCGCGGTTCGTCTCCGATTCTTCAAAAGCACTCAGTACACCGGCTCTGAACTGCGCCATCTGCTGGAGCTTTTCTTCCGTTGTCAGGACTCTCCCGGAACTCATATCCGTAAAGTTCCCTGACTGACAGGCATCGATCAGGACGATTTTCGTCCCGTTGATGTTATCAAGCAGTGTTCTCAATTCACTCATACTCATATCTGAACCGTCAGACAGATACATCCTGGACTGACCGGACTCATAAAAGCCGTGCCCCGAATAGTGGAAGACGAAGACATCATCCGTTTGACTGCCGGAGACATAAGAAGTGAGCCAGTTCTGTATCTCGCTCTTAACGACATTTCCCGTTTCTTTCTGAATCGAAAACCCTTCTGAAAGATTTTCAAAGGTTATCTTGATTTCATCCGCATCATCATCCGTTGCGGACAGATCACTGCTGCCGCCGTAATCCGTCAGACCCAGCGTAATTCCCCTGTAAGAGGCATTCCCCGATGGGGCGGCCTTGGTTGTAAGATTCCATACACTGCCGGAAGTGCTGCCGCCGTTGTTGTCCTTGGCCACAACTTTCCAGTAATACAGTGTGGTGTAGGAAAGATTGCTGACGTTGAAACTCGTCCCCGATACAGATCCCTTGAATGTGGTCGGATTGCTCGTTTTATCCATATAGACATCATAGGTCACAGGATCACCGTCGGCATCGGTTGAAACCGTCCAGGATAAAGTCAGAGAGGTTTCCTGATCGGTGCTGCCGGATGCCGGATTCGGACCTGTTGGTGCTGTCGGTGGATTATTGGCTCCCGGAATTGTCCGGAAGGTCCAGATCGAACTGGAAGTTGTGTTCGAATGGGTATCTTTTGCCACGACCTTCCAGTAATACTGTGTATCGTTACTCAAACCCGTTCTCGAATAAGAGGTGCCCCCAAGATTAGAAATGACGAGTGACGGATTTGTAGAAGTTCCAAAATAGAAATCGTAAGCGACCGTATCCCCATCCGGATCGGTTGATGCGCCCCAGGAGAGAGTAACAGATGTATTCACTCCGGTTGCACTGTCTGATGGTGAGGGATTGATCGGTGCCGAAGGTGGATTATTTGTTCCCGCCAGTGTTGTAAAGCGCCAGATGTCCCCCTCCGTACGGTTATTGTTGCTGTCCTTTGCCACAACCTTCCAGTAATAGGTGGTGGAGTTTGAAAGTCCCGTGAACGTCGCCAGTGGGGTATCTACCGTCATGACAAGCGCCTGAGGATCTACAACGGTTCCGAAATAGACCTCATAGGAAATGGTATCATTTTCCGGATCGGTAGAGGCCGTCCATTCAAGAACGGGATCCGTCGAGACATTTTGCGCATTGTCAACGGGATCCGGATTTCCCGGAACAGAAGGCGGCTGATTGTCGTTCGTCGGTTTTGTCAGGCCATAATTGTTTGCGAAAACGATAAAATCGATGATATTAACGGCACCGTCCGGATTGGCCACATCATAGATGCCATCCCAATCCCCTTTAAAATAATCCTGAGCCGGTCCTATATCATAGAGCGTCTCATAGGTCCCGTCGCCTGATGATGAATTGTAGTGAGTGACAAAGGCGAGAAAATCCTGTATATCCACCTGATCATCCGAATCAAAGTCACCGAGCAATTCCGGTGTCAAGCTGCTGTTGACCGTTATGCCGCCGTTGTTGAAGGCGGTACCAAGCGAAACGGCACTGGAGTTTAAGGCGGAGGTTCCGCTGAAAGTAACATTGGTCGTCGTGTTGGTTGAAAGGGACTTCATCCTGAGTTTAAACGAAAGCTCCTCAGTGATATTGACCTCTTGTTGAAAAACGAACGACAGGGTTATACTGTTATTCGTCTTACTCTTTATAAGAAGCGCCGGCTGAAAGGTTCCAAGCACTTCAAGATAATTGTCCCCATACGCCGGATCGACTATGATATAATTCGGGTCAAAATTGAGTGTGAATTCGAGTGCCTGAAGCGTAGAGAGGTTTTTGGTGTAAATATACAGATCAAACGACTGATTCGTGTTAATCTCCGTATCGAGGACACTGACCCCGTTTGGTAATGGAATAGAGGCCCTCACGCTGTCGCCGTCAATCACGTTCACGCTGATGATATCCTTTGAAGTGATGGCCGGAACGGTAAACAGAAAATCGCCCCTCCCGATGACCGAATCGGGATTGATCAAGGCCAGGATGATTCCTGACTCTGTCCGTTTCCTGATCTTCATCAGATCGGAATTCACAGAGATTTGATCGAGTTCGGAAACAAAGTCAGCGTTGAAACCTATTTCCAGCGCCTGAAAGACATCATCCGAATAAACGTTGTAAGCACCCAAGCTCTGAACGACATACAATTCGTCGGAAAGCTCTTTTCTTAAAGATGTTTCCATAC
>DAINPP010000063.1:0-15076 GCA_036743375.1 Thermotogae bacterium | reverse complement strand
ATGATTACTCTGAAGGCGTTGATCTAAAGCCGGGTGAAATCGGAATCCTTCAGATAACAGTCTCTACAGATCTCAAAACGGTGCCTGGAGACTATGCGCTTTTTTACACGCTTCTGTTTGATGATTCCGATGGACTAACGACGGAAAATGAAGAATGTGTGATTTCCATTCAGCTGACTGGGCCGAATGATACGATTAAAACGATAGAAATCAGTCCGGAGAAATTTTACAGGGGATCGAAAATGTATGTGGTCTTTGATGTCCTTAATAAGGGAAATGTAGTGTATAAGGACATCAACATAGAGATAGAGTCAATTCAGAGGGAGATTTATCTGGATTCTCTCAGTCATAATGATGATTATGAAGAGGGGATCACATTGGAACCGAATGAAAGCGGGCAGTTTACGGCCGTTATTGATACCGATTTGGATGATCCCGAAGGCCCATACGATATCCTTTATTATTATTCCTTTGATCTTGAGAATGGCGATTCTTACAGAACGCCTCTTTATCATTCCGTCATAACGGTTATTCCGGCGAACAGTGATATTCAGTGTACGGATCTTCAACCGGATCAGATGAATCAGAATTCTAAAAGGATGCTGACCTGGTACATCAGGAATACCGGAACTGAGAAATATCTGAATATCAATATCGAAAATGACGGTGTGTATCAATATTATTTTGGTGAAAGTCTGAGTCATAACGATGATGTGATTGAGGGAATTGATCTTTTATCCAATCTGAATGCAAAATTGATGACAGTTGTTCAGACGGATGCGGATTCTCCTCTTGGACAATATGCGCTTCAGTATTATTTTTTATTTGAAGATACGAGAGGAAATTATTACAGATCAGATGATCTGTTTAAAACGATAGAAGTCATATCGGCTTATGATTTGATCAAATGTGTTGATATCGAACCAAAAGTCCTGTCACGGCAAAAAGATGTGATTTTGAATTTCAGTATTAAAAATACCGGTGGAAAGCTCATGAAGAATATCGCAATAGAAGTCAACGATCTCTTCAGAGAACTTTACGGAGAGTCATTATCCTGGAATGATGATGTGGAAGAGGGCTTTGACCTGAAGCCTGAAGAAGTGAAGCGGGCAATGGTGAGGGTAAGAGTGGATAAAGAGGACATTCCCGGTCGCTATGTTCTGAGATATTCACTCTTCTTTGAAGATGAAGAGGAAAACCAATATGAAACTGAAGAACAGTATACGATTCTGATCCTCGAATAGCAATAAAAACCTGGAGTCCCCGTGCAAGTAGGGACTCCAGGCCTTTCAGCGTTTCAGTAAATTCTGACTAACGGAAATGGTTTATTTTGAACTTCCCATCGTCAAGCCTCTCACCAGATCATTCTGGACCAGTAATCCGAAAATGACCATCGGAAGAACGATAATAATGGCTGAAGCACTCATAACACCCCATTCGATATTTCTTTCACTGACAAACATGTTGACAAGAACGGGGAGCGTTCGTGTATCCTTTCCAGTCAGGACCAGGGCAAAGAGAAATTCATTCCATGAGATCAGGGCACACAGAATAGAAGTCGCCGCCAAACCCGGCATGGAAAGGGGTAAAATGACTTTTTTCAATGCCTGAAGACGTGTACAGCCGTCTATCATGGCCGCTTCCTCAATCGAATTCGGGATTTCCTGGAAGAATCCTCTCATCATCCAGACCGCAAAAGGGACGCTGAAAAAGGAAAGGGCAACGATTATAGGAATATAGGTGTTCGAAATATTTAAATACCTCGCGATCATGAAAAACGGCAAGACCATAACGATAGGTGGTGTCATCCTTGCGAGAAGGATCATAAAGGATATTTTATTGGAATGTTTCCAGTCAAATCTTGCCAGTGCATAAGCCGCCGGTACTCCGAGCAAAAGAGCGATAAACGTAGAGAGAACGGTTGTAATCACACTGTTGAACAAGGATTTCAGGAGTTCGGCATTACTGAAAAATGTGACATAGTTATCCAGTGTGAGTCTTTCCGGAAACCATTTGGGTGGAATCGAAAACTGATCGGCCTCGACCTTGAATGATGAGAGTGTGATCCATGCGAGGGGGACCAGCGTCAGGAAAAGTGCCAGAAATATGATGATGAATATGATAATTTTTCCGAACAGATTTTTTCTATACATGTTTTTTGCCACCACCGATAATCTTCATGTAAAAGATCGTGAATATAATCGCTATGCCAAATGTCAGCATGTTTATTGCCGATGAAAAACCAATATTGTACTGGTCGAATGCAACTCTGTAACCGTAGAATGCGAGGGTTTCACTTGACGTACCCGGTCCGCCACCCGTCATGATAAAGACGATATCGAAGACCCTCAGCGAAGTCAGTGTTCTGATAACGATTGCGACGAGAATGGATGGCTTCAGCAGCGGCAGAGTGATTGAAAAGAATCTCTGTGTGGCATTCGCCCCATCTACGAAGGCGGCTTCATACGGTTCTCTCGGGATTGCTTTCATCCCGGCAAGCAGTACGAGTGTTACAAAGGGGGTGTATTGCCAGGCATCCGCTATGATCAGAATCGGTATAACGGCGTTGGGATTGGAAAGCAATGGCTCCGTCAGGAATGAACCAAACCCTATCTCTCTCAGAAAATGAATGACGGGTCCATAATCGCTGTTGAGGATGAACTTCCACACGAACCCAACGACTATTGGTGCGATCATGAAGGGGATTAGTAAAATCGACTGTACGATTTTCCATCCCTTGAATTCACTGTCGAGAGCCAATGCGATGCACAACCCGCAGATCAGTTCCAAAACGACAGAACCTACGACAAAATACAGCGTTCTGAAAAGTGTTGCGTAGGTAAAACTGTCCGAAAACAACTTGATATAGTTCCTGAACCCAATCGGTTTGATTCCCAGATCCGGTCTAAGCATATTCCATCTCATAAACGATGTGATAATCGTATAAACCAGAGGTATGAGAAAGATGATGATGATAAATATCAAAGCCGGCAAAATATATGACAATACTCGTTTTTCTTTTAACTTCATCAGACCACCCTTTGTACTGAATTAAACTACAGGATCATTTTTGTCTCTGATCAATAATACCCATTTTCCTCCATCATATCCCTGACCTGTTTTGCCGCATCGTCCAACGCCTGTTTGGCCGTTTTTGATCCGGCAAGAAATTCCGATACCGCAGGGGCAATACTGCTGTTGACGATACTGCTTCCTTCCGGAATCAGCGGTACGATTGGTGTGGGAATGCATGTAGAGATTGCCTCCCTGAATGCGGTAATCCATGGGAATGTCTTGATCAGTTCGGCATCTTTCATTGCGGATAATCTTGCCGGAATATTACCAATAGGGGCGGCTGCCGCTTCTCTCTCAGGCGCCGTGACAAATTTCAGCCATTCAAGGGCCGCTTCTTTATCTTCCGCATCCTGACTGATTACAAATCCCCAGGAGATATACAACATGGGCAAGACCTCGTCGACCTTGTCTTCAGGTCTTGGAAATCCAACAAAAGAGGCTTTCCCAACGATGGAAGACCTTTCCGGATCTGCCACATAGAACATGGCGGTTGTCCAGACTTCAGCCATAGCACTCCGGCCGGTTACAAATTCGTTGACGGCCTCCTGGAAGTCATAGTTCTTGGCAGCCGGGTTGGCGAATTCGAACATTGCCTTTACATCTTCGAGTGCCTTTAAACCAGCTTCTGAATTGAATACCGGATAAAAATCATCATCAAGGAGTTGTCCACCGTTTGCCCACAACCTCTGCATGAAATGTGTGGCAAGGAAGATACTCCGCTTTCCCATCAGACTGACACCGTATAATTCAGGTGGCCTGTTGAAGAATTCGGCAATGTCTTCATACTGTTTCATCGTCTTTGGCGGAGTGAGGTCATAACCGTACCTTTCTTTGAAATTTTTCTGCTCAACGGGATCTTCAAAAAGGTCCTTTCGATACAGAATACCGCCGAGTTCGTTCATATAAGGGATGACATAGGTCTTACCGTTCATCTTGGAATTCTCAATACCGGGGATATCCGATTCGTTCAGATCTTCATACCCTTTAATATCGCTGATGGGACAGATATAATTTGCCAATGCGAGCGAGGGATACCAGAGCAGAGAGATATAGGGGACGTCAAATTCATTTCTTCCAGAGGTATAGCCGAGCATCAATTGATTGAGATAGTTGGAATAGGGAAACTGTTCAATAGAAACATCAACACCGGTCTCTTCTGTAAAGGGGCTCATCTGAGTCTTCCAGGCATCGGTATGAATTCCGACTTCACTGGAAAGATTGATTTTTGCAGCAAATGAAATCGCAACGAAAACAACACTAATAAAAATCACAAGATTTTTCTTCATAAACCTTCCTCCTTTTTATACCAAATCCCCTTCATACAGCTTTTCAACAGCATTCAAGGTGATTTGAATTGCTTCTTTCACTGAATTTTCGATATGATTCCTGCCTGGATTGCCTACTGACAGATCACTCTTTTCAGACTTTGTCTGTTTGTATCTGTTGGCATAACAAATACCGATAAAACCTGCCTTAATCCCCCGAAGGGATGAAATAACAAATAAGGCGGAAGACTCCATCTCCATGGAAATAACACGCTTTCTGCTCCATTCCTGGAAATATTCCGGATCTCTGTTATAAAAACAGGAATGTGTCCAGTTGATTCCGGTATGATACTTTTCCCCTTTCTCAAGTGCAGAACCTGTCAGGGCAGAATAGACATCGGGAGAGGGAACGGCCGGGAAATTTGATGCGACATAATAATTTGAGGCCCCATCATCACGAATGCTACCGAACGGAATGACAACATCCCCTTCATTGACATCTTCCTGCAGTCCGGCGACGCTGCCGATTCTTATCAGTACACGGGCACCGATGTTGATCAGCTCCTCATAAGCGATACTGGCGGAAGGACCTCCCATTCCCGTTGAGGTTACCGAAACCGGATAACCATGATATTGTCCCGTGTAGGTAATCATTCCCCTGTTTTCAGCCATCTTTTTTACATCCGACAGTTCACTCACTATCTTTTCCACTCTTCCCTGGTCCCCTGGAACGATGACAACCGGTGCGATATCCCCCTGTTTGCATTGAATATGATATTGGAATTCTCCCTCTAAACCAATTGGTTCTCTGTAATCTACTTTCAAAATACTCACCTCATATTTTTTTTCTGATGATATGGATTTTAAACACGTTCGTGTTGATATAGTCTTCCGAATAGAGAAGTGGCGTGTCTTCCTTCGTTCGATGGATTTCTTTCAAAATGGTAATGGCGCTTCCATTTTCCATTTCCATGAGTGCCGATAACTCGTCATCGATCAATCCGGATTCGATCTCGGCGAAGGCATATTTTACAGATTCACCGTAAATTTCCTCAAGCAAGTCGAAAAGGACCAGCTCTTTTGCAGTTATTTCGTCAAGATGTGCACATAATCTCTCAGTTCCGCCTTCTATTCTTTCAGAAGCAATATAAGTCCTGGCAAAGATGGCGGGAATTCCATCAGCCGTATAAAGTCGATCGACTAAAACAACCTTTTCACCCCTCTTGATCTCGAGTCTTTCGGCCAATTCATTATCTGCTTCCAATATTTTATGGGTATCGTATGCCAATCCCGGGGTTTTTCCCGAAGTCGAGATGATCTTATTCAGTCCCCTCAGATATTCAATTCCCGTATGAACATGTCCCATCTCCTTCGTAACAAACGTTCCCAGACCCTGTCGACGAACGACCAGCCCTTCGCGTTCAAGTGCTGCAAGGACTTCACGAATCAATGTCCTGCTGGCACCGAATTTTTCGCAAAGAGTCTCGATGGAATCCAGCTGTATTCCATCATTTAATGGTTTAATAGCCATCTGCATCTTCTGATAGGTCTCTTCATAGAGCGTTTTTCTCTTTCCCATTTTCTCACTCCTCATACATCAGACATCATACGTCTTATGTTTTGAGTATACGCTGATTTATTTTTGAATGAGAATGTAAAAAAACAATGATTAGCATCAGTCAGCAATATATATTCCTGATTATTGAAGAAATTCTTTTTGTTATGAATGTTTTTATAGTTATATTAGGACCATAGAATGCGCACCACTATTACAGCTGTAGGTTTCAAACTATACATATTATAAACCTGTTGCTGTAGACGACTTTCAAAGGCATTTGTAGGGGTAATTCATGAATTACCCGTTTTGCAAGGATAAATCTTTTTGGTTTGATTTACGATCGAAATTGATTCTCAAATATTTCAAGGGCAATTCGTGGAACTCCTCTGAAGTTCCTGGCTCTTTCTTTGAAAGAGCATGAATTCTCTGCCCCTACAGTGTTTCAGAAACGAATATGTATATTATAGTTCTTCTGAAAGCTAGTGCAGTAATGTTGGCGTACATTCTGAGTATAGTTATATGATTTGAAAAAGGCGCAAGGATTCCTTGCGCCTTAAAGTTTTATGAAGGAGGTTGTTAGCCTTTGTTGGCTCCTGACATGATATCGCTTGAAAAATATTTCAACAGCAGTGGATAAAGACACAATATCGGGATAACGGTGATCAGAATGATAGAGGATTGAAGCCCTCTGAACGGCAGGCCTGAATTCCCCTCTGAATACAGAATGGCCTGCAGGGGTCCGAACAGGGATGTCTTGTCCGCATCGACGATGAACTGCCTGAGCAGGACCTGCAAAGGCCATTTTGCCGGATCGTTGATATAGATGAGCGGTTTGAAATAATCGTTCCAGTGATAGATGGCGTAGAACAGGGAAATGGTAATGACTCCCGGTTTTGCGAGAGGAACTGCTACCTTCCAGATCATGGTGAAATGATTGGCTCCGTCTATTTCAGCGGCTTCGAAGGTGCTTTTTGGAATCCCATTGAAGATATTTCTCAGCAACATGAGATAATAAACGTTGATGGCTCCCGGCAGTATGACGGACCAGTAGGAGTTAATCAGACCCAGATTTCTGATCAGCATGTAGTTTGGAATCAATCCCGGGTTAAACAGCATGGGGATGATCAGAAAGATGATGTACAACTTCTTTCCCCAGAAGTTTCCCCTCGCGAGGACATAAGCCGTTATGATGGTCAGGAACATGTTGATGGCCGTTGCCACGACCGTTATAAAGACGCTGTTCAGGAAGGCCTTCTGTACCCCGGGGGCACTGAGCAGTACCTGATAGTACTTTAAGGTTGGCTCTTTTGGTAATATGGATAATCCGGACATGTCCGAAACGTATTTGACATCTGTCAGTGAAACTGCGAGCAGATTCAGAAACGGATATAGTGTTGTTACCGTTACGACGAGTAATATAATGGCATTGATGATCTGCCAAGGTCCTATTCTTTTTTTCATCTCAAATTCCTCCTACCATAAGCTTCCGGCTTCTATCTTCTTGGCTACCTTGTTTGTCACGATGACCAGTATGAGGCCTATTACGCCCTGGAACAGTCCAACAGCGGTGGCATAGCTGTAATTGTTGTTGAGCAGCCCGATTCTGTACGCATACGTATCGATGATATCCGCCACACTGATAACCGAGTCGTTCATCATGTTGAATACCTGGTCGAATCCGGCATTCATGAAGAATCCGATGTTCAGGATGAAGACGGTGACCATCGTTCTGATCAGTTCGGGTAAGGTGATCTTCAACGTCTGCTGCCAGGCGGATGCCCCGTCGATACTCGCCGCTTCATAGAGGATCTTGTCAATATTCATGAGTGCAGCCGTATACAGAATGGAATCCCAACCGGAACTTCGCCAGATTTCGGATATGACCAGTACCCCTCTGAAATGCTGACCGGATGTCATGAATGGGATTGGATCCATTCCGAAGAGCTTGATGATCTCATTGACCATCCCGGATACCGGTGAGAGAATAGCGGCAAACACACCGGTGATAACGACCCATGACAGAAAATGCGGCATATAGATGACAGACCGGACATATTTCTTGTAATGCTTGTTTCTCAGAGAATTCATCATGAGCGCGATGATAACCGGTATGGGAAATCCTATCAGCACTTTCAGACCGCTTATGATCAGGGTGTTCGTCAGCGACCGGTAAAAGGTCGGTGAGGAGAAGAGCTCCTGAAAATACTTGAATCCCACCCATTCATTTCCGCCGAATATTCTGAATTTCTGGAATGAAAGGGTTACTCCCCATATTGGAATATAGTGGAAAATGATGAAATAGATGGTTGCAGGAATCAGGAGATAATAATAATGCCTGCTCTTATAGATCTTTTTTCTGATTTCTTTTAATGTACTCATTTTATTCCGCCTTTCCTTATTTCAACAGCAGTTTTATTTCTGAAAGGGTGTTGCCGTATCTATCCTGAACGATAGCCGTTGTCTTGTCTGCATATTCCGGTTTTGCGGGGCTTCCCACATAGCGAACGGTTTTTTCATACAACTCTTTCAACGTATGAACCTTGAATCCGTTATCACTAAGGGTTCTGATGAGGGATTCATTTTCCTCTTTCACACAGATGCCGTATTCACAGATGAAGACATCTATATCTTTTCCCTTTGTAACGAGGGTATTCACCCTGTTGGTCAGGACCGGTATTCTTCCTCTGATCAGCGGTGCAACGATGATCGTCAGATCCGATCCTTCCGCCACATCCTGATGACCGCCAACGGCTCCCATAAATTTGCCATCCGATCCGGTCATCACGTTGACATTCCAGTCCAGATCTATTTCAAGGGCACTCAATATGGCGATATCAAGTGAATTGACGAGATTATTCGGATTGAGGGGGTTGGCATAGGTATTCACGTCCACTTCATGATGATTCCTGTTCGTTGCCATCGAAGCCGCACAACAGCTGTCAAAGCTCTGTACATCCATCAGCGAATCGACAAATCCCTCTTCGAGAAGACCGGTGAGATTCTCTGTGATGCCACCTACCGCAAATTTGAAGGTAATCTCCTTCTCTATGAGATGAGACTTCAGATAATTCATCGTCTGAAGGCTGATCCCGCCGCTTCCCATCTGAATGGCTCTGTTGTTCAGTTCAATCCCGCAATTCATCAGAAATCTCGCGGTGTTTTCGGCGATTCGCATGGTGAGCGGATCGGATTTGATCTTCAACGCCCCACTCTTGATCTTTCCGCTTACTCCGATCTGTTCAACCAGTAGGATTGCATCTGTCTCGGATTGAGAGATGGAGATCTGTTCAAGAACTGCTGATGAGAGATCGTCCGTTACGATGACGGTCTTCTCGGCATTTCTGGCTTCCCAGATGCCATATCCGAGAGAACCGAAGGCATTTTTGCCGATAATCCCCGTTGCATTTCCGAGTTCATCCGCGTTGGAGGCTGCGATAAAGGCAACATCTATCTTTCTTTCACCGTCACTCACCGCCCTTGCCCTTCCACCATGAGAACGGATGATGACCGGATGGTCCATATTCCCTTCACTGATGAATCTTCCAAGTTCCCCTCTGAGTCCGGATGTCTCGATACGGCTGATTGTTCCGTTTTTGACATAGTCAACGAGGAAGTCATGACATCGCATGATGGAGGAACAGCACAGTCTTAAATCTCTTATCTCCCTGTGGGATAATGCGGCGATGACCGTTTCCATCACCTTATCGCCTTCTCTGAGATGATGGTGAAAGGAGATGGTCTGAGAATTCCTGATTTCCAATTTATCGATTAATTCGTTTATATCTGCGTATATTTTATCCATTGGTTCCACCCAATTTCAGGATCTGTCTGCATCTGTCGACGATGGGTTTATCCACCATCTGTCCCTTGTAATTAAAGGCATCACCGGTATTCAGTCTTTCAGCCTCTGCAAGGATTTCTCCGGCTCGTTCTATCTCTTCAGAAGATGGTGAGAAGACTTCATTGGCGGTTTTTATCTGTGACGGATGGATGATGGATTTTCCATCGGCACCAAATTTCCTTGCCCTTTCACAATCTTCTCTAAAGGCTTCCAGATCGCTGAAATCCGGATAAACGTTGTCTATGAAACACTTTCCATACGCTTTTGCACACAGGACAAGTTCGAGTTTGATAAATTTCAGATTTTCCCGGCACACGCCCGTATCCGTTATGAAATCCTCACTGCCGAATCCAACTCCGGCGACCCTTTCGCAGCTGTGTATGATCTTTTCACGGTTGATATAACCCAAAGCCGTTTCTATTCCGGGCAGGAGACTGATACTGCCGGTTGCAAGTCCTGACCCTTTTTCACGCAGATACAGATAATCCGAGAGTCTTCTGATGTCGTCTTCAGATTCAACCATCGGGACACGTATGGCCTTGATCTTTGTCAAATCTATCATCTCAAGATCTTCCTGCCACATTCCCGTCCTGATCGAATTGATTCGGATCATCACATCACTTGTAAAGTCAAGCCTCTGAAGTGCATTCTTTATCAAGAATCTAGCCTGTCGTTTTCTTGCAGGTCCTACGGAATCCTCCAGATCGAGTGTTATGGCATCTGCACCGTAAACGTCACATCTCTGAATCATGGACGGGTTATTTCCCGGGACGTACAGGAGGGTTCGCCAGCTTTTTTCAGGCCTCATGTTCATCATCTCCCAACCCGTCGAGACAGGCTTCGAGACGCGCCAGCAATGTGTAGTCCCATGCCCCGTAATCTTCTATCGAGATATCCAGGCCTTTTAAACCTTTTTCATCGACAAAGGCATCAATAACCTCTTTGATCTTTCTGCCGAAAAGAGCATCATATTTTGAACTAATAGAGAGGCTGTTATGTTCCGTGTGGTTTCTTATCATCGATACAACGACATCTGATTTCTTAGGGTTACCGCATTCCATGTTAAAGTTCCTTTATACCGGTTTCTTCTATCAGGATACGTGTTCCGTTTTCTATTCTATAACCGATAAAACCGTGTGTATATGATTTGTCACTGACTTTAAAAATTTCTTCCGAGTTGATGAAACAGCCGATGACATCAGACTGGCAGTGTACCTGCATTTCATAAGCCTTGCCAATTTCAGGTATGAACGGTTTCTCGGCAAGTATTTCTTCTTTTTCTTCGGCCTTCAGGCTTTTGTTGATCTTTTTCAGAACCGCTTTTCCGTTTTCAAAACCGAACAGATAATACTTGAGGTTTCCGGTTGCCCTGAAGATCAGATAGGCCTGGGAACCATTTTTGACGGATAGTTTTCCGCTCAGTTTATAATCTTTCCAGTTCAGATTTCCCGTGTAGAGATTTCCCTCATCCGAACAGATCCCCTGGATACTACCTTCTTCCGGATTCCAGAATCCCTTGTGCCAGGTGTAGGGGGTTACCGTTCCGAATTCTTTATACTGTTTCTCAGATTTGATGGTGTAGTCACATTTTCCATCTATTTCAAACGATTCTACGAATATACTGCCGTAGAAGGAGTCTCTTCCGCAGTTGATGATCTTGATTCCGGCCTCTTCTATCATGGCACCTTCCAGACCATCTGGAATCTGATACGTGATCATCTCCGTTTGTCCGTTCTGAAGTTTCCAGGTGTGTTCAGAGACATACTGCTTGCCTTCCGTGTCCTGAACATAGGGTTTGACGATGATCTCGTGAATACCGATGAGATCTTTCGTCATGACAGATAGTTTCATCGTCTGTCCTGCGAAGGCGATGGGAGAAAAATTGGGAATGTATCGCTCGTCATCAAAGTCTTTTCTTCGGTAGAAGGGTTTCATGAATACGCGTGCCTCGGTATTCCTTCTCATAAAGTTCATCCTGACTCTCAGAGCACCCGGTAGTTCCGGTTCAAGGCTGTTCCTGTTTGAAACAACGGCTATGTTTTCAGGATAGGTTCTCATGGCATGTGTCGATCCCGGAAGCTGAAAGTCATATTTAACATGATCACAGTCCCTGAACGATTCATCCGGCTCAACACGGTTGTAAAGCGCACCGTAAGTCGCAATCTGCTTTGTCAGTGTGGGAAGGTCGTTGATGTTTAAACAGCCGATGACACTGGAAGCGGCGACAAAATCGTTGATCGGTCTTCGCCATTTCTCTTCTATGCTATTCAGTCCCTTTGCAACACCCATGATCGTTCCAACGTTTCCGGCATTACAGTCCGTATCCCAGCCGCACATGACGGCTATCTCAAGGGTACGAGAGAAATCTCCTTTTCCGTAAAGCATAGAAATAATCATATAAGCTGAATTCGGAATGATGTGAACGACACCGGGGTATTTCTCCTTGGTGTATTTACCGTTCACATATTCAAGGGCTTCCCGCCAGTTTTCAGGATGCTTTGTATAGAAATCATAAACATCGTCTATCATCAGTTTATATTCTGAATCTTCCGGAATGTATTTTCGGCATTCAAGGACTATCTTATCAATCTCCGCTTCTTCAAAGGCCATTGCAATACACGCCGCCACATAAGAGGCACCGTATCTGCCGTTCAGATCATGGGAGACACTGGCCGCCATACCGGCCAATCTTGCTGCTTCTTCAGGGTTTCCGGGACAGATGAGACCCCAGGTGTCGATAAATATCTGTCCGCCAATCTGCTCCGCTACGGTGGTCCCGTTCAGTTGTACACTTCCGGAAAGTGGGGGTTTAACGCCTTTCATCAGATGGGTATAGGCCGTATGTTCGGTAGACGTTCCATAACCACCCCACCAGAACATGCCGTGGCCCTCTGCGGAATAATTCAGCCAGGCATCCCCTATATCTGCCGCATCAAGTGTTCCTGTTTCTCTATAGGCATCTTCTATGGCCCTGATAAAGAAAATGGGTCCGTTGATGTCATCATCTGCGGCAAAATTCTTATATTCTTTCACATAACCGCTGATCTCTCCGAAGACTTCCCTGATCTTTTCCGCCGTCCAGAAAAGTGGTTCTATCGGCGCGCCCAGCCGGACACCTATGACCTTTCCAAGGAGTCCCGCATAGACTTTCTCAAGATAGTCATATCCATAATTCATAATGATCCCCTCAGCTGATTTCTCTTTTTTATGATGTCATTCATCCTCTTTTCATCCTTTTCCTGTATCTCGATGACCGTTTTATAAAAACGGTCGCTGATCTCAACAAAATCGTATTGATTGGCCTCTTTCAATTTATCGATATGTTTCTGCTGAATCGCTTCTATTCCGTTCATGGCACCTGTGATGGCGCCGATCATAACACCTATTGAATCGGTATCCCGTCCTGAATTGACACCGCCGATGAGTGATTTTTCAAGATCTCCTTTGTTCAGGAGGATATAACCAAGGGCTACGGGTAATTCTTCTATCGATTTGAGTCTTGAAGGGGTATAATTTTCAGTTGGTTTTCCCACCTCTTCGGGATCCCTGTATAAATTATCTCCCATTGGGGAATATTTGGCAAGAATCATATGAAATAGTTCGGGACTTTCTTCAGGATCGGTTATTTCTCTTACAGCGGTACAGATATCCTCTATAGCCATTTTTGTGCCGTCCTTTGCCAGTTCGATGGCTGTGTTGATGATGGAATCAACGGTTGCATCCGGTGAAAAGGCTTCTGCCACACAGGCTGCAAAGACACCGGCCGCTTCAAGTCCGTAACTCGTCTGATGCGCCGAGGCAAACGCGATGGCTTCGTTGTAAGCCTTTTGAGGATCACAGGCGTTGACGATACCGATTGGGGTCATATACATGGCTGCTCCGCAGTTGACCATGTTGCCGACGCCACCGCTGCGTGGATCTCTTGCGGCCAGATAATTACTCAGAAAGATGTATTTTTCAGGATAGAATAGCCTTTCTATAAGCGGCATATCCTTCTGATACTCCGGTACCCAAATCTCATTGAAATATATTTTTTTTACGAGCGAAAAGATCGAATAGGCATCGAGATGTGCCTGTTTTTCCGAATAAACATCGCACAGAAACATCGTCATTAAAGTATCGTCTGTGATCCTTCCATACCCTTTACCGGAAATCAGTGATTTTGCCCGATAATGCTCAAAATCCAGCGAATCAATTTTTCCGTACATTTCTTTAATCTGTGTCGGGGAGAGTTTTTCAACCGGAGCTCCCCACGCGTCACCGAGTGCAGCACCAACAAGTGCTCCTCTTACCTTGTTTTTCATATTTTCACCACTTTCTTCTTATATATACGGATGTAACTTGTCTTTTTCTTCAAGAGTGTTTTTAAGAAAAGGACAAACCACATCCCGCCCCTACAAAGGGGCGGGTAAACAGGTTGATTTATTTATTGAAATAGTCGTTGGCAAGATCCGTGTAAAGTGTACCGCCGGCCTTGTACCATTTTTCTGTCATCTCATCAAATTTGTCGATACTGTATTCTCCGAGAACGATCTTCATGGAGTATTCCTTGTAAAGGTTGTTCATTTCGTCCCATTTTGTGGCATATTCCTGCGGCATAAGGAAATAATTATCCGCTTCAAAGAGTTCATTAACGATGGAAATGGCTTCCTTTGCAGGCTTTCCGTACAGTTCGATAGGCGCTTCCCAGTTTGGATTCTCGAAGAATCTTGGCCACCAACCTTCTCCTCTGCTTGTCAACACAATTTCTCCATCTTTGATATTGTATTCTCTTCCGGGCATACCGAGTCTGTCGAGATACTGTCCCTTATCGCTGGCCATGAATTCGAGGAATTTGAAAGCGATGTCCGGATTCTTACAGGTGGCCGTGATACAGTATCCTCTTGGTTCCTTGTCGAGGTTTGCCGCTGTAAATCCAGCCTTTCCGGAGACACCAACGGGTGGTGTGAGCGGAACGAGTTCGGTATCGATGTCTCTGTCCCAGAATCTCTTCTGATAAAGATCCATTACGGTTCCAGCCGTTCCAACAACCATACCGACCTGTCCGGAATAGAACTTGTCTTCCATACCCTGCCAGTTTGTCGTGACGAATTCTGTGTCAAGAAGGCCTTCTGCATACAGTTTTGCATAGAATGCGAGTTTTTCCTTTTCAAGATCCGTAACCTTTGAATAGACCCATTTGCCGTTTTCGTCCTGGATCCACATCTGATTAACTCCAAAGGCGGCGTCGAATATCCAGTTAAGTCTGCTGAGATCTTCCGTGATGGTTAGACCGTATTTAGATTTGTTCTCCTTGTAGAATTTCAGAAGGTTGTAATAGTCATCAACGGTAACAGG
>DAINPP010000062.1:0-15994 GCA_036743375.1 Thermotogae bacterium | reverse complement strand
TTACGCTGAGGAGCTGAAAGAGATGATCAACCAGTTTAAGATTTAGTCTGTAAAAATAAAAGGGACCCGTTCGGGTCCCTTCCGCCTTTCAGAATCAAAGCGGTTGTGTGCTGGTATCTTGAGTTATATATTTTTGGCCGTATTACCGTAAAAGGCGCATTTATAAATTTCTTTAATATCTTCCGGTGATGTGCTTCTCGGATTTGTCAATGTGCAGGGATCTGCAAAGGCATTCTTGCTCATTCGGTCGAGTACTTCGTTGAATTTTTCCTCGGTGATTTCCACTTCCGTTACTTCCTTCAGTGTGAGGGGGATACCAACTTTCTGATTGAGCGCTTTTACCGCTTCCACAAAATCTGAAATCCCAAGCTGTTTTTCGATTTCGGTAAATTTGTCCGTTGCCTTCCTGTTGTATTCGACGATGTACGGTAAAAGGATGGCATTTGCCAGTCCATGTGTGATTCCGAATTCACCGCCGATTTTGTGTGCCATACTGTGTACGATACCGAGTGATGCATTGGTGAAGGCCATTCCGGCGATGGCTGAGGCGTTGTGCATATCTGCCCTTGCAGTCATGTTATCAGGCTTTGAAACGGCCGTCGGAAGCTGTTTGAAAACGAGTTTGATGGCTTCCATCGCGAGAGAATCCGTGAAACTGGATGCCGCATTGGATACATAGGCTTCTACTGCATGTGTGAGTACATCCATACCCGTGTTTGCCGTGATATGAGCGGGCATCTTTTCTGGTAATGCCGCGTCGAGCAGTGCAACATCCGGTGTGATCTCGGGAGAGACCAGGGGATATTTGATATGGTTTTTCGTATCCGTGATAACGGTGAAGGCCGTGATCTCCGAAGCTGTTCCGCTTGTGGAAGGGATGGCTATGAATTTTGCCTTTGTTCTGAGTTTTGGAAATTTGAAATTGACAAGATCTTCGAATTTGGTCTCCGGATACTCGTAATACACCCACATAACCTTTGCCGCATCGAGAGCAGACCCACCACCAATCGCGATGATCCAGTCGGGATTGAAGGCCGCCATTTCTTTTCCACCCCTCATGACTGTCTCGATTGAAGGATTGGGTTCGACACCATCAACAATGGACACTTCCATACCGGCCTTCTCGAGCTCTGTCTTTGCCTGATCAAGGAATCCGAAACGCTTCATTGAACTTCCGCCCGTTACAAGTGTCGCACGCTTTCCTTCGAGTGTTGATAAATGCGTTAATGCATTTTCCCCGTAAATGATCTCCTTTGGTACGCTGAATGTCTGTAAACTCATCTTTTTTCCTCCATTTTAATCAATTTTATAAACAAATTTTTATCGTTTATTGATTGGTCAGTTTTTCATGAATCGCAGCGGCGGCCTTTTTCCCGGCTCCCATTGCAAGGATGACCGTTGCCGCTCCGGTAACCACATCTCCACCGGCATAAACGTTCTCCTTACTCGTTGCCATCGTAGATTCCTCCACGATTATTCCACCCCATGACTGCGTTTTAAGTCCCTGCGTCGTCTGTCTGATCAGGGGATTGGGATTCTGTCCGATGGCCATGATGACTGTCTGAACGTCCAGTTCAAATTCACTACCCGGAATCACCACCGGTCTCCTCCGGCCCGAGGCATCCGGTTCACCCAATTCCATTCTGATACAGCTCATTCCCCTGACAAAGCCATTTTCTCCGGTTATTCCCACGGGATTGTTCAGAAGTCTGAAGATGATTCCTTCTTCTTTTGCATGATGAACTTCTTCCACCCTCGCCGGAAGTTCTTCCTCACTTCTCCTGTAAACGATGTAGACGTTTTCCGCTCCGAGACGCTTGGCCGTTCTCGCGGCATCCATCGCCACATTTCCACCACCGACAACGGCAACATTTTTACCGATTTTAACCGGTGTTTTGGCGGATTTCTCATAAGCCTTCATCAGGTTGACCCTTGTTAGAAATTCGTTGGCCGAATAAACCCCATTCAGATTTTCTCCAGGTATATTCAAAAACTTTGGGAGACCGGCACCACTTCCTATGAAGACCGCCTGGTATTCCTCTTCAATCAGTTCGTCAACCGTTATCGATCTTCCGATGAGAACATTCGTGTTTATCCTCACACCGAGTTTTTTCACATTTTCGATCTCATCGGCAACAAGACGCTTCGGGAGTCTGAATTCAGGAATCCCATAGCTGAGAACACCCCCTGTCTTATGCAGCGCTTCAAAGATCGTTACCCTGTACCCCTTTTTAACAAGCTCGGATGCACAGGTCAATCCGGCGGGACCCGATCCGACTACTGCAATCTTCGGCATCTCTTCATTCGCAGTTTGAACGATTGCCTCTTCCGTGTTTTTCATATGCCAGTCGGCAACAAACCGCTCGAGTCTTCCGATGGCCACGGGTTCTCCCTTCAAGCCTCTGACACATTTCCCCTCACACTGGCTTTCCTGCGGACAGACCCTGCCGCATATCGCCGGCAGCGAATTTTCACGGGTGATGATCTTATAAGCCGCTTCAAAATGACCTTCTGCCACTTCGTGAACAAATTCCGGAATCGGCACACCAACCGGGCAGCCGCTGACACAGGGTCTGTGTCTGCACTGAAGGCATCGGCCGGCCTCTTCCATCGCTTCGTGGGATGTATACCCCAATACAACCTCTTTGAAGTTCCCATTTCTGATATTGGGTTCCTGTTCGTGTACAGGTGTCTTAACCGTCGATTTATTGATCATTTTCCTTCCCCCTCATGCGTTATGTTCTGTGCGGCAAGGGCCATCCTGCAGATATGGTCTTCCTCTTCCACGAACATCTTCTGCCGATTCATCGCTTCTTTAAAATCAACGAGATGTCCGTTGAAATCTGGACCATCAACACAGGCGAATTTGGTCTCTCCGCCAACAGTAACCCTGCATCCGCCACACATTCCGGTTCCATCGATCATAATGGGATTGAGGGAGACGTTCGTCTCGATGTTATATTTCCGGGTTATTTCACAGACCGCCTGCATCATGATCAACGGTCCTATGGCAATCACCATATCGTATACCTCTCCCGCTTCTATCAGTTGGTTCAGTTTATCCGTCACAAAGCCCTTAATTCCCTTTGAACCGTCGTTTGTTGCGTAGTAGACATGATCACAAACCACCTGCATCTCTTGATCCAGGATGATATAGTCCTTATCACGCCCGCCGAGAATCACATCGACTTCTACGTCCATTGATTTCAGTTTTTTCAGTTGTGGGTAGATGGGGGCTATTCCCACACCGCCTCCGATACCGAGAACTCTTTTCACCTTTTTCAACGGTGCCGGATGTCCCAGCGGCCCGACAAAATCCTGAACGGCATCCCCCGGTTTCTTCTCACTCAATCGTTTCGTCGAATACCCCACTACCTGATAGATGATCGTAACCGTCTGCCTTTCACGATCATAATCGGCTATCGTCAGAGGAATTCTCTCTCCATCCTCTTCAACGATCAATATGATGAACTGTCCGGCTTCACAACGCCTTGCCACATAGGGAGCACGTATTTCCATCAGTTCTACCGATTCATTCAGTTTTTCCTTCCTTATTATTTCGTACATCCAAACACCTCAACCCGTATATAATTTAATCATTCATGTCTGTATATTTGAGTATTTTTTCACAAACAGCCCCGAAAACACCTTCTACCTCAAGGCTTTATAGCGTTTCTGTGTATAATTTTGGGAAGCCTTCGGAAAATCCCCATACTTTTATTCATTCTTCCGTTTAAAATCCTGTAATCCGTCTCGTTGAATTACCAAAAAAAATCTTTCGTGATATTTTCACATTCATTGTTTAAAAAATAGCCCACTATTTCACCGGCTAAAAATTCAGCATCGTCTGTATGTCTTATCACCTTAGATTCCTTATGTGTTATCATACCGCAATTCACATGAAGGGACATCTTGTCAAGCGCGTTTCCGTTCTTTTTTTCACAATCCAAATCAAGATATTCTCTCAACTTTCATGGCTATTATAAGATGATGTGGATAATATTTCTAATCTCTTTTTCTAAAAAATAGTCTATTTTTGAGTCTTTATAGACTTTTCCAGACTTCAGTAAGGAATTTTTTTCTTCTGTCATTTCTATTTTGAGAAAGATCTTTCACGTTTTCTTTATTTAAATTTCATATACGTTTGGTAAAATATTCACGAGTAAAAAAGTTGACGACTGATTCAAGGAAAAATTCCCTCTATATGGCATAAAATTTGCCATCGACAGGTTTCAGGAGTGATGACTTGATAAACAGATTTGAAAGAAAATTTGAAACGATGCATGGATTGGAAACCGATTATGTCCGGATCCTATATTATGATCTTTCCAGGAATTATTCCGGCGTCTATCAGTCGTACAATTATTTCAGATTCTGTACGATCTTATCCGGTAAAAAGACGGTATCGATAGGCAGCGATCCTGAATTCACGTACAGTACGGATAATTACCTTTTATTACCCCCACAGACCCGGGTGCAGATGACCATCGATACACACACAACGGCACTGGTCTTTGAATTGAATGACACCTTGATCGAAAAGGTGAGAAGAAAGACTCAATTTATGAATAATCTGTCAGAAGGAATAAACCTGCAGGGGAATTATTTTCTCGGAGATACCGAATCGGATATTTCAAAGGATATTACGGCCATTGCCAGTGCTTCAAACCCTGAAGGTGTGGATATGCTGGATGATAACAGCAGGTTTCTCATAGACCTTTACGCTCAACGTCTCGTTTACAACATGATGAAGAACCGGGTATCCAGAACCCTTCTGAACGGGAAACATACGCATCCAATCAGTCAAGCCGTCAGATACATCAACGGGAACATCTATGAACCGATCAATCTCGAAAGGCTATCAGCCGATCTCGGGATGTCGAAATCAAATTTCACACATACCTTTAAAAAACTGATCGGTATCACCCCCATGGAATACATCAAGGATAAAAAAATGGAAACGGCACTTGAAGAACTGAAAGAGGGGAGCGTAACGGAGGTCGCCTTTGAACTCGGATATTCCAATATTTCCTATTTTATCCGGCTCTTCAGGGAAAAATACCATATGACGCCAAAACAGTATCAGTTAGCCATGCTGAACAGGCAGATGGCATCAACAGAAACAAATGCATCATAACCGAGTAAACCGAGTTGCATGAATCACTTTGAAAAGAGACTCTTTCTGTCCAAATTTAAAACATCCGATGTCAGGTGAATCAGCAATTCCTCAGCAGCGGAAACAAGTCCCACGAGACAGATGAAATCGATCAGCAGATCCGATTTGATGAAGAGAAGCAGCGGAAGAAACGCGAACAGCAATAAACCGGTCAGCTTGTTGGCCAGGGTATGAAGGATTGCAAAGGTTTTAAACTTCACAAAGACGACGAGCATAGAAATCACACGGATGATGACGATGGCGATAATCCAGATCAATTGAAGAAACGTTATCTGGAGTATGGGATAAAGTATGAAGATCAGAATGATAACCATGGTTAGATCTCCGATAGAATCCAGCCTGGCACCAAGTTTACTGACCGTTTGCGTTTTTCTGGCGATGTAGCCATCCAGGATATCACTTAACCCACAGAGAAAATAGAGAACAAAAAACATGAGGCTCAACGGCACGGTCAGAAGCATCCCGAAAGACAGCAAGATCCTTCCCGCAGACAGATAATTCGCGATAGGTTTCAAACCATCACCCTACGATTTAATCGTATTGATGTTTTCGCACATGGAACTACCCATGGAGATGATCATCTTAAGCCCCTCTTCCACACTGATATCCAACACTTCCACGTCTGCAACTTCGACGATAACCAGAAATCCATTCGTCGGATTCGGTGTTGTCGGGATGAAGACACTCAATTTCTTTTCATTGTTCAGGGCCATCTTATCGGACGTTATAAAACCGATACTCTTAACCCCTTTCATCGGAAAATCAACCATCACAACTTTTTGGAAACTGCCGGAACTTTTTGAAGACAGATTACGAACGATTTCACGGATAGGATTAAATATGATCTTTATCAGGGGTATCTTCCCGAAGGCCTGTTCGGCATGGTGAACGATCTTTTTCCCAATGAAATTTGACGTAAACGCCCCGATCAACAGGATAATCAGGATAACCAGTATTAATCCCAACCCCGGAATGACATGGCCAAAGGCTTCCGCCACATAGTTCTGTAGAATGCCGTCTACAAAGTTAAAGAGCTTTACCAGCACAAATACGGTCAGCCCGATAGGCAGGATGACACTTATTCCGGATAAAAACCACGTTCTAAGCTTCTTCATTTTTTACCCCTTCTACTTGATTTTTGGATATCCGTTCTTCTCTATTGGCAATCAGATTATATCCATCAAAATTGTTGTGATAATCATCAGATCCTGACAATCTTTGTGCAATAAAAACGTTCATCAACAGCGGCTGTCGTCCGAAGCGCCTCAAGGATGAAATGATCACTTTCTTCGACCCATTCATCGAGGAAAGGCAATCCCGGCGCATAGATAAAAGAACCGCCCGGTTGAAGGGCCTTCAATATGTCCGTGAATTTCCGGAGATAGATGTCCACCGTTTCAGATCGTGTACAGTGCCAGAAATGGTTTGAAAAGGCCATATGAGAGATGATGGTACCCCACCGGCGATCACCGAAATCGAAATCCATCCAGTCATCGCTGATGAGAAAGGAGTGGTCGACAAGATTTCGATCGAGTCCGTAAGCCTCAATTCCTCTGGAACGCAGATAACGGACCAGATAGGCACTTGTTCCGCAGCCGATATCCAGTACCGGCGTAAGGAGTTCTTCTCCGTCAATAGCCATTATCTGAAGTTGAAGTAAGGCGGAATATTCCTCACAGATTTTACCGTTCACCAAGGGAGCGTTTTTATATTCCTCAAAAACGGCCATCCCGTTTACACTGACGAGGATATCGCGAATATTTCTGTAATGTGTCATGAAAAGTTCTTTTAGTGTAGTTTCGTCTATATCGTCTTTCAGATAAGCTGCTTTTATCCTATGATAAAAGAGAGAATAGGCATCGGACAATTGTTTTCTACACCCTTTACCAATCAGGATGAACTGATTCAGGGTGGTCAGGCGACGAATCAAATCATCGCCTATCCGACGGAAAAGATCCTGCAAATGGCCGTCCCTTTCAGCCGTATCAAGAGGTTCCATCATGACAGAAAGGCTGTTCAGAAAGACTTCACGTGTATATTCCGAGCAGGTAAAGGCATGCTTCATATTCGATTGAAAATTTCCCTCAAAAAAGAGGCTTTTCAATCCATTGACTTCAAATTGCGAATCGATTATTTTTTGAATCGTAAGACCCGTCCTCCCGTGAAACAGCCTGTCCAATACTTTAACTCTGAAAAATTCTACCTGTACTTTCTGATAATCTCTTCAAGTACATCGGCAGACATTTCTACCACTCTCTGACATCTGAGCTCTTCATCCCAGTATTTTTCCTTGATTTCCTTGCAGTTATCCGTTCCGAGTTTCTCCTGAAACTTGGTGTAGAACTCGACAGCAATGGCCTTTCTTTCTTCTTTATCCATCGACTTGTCTTTTGTAATCATCACCCCGATCACAGCAAGTGCCCCTGTAAGGGCACCACAGGCCCCTCCAACACACATACCACCACCGAAGGACGCCATGGTGTCTAAGGTACTCTGATCCAGTTCAAGTCCGTATTCCTCGTTTGCTCCGTAAATCATCGATTCGGCACAGTTTAATGTAAGGTTCTCTCTGTAGAACTTCGATACTTTTTCTTTTAACATACTCTCACTCCTTTTTCCCCTATTATAACAGAGTATTATCTCAAAAAGAATTGTATCCATTGACAAAACTAACCATATATACTATAATAGTTCATATAGTACATTACGGAGTTGATTCAGATGGCAACCAAAAAAGCCGAAAAGATATTAAACACGACCATCAAATTATTTCTGCATAAGGACATCAGAAAGATCACAATGGACGAGATCGCCGCATTCTGCAACGTTTCAAAGGTAACACTGTACAAATACTTCACGGACAAGGATACCCTGCTGTTCAACATAGGCCGGGTTATCTTTTCAGATTATCAGAAACAGTTGGAGGTCGTCACAGGTTCTGATGAACCGCTGAAGAAGAAATTGTATGATTTTTTAGCCGTTATCACGGAATTTAAAGACTGTGGGAAACTGGATTTATGTAGAGAACTCGCCAAATGCAATATTGATGTGACGGATGAATACAAACGATATCTTGAAACATACAAACAATCGATGATGGTTCTGATCGATAGCGGAATCGAGGAGGGAATGATAAAAAAAGAATTGAACAGGGAACATGTCTTCCATTATATCGACATGGGTGTTATTTATTATCAGAAGGACTCTATCTATCGAAACAGGATGTTGAACGATCATCAGTTTCAGCTGGAATTTCTCACTTTTTTCATCAACAATATTTTTGCTGATGAATCACATATCTTATGAGGTGATGGGATGAAAAAGACCATCTTACAGCAATACGTTGAGCTTGCCCGGGAAGGTACAAGGACTTCCATCGGAAAGATCATGAACCATCTCAATGAGAACATGACCCTACTGGAATCACGGTTTATAGACTTTGCCCTGGGGCATGTGGAATCCGACGAGGGACTAAAGACCATGGAATATTATCTGTTCCATGGAACTCAGATACAAAGAAATTACTGTACCCTGTTTTTTAACAGGCGAGATGAATTTCATCTCGTCAAAAAGGCCTGTGACGAAGGACTGATCGATGAATTACAGGCTTATTCGAGATAGCAATCAGTCTGCCGTGTGGAGTCCACCATGCATCCATAACAGGATTTAAGAATGATACATATTGACCGATCGGACAGTTTGTGTTATACTATTCCAGGAGGTTAAAATGGACAGACGACTGGAAAAGGGAAAGGAAACGAGGGAAAAGATTCTGAATACGGCATTGCTGATTATTTCGGAAGAGGGGATTAAAGGACTCAGTGCGAGGAAGATTGCTGACCGTTCCCAAATCAGCAAGAGCAATATCTTTCATCATTATACCTCTTTAGAAAACCTTCTGGAGGTCATCTTAAATGGTCTTTTTGCTGACACCCTGACAAATATATCTCTAGATTCCTGTATAACTCTTGAGGCATTTTTTCAATTACTCGGTGAGATGACCTTTAAGCTTGAGGGGGATGAACTGACGATTTACAAAGCCCTTTTATCGTATTACAACGAGGCGCTGTTTACCTTAAAATATGAGAAAATGATTGTTCAGATTAAAAAGGAAGTCTCTGAATCCTTCCGAAATCAACTGGAAAAACTCTCGGGGAAGAATATCCCACCTGATTTACTTGAAACATTGACAGCAGATCTTGACGGAATGGGATTACATTATATGATAGAAAAAGACAGTGATAAGTATATGAGATTATGGAGGTTGAAAACGGATATGTATATTCAGTACATCAACAATCTTTAAAATTGTAAGGGGTATTGCACCTCTTTTTTGTCAGACATAATATAGACCGTCCGGTCAGACTATATAAGGAGTGATGATATGAAGACAATCATCTTTTATTTCAGCGGAACGGGAAATACGTGGTTCATCGCAGACAAATTAAATCAAAGACTTTGCCAAAAAGGAATCGACAGTCAGGTTTATTCGATAGAGAATCAAGCGCTGAAAGACCTCAGTCACCTGCAAACCGTTATAACGGCTGCTGACAAAATCATCATAGGCTATCCAATCTACGCTTCTAAAGCTCCCCGCATCATGGAAGAATTTCTATACCAATTACCCGTTAACAAGGACAACAAAAGTATCAACGTCTTTACAACGGTTGGTCTGTATTCTGGTGATGGTCCGATTGCCTACAGGGAACTCTTTGAAAAAAAGGGATATAACTTACAAATCGCCATGGAATTTGTCATGAATAACAACTTTAACGTTCCTGGATTCCCGGATGTTCTCCATGTGGGGGATAAAAAAAAGATTGATAAAAGGCATAAAAAGGCCATCAGAAAGATCGAAAAGATGACTGAAAGACTACTGAAAAACGATCATCATCTTCAGGGGAACAACTGTATTCACAGAATGATCGGAAATTTACAGAGAAAACACATCGATAAGTACATCAAAAATCTCAACCAGTCTCTTATGGTTTCCGAAGATCGTTGTGCTCATTGCAACAAATGTGTCAAAATATGTCCCGTTAAAAACATCTCAGAACTCAACGGTAAAATCTCATTCGGTGAAAATTGTATTGCCTGTATGAGATGCTATCATCAATGCCCGACAAAGGCCATCAATATCACTGAAAAAAGCCTTGATACGAAAAAATGGCGACGGTTTTCCGGTATCTACAGGGAATTTGAAAAAAACATATTAAATAAAAATGATTAACTTTCAATTTATATCCATTTTATTTAAGTGGTCAACAGAAAAATCTCTTGAAAACTTTCGATTCACAGCTTTTATGACTATTTATTAGTTTATAGCGTTCTATGGAATTCAGATACTTGGAAGAATGGCAATACACTTATATTTCTAACCGTTTCCCCATTTCCAGTCTGAATTCTTTTTTTTCGACATCCTCATTTGAATAGGCAAACAGATCAAAACCTATGACGGAAAAACCGCAGGACTGATAAAAACAGATCGCGTTGTAATTGCAGGATTGTGTTTCAAGGATCAGCATTCTGACTTTCTCTTCCCCTGCCGTCTGTTCCGCCACAGATATCAGCTGCTTTCCAATTCCGTGACCCCGATGAGCAGCCTCCACATAGATATTTGAAATCCTCATCCTGTTGTTCCATCGCTCATAACTGAGTTCAAGATAGGCAATGACTTCATCATTGTCAAAGACACCAAACAGTTTCGGGTCCTCCAGCCACTCATCGAGTAGGGTATCCGTAAACTGTTTTTCCTGCACCCCTTCAAATTGTTTTTCCACGAGGGCAAAGGAACTTCCCCGCATGGTTCTCTTTATCTCAATATCATAATAACGTTCCGTCCGGTATTTGAAGATCAGTTGTTTCCCTCTGTACTTTTTACTTTCCAGCAATTCTATTCTCATTTCGTCCTCCGCATTCGTACATTTCTTTGATTATAGCATCGAATACAACTTAAAAAGATATGGTAAAATAAATTGGCACAGCACTTATTATTTTTATTAAAGGCTTTCATTAAAAACAATTAATCACTTAAAGGAGCTCGCTATGAAAAAGATAATAATTATGATGATGATGATGTTTTTTGCCTTAAGTTTAAGTCTTTTTTCCGCGGAACGTTTAAAACGAGGATTAAAAAATCTTCCAAATATTCTGATCCTGACAACTGGTGGGACAATAGCTGGAAAAGGAGCTTCTGAAACTGGTTCCGGTTATACAGCCGGACAATTGAGCGGGGATGATCTCATTGCAGCCGTTCCGGAATTAGAGACAATTGCAAATATAAAAGTAGAAGAAATCAGTAATGTGCCCAGTCAGAATATGTCCATCGACATCTGGTTGAAACTGGCAAAGAGAATAAATGAAGCCCTGGAAGAATATGACTGCGATGGTATTGTGATTACACATGGCACCGATACGATGGAAGAGACCGCTTATTTTCTCAATCTTACCGTTCACAGTGATAAGCCAGTTGTTCTTACAGGTTCAATGCGCCCTTCGACCTCTATCAGTGCCGACGGCAATCTGAATCTTTACAATGCTGTTGCATGTGCCGGCTATGAGGATTCTTACGACAGGGGTGTACTGGTTCTTCTGAACGATAAGATTTATACCGCACGAAATGTCACAAAAACAAACACGACTAACGTTGAGACTTTCCAAAATCTGAACGGAGGACCAGTTGGATATGTTCATTTTGGAGAAATCTCCTATTATTATCTGACAGAAAAAAGACACACCGTTGATAGTGAGTTTGATACTGAAGCACTGAACGAACTGCCCCGGATTGAAATAATCTACGGTTATGCCGATTCAGGAAGCCTCTTCGTTGATGCAGCCATTGAGGCGCAGGTTGACGGTATTATTTACGCCAGTGTTGGTGATGGAAATGCTCCTTCTGAAACCTTGGAAAGCTTACAGGAAGCAGCTGAAAAAGGTATAAAAATCGTTGTCAGCTCAAGAACAGGCAGTGGTATTGTCTGCCGGGATGCTGAGTATGATTTTGAACAATATGATTTTATTTCTGCAGATAATCTGAGTCCTCAGCAAGCCAGAATTCTTTTAATGCTTGCTCTTGTTAAATCAGACAACATTTCTGTCATTCAGGAATATTTTTACACCTACTGATTTTGATTATTCGGCAACTTGTTTCAACCATCTTGAAAACAATTCGTGATCAATATCCTCAACTTTTTTAAGCTTGACATGTCGTTTAGTTTCATCAGATCCCTTTAATTTTTCAGTCTGTTCGGTAATATTGGTGAAATTATAGAACCCTAAAGTGACATGATGCTTGTGTAAACGAATATAGGAAAAATCCCTATTTTTCGTAAAAACGGGAAATCCTTCTTTAATAACTTCATCCGTTCCATCAACAGCTTCATGAATCAGATTCCTTAATTCTGAAAGGATTATTCGGTATTTCACTGGAGCAGCGTTGATATACTCATTTACTTCTTCAGAAAACGGCATGGTACCCCCCCTTTTTTCAGATTCTAACACACAGACAGACAATCTTACAGAATTTCAGATAATCTTTATCTTTAGTTACTGGTTTCAGTGTATGTGATTTTCCTCTTTCAGACTCATCACTACCTGTTCTGCACTTGCTCCATCAGGAACGGGAATGAAAACAGTGTGATATTGCCTTTCAGCTGTGTTATCATCTGTATTTTTAACTCTATAAGAATAAACCAGTTTTAGAGCTCTTTTCTCATATAATTCAGTCTCTTCAACGTCTTCCAGCTTCTTTCGAAGACCTTTCCAACTATGAAGCTTTGATCCAATCATCACGCTTTTTCGATTAAACATCACAAAACGTTTTTCAGTTTCAGAAAGGTTCTCACCCGTATATGCCTGCCACTCATTGGGTGTAAAATTCCACAAAGCAATATCTTTCCTGTAATTTCCAGTTTTCCTCAGCATCTGTATTATTGATCTAATAATCCCCAATACACCATATCCTTTCCCATCTGTTGTTGAATTTGACAAACATAAAAATATCCGTATGGATTTAAATCAAAGACCGTGCATCTTCTCTTCAGCCTCACACCAGGACACTGTATAACTTTGACCTTTAGAACAGAAAACAGACGAAGAGGTATATTCAAAATCGGCATTCTTGTTGTATTCCATTTTCATAATAACCTCTTCTCCATTATGACAGGGATAATAACCATCTGATAATAAGCTGATCATTCCCTTTCCCCCTGTAAATGATGCTAATACCTTTGAATAGTTCATAAAAGTCGACACTGGAACTTTCCCGGTTATCACAGCTTGTCCCCCGACAGTCTCAGGTGGATCCGCTATTCCGGAAGCCTTTTGAACATCTGAAAGCACTCTGCCTATCTGATTCACCTCAACTGTAATTCTGAATCGATACCAAGGCTCCAGCAAGACACTCTCAGCCTTTTCTAGTCCCTGCCGAAGGGCTCTGAAGGTTGCTTCTCTGAAATCCCCGCCACTGGTATGCTTGACATGGGCTCTTCCCGTCAGCAGGGAGACCTTCACATCCGTCAGGGCAGACCCGGTCAGTAACCCGTGATGTTCTCCTTCAAGGATATGCTGCCGAACGAGATGCTGCTGTCCTTTTGTGAGTACATCCGGCTGGCAGTCGTTGACAAAGGTTATGCCACTGTTCTGCGTACCCGGTTCAAGTCTGAGATGGACTTCCGCGTAATGTCTCAGGGGCTCAAAGTGCCCGTACCCGGTAACCGTCCTGTTGATGGTCTCCTTGTACAGGATTTCCGGTTCTTTAAACCGTATCTCCAGATTAAACCGGTCTTTCAGAACCTGCTGAAGGATTTCGAGCTGAACGACACCCATCACCTGAAGATTTATCGTCTGCAGGGTTTCATCCCAGACAACATTCAGTGAAGGATCCTCCGCTTCAAGCAGTCTGAACCTTCCAAGGACCTCTTTCGGATCGTATTCCGGTTCAAGCACCGCTGCCGTTCGGAGAGATGGAATCATTTCATAGCGCCGTCCGGATTTCAGATTTCCCAGTCCATCACCTATCGAGGCATTCGTCAGCCCGGTAACCCCGAAAAGCTGACCGGCCTTCACCGTTTCGGTGACCTGATACCTACTGCCGCTGTAAAGTCTTATCTGAGTAATCTTTTCACCGGTTCTGCTTTCATCATCCCCGTAACTGACGAGATCACGGACTTTCAACGTGCCTTTCAGGGCTTTGATGAACGTGATTCGCGTTCCGCTCTCATCGTGTCTGATTTTGTAAACGCTGCCCTCAAACGGCCCCGTCGTCTCATAACCGGTAACCGTCAGCTGATCCAGTCTGTCCAGAAACTCTCTGACCCCTTTATCATGTAACGCTGAACCGCTGCAACACGGAAACAGTTTTCCTTTTCCGATCATCCGGATCATACCGTTCAGCCATTGATTATGATCATAATCGCCTTCCATATACCTCTCAAGAAGTAATTCATCACGTTCTGCGAGAAACTCCCTCAGAGAATCAGTCATTGCTTCACCATTAAAGGCATCGGTAACATCAAAACAATCCGCGGTCAGATTTAAACGAATCTCTTCCAGTACCCTGTTAACATCCGCAGTCTCCCTGTCCATCTTGTTGATAAAAAAGAACGTGGGGACAGCATGCTTTCTGAGCAGTCGCCAGACGGTTTCCGTATGACCCTCAACACCTTCTATTCCACTGACAACCATCACGGCATAATCCATGATCCGAACGGCTCTCTCCATTTCAGGCGAAAAGTCGACATGTCCGGGTGTATCCACGAGATAATAATCGGAGCCGTTGTAATGCATCAGCGCCTGATCGGAAAAAATCGTGATCCCACGGCTCCTCTCTATCGCGTGACTGTCCATGAAGCTGTTCCTGTGATCAACCCGTCCCCTTTCTCTGATACTGTTTGTGTGAAACAGTAACTGTTCGGCAAAGGTCGTCTTTCCCGCATCGACATGCGCCAGTATTCCTATCGTCTTGTTCATCACTTTGTTTACTCCTGTTTTGGAAGTAAGATGACCGCTTGACATACTTTCACCCCACTTTCATTTCTATTGCATCATACTAATCCAAATGCTTTCTCTACATTAGAAATTATAGCAAATTTAAAATGATCAGCATCAAACAATTTTGTCTGAGTGGTATAGTACAGGTACGGATTTAATTTTTTCAATGTATGGGGGATGAATAACAGTGGATAAAAACATAAGACAAATCAACATTCATGATGATTTGGAGACCAGCAACGATTTTTTAAAACATACTTCAATCGCGGAACAGAGTGATACAAATATAAACAGAATAAACTTTCAGGATCTTCAACTCGAGGATGAACAATTTATTGAACAGAGTTTTCATACCGTTATCTTCGAGAACTGTACCTTTGAAAATGTTTCCTTTAACGATTGTTCCTTTATCAACATCCTATTTCAGGATTCTACGTTTATCAACTGTGATTTTTCCCGTTCCTGGTTCAGTCAGTGTAAGATGTTAAATTCACAATACCGGAACGCCGTTTTCAGTAACGGTAAATTCAGTCATCTGTTCATCGAAGGATGCGGCCTGAATTACGCCAATTTCACCTTTTCAAAGATAGAAAACTGTGAAATCATCAAAAGCGATTTCAGTGAATCCTTCCTTTCGGATTGCGAGTTAAAGAATTTCAACGTGGAAAATTCGAAATTCTATGGCACGGATTTTTTCCACACCGCTCTGAAGGGAATCGATTTCAGCAGCTGCGATATTGACGGTATTTGTGTATCGGATGACTGGAACGAATTGCGTGGTATCATCGTCAACACATTTCAAGCGGCCGAACTCTCCAAACATCTCGG
>DAINPP010000061.1:0-16626 GCA_036743375.1 Thermotogae bacterium | reverse complement strand
AATGAATAAAACGAAAGATAACGAAAGCAACGATTTTTTTGTTGCCGATCTGTTTTAGACACGTTTATAAAAAATATGCAAAGTGTTATAATTCAGAAAAGCCAAAAGGAATATCTGAATAATCAAAGGGAACTTGTGTTGTGTCGAATTTAAAGACTGGAATACTGAATAAGGTTTGTTTTTCTATTTTAGCAGGAGGAGATTCTATGAAAAAAGGTCTATTTTTACTTGTTGTAGTTATGATGATTTCTATTTCGCTATTTTCAGAAGGAATGCTTGGTTTGAGGACGGTCAAGGCGACGCAAACGGAAACGGAAGAAACCCCTCAGCAGAAAACCGGGCTAAAACTTGATCTGAGGACGATAGATCCTCTGCTTCAGGCTTTCAGGGATGGCTTTAAGTCGCCGGATCTTCCCGGATGGAAGGTGCAGAAAGTCGGAAGTAAGACCGTCAAGGTGCCTGAGGGATTTTCGCTCAAGGGGGGTCAGAACGGGATGAACGTCGATGCGGAGATCCTGGATGGGAACGGAAAACGTTTTGCACAGCTGTTTGTTTATGAGCTTCAGGCTTATGAGCTGACAGACTTGTACGATACGCTGATGCAGACGCTTTATGCCGATGAGATAGCGGATGATAAAGAATTTGAGGAGTTTAAAGCTTATGAAGGTGACCTCTGCGTCTATTTCACGAGACAAACCATGCTGAGTGAGAAGGTGTCGATGCCCGTCTTTTTCATCTATGCGAAGGATGAAACGGTGGAAGCGGTTAAGAGCGGAACCGTCGTATTTCTCTTTGTCGAGCCCTTTGATTATCAGGGTGAAGCGGATATGGAAGATGTGAATAAGTGGGTGGAAGGTATAGCGGGATCCCTGATCGATTCGATGAACGAAGGGAAGAAGGCCGCTGAAGAAACCGGTAAAGTGCAGAAAGATGAAAAACAGGAAAGGCTACCGAAAGACGAATTTACGGGAGATGATTTTGGCAGTATGGCTGCAAATGCGCTGCAGAAACAGCTGATGATCGAAGAGATCCCCTACAACTGGACCATCGAGCAGGCAAATTATTTCTCCCTGATGCGTCCGTATGAACTAAGTGTTGAGCTGTACGAGGGAGAGGGATTTGAAGTGATGGACTTTGCCTACAGTGGAACGACCGTTGCAAAACTCTTCGTTGGCACAGCCGATGAAGCCGTAGATACCGATGAAATACTGGATCAATTATACGATGATTATCTGAAGGGACTCGGAACGTATACCCTGATAAAGGAGACTCCTTATCTCAGTGACGGTGCGGGATTCCTGACAACTTACGAGCTTGGTTTTCAGCAGTACAGGTGCTGGGTGACCCTGTATTCTGAAGCGGAAGAGGAAGGCGTTGTGAATGGGGAGTATCTACTGCTTCTCGCCATCGCACCCGAAAACGAAGTGGATGAATGGAAGGATATCTACCTGAACATCCTGCTTTCCGTGACTTTCTGATTTAACGTTTAATAAAAAGGCAGGACGTGATGTCCTGCCTTTTAACCACCTTTATAAATCCTCGAACGACAAACTATTCGATGGTCCTCAATCGGCTGGAATCCGTGTAAAGAAAAACCGGAACATTTGAGTAATATTTATACCCCACCTGTTTGAACTGGACAAGAATCTCTATGGATTCACCGGTAGTCAGTTCTCTCCCGCTGTATTGAATGATCAGCACATCACCGTATTCCTTGATCCATCCATCCGTTTTTTTGGGTGTCTTCAACCGAACCGTAACTCCCTCATCCTCACCGGTACTGCTGATCACCTGACCGGATATCCAGGTCCAGCTGCCGATGTAGTCAACGGGATACGAGGCAAAGCGGTTGAAGTCAAATGGAACGGTTTCCGGGCCACTGTCGGGGAGGGGTTGTGATTCATTATCGTTCATTCCTGTGAATTCCTCAGGTTGTATGATCCACTCCCAGGTGCCGTCCTCCTTGAGAGAAACGACTCCGTTATACGTCGTACTGGCCTGAATATCGAATGAAAAGAGATTTACCGTAAAGAGTATAAAAAAGGAAAAAAAGATAAGAGTCTTTTTCATAATGATCACCTCTCACCCATTATACCAGCTAAGACACTATTTTTATCATATCATAAACGGGTTGCTCTCTTTTTCGAGTTCATCGGCGAGAACATGAAGCTCATCAAAGCTATTATGGAATTTGCTGTTTGCATCCGTTTTTTGGTAGAATAAAGAAATGTTGAAAGAATAAAATATTTGGAGGGGTTTTTTATGAAAAAAATCGCACTCATTGGTTCTGGTACCTCTGCCATTGGCTTTTTGACCAGAATGATTGAATCGGGTATCAGAAATGTTCAGATTGACTGTTTTGAACAGGGAAAGGATCTGGAGAACAGGATTAAGAGTAACGATGTCATCACGGGCTTCGGCGGAGCCGGAACTTTCAGCGACGGGAAGCTGTCCATCTCACCGGAGATAGGCGGGGATATCTGTGATCTGATCGGGGAAACGAGATATGAAGACTATATAGAAGACATCATCCAGCTCTGGACCAGGGGAAAAGAAGTGGAAAGGGCAAAGATTACCGATGAGCGGATTCAGAATCTCGCGCTCAACTTCAGACAGAACAACCTGAAGCTCAGAATCTCGGATTTTCTGCATATCGGGACGGATCTGCTTCAGGAAGTGCTACGGGAAATCATGGCGGAATTTGACAAGGCGCATAACCTCCTCAATTTCCATTTCAACACCTTCTTCGACTTTGATACCATAGAGGATTACGATTTTGCCGTGATCGCTTCGGGACGGTATGACAACAAATCGTCGAAGGAGATACAGAAACTTCTGAAACGTCTAAAAATCGACTACAAGGAAAACAAGATCGATATCGGTGTCAGATACGAAGTCCCCTGTGAGATCACGGACTGGCTGACGGATTTGCTGTATGAATTCAAGGTGCTTGGTTATTCCGATACCGAGGAGATTGTCAGGACCTTCTGTGTCAACCCGAAGGGTTTTGTCGTTGGGGAAGGCGGGAAAGACTTCTCCCTCGTTAACGGACATTCTTTTCTGAACCGGAAATCCAGAAATACCAATTTTGCCATCCTCGTCACGCAGAAGTTTACCGAACCGTTCAGGGATGCCTATGTATACGGATCAACCCTTGCCATGCTGGCAAACAAACTGGCTGGGGAAGGCAAGATCCTCGTTCAGCGGTATGGAGATTATAAACTCGGCCGGAGAACAACGGAGAGAAGGATTGAAAAAGGATTCCTCACACCGACGCTGAAAACGGCGAGCCCGGGAGATCTCAACCTCATCTTCCCGAGACGGATAGCCAACTCCATCAGTCATTTCATCGAACAGATGTCAACGGTCATCACCGGGATGAACAATCCGGATAATCTACTGTATGGAATAGAAGCCAAATTCTATTCCACCAAACCGGTATTTACAGATCCGTTCAGACTCGGAGATAAGAATATCTACCTCATCGGCGATGCCTCCGGTTACACGAGGGGAATCGTTCAGGCGACGATGTCCGGTGTTTATCTCGCGGATACGATTCTTGAGCAGTTGTAGAAAATAGTTTATAAATAGCTGAGAACTTGAAATTTTGTGGGGGCGGGACATTTTCCGCCCACTAGCTATGACATGTGAAGCTGTTTTATTTCATACGAAAAAGAAAATTTTGTTTTTTAAAACTTCTTACAACCTGAAAAAATATACTGGTACAAAGGGTGTTAAAAAACAGAGGCATCTCAATCGTAACTCTCTCAAGGAGAGGAGATGGCTTTTTCCTTCATGATCCTCAGAATCTGGAAAATAATCCGACGCACTCACGACGAAAAGCGCTAAAATTCACAACTCACTTCGCAAGCTTCGTTCGGACAGGTGAATTTCTTAACGCCCTTTCCTACTCGTTTGCGGTTATTTTTACAAATTCCTGCGGAGTATTCAGGAAAAAGCCATCTTCTCTCCACAAATGTTATTGTGGATATATATGGATGAGAAATCTGAAAGTCCAACATAAATTCCGGATGGTATAATGAGATGTGTTTATTTTGTATTAAACAAGGTGGTTTGATGGTTCAAAAATCTGATGATTTAAAGAAAACACAAATAAAGAAAATTCACATTAAAGGATATAAATCAATAAAAAATTGTGATATTGAATTTGGCACATTGAATGTTTTGATAGGTCCCAATGGTGCCGGGAAATCAAATTTTATTTCTGTTTTTAAATTGATGAAATCTATTGCTTCTGGAAATTTGCAGTATTTTGTTTCCAAAAATGGGGGGGCTGATAGATTATTACATTATGGTTTGAAAGAAACGAAATATATGGAAATCGAGATTACATTTGAGGGTTACAAATATCTTATTATCCTCGAACCTACTTTGGAAGATAAATTAGTGATCAAAATTGAGAAAATTATTTTTGATGATTCTAGTACCATTGAACTTGGAAAGGCAAGTTTAGAAAGCAGATTGAAAACTAATTCTTTTGAATTTATAACAACTGAAATTATAAATATGATAAATACATGGATTATTTATCATTTCCACGATACCGGAGAGCTTTCACCCATAAAAAAGCAATCCCAAATAAATGACAATATGTTTCTGAGGGCTGATGGAGAGAATCTTGCTGCATTTCTTTATCTGTTAAAAAATAAGTATAAAAAGAATTATATTAGAATCACACAAACAATGAAATTAGCTGCCCCTTTCTTCGGAGGTTTTATTCTCAGAGAAAATCCTTTATCACCAGAATATATTTCTCTGGAATGGCATGAAAAAAACAAGGATGTACCCTTTACTGCAAATATGCTATCCGATGGAACACTAAGATTTATATGTCTTATTACAGCCCTTCTTCAACCGGAGGACCTTCAACCTGATACAATCTTTATTGATGAACCGGAACTTGGTCTCCATCCATACGCTATAACATTACTGGGTTCATTAATCAGGAAAGTTTCAAAAAAGAAACAAGTGGTAATTTCAACTCAATCAGTGGAGTTATTGAATGAATTTGACGTTGAAGATATTATTGTTGTAGACAGGGAAAATGAGCAGACAACGTTTAAACGATTAGATTATAAAAACCTTGAAACCTGGCTGGAGGATTATTCCCTCGGTGAGATTTGGAAAAAGAATATCATTGGTGGAAGACCATGATTGGGAATTGGAAGAGCGTTTTCATATTATGTGAAGGACAAACAGAAGAAACTTTTTGTAATGCGCTTCTGAAAGGGCATTTTGTCCAATTTAATATCGATATCAAACCTCATCTTTTAGAAACAAGTTCCGGTCATAAAGGTGGATTTCCCGTATATTCAAAACTAAAAAGACAAATAAATAAACATAAAATGAGTGATGATTTTTATTTAACAACTTTTTTTGATTACTATGGGTTACCAAATGATTTTCCTGGAAAAAATAAACTTTCTGAGTTTACTGAGAGTCCGGCAAAATGCCATTTTCTTGAACAGGAACTTGAGAGAGATATCAATAGAAAAAATTTTATTCCAAATATTGTCCTTCATGAATTTGAAACCTTGCTTTTCAGTGATTTAGATTCCTCTTCAGACTATTTTTCTGAAGAGGAGTTACAGAATTTAAAAACAGATACACAAGGTTTTTCTAATCCTGAGGTGATAAACGATAGTCCTTTGACAGCACCTTCAAAAAGGATTTTAAAAATAAAAGAAGACTATGATAAAGTTTTTGATGGAAACTGCAGAGCATTAGAAATCGGTCTTCAGAAAATCAGGGCAAAATGTCCTCATTTTAATTCCTGGATAGAAAAACTTGAAAATCTATAATACAAACGGCACTGTAAAGAACCAAAACATACCGGGTCAATTTCCGGTGGTATAATAAAAGGCAACAGCTGATTTTATGAAGCTGGAATTTTACTCGTTGTTGGAAGGTGATTTTATTGACTTACAATGAAATGATAGAACTGATTGCCTCCGAGCTTGAGGTTAAGAACGAACAGGTCGAGAAGACGGTGGAACTCCTCGATGATGACAAGACCATTCCGTTTATTTCCAGATACCGTAAAGAACAGACCGGGGCGCTGAACGAGATTCAGATCAGAAAGATAGCCGAGCGGATTGATTATCTCAGGAGACTTCAGACGAGAAGAGAGGAAATCACGCATTCGATAGACGAACAGGGGAAACTGACGGAAGAGCTGATCCTGAAGATTGCGGCTGCCGATACCTTTCAGGCGGTTGAGGATATTTATCTTCCCTACAAGAAGAGAAAGAAGACAAGGGCCGACAAGGCGAGGGAAAGGGGACTCGAACCACTCAGTACCTGGCTTCGGGAGACATTTAAACGTGATGATGCCTTTGTTGACTCATTCGTGAACGAGGAACTTGAAGTGCCTTCCGCAGAGGAGGCCCTCAAGGGGGCACTGGACATCATCAGGGAAGAGGTGGCGAATACCGCGGAGATCCGGGATATGCTCAGGACAAACCTCCGGAATAACGCCATGCTGATCAGTGAACAGGCTTACGGACCTGATCCCAAAGGAATTTACAGGGATTTCTACGAATTCAAACGCAAACTGAATGAGATTCCGCTTTACAGGATTCTGGCCCTTGACCGGGCGGAAGCCGAAGAAGTGGTCAAGATAAAGTTGGATATGAAATATCATCCGCTCAGCCATATCATGAATATGATGGATTTCAGTCCCGTTCTCGCCTATCACGATGAATTGCAGGAGGCGGTGGAAGATGCCTACAAGACGCTTCTGTTTCCTTCCATCGAAAGGGAGATCCGAAAGGAATTCACAGAGCAGGCACAGAACCGTGCGATAGTGGTCTTTGCGAGGAATCTCAGAAGCATGATGCTGACGGCACCGATCAAGAATAAGCGTATTCTCGGATTTGATCCGGGATTCCGGACGGGGTGCAAATGCGCGGTTGTGGATGAAAACGGAATATACAAGGAATACGATGCCGTGTTTCCCCATCCACCACAGAATGCCGTTGCGGCAAGTGAAAAGACGCTGCTCAGACTGATCGGTAAATACGATATCGATATCGTTTCCATCGGAAACGGTACCGCTTCGAGGGAATCGGAAGCCTTCATGGCTTCACTTCTCGAGAGGCATCCGGAACTGAATACCTCCTATATCATCGTGTCTGAAGCCGGTGCATCCGTTTATTCCGCCTCACAGAATGCAATCGATGAATTTCCGGCACTGGATGTTACCACGAGAGGGGCCATCTCGATCGCGAGGAGAGTTCAGGATCCGCTTGCGGAACTCGTCAAGATACCGCCGGAATCCATCGGGGTCGGGATGTATCAGCATGATCTGAACCGGAAAGAACTCAGTGGTACCCTCGAAAGGGAAGTCGAGTCCGTTGTCAATTTTGTCGGTGTGGACCTGAACAGTTCATCTCCGTTTCTGCTCCAGTACATCTCCGGGCTGAACAAGAAGACGGCCTGGAACGTGATGGCTTATAAGGAGGAGAACGGCCCGTTTAAGTCGAGAGCCGAATTGAAAAAGGTCAAGGGGGTCGGTCCCAAGGCCTATGAACAGGCGGCGGGTTTCTGCCGGGTGCCTGAATCGAAGAATCCGTTGGATAACACGATCGTTCATCCGGAACGCTATGGCGAATCCGAGGAAATCCTTAAAGACTCCGGTTTTACCCTTAAAGATCTGAAGACAAACCGGGAAGCGGTCAAAAAGGCCCTGAAGGCTAAGAATATTGGGAAGCTTGCGGAAAAACTCGGCCTGAATCCCATCACAGTGGAGGATATCATCAAGGCGCTGGTTACGGATTATCTCGATCCGAGGGATTCTTATCCACAACCGATCCTGAAGAAGGATGTCAAGAAGATAGATGATCTGACGGAAGGGATGATGATGCAGGGGACGGTTCGAAACGTAGTGGACTTTGGGGCCTTTGTGGATATCGGGATCAAGGTTGACGGCCTCATCCACAGATCAAAGTTCGGGAAGAGAGATGCCGACCCGCTGGAAGAGGTCTTTGTCGGACAGATCGTCAACACTCAGATTATCAAAGTGGATAAGGAACGGGGAAGGATCGCCCTTCAGATGCTTTGATTTGGTTATTTACGGAAACCGATGACTTATAAAGAAAGGGCGGAAAATCTTCCGCCCTTTCGTTTTATTTTCTCGCCTGAGCGGCCTTTATCAATGCGACAAAGAGTGGATGCGGTGCCCCTACTTTTGTGCCGTATTCCGGATGATACTGTATTCCGACGAAGAAGGGATGATCCTTTATCTCAACCGCTTCGACGAAGTCGGCCTTTGAACTGACTGTGAATCCACAGTCCTCTCTTTCAAAGAATTCCTTACACAGGTCGTAGTTCACTTCATACCTGTGTCGATGTCTCTCCATGACCTCCGTCTTTCCGCCGTAGACTTCGTGCAGCCGGGTCCCTTTAAAGATAGGTGTCTTCTGTGCGCCGAGTCGCATTGTTCCGCCGAGGTGCAGAATTTCCTTCTGCTCCGCCATCATGTCGATGACCGGACAGGTCGTATCCGGGTCAAATTCCGTCGAGTTGGCTTCCTTCATTCCCACACAGTTTCTGGCAAAATCGATGACCATGAGCTGCATGCCGAGGCAGATTCCGAGTATGGGAACCTTTTTTTCCCTCGCGTATTTGATGGCCTTCAACTTTCCCTCGATTCCCCTTTTCCCAAAACCACCGGGGATGATCAGGGCATCGTACTGACCAAGCATATCCTCTATTTCCGTTTCATCGAGATCCTCCAGTTCCTGTGCATCGATCATTTCAGGCTTTTCGGCACCGGAAAGAAAGATGGATTCGTTGATGCTCTTATAGGCATCGTCCGTTCCGAGATACTTTCCGATCATCCCTATCTTCAGAGGCAGGAATGACTTTGGAATATCCCAGTTGAACGAATCGGTTATTTCAAGATCCAGTTTTTTGGCAATCAGATGGTGAAATTTCATGTTGAAGAGGTTCTGTGGCATTTCATAAACGTTCTTTATATCCGGGAGATTGACGACCATCTCCGGTTTGACGCCCGCAAACAGGGCAATCTTTCTTCTTTCCGTTGAGCTGATCGGCATCTCGCTTCTCGCGCCGATAATATCCGGTTGAATCCCGATTCTTCTCAGAAGCTGAACGGACTGCTGGGTCGGTTTTGTCTTGAATTCGTTGGTGGTTCTGAGGAAGGGGACATAAGTGGTGTGTATGAACATGAAGTTGTCCCGGCCGGTTTCAAGGAACAATTCCCTGATGGCTTCGAGAAATATCTCACCTTCAATGTCACCGACCGTACCACCTATCTCTATGATCAGGAGGTCTGACTGTATCCCCTTCAGCCTTTCCTTGATCTCCGAGGTAACATGCGGTACCATCTGAACGGTAGAACCGAGATACTTACCCGCTCTTTCCTTTTCGATGACAGATGAATAAATCTGTCCTGCGGTGATGTTGTTTTCCTTTCTGACGTTGATCCCCATGAAGCGCTCATAATGGCCAAGATCCAGATCGGCTTCATAACCGTCTTCGGTAACATACACCTCCCCGTGCTGATTCGGATTCATCGTTCCGGCGTCCACGTTGAGATATGGATCCATCTTGACACTTCTGATATCAACACCTGACTCCTTCAAAAGTCTTCCGGCGGAAGCGGCCAGTACCCCTTTGCCGATACCGCTGATGACTCCTCCGGTTACCACTATATACTTTTTTGGCATGTTAATCCTCCCGTGTAAATTATCTTCTCTCACGGGAATTGATTATAACATATCATTGTGTCAAAACGATTGAGAAGAAAATCGGAAAGGGCAACTTTTTCAGACACCGGTTCTGTGAGAAATTTTTATAATTTCGGGACTTTTATGGGTCATTTTTTCTTCGGGTGAGTCCAAAAAATATAAGTATTTGGCTGTAGAAGCCGAACGTAATTTGCTATAATATTTCGTTGTGATAAATAACACAATTACAAGACGGTATGAGAGTTAGTTCACGTTGAAACTTTCTGTTAACCTAATGTTTTCAGAAATTTATATTACTTTTGTGTTGACTTTTTACCAAGGGTGTAGTATAATAAAATCAGTAAAAGGTTAAATCGATTCTATCCAATTAAGCAAAAGATAACTGAAGAAGAAATGCCTCCTTTTAAATAGATGATTTCTTCCCCTCAATATTAAGCCCGTTGTACAGGGCTTTTCTTTAAAACAATTGGAACTGATTATACAGAAGCAATGAGTGAAGCCGAACCAAAAACTCCCGCGGAAGCGGGAGTTTTTGGTTGTGGTAGCCTTTTATATTTGAAGGGAAAATAAAAGACCTCCCTTTAACAGGAGGTCTTCCGTGTATCCTTTATCTTCTTAGAAATTATCAACAAATTTATCGATCTTGATGAGTTCCTCGCTCGTCAGGACCTTGTCAATATCGATGATCATGAGCATTCTGTCGTCCATCTTTGCGATGGCGCTGATGAACGAGGAAGCACTGCCACCTGTTCTTGGTGGTTCTTCAAGCTGATCCTGTCCAAGAGTGAGCACCTCTTTCACCTCGTCAACGACGATACCGATCTTCTTGTCACCCACGTAGACCACGACGACCCTGTCACCGTCATGCGTGCTCTTTGAGTCGAGCATAAACTTGACCCTCGTATCGATTATCGGGATGACCTCTCCTCTGAGGTTTGCCACTCCCATCATAAAGGATGGAAGCCCCGGTAATTTCATTGTCTTCATCATCTCAGCAATACTGTCTATCTTCATGATATCCACAGCGTAAACTTCATCACCAACTCTGAAACTGACTACTTTTATCTCTGCCATGTCAACAGCCCCCTATCTTAATAAGCTTCGCATGCTTTTACGACTTCATCGATATCGAGGTATAAGATGAGCCTTTTACCCTTCTGAACGATACCTCTTACCTTGTTGTCGAACTGCTCAGATCGTGCTGCTGTATCAATCTGTTCTTCTGTCGTCCTCACGACTTCACGGACCTCGTTGACAAAGAAGCCTATCTCAGATCCTTCATGCTTGACGATGAGTACATTTTCAAATTTTGTTTCATCGTTATATTCAATGTTCATGAGTTTTGTCAGATCAACAACAGGAAGAATTCTTCCTCGAAGGTTCATGACACCTTCTATGAATATTTTTGACTTCGGAACAGGCGTTATCTCGGATTTTTCGCTTACCAGTTCTACAAAGTCGACTTCTATGCCAAATTCCTGCTTACCGATAAGAAAACTGAGAATTTCTATAATCTGTTCTTCATGCTTTATCTCTTCGGTTTGTTTTTTTCCAGCCATAAAAAACCTCCTTAATATAAAGCGTCCATTAATCTCTACTTTCGATTATACACTATTTTTCTTTTTATTTGAATAAAATTTGTTGTTTATTATGTGAATCGTTGAATGAAATAACAATAATTCAGACGTGAAATATACCAAAAAAATGCTAAGGCAGGGACAAGCCCTGCCTTTTCTCTAAAAGTGGTATAGAAATGAGAACTATTCCTCGTTGTCGAATTTTACAAAGAAAGTCGTTCCGATCATCCATTTGGTGGTAAACCACACCTTGTAGCCGCATAATCCACACAGATACTTTACAAGCGGCAGACCGAGACCGGATCCCTTGGCGGACTTCAAGGCCTCGGTTCCCCTGAAGAAACGCTCAAAGACCCTGGGGATTTCCTCTTCTCTGATTCCCATGCCCGAATCCTTTATCGTGATCATCTCGTCCGTGAAGGCAACTTCTATGATCGATTCCGGATGAGAGTATTTGATGGCGTTGGATATGAGATTTCTGAGGATTGTGTAAACAACAAACCGGTCCGCCTTGAACGTCTCCGGTTCACATTGCACAGATATCTTCAGTTTCTTTGTCTGTATCTTTTTACTGTAATCGGACAGGACTTCTTCGATGACGAGCGCCGGATCGAATATCTCATATCGGATGGAATACGATCCGAATTCCGCCTGTGTCAGCAGGGACAACTGTGAGATGATCTTTTCCAGTTTGTTCAGTGAATCCTGTGTCTTTTTGATCATCTTCTCATTTTCCGGGGTGGATGAAAAGTCCTTCAGCATCTGAACGTTCCCGATGGCGACGGAAAGCGGCGTCCTGAGCTCATGTGAGATCGACATGACGACATCCGACTTCACCTTTTTCAGCAGCTCGTCCTCCGAGAGGTCTATGATAAACAACAATCGGGCGATGGGGTTGTAGATGACCTTACTGTACTGGGACACGTTGTTGAAAAAATAGATGTTTGCCTTTGTCTCAAAATATTCGGATAATATGATACTCCTCGTCAGCTGGTCGATCTGATCAAAACTGACGCAGGAAAAGATATCCGAATCCCTTTTAAATCCCATTGCCTTGGCGCTGTCGTTCAGATCTTTTACGGTCATGTGATCCAGCCGGATGATGCCATCCCTGACCGGATTTAAGGCGTGGAGGTTCACGATCATTTCTCCTGAACGTTTTTGTTGAATTTGTAACCGGCGTTTCTGACGGTCTTGATCCAGTCTTTTCCTATCTTTGTCCGGATGGCGCTGATATGTACATCGACAACACGGTCACTGATATAATCATCATCAAACCAGATCCTGTCGATTATTTCCCCCCTTGAGAAGACCTTTTTTGAATTCGATGCCAGGAGATAGAGGATTTCAAATTCCTTTACCGTCAGGTCGAGATTTTCGCTGTTGATGAGTACTTCGTAATTTTCCGGCTGGATTTCCAACAAACCGAATTTTAACGATTCTTCGTCATGGCTGATCCGCTTCAGGAGTGCCCTGACTCTTGCAACGACTTCTCTCGGGTTGAACGGCTTGGCGATATAATCATCAGCCCCCGAATCTATCCCGAAGATCTTGTCCCGGTCGGTTCCCCTTGCCGAGATGACGATGACCCCCATGGCGGGGTATTTGGCTCTCAGATAAGGGATCTCGTCGATCGACTCGCCGTCCGGAAGCATGATGTCGAGAAGGACGATGTCCGGTTTCCCCTTTTCCAGTTCGATAGTCATCTCATGAAGGTTCTCCGCTTCCTTTATGTCATAATGTTCTACCAGTAAATAGGTCTTTAATATATCTCGAATATCTCCATCATCTTCAACGATCAATACTGATGGCATCCTTCATCACTCTCCAAATATAAATCTTATTCTTTTTCCTTTGTTTCCTTTTGCTCAGCCATCTTATTCTTCATTTCCTTTATGATAGGCTTTATCTCTTCACCCGTTTCGATGTAATAGGTTTCACCACAGAGGTTTTTGGCATGATCGGCGATCCTTTCGATATCTCTCGCGATAAGCGCATAGATGATGATCTCTTCCGAGCTTAAGGCTTCACTTTTATGCAGCTCGGCCAGTTTAATGGCCAGTTCCTTTTCAAGATTATCCACCCTCTTGTCCCTGAGGATGATGTCTTTGGTGAGTTCGAGGTTTCTGTCACCGAAGGCGGTGAACGTATCCCTGACCATATCCATGGAGAGTCCGATCATCTCCCTGAGTTCTTTTGGCGGATCGTATTTCTTGTGCAGCTGCTTCAGCTCTATCGTCTTCTTTGCAAAATTACACGCCAGATCGGCAATTCTTTCCAGATTGTTGGAGAACTTGATCATGGTTGTAGAATAACGAAGTTCCTTGATCATCGGTTTGAATCTGCCGTTTATATCGTATACGGATTCTTCGACCTTTCTGTCAAGATCATCTATTTCATCATCGAGTTGAAGCACTCTCTGAGCCATTCGTTCGTCTCCGTCCTCCATGGATTGAACGGACATTCTGAACAACTGATGAACCAGTGAAAGCATCTTGGATATTTCTGCCTTGAGTAAAAGCAGCTGATTTTCATAATGGATTGTTGGCTGCATCTTAAAACCCCCTTAACTGATCTTACCTGTGAGATATTCTTCTGTCTTTGGATCTTTTGGCTGTTTTACTATATCTGACGTTTTTCCGTATTCGATCAGATCCCCCTGGAACATGAACAGCATGTAGTCAGAGATTCTGACAGCCTGTGCAAGGTTATGTGTTACGATTATTATAGTATATTTTGCCACGAGTTCCTCAACGAGGTTTTCGATGTGTTTGGTTGCGATCGGGTCGAGTGCCGACGTCGGCTCGTCAAGCAGGATGACTTCCGGATCAACCGCGAGTGCCCTGGCGATACAGAGTCTCTGCTGCTGTCCGCCCGAGAGTCCCCAGGCAGATTTTTTCAGATCATCCTTTACCTCATCGAAGAGGGAAGCCTGTCTGAGTGATGTTTCTACGATCTCATCGAGCTGGCTCTTCCTCTTGATCCCGTGAAGTTTCGGACCGAAGGTGATGTTGTCGTAGATGGACATCGGAAACGGTGTCGGTCTCTGGAAGACCATTCCCACCTTCTTTCTGAACTTTGTGAGATCAACGCCCCTTTCGTTGATGTTCTGCCCCTCAAAGAGAATCTCTCCCTCTGTCCGGTAAACCGGAATGTTATCGTTCATTCTGTTTATACTTCTTAACAATGTGGATTTACCGCAACCGGATGGGCCTATGATGGCCGTTATCTTGTTTTTTCCAAAATCGACGTTTATATCCTTGACCCCGGCCTTTTCCCCGTAATAACCGGTGAAATTCTTCACCCGGATGACCGGATTTTCTATCATGGAAGGATTACTCATATAAATACTACCTCCAAATCACTCTTGATTATTTTATTTTCTGCATTCTGCCCCTGATGACGAATGCGATAGAATAGATGATCAGAACAAACAACATTAACACGGATATGGTTCCCTTGGCCATCCACTGGGCCTTGTCGCCGTAGGCCATCGTTATGTAATAAATATGGGTTGGGAGGGTCATCGTCGGATCCATGACACTGTCGGGCATCCGCGTGGCGTAGAAGATGGCACCGGTCAGCAGCACGGGAGCCGTTTCCCCTATGATTCTTCCGCCACCGATGAGTATGGCCGTCAACACCCTGAGCTTTGCATAGGGGATGAGTACCTTAAAGATGACTTCCGTCTTCTTTGCACCGAGTGCATAGGCGGATTCTCGGATGTCTCTCGGAATGGAGTTCAACGCCTCGTGGACCGATGATGAAATAACCGGCAATGTCATGATGGCGAGTGTCAGACTTCCCGAGAGGATCGATGTCCTGAATCCGAAGGCGATCGAGAACATGGCCAGACCAAACAGGCCGAAAACAACGGAAGGGACTCCGGCGAGCGATGTGATCGCAGTGAGGAGCAGTTCGGCCAGTTTTGAATTTCCGCCGTATTCTGAGAGGTAGATACCGGTCATGAGGCCTATCGGTATTGCGAAGAGCAGACTGAGCAGCAGCATGTAAATACTTCCGATAATCGCCGGAAAGACTCCGCCGGCCGTCATCCCCTTGCTCGGACTTTGGGTGAAGAACTCCCAGCTGAAATACTGAAGGCCGTCGATGATGGTCGTCAAAAAGATAAAAACCACAACCAGAAAGGCAAAATAACTGATAATTCTGAATACCGTTGAAATAATCAAATCTCTTTTCATCAAATCACCTGATTAAACATGTCTGTTCTTTGCGATGATTAATCTTGCCGTTAATGTCAGTGCAAATGAGAAGGCGAGCAAGATGAGACCGCAGACAAACAATGCTGAATAATGAATACTACCGGCGGCAACTTCTCCCATTTCACTTGCAATCGCCGCAGTAAGAGGTTTTGCTGGATCAAACAGGGATTCCGGAATGATGGCCGCCCCACCGGCTACCATGAGAACAACCATCGTTTCCCCGATGATTCGGTTGACCGTCAGGATAACCGCATTTAAAATTCCTGAAAGGGCCGCTCTTGATACGATCTTGAAACCTGCCGTGAATCTTGTTGCCCCAAGTGCAAGTGCGCCTTCCTTCATGGACCGGTTGACCGACTGCATGGCTTCCTGCATCAGTGAAGCCGTGAATGGAAGTGACAGGATGGTCAGACCGATTGAGGCCATCAATATGTTTTCCGGTGAATAGATTCCGAATTTTATCGACCACGGGGTGATATAGACCAGCATGAAAGCCCCTATGATAACGGAAGGAACACCGGAAAGCAGATCAATTCCGGATTTGATCAGTCGGACTTCCCTGTCTGTTGCATATTCATAAAGAAAAAAAGCGATGATATAACCGAGTGGAATGACAAAAAGGGAGGTTAATCCCGTGATCATCAGTGATCCGGCTACCATGGCCATGATACCGAATTCCGGATAAGAGGAACTGGTTGGATACCAGTAAATACTTGTAAACATCTCACCGCCGACTTCTGTCAGGGCGGGAATCGATTCCTTAACGATGAACCCGGTCAGGAATACCAGTATCACGATCCCCGTAAAGGCTATCGTGTTGATCAATATGGTGTTGGTCTGGTATTTTATTTCTCTTACGTTCAAGAACGTTCACCATCCTTAAAATTTTAAAACTTCTCGATCAAATAAAACTTTATAATTCAATGAAACCTGATTCTATGTGTAAAGGGTCAAATGATCTTTTCTACGAACTGATAAAATGCAGGGGCAGTTCATGGAACTGCCCGTACAAAGGGCGGAAATCAATTCCGCCCTTAAAGACTATTTCGATAATTCGGATTATTTACCGTATGCTCCTACGTATCCTGCTTC
>DAINPP010000060.1:0-16681 GCA_036743375.1 Thermotogae bacterium | reverse complement strand
AGGAGGTCTTTATCTTGTCTTTACTCACCATCTTTTTTCAGAAAAACAAGTTAAATTCGATTTTAAAGGTTCTGATTGCCCTGTTCACGGGAGGGGTATCCTATCTGATTTCAGATGAGTTGAATATCCTCTTCAACGACGCCATTCTCAACAATCAGATGACAGTTTTTTCTACCCATCTGATCAGGGTTATCTTGTTCTTTGCCACACTGTTTCTGTTGGGACTTTTGTCCAATATCATGAGTAATCTCATTCACTGGAGGGGATCGAAGAACACCGTCGTCTATTCCGTCCGCAAACTGTTGAAGGCGGATTATGACTTTTTTATGAAAAAGCCGCCTTCCGCCATCTGGACGGAAATCAACATGTCCGCACAACAGACGGCCGGATTTTATGCCTCGTTCGTTGAGCTCTCATCCTATCTCATAGAGTTTCTGGTGTACGGATTTATCATCATCCGTATCAACACTTATGCCGCTCTTTTTTCAGTCTGTATCATCCCCCTGTCATTTCTGCTGACGCTCTGGATGCAGAAGAAACTCAGCAGTTGGCGAATGCGTGTGATGGATGCCTCAAAAAGCAGTTCCGTCATCGCGTTGGAGACGATCACCGGTATCAAAGACGTCAAGGTGAAAAACGCCTACTCTTTTTTCACTCAAAAACTGGAGCAGACACAATCAAAACTGGCCAAAACGATCGTCATCTCCTCTTTTTATGAAACTTACTGGACCAGTATCACGACTTTCATCAGTTCGATAGCCCCTCTCATCGTCATCTATCTGCTCATGAGGATCACCAACATCGCCACCACAAAACCGGGAGATATCATCATTCTCTATTCTTTTATTCCCCTCTTTCTTTCCAGTTTTAAGCGGATTTATTCGATTGTGCTGACTTATTTCTCAGCCCATCCGTTTATACAGACTTCCAAGAGCTATTGCCAGCTTGAAGAGGAAATCTCCGGGAGCCGTAGAGTTGAAAACTTCGAGTCACTCGAAACACGGGGCTGTTCTGTCACACATGACAACGGACAGGTTGTCAACATCCCGGACATCACGATCCACAAAGGCGAGAAGGTCCTCATCATGGGAGAGAGCGGTATCGGAAAGTCCACACTCTTCAACATCCTTCTGGGCCTGATCAGAAATTTTTCAGGGGCAGTAACGCTCAACGATATTCCCATTCGGGAAATCGACATCAAACAATTCAGAGAGATCACCGGCATCTCCTTTCAGGGGAGTGGTGTGTTCAGCCTGTCACTGAAAGAAAACATTCTGCTCGGAGAAAAGGGGTCCCTTGACTTTGATCACATCATCGACATCACACAACTCAAACGGCAGTTGCAGGACAAGGGAGAAGGAATACTCAACGTCAACAGCCTGTCCGGAGGTGAAAAATCCAGAATCTCACTGGCGCAGAATCTGATCAGGGATCCGCAGCTGATTCTGATCGACGAATCCCTTTCCAGTGTCGATGAGACGATGGAGGCAACCATCATCTCAAAGGTCGTCTCTGAATTTAAGAATAGTACCATCGTCTGCATCAGTCATCGGAAACGTTCCGCGGAGTATTTTAATCGGGTGATTAATTTTTAATCATCAATTCCAGTAATTTGATTTTCTAACATAAAACTCTCTTTATCTCAGCCATTTCCCCTTACGGAAGATGGCTCTTTTTTAAAACATCACAAGTGACCAACTCTGATATAATCTTTTACACTCAGTAAATGGATAAGGAGGTTCTATGAATAAATTTGTCTTTAAATACTTTTTTGATTTTATCGGTTCACAGAAAAAATGGCTGAATGAAAAGGCTGCTGAAGGGCTACGGCTTGTCGAAATAGCACCAACCGGCTATATATTTGAGGAATGTGACCCGTCTGAATATGTTTATGAGGTTATTTATAGAGGCTATCAGAGGAAAGAGAGAAGCAAGCCTTATATGGACAGACTGCTTGATTCTCGTTATAACGTATTTATCAAAGGGATGAACCGAACTATTTCTTCCGATAACTTAAAGCGTCTGTATGAAGAGGGAAAGCTGTACGACCCGAAATTCTCACCGAGACACGGGTATAAAGATATCCTGATTGTGGAAAAAAAGAATGACGAAGTTCCTTTTGAGGGTATTTCTCAGACAGATCACAACATGGGTGATCTGAAGCAGATGCGGACAATCACTTTGGGAATGAGCATTCTCTTTACCGTTCTCATTTTTTCCCTCATATCATCCGGGAATGTTCCTTTCGCAGTCCTGTTTTCCATATTTTTATGTGTACCACTTTATATGGTGATACGTTTCACACGGGTGATCAAGAGCTGTCTGATGTCGATGCTGCAGGAGGTACAGGATCACAACGTATAAAATCCCGTTTTTTATTCGTTAGAATCAATCCGGAACAATACCGGTTTTGAAGGCAAATATGGCTATCTGTGTCCGGTCTCTGAGCGCGAGTTTTGAAAGCAGTTTCCCGATATTGTTCTTGACCGTCCCCTCACTGAGAAAGAGGGTTTCGGCGATCTCTTTGTTGGACATGCCTTCACAGATTAGCTGTATCAGACTGATGTCCTTTTCGGTAAGAGAATAATCATCAACGATCTTGTCAACCGCCTTTGAAACACCGGTTGTGTTCACCATCTTCCGGGCGATCTGAGGTGTCATGGCTATATTGCCACTGTACACACTCTTGATGGCCTCGTATATACTGTCACTGGAGCTGTCCTTGAGCAGATAACCGCCGGCCCCGTTTTTCAGGGCCGCGTGTATGTACTCGTCATCCATGAACGTCGTGAGGATCAGAACGTTGATGTCCGGATTCATCTCCTTTATCATCTTTGTTCCCTCAACCCCGTCACAGACATCCATACGGATGTCCATCAGGACGACATCCGGTGTATTCTGCCGGCAGAAACGCAGGGCTTCCAAGCCGTTATTGCAGGTACCGAGAATCTCTATATCCTCATACGTTCCAAGTATCAGGGACAACCCTTCACAGATCAGTTTTTCATCGTCGACTACAAGAACCTTTATCATATCATTCCCCTTCCATAACCGATTCGGAGATTCGTTTTGGCAGAGTGATGTTGATCTCAAAACCTCTGCCGGATTCACTAAACACCTTCATATCCCCCTTGAGGGATTTGACTCGGCTCTTTATCCCCGTTAACCCCATTCCATACTTCAATTCCGATGTACCGATGCCATCATCCTTAATCTGAGAATAGATCTCGTCTTCAAGAAACTGTATGGAAATCTGTACGTTCTTTGCCTTTCCATGTCTTAGACTGTTACTGAGGCTCTCCTGAACGATACGGTAAAGCTGATGACTCTGATCGGAATTCATGCTGTAATCACCTTTCGAGAGGATCAAACGCGTGCTGACTCCGGTCATCTTCTGATAATTTTTTATCAGTTCCTGTATGGCAAATATTCCTTCATATTTTTCAAATTCAGTCGGTTTCATCTCATGCACGATCCGTCTCACATTTTCAAGTGATTCGTGTGCATATTCCGTCAGATGAATTACCATGTCTTCCGCCTTGTCGGGAGATTTTTTCATGATGGCCTGAATGGCTTTGAGCTGTATGCCGATTGCAGACAGCGCATGTCCGGCACTGTCATGCAGTTCTCTTGATATCCTTGCCCGCTCCCTGTGCAGGGTCAGTTCTTCTATCGTCTGCGAATACTGTTCAAGTGTCTGATAGGCCTCCTGAAGTCTTTCCTCCGACAGTCTGAGTTTGTCGTAAAGCTCCTGAGCCAGGGTCTTCTTCCCCCGGTCATGTTTCAGGACAATCGTGAAGACAAGCGTATAGACAAAGAGGATCAGATCAGCCATAAACCATTCCAGTGAAAACTGCCCCGAATTATATTTAGTCAGATAAACTCCCGAAAAAACGATCATTAACGCCGGAACTGAAAGTCTCACGGCAAAAGAAGTCCTGCTGATGATGAGATCATGCAGTATGGCAAACAGATATACCGTGAACAGCCCCCCATTCAGCATAAAGAGTACAGTACACAGGATGACTTCAATAACAGCCGTAAGGTAGAAAAGACCTGTTTTCGCCTTAAAAAAATTGGCCCTTAATTGAGAAATGGTCAGGCAGGTAAGGAGCATGAAGATTCCCAGCGTGAATTCCTTCAACAGAAAAGTCTGATTGAGAATCATCCAGTAAATAATCAAGGCATAGGAGAAGTATTTAATAATTTTAAGACTCATCACGCGCTCCCTTAAAAAAGACCCGGCAAAGCCGGGTCTTTTTATCTCTCTTCAATCCCGAAACCGGGTTATTGATTCACGATAATCTGTACGGTTGTGGTACAGGTATTGCAAACCGGATCAACCACGATAACATTTACGGCCGGTGGCTGTGGACAGGTCTCAGGGTAAAGTGTAAGTGTTGCACAACCCATTTCATCCCTTGTGAGAACGGCAATCATCCACTGACAGGTACAGGTTCTGTATACCCTCATAACAGCTGTTCCACCCGGGCAAACGGCATCAAGCGCATTTGCGAGAGCAAACTGATTCCATGTCTTTTTGTAGCAGTAGCTTTCGCAGCAGAACTGTCCAAGCTGTGATGCAAGGGGACATCTTGGTGTAAAGGTATAAATCTTTGGTGATTGATTGCAGGGATCACAAGGGTTACACGCGTTACAAGGATCACATGGCTTAATTGAACTGCAGGGGTTGCAACAATCAACCGGCTGACAGCATCCACAGCAATTATATGCCGGAAAGGCGACAGCCTCAGTGATGACATCCCCCTTCATAAGAATACCATCGGCAACATATCCGTCAACGGTCTTTGAAACATAAACCCCATGATATTTACTGCAACAGATATATCCGGACCAGTTCTGAGCACAGATACCGATCGTATAGGACATACCGAGTGAGACCACAACTGCAAATAAAGCAAGTATGAGTACGGTTTTTTTCATCGTCTACACCTCCGGGATTATTCTGAGATCTCTTTAATCGTCTTCTCTGTAAAGTTGAATTCTCCCTCTTTCTCTGTTCCGTTTGCAACGAATGAAATGAAGCCTTTCTTTGAAACATCGATTTCTGTCATCTCAAATTCTTCACCGTTTTCTACCAAAGTTCCCGTAAGAGCCTTCGCAGATGTTCCTTCAAGAATGACTGTGTTCTCCACTGTTTCACCGTTTGCAGGAGCAAGCAAAACGGCCGGTCCCCATATCCATGAACCTGCCCACCAGGCACTGGTTGTTGCACAGCTTGTGAATACCATCATCATGGCAAACATCGCTACAACACCGAATAAAACAAGAGTTTTCTTCATAAAAAAGCACCTCCTTAAGAATAATAATCCATTGTATTTATTATACCATCTGTAAGTATGTTTTCAGAAAAATTTGTTCAATTCGTATTGCAAAAATTCAAAAATGATATAATAATGATAATCTGAATCTATCACCGGATGTGAAACATGGCACAACTTCACAGAATTAAATGGCTTCATGAAAGGCTTTTAAAAAACAGGTTTCCAAATTGCAGAGAACTTTCGGAACAGTTCGAGATATCGAGACGGCAGGCACTTCGTGATGTAGAGTATCTGAAATTCTCACTCAGCGCCCCGATAGAGTACTCTCATCAGAAGAGGGGTTATTTTTATACGGACCGTTCCTTTTCCCTGCCCACCTTTTTTCTAACCCGTGAGGAACGCAATACACTCGAATATCTCGCCCAGCAGTATTCGGTGATGCCCGGCTCCAGCGCAAAGGTGATGTCCGATTTCTTCCAGCGCTTAAGTGGACGGAACACGGCAACTACGGTCAGCACAACGTCTTCATCCCTTGATTATGAGGAGGTTATCTGTAAGGCCATCGCCTATCAGAGAAAATTAAAGATCGTTTATCGAACGGCAAATCATGCGATCGACCGGAGAATAGTACATCCTTATAAGATTATCATCCGTAAAGACAAATCCTATCTGTTCGCCTTCTGCGAGAGAAGACTCGATTTCAGGGTATTTCTGATCGGCAGAATCTGTGAGTTGACCATATCTAACGAACAGTATGTCTTTCATCCCGATTTCCAGGAGAATTTTGATCTGACAAATAGGTCCTTCTTCACCCCGCAGAAATACACGGCAAAGATTGCTTTCTCATTGATGCCTTATCTGAACCAGTTTACCCAACCAACCTGGGATGAGGAATCAAAGATTCTGACCTTCTCTTTCATCCACTCCGAAAATCTGTTTAAAAAGTTGATCAATCTGGATATCAGCTATGAAGATATGTTTTACCGGATCATCTCCCCCAACTGGCTTCGAGAAAAATTGAAGAAGAAACTGGAACTCATGATAAAGATTCTGAACCAGGCACCCTGACATTTTATGTCACAGTACAGGCCTTATACTTTCAGGGACATCTATAAAAGGAGTGAGTGGAATGAAAAAGGGTAAAAAAACGATGCTTGGCATGACATGGATGAGTTATATGGGGTCGGTTTACGGGTGCCTGAAACAGGCCGGTATGTGGGATGATACGCTTCACAATCTCATTGGACAGACGGGGATGGGTTTTCACTTCATCATTTCGGATAAACTCTGTGCCTCAGGGCCAACCGTTTACAACTGGACAGAGGAACACTTCAGAATGCTGGACCGTGTGGGAATCTATTCCGAACAGGAGATGTTCTATAAAAGCAGTGCGGCAAATACCTTTAAGGCCGCACAGAAAATAGGGGCGCAGAAGATTCAGGCATCTATCGATGCCGGGAAACCGGTTATCGTCTGGGGACCCACCCCAATTCCGGAATTCGGGATTATCTGGGGTTACGACACGGACGACAGGGTGTTCTTCGTTGAAGATTGTATGCCGGCTGAACCGGATCCGCTCATGTATGACAATCTTGGGATAAGCGACGTGCCGATCTTTTACCTTCAGTTTCCGGTAGAAAAAGTCAGTTATGATAAACTTAAGACGATCAGAAAATCACTGGTTTACGCGGTAGACTGCTGGACTTCCAAAGTTCCCGTATATCCCGGATACGCCATCGGTAAAATGGCCTATGATTTTCTCATCAACGGCCTTCAGCAGGATGTGATCGACGAGTTCGGACTGTCTTATTCCATCAACGTTTATGATGACCTGAAGGAAAATGTCCGTAAGTATTTTGACGACATCAGAAAGATGGCCGATTTTGATTTGATCAACCCGATCTACGATGATTATGTCCGGTTGACTGAAATCTTCCACAAGGCCGTGCAGCTGGTTCCATTCTCTAGTCCGGGCGGAGAATACAATTATCCCAAGGAAAATTTCAGGGAACTTGTGGGGTTGATGACCCAGGCAAAGGAATTGGAAGATAGGATAATGACTGCTATTTCAGAAAAGCTATAAGACAATGCATTCAGACAGCTGAAGGTTTACGAAAATCTTCAGCTGTCTTTCTGAAAGGGGTTCCAAGCTATTTTTAAGAAAAAACAACGATAAAGACAGAGGAGAACAGATTTTGGAAAGAAAAGAATGGAATGAAAAATTGAAACAACTACGGGAACTTATCAAAAAAGAGGCAACCTATGATGAAGCCAGAGAACTCTTCTTTGAATTGCACGGAATGGTCCACGCCTCAGTCATCTCAAACGGCCTGTCTCATACATTTGAGGACGAACTCTGGGAAGCTCTGCCTGAAACCGTTGCGAGAACAGCACTTAATAAAAAGGGACGAACAATCTTATACGGGATGTGGCACTCGGCACGCATCGAAGACATGACGATGACGCTCCTGGTTTCCGGGAAGGATCAGGTCATAGACAGAGGAGACTGGAAAGAAAGGCTGAATGCCACGATCTACGACACGGGAAACGCATTGAACACCGATGAAATCCTGAATTTCAGCAAAAAGGTATCGATAGAAAACCTGAAGGCCTACCGTAATGCCGTAGGCACCGAAACGAGAGAGATCGTAAAGGAACTTGATTTTCGCGCTTCAAAGCGCAAGGTGTCACAGGAAGGCATAAGACGCATCTGTGAACTCGGTGCGGTGGTTAAAGATGAGCGGGCCTTCTGGCTGATCGACTTCTGGGGAAGAAAGAACGCTGCCGGCATTCTGCTGATGCCCTGTACGAGACATCATCTCGTACATATCAACGAATCCCTTGAGGCGAGGAACAGGGCAAAATAGTATCACTGAGCCATCTGAGCAATCGCATCAAGACCGGCCCGACTTCCCAGAACCATGATGCTGTCTTCGGGAAAGATCGTCGTATCTCCCGCCGGACTGAATATCGTCTGCTCTCCCCTTCTGATGGCTATGATCATCACCCTTATCTTTTTGGTCAGCTCCAGTTCAAATAGTGTCTTGTTCGCCAGAGAACTGTGTTCGGAAACAAAGATTTCTTCAATTCTGAACTCCTGATTGCCGAAGGCCAGGACGTCCAGAAATTTGATCTGATCCGGTTTGGTTGCTATTCTTGCCATTCGGATACCGGTGATCTGTGTATCTGCCACGACGGCATTGGCGCCGGCATAGGTCAGTTTATTCGAGGCCTTGATTTCGGAAGATTTGGAAATGATGTTCACTTCTGGATTCAGTGTCCTACCGCTCAGGACAACATAGACGTTCAGCGAGTCTTTCGGCAGGGAGGTGATTAGGGATTTGGCATGCTTTATCCCCGCACTGACCAGCACTTCTTCATCGGTAGCATCTCCGATAATAAACGGGAAGTCTGTTTTTGTAATATCCTTTATCCGGTCAACCGCTGCCTTGTCCTTTTCTATCAGCACAAAGGGCTTTTCGAGTTTTATCAGTTCTATCATGACATAACGTCCGGTTCTTCCACCACCTACGACTATCACATGGTCTTTCATTTGATTGATCATCTTTTTATTCCTCCTGACCTTCAGAATATCATTCAGCCTGCCTTCGACAACCGTCCCGGTGATCGATGAGATACCGTAAAGCACAACACTGACCCCAAGCCCTATCAGGACTATCGTCAGGATGATCCCGGAAGATGAAATGGTCTCCGGTATCGAATAGCCAACCGTTGATACGGTAATAATCGTCAGAAACAGGGAGTCCTGAAATTCATAATTTTCCAGGATCATATAACCGAATGTTCCGAACAGAATGACACCGGTTACCATTAAGGCTACCAGCATGATCTGTTTTACAATTTTTAGTCCGGGATTCGTACGTTCTTCCATTTTCCTCCACAAATAATTAACACCCCGTTCGGGACAAACGAGGTGTTGAAATGGGGTGCGGTTTTATTAAGCTGAAAAGGCGCCCCTAAGGGGCTCATACAGCCAAAACACGCGATGATTATTAGCTCGACCCCATTATATCAGAGTATGATTTTTAAAACAAAAAAAATCTCAAAACGTTCTACGTTTCTTTATAAAGGTTTATTTTCCTACTATTTCAACGGTATCTCTGGCAATCATCAATTCTTCATTAGTGGGAACGATAAGTACTGCGACCTTTGATCCCTCCGCACAGATAAAACATTCTTCGCCTTTAGTATCATTTTTCTCTTTATCGATCTTCACACCGAGATAACCAAGATATTTTTCACAGATTTCTTCCCTGAGTATAGGGGAATTTTCGCCGACACCAGCAGTAAATACAATCGCATCGACACCGTTCATCGCGGCGACATAAGCACCGATGTACTTTGCAATTCGGTATTCATACGTATCGAGGGCCTCACGGCAAACCTTTTCATTTTCCATTGCCTTGTCTTCAATATCCCTCATATCACTGCTGAATCCATCGGTAAGACCATAGATACCACTCTGTTTGTTGAGCAGGTTGTACACTTCTTCCACACTCATATTTTCCTTTTCCTGAAGGAAGACGAGGATGGATGGATCGAGATCTCCGGAACGGGTTCCCATGACAAGCCCTTCAAGCGGTGTAAAACCCATGCTGGTATCTACAGATTTACCACCGTCTATGGCGGCAAGCGAAGCACCATTTCCAAGATGGCAGGATACGATCTTGAGCTCCTCTACAGGCTTCTTCATCAATTCAGCGGTTCTCTTTGCGATGTATCTGTGTGAGGTGCCGTGGAATCCATATCTTCTGATCTTGAACTTTCTGTAATATTCCATAGGAATGGCGTATTTGTAGGCATGCTGCGGCATACTTGAGTGGAACGAGGTGTCAAATACGACAACATTTGGTACACCGGGAAGCAATTTCATAGCGGATCTGATTCCCATGATATTGGGTGGATTGTGGAGCGGAGCGAGATAGGCATTCTCCTCAAGAGCCTGAAGAACCTCATCATCAACCAATACGGACTGCTTGAATTTTTCCCCACCGTGAACGACCCTGTGTCCGAGTGCGTTTATTTCATCGAGACTTTCAAGACTTCCCATCTGAGGATCCACAATCGCTTCCAGAACAAGCTTAAGGCCTTCGTCATGATTGGCAATAGGTTTTTCGATCGGGAATTTCTGTCCCTCTTTCTTATGCTTCAAAACTGAGCCAGGGATTCCAATTCTTTCAACAAGTCCTTTACAGAGCACCTTTTCATTTTCCATATCAAGAAGCTGGTATTTGATGGAAGAGCTTCCTGAGTTTATTACCAGTACTTTCATTTAAACAGTCACCCCCGTGTGATTTGTCTGAGCTATTATAAACTGTCAAAGGGCGGAAATCAATCCGCCCTGTAATAATTATTCAAAGTTTCAAGGATTGACTTACGCCTTGTCGGATGAACCGAGACATCTCATTCTCGCTGCGATTCCATCTTTCATGGCTTCGATGGCCGGTCCGAATACTTTTCTCGGGTCAATTGCTCCAGGCGTTTCAGCGAGGAACTTCCTGACGAACGCGATAAACGTCACTCTGAGATCCGTATCCGTATTAACCTTGTTGACTCCGTATTTTACGCTTTCTTCAAGTGTTTCAAACGGAACGCCTTTTGCCCCCTTGATATCTGCACCGTATTCGTTTGCAAGCGCAATCATATCCTGTGGCACACTGGATGCCCCGTGAAGAACCATAGGAATCGGACAGGCATCCTTGATGGTCTTCAACCGGTTAAAATCAAGCTTTGCCTCTCCCTTGAATTTAAAAGCACCATGGCTCGTACCGATTGCAGGTGCGAGGAAATCTACTCCCGTCATTTCGATGAATTTGATTGCCTCATCCGTGTTAACAAGGATGGATTCTTCGGCGGCTACGTTGTCTTCTATTCCTTTGAGCGTTCCAAGTTCCGCTTCTACACCAACGCCAACGGCATGCGCAATGTCTACGATTCTCTTCGTTGCTTCCATGTTTCCCTCAAAGGGTTTATCCGAAGCATCAATCATCACGGAACCATATCCGCCCTTGATACAGGCTACTATGTAATTGAAATCCTTTCCATGATCAAGGTGAAGACTCACAGGAACCTTTGAGTGATCTCCATAATTCTTGACCATCTCATAAAAGACTCTTACGCCTCTTTCGATATTTCCTTTTCCCGCATACTTGATAGCGCCTTCGCTTGTCTCTACGATGACAGGGGAATTTTCCTGCTCTCCTGCAGCAACGATTGCCTGAAGAAATTCGAGATTATTGATATTGAATGCGCCTACACCGTAATACTTCGCATTGGCATCATCCAAAATTTGTTTGGTTGGTACATACGGCATCTTTGTTCCTCCTCATATATATTTTTTACAGATCATTCTGTACATCGAGTTTATATTCCAATAGGTCAGAATCATCAAAGAAAATCCTGTGCTCACGCTCATAACTCTCCGGTGAATCCGAGGCATGGATGAGATTCTTGGTAACACTGACGCCAAAATCTGCCCTTATGGTTCCCAGTTCAGCCTTGAGTGGATCTGTATTTCCGATGATATGCCTGACCAGTTCGACACATCTCGGAGCCTCTACGATCATGAAAAGCGCCGGTCCGCTCGTTGCAAAATCAACCAGCAAATCATAAAAAGATTTTCCGGCATGCTCATGATAGAGTTCGCGGGCTTCCACCACCGTCATCCGGTGAAATTTCATCGCGATGATCTTCAAACCTCTTTGTTCAAACCGCCTGAGAAGTTCTCCCATGAGACCTCTTCTGATGGTATTCGGTTTAAAAAACACAAAACTCTTCTCCACTGCACTCACCTCTTAATCACAACCGTGTCTTGCCCACCAGCGACCAAGTTCCATAACGATACATTCACCACTGACCTGAACCGCACTGTTATGAGGAATGATAACGGGGAAATACTTCCGGCATTCAAATTCATCTATCCGGATCTCCTCAAGTGTCATCAGAATACAGAATCCCCTGACCTCTTCGTTTTCAAACGACTTTTTATACGTGTAAAAATAATCATTTCTGAATTCGGTGAAGTTCTCCTTGACCTCTGCAACTGGATAGCGGTAGTTGGTCACTTCACTTCCCTTCTTCACATGCATGGGTCTATCTCTTCCCCAGTCATAAAGTCTGTAGGTGAGATCGGAAGTCTGCTGAACTTCCAGAATCAGAGAATCAGGACCCAACGCGTGAACCTTTCCGGCCTGTATATAAATCAAATCATCTTTTTTTATCCCGGCATAGCTGAGATGCTCTTCCAAGGTATTATTTTCGAGTATTTCGACCATCTGTTTTTTTGACGGGATATCTTTCACCCCGTTGATTATTCTGGCATCATCGGCTGCATCAAGAACATACCACATTTCATTTTTTCCCCAGGGTTCATCCCCTTCGTTTTTTTTGGCATACGAATTATCCGGATGGACCTGAACCGACAGCCACTGCGTTGCATTCAGCATCTTGATCAGAAAGGGAAATCTTGGAAGGTTTAATCCTGTAAGTTTCTGTGTAATATTCGATGGGAGATATTCCCTGCCATCAACCGAAAAAACGGTTGTCTCTTTTCCGGGATAGCCGGATAGAAGCCAGACTTCACCTATATCAGGTGCATCGGCAGATGGATAGATATCCTTAAACTTTTCTCCACCCCATGGTTTTGAAACAAATATTGGTTCAGGCAGATAAAACAATGAATACACCACCCTTTTTTAATCTAACTTTTTTTCCCGATTTGCATTCTTAAAATATTTTTCTGAAGCGATGCGTTAGCCTTATAGCGTTCTACATCGTTTTTTGCCTTTGCAAGAGAATCTTCAGCCCTTTTTTTTGCCTCGCTGGCCCTGTATAAATCTATCTCCTCGGCCTTTTCAGCCGCATCCGTCACGATAATCAGTTCCTCACCGTTCATCCTGAGTAAGCCGCCGTGGACGGCAAACTGTATCGTTTGACCACCGTTCTTCACTTCAAGCTGGGCTATATCGAGGGCAGTAACAACAGGTGCTCGTTTACTGAGAACTCCCATCGACCCCTCCAGGGTTCTGAAGGTAACACTTTCGGCCTGACCACTCCATACAGTGCGATCAGGCGCAACTATTTCCGTCTTGAAAGTATTCATTATATCAACCTTCCTTGATCTTTCTCGCCTTTTCCCTTGCCTTGTCTATATCTCCCACCATGAAGAAGGCCTGCTCTGGAAGATCATCGCATTTTCCGTTCAATATATCCTCGAAACTTCTGACAGAATCGGCGATAGAAACGTATTCACCGGGAATTCCCGTAAATCTCTCAGCAACAAAGTTCGGCTGCCCGAGGAATTTCTGTATCTTTCTCGCCCTCTGAACTGTCTTCTTGTCGGCTTCGGAAAGCTCTTCCATACCAAGAATGGCAATGATATCCTGTAGTTCATTGTATCTCTGAAGCACTTCCTGAACACCTCTTGCGACTTCATAATGTGTCTTTCCCACGATATCCGGTTCAAGAATCTTCGAGTTTGAATCAAGGGGATCAACGGCCGGATAAATTCCAAGCTCCGAGATCTTTCTTGACAAAACAACCGAACCGTCAAGATGTGTAAACGTCGTCGCAGGTGCCGGGTCTGTAATATCATCCGCAGGGACATAAACCGCCTGTACGGATGTGATGGAACCCTTCTTTGTAGAGGTGATCCTTTCCTGAAGTTCACCCATGTCCGTTGACAGTGTCGGCTGATAACCAACGGCACTCGGCATTCTTCCGAGCAGGGCGGAAACCTCTGAGCCCGCCTGAACAAATCTGAATATATTATCGATGAAGAGAAGCACGTCTTTTCCTTCTATATCCCTGTAATATTCTGCCATCGTAAGGGCTGTCAGTGCAATTCTGAACCTTGCTCCGGGCGGTTCATTCATCTGTCCGAAGATCAGAACCGTGTTATCGAGAACCTCGGCTTCCTTCATTTCGAGATAGATGTCATTTCCCTCTCTGGTTCTTTCGCCAACACCCGCAAACATGGAAAACCCATGATGTTCAATGGCTATGTTTCGGATAAGCTCCTGAACAAGCACCGTCTTCCCTACTCCTGCACCACCAAAGAATCCTATCTTTCCGCCCTTCGGGAAAGGTGCAATAAGGTCAATAACCTTGATTCCTGTTTCAAGAATTTCAATCTCAGTAGATTGATCTTTAAGTGGGGGAGGATCACGATGTATCGGCCATTTTTCCTTTGTCGTTATACTGCCTTTATTATCTATTGGTTCGCCGAGAAGGTTAAAGAGTCTTCCCATAGCCTCAGGGCCAACCGGAACCGAGATAGGTGCTCCGGTGTCTGTTACCTCAAGACCTCTTATAAAACCATCCGTTGAATCGAGTGCAACGGTTCTTACAGTATCATCACCAATGAGCTGTTCAACTTCAAGAACAAGTTTTTTCTTTGTGTCAGGATGAATCACTTCAAGGGCGTTAAAGATATCCGGCAGGTTTTCATTACTGAATTTAACATCAATAACGGGACCTATGATCGAAACAATTTCGCCCTTATTTGACTTTGCCATAAACACACCTCCCACAATTTTACGATTTAATCAGAAATAGTGTTTTCCTGCTTAGTATACCATAATATCAGCCTTCATTTCACATCAAATTTATGTTTTCAGAGATGCAAAACAAAAAAAGCCGGGGTAAATTCCCCGGCTAACAAACTTTACTATAAAAGCTCATACTCCAACGTATGAGTGCTCATGCGCTTGAGCATGAGTGCTCCAGCGTAATCACAGGAGCATACAGCTTATTTTAGGCTTCTGCTTCTGTTCCAGCGGCTTCGGCTTTCTTGATTCTGTGGGCAAGTGTTGACTTTCTTCTTGCAGCCTGATTCTTGTGAATCGTACCGATTTTTGCAGCTCTATCTATGGCTGAGAAGGCTTTTGGCAACATATCTGTAGCTGTCTCTACATCTCCGCCATCCAAAGCTCTATTGATCTTCTTCGTGATATTCTTGAACTTACTCTTGTAAATTCTGTTCTGCATTCTTTCCTTTTCAGATCTCTTGACTCTCTGTTTTGCTGATTTATGCTGTGGCATTCATTTTCCTCCTCTCTACATATGGATTCCGTGAAGCAAAAACCCTGAAATTTATCGCAAATTCAAAACTCCAAGCTGTGTTCACAGGCTGTATTCTATCACGAATCATAAAAATTGTCAAATAACGAAGAGATACCTTTTTCTGTAAATTATGGTGTAACATTCAATCCCAGGACTAAAACAAACTGTCAAACGCTACAGAAAATCCGTTAAAAAACAGTTTTCACTGCCGATATCATTATAACATCTCGTGTGGTATATTTACCTGAACACAAAAGGAGTGATAAATTGTTTTTTCTGCTGCTCGCCATCCTATGCAGTTCCTCGATAGCTTTGATCTTTAAAATTTCCGAAAAAAATGAGATGAACCGATTTGTCGTCACAACTGCCAATTATCTCATCGCCTTTTCCGTTAGTCTTTTCATGACCTTTTTCAGTCAGCCCGACTGGTCGCTTCAATCCCTCCCCACACTGCTCGGGATAACCGGGGGGATTTTCTTCTTTCTCTCATTTTATTACTATCAGAAGTGTGTCAGAAGGAGTGGAGCTTCTTTGTCAGGCGCCTTCGGAAAAATGGGAATTCTCATTCCGATGACCTTTTCATTCATCCTGTGGCAGGAATATCCGGCCATGATTCAGTGGGTGGGGATCGGTCTTGCATTGCTGTCAATCATCATCGTCAATATTCCGAAAAAAAATGAGAAAGGCGGTTTTCATATAGATCTGATCTTCCTCTTCATCTTCGGAGGACTGGCGGAATTTTTCAACAAGATATTCCAGAAGTATGCCACTCCATCAGATGATAAAAACGTCTTCCTGTTCTTTATTTTTCTCTCGGCGTTTATCATCAGCCTTACATTCAGTCTTTTCAGCATTCTGAGAGAACACAAATCCCGTCATAAAAGGAAGATTAATTTCAAACGGGATATTTTTACCGGCGTGGCAGTGGGAATCCCAAATCTGTTTTCCTCATTCTTCCTGATCCTGTCACTCGATCATCTGGAAACCTCTATCGTTTTTCCCGTTTACAGTGCGGGGAGTATCGCACTCATCAGCATCCTGAGCACTCTGATTTTCCACGAAAAGTTGAAGGGAATCGAAAAGGTCTCGATACTGATCACGATACTCGCACTTGTACTTGTGAATCTGTAATGTCTGTAAAAGGCAATGCAATTACCAGAAAATTCTTCCGAACTTCAAATTCAGAGGGTAGATAAAAGACCTACCCTCTGAGAACACTTAATTTCCCTCTATTTTAAAATATGATCTGCTGTTCAAATTATCCCTTGACGGAACCGGCCATCAACCCCTGGATAAAGTACTTCCCGAGGAAG
>DAINPP010000059.1:2268-16799 GCA_036743375.1 Thermotogae bacterium | reverse complement strand
GCAGACATAAGAGAACACCCACTTTCTACCAGAAAGTACATGGGTGTTGTGGAATATTGATAAGATAGAGATAATAAAGTCCGATTAGATTATAACGATAAAATGCCAAAAAAGCAACAGTTCTCTCAAAGACGAACCATCCGTCAGGATGGTTCGTTATTAATACGTCAGAATCAGATCCAGGAGGATCAGTGAAACGAAAATGCTTATACCGATTGATGTGATAAAGAAACCTCTTTGGATCCGCCTGGAACGTATTTTTTTATTGAATACATAATTCTGAAAAGACAGCAGGACATGCCAGAGGACAAAGAAGGTCAAGGCCGGAAGAAAATAATGATGCAGTGTGAATGCGGTGTTTTTATCCATCAGCCATTCAAAACTTCTGAAATGAATGATGGCAAATCCCGTAAGATAATCGAGGAGGAGAAATACTACGGCCAGGATCCCCACCCATATATTCAATTTTGTCTTATTGATCATCCGATTTACCTCATCTGAAGACTGGAGTTGATGGTTTATCCGCATCCCATTTCGGTTCGTTCTTCGGACCGGAAAGATCCCCGATGTTATTATAACCATGTGATTCCCAATACCCTCTGAATGTTCCATCATCTGTTAGTTCGATCTTTGTTATCCATCTTATCCATTTATAACCCCATTTCTGCTGAGCGACAAGCTGAAAAGGGAAGCCGGTTTCGGGCGGTAATGTCACACCGTTAATCTTATCAGCGATGATGAGATTATTTTCTTCGATAAATCGCAGTTCGAGTGATGTCGTATAGCCATCCCGCGCGTAAAAAATAACCGTATTAACGGTCGTTGCAGGTTGAACAATTTCAAACAGGTCAACCAGTTCTATCCCTTCCCATAAGGCTTTGACACTCCATCCTTCAACACAGTGAAGTTCAACAATCTTGTCAGTCCTTGAAAATTTATCGAGTTCCTTCAGTGTATAAGATTTTGGATTCGCCACCATTCCCGTAATTTCCAGTCTGTAGGTATCCGGATCAATTTCCTGAACGCCTTTGATTGAATTTTCCCTGAAATCTTCTATTGAACCTAATTTTGCCCCGTTATACTCTCTAATCTCTATGTATTCCTTCTTTTTTGAATCGTGACCAAAGAACAGAAATCCAGAGAATAACAAACTTATTAAAAGGACAAACGAGGTGATAATCATTTTTTTCCTCATATAAGTCATCTCCTGATTATTAACTATATGTAATAAAAGACGTCATTCCAAACAAAGTGTGACAGACTGCTTTATTTTAAGAATAATAGAGATACAAACACACTTACTGCAGAAAGCGAAAAGCTGAATGCTGTCGTTTATACATATGGGATTGTTAATTTGTTAAGCATCGGTCTGACAGAGGGGATGAGGGTTGTTATCAGTCCGCTGACACGGCATGAAAAAAGGACCTCTTTTCAGAGGTCCTTTCATCTTGAGAGTTGTTTTTCTTTTCTATCAGAATTTATTGCCCTGCAATAATAATACTGCCGTTTGATGTATCGAGTTCGAGGGTTACCCCTTCACCGGAATTCAGATAGCCTTCCTTGTACCTCTTGTCATCCTTTGTGAATGTTACCGGGATATTCTCGAAGCTGATGACACCGTTGCTGGTGTCTGCGGTAAACCTTGCGTTTGAATAGGCGGGCAGGAAGAGTCTGATGCTCCCATTGGAGGTATCTATTGTCAACCGGCCCTTTTCAGGAAGTATGAGGTTTCCCGTTATAGAACCGTTCGACGTCTCCAGAACATTCCTCGTTCCCGTAAAATTACAGTTGTCGAGCAGGATCTCACCGTTTGAACTGTCCACATAGACTTCGCCGTATACATTTTTCAGTGACACATTATCACTCGATGTCTCTATGTGGAGATTTCCCGTGATGTTTTCGGCGGAAACGGGACCGTTTGACGTATCTGCCGTGATATCCCCCGTGATGTTCTCAAGGACGATCTCACCGTTTGACGTGTCGATCTCTACCTCGTTTGGACAACCGTTGACGGAGACCTTTGCGTTGGAGGTATCGGCGTATACCGTACCGGCGATGTCTTTGAGGACGATCTCACCGTTTGAACTGTCCGCATGCACATTCCCGCCGATGTTTTCGTGATAAATAGACGCATTTGATGTATCTGAACTGATATTCCCGTTAAAATCCGACAGGGAAATCAACCCGTTTGATGTATCCAGTGTCATCTTTGACAGACGGTCAAAGAATTCCTGTGGAACGTAAACGTCGGCACTGCATCCGAAATTGAAATTGAACTGGGATTCCATGTATTTGGGATAATCGAGATAAATTTGTTGCACTTTTCCCTTCTTTTGTGAAACAAGTCGAATTTTTCCGAGTTCTTCGTCGAGATTACCCGATCCCTGGACGTACAGCGTCCCTTCTACTTTGATAGAATCTCCATCCCAGGCCTTTACAATGAGAGCTCCGTTTCTGATGTCTACGTCCATTTCTGAAATGCCGGATGAAAACAGTTCGAAACTCTGCTCAATATCCTTTTCTATTTTTCCCGCAAAAACAAGACCTGAGACAAATATCATCGTAATCAATATGAAGATCGAAATGATTCCCTTCTTCATAGTACCCACCCCTTTCAGTCTGTGTTATTTAGTGTACTATGTGTTTATAACACACGATGCGATATTTGTCAAGTCCTGATGTTTTTTTCGGATTTAGTGGTATACTCCTGTCCGTTATGGAAAACAGAATGGAGCGTGAGATCGTGAAAGACCTGAAAATATCCGAAATAATAGAAATGCAGCGGAAGCTTCAGAAAAAATATGAAGGGAAATGGGCTGCTCTCACCCCGTCACAAGGGAGAAACAGCCTGTTGTGGATGATAGAGGAACTTGGTGAGGTCGTTTCCATCATCAAAAAAAGAGGGGAAGGGGCCATCATGAACGATGAAAATGTCAGAGAGGCCTTCGTAGAGGAACTATCCGATATGATGATGTATTTTCACGATGTACTGATCTGTTATGACATCACTCCTGAAGAGATTTCTGAGGCCTTTGTGAAAAAGCATCAGAAGAATATGGAACGTGATTTCATCAAAGAACACAACAACTATCTCAAGGACGAGATACAGACAAAGCTGTTTGGCTGATGTCTCGTCCTTTCAGAAGGAAAGTCCTATCCTAAGCATCATTCAGGATGCTGTACGTATTTTTTATCAGATCGATATAAAGGGAGATATTTTTATTCTTTAAGATCCTTCTGATGATGAGCTTGTCATTTTTCTGTTCCATCGCACAACTGCCGTTGAGAAAATAAAGCGGTCGGCTCCTTCTCAGTTCGGAAAGCTCGAGGATGTTTCTGTATATCACATCATTCCATTCCCGTTTGTTCCAGTTGAAGGTTCTCCGGCAGTCGGGATCCTTTCCTCCGAATAAGCCGATCTCATCACCGTAATAGATGACCGGATCACCCGGAAGAAAAAACTGTACGGCCTGTGCGGTCAGCACTTTTCCAATATTGTTTCTGAGTACGCCTCTGATTCGGGGTGTATCGTGACTGGAGAGCATATTCCAGTTTCTGTCCCTTTTGCCGTTCGTCTTGTGATGGAGTTTGTCGATGAACTGCTGAATTGTCTCTTTTCCCGTTAACAGACCGATGAGGGAATCCCTGACGGTATAATCCATCGCCCCGTCAAAATGGCAGGGGTTGAGAATTTCGTCCGGATATCCCCAGGCCTCGCCGATAAAGATGAGTCCGGGATTGATTTCCCTTCCGCAGTCTATCAACCGGTTCACTACGTCTGCCTTTATGCACCAGGGCATATCGAAGCGCCAGCCGTCGATACCCTTTTCCGACCAGAACTGTATGACACTGCACAGATAGTCGACGACTTCCGGATTGTCATGGTTGAGTTTCGGGATATAATAGATGCCTGCATCTTCATAACTGGGCTTTGGAGTCGTTGTCAACGGGGTACTGTAGATGTTGTACCAGTGATAATACCGTGAGGCCCTGCCCTTGTTTCGGATATCCCTGAAGGCGAAGAAATAAAGACCCGTGTGATTGAACACCCCGTCGATAAAGACCTTTATCCCCCTGTTGTGGGCGGCCGTGATGAGTGAATCAAGGTCCCCGGAGGTTCCAAATCCCTCATCTATCTTGAAATAATCGGCCGTATCGTACTTGTGTGTACTCGGGGAATCGAAGATGGGCGTGAGATAGATGGCCTCCGCCCCCGTTGATTGAATATAGTCCATTTTCTGTGTGATTCCGTTCAGATCCCCGCCGAAAAAACTGGTCCTTGAAGGGGCCTCTCCCCATTCTCTCAGGTGATGTGAGGCCTTTTTCGCGGAACCCCTGAAAAATCTGTCTGGAAATATCTGATAAATAATCAATTGATATCACTATCCTTTTAATCCGGAATTGGCAATTCCCTTGATAAACTGTTTCTGAGCCAGTAAAAAGGCGATCAGCGTCGGCAGCATGGAAAGAACCGTGGCTGCTGCAAGCAGTGTCCATCTGACACCGTATCTTCCCTGAAATACGGATAAGCCGAGCTGTATCGTCCGCATCGTCTCCGAATCGGTAACGATCAGCGGCCACATGAAATCATTCCAGGCAAACAGGAATGAGAAGAGGGCGCTCGTAACGAATACGGGTTTTGAAAGCGGCAGGGCAATCCTGAAAAAGATCTTCAGTTTGCCACATCCGTCGATGCTGGCCGCGTCCTCTATCTCTTTCGGCAGGGTGAGGAAAAATTGCCTGAAGAGGAATACGGAGAAGACACTCGCCGCTCTCGGGATGATCAGGGCGGCGAAGGTATCGTACCACCCGAGTGCGTTGATCGTCAGGAAGTTTGGAATGATCGTGGCATAGGATGAGATCATCATCGTCGCAAGAAAGACAAAAAAGAGGGCATTCTTGAATCGGAATTTAAAGCGGGCAAACGCATAACCGGCAAAGGATGAAAAGATCGTCTGACAGAATACGATCCCTGCGGCCATGATCAGGCTGTTCAGGGCAAATCGGCCAAACGGTGCCGCCTGAAGTGCCTCTCTGTAATTTTCAATGTAAAAATGCGTTGGAATCAGAAGCGGCGATGAATACAGGGTATTTGGTGGTTTCAGGGAGGTCGTTATCAGCCACATGAACGGGAGAACGGATAAAAAGGCCCCGAGCATGAGGAAGGCGTGCCGGATGATCTTTCTGTAAGTCTTTTCTCTTCTAATTTTCATCACCTCCACCGGTATACTTCCACTGTACAAACGACAGCAGGAACAGGATTGCGAATATGGCTACCGCTATTGCGGATGAATAACCCAGTTTAAAATAATCAAATCCATTTCTGTAAAGGAACAGACCGAGGACATCCGTTTCATCGACGGGTCCACCGTTTGTCATGACGTAGACCAGATCGAAGATCTGGAACGAATCGATGAACCCCGTTATCGACAGAAACAGTGTGGAAGGTGCAAGTAGCGGAATCTTAATCGATTTGAGTATTTTAAAATCTCCCGCCCCGTCTATCTCGGCCGCTTCATAAAGTGAGTTGGAAATTCCCTGAAGTGCCGCAAGATAGATGATCATACAGAAACCCACACGTTTCCAGATCCCGACGATGGAAACGGACAGAAGGGCCCAGGATGAATCGGTCAGCCAGGAAGGCCCCGTAATGGAGAAGAAGGCCAGTGTTCTGTTGATGATTCCCTGACTGGGATCGAAGAGATAGGTCCAGACGATTCCCGATGCAACCGTAGGGGTTACAACGGGCAGAAAATACAGAATGCGGTAAAGCGTCTTCCCCTTGATATCCCTGTCAAGAGCAACCGCGACGAGTAGTCCCAATCCCATTGAGATGATCGTTACGAGTAGTGAATAGACGATCGTTACACCGATGGAGTTGTAGAATTCGGGGTTGGTGAAGAGCGTCCTGTAATTTTCCAGTCCCACAAAGGGAATCTTCGGTGAGAACCCGTTCCATTTGAAAAAAGAGAGTACGATGGAATAGAGTGCCGGATAGATATTGAAGACACCGATGATGAGAACGGACGGGATTAAAAAGATGAAAGCCATCGTTCTTTCGTTTCTTAAAAAAGCGGGAAGGAACTTCCCGCTTTCAGGCAGTCTTTTACTCACTCGACACCTCTTTACTGAAGGATATCGTTGACTTTTGTCTCTGCTGCACCGAGTGCCTCTTCAACGCTGACCCTGTTGTGAATGGCCTTCAGGATCTCCCGGGCGAATGCATCGGAGACTTCCGGATATTCGTTTACCGGTGGCCTGGCCTGCGCATATTTTTCCGCTTCAACAAAGGGAAGGAGCAGCCTTCTCGTGTTCTTTATATAGGAAACGTAGCCGTTGTCTTCCGAGACGGATTTCTTAACCGGAATAAAACCCGTTGCCTTATCCCATTCAACCTGCACGGAAGTCTGTGTAAACCATTTGACAAATTCCCAGGCGGCCGCTGTTTCCTCGTCGGACTTGTTGAAGAGGAAAATCTGTTCACCACCCATGTTTGTTGCAAAGTTGCCGTTTGCCGGGTGTGGAAAGACGGCCGAACCGAGTTCAAAACTGACCTGATTCGGGAAGAACTGAACCATCCATGAACCGTCCATGACCATGGCGGCTTCACCTCTGCCGAAGAGACCCCACGGGGCAATCTTGCTGACATTATAGTTGTAGATCAGATCACACCAGAACTGCAGGGCCTGTCTGCCGGCCTCGCTGTTGAAGGCGGCTGTTCTGTAATCATCCGCTTTTGAAAGAAATTCTCCGTTGGCACCCCAGAGGAAGACCTGCCATTGCCAGGTGGTACCTTCTCCGCCACCCGTATAGAGTTCGAATCCGTCTTTTCCGGTTTTTTCCTTGATGATCTGACTGAATTCGACGATTTCTTCCCAGGTTGTCGGAGGTGTTTCGGGATCAAGACCGGCTTCCCTGAAGAGGTCTTTGTTCCAGAAGAGTCCGAGATTACTGGAGCTGACCGGCAGACTGACGAGTGTATCGCCCTTTGTACCGTAGGTCAGCAGTTCGCTGTAAAAGTCATCCACGTTGTAATCATCCGCCTTTATCAGTGGATGCAGATCAACCAGCTTTCCCGTATCGGCTATCAGTGAAATGTTGATGATGTCGGAGATGGCAAGGGCCGGTGTCCTGCCGGATAATGCCGATGTCTGGATCTTTGAGACGATCGATGATGACGGAACGAAAACGGCCTTTACATGGACATCACTCTGTGATTCGTTGAACTGTGAAACCAGTGCTTCGAGCTTCTCACCGTTTGTCCCATCCCAATAATGCCAGAATTCGATATCCACTGCTGCAAACGTGAAACAAACAAACGTAAAAACGATCAAAATGCTTAACAAAACATGTTTTCTCATAAAACACCTCCAATTATGCTGAACCCCTCCTGATTAACGTGGATTCAAATTTTACACTCTCATGTCTGATGATTTCAGTCTTGGCCTCAATCTTTTCGATCAGTATCTTTGCCGCGTATTCACTCATCTCTTCGACCGGCTGCTTGATCGTCGTCAGATCAATTTCTTCCGCCCACGGTTGATTATCCACCCCGACGATGAAGAGATCCTTGCCGATCTCAAGATCTTTGTTCTTTGCCGCAAGGGTCAGACCGTATCCGAACAGATCGCAGGTTGCAAATATCCCGACGGGGAATTTTTCTACGGTTTCGAGAAGCTTTAACGCGGTCGTGTACGCAGAATGCAGATCGATTTCCGTGTGAAACAGCTGTTTTTCCACCGTTTTGATTCCGTTATCCGCAAGATAGCCGGAAAATCCCCTCACCCGATCTCCAAAGACATTGGTCGTGAAGACGGATTCGGGTTCTATAAACGTGAGCATCTTCAGGTTGTCCGTGTGTTCATAGAGGACTTCCGCCGCTTTTCTGCCGACTTCCACATTATCAAGATACATACAGTCATATCTCTCAGAATACATATCCACGAGGACTATATTTCTGTCGGTGGGAATCTCACTGTTCGGGAACAGTTTGTGAATGGGCATGGATGCCATGATGATGCCGTCGGTTCTGTAAAGAAAGGCGTCCCTGTCGGAAAACCTCTCGAGTCTTTTCTGTGAGAGCAAGGGGAAGATGACGGTATCATAGGCCTTTTCGGAGATATATTCGTCGATGGAATTGATCATTCGGTCATAAAAATCCGTCCGGATCATCGGTACGACAATCGAGAGCATATGGGTGTTTCCGGAGACCAGCCCCCGTGCCGTCGGATCCGGAATATAATTCAGTTCTTCGACGGTCTTCATGACCTTTCGTCTCGTTTTCTGAGAGACATAGCCCGTATTGTTCAACACTCTCGAGACGGTGCTCACCGCGAGTCCTGTCTTTGATGCGACGTCTTTTATTGTAACTTTTTTCAAATTATAAACCTCTTTTCATCATATGTTGAGTAGTATGAAAACGTTTTTATGTGGAAACGTTTCCCTATCGACAGAATTATGTTAAAACAAGAAATTCAAAATGTCAAATCCGGTTATGGATGAATATTGTTGAAAATAAACGATAATAAATCAACAGCGTGTTGAAACGGCTCCGTGTGATACAAAGCGAAAATCTGAGAGGACCCCTGAAAGGCGATGAAAAACGACTCCTTCTGAAACTGTCTGAAGGGGGAAAGGCTTTTATAGGTGATTGCGTTTAGTCAGAATATGTGGCGTATTGCTGGGTGAGTGATGTCGAGGTGCTCATCGATCGGTATTTCCGATGACCGGAAGGGACTGAACAAAATGATAAAAGGCTTCATAATTCCCGATATAATCGGCGACGATCTCTTTGTTGTACTTGTTCAGCATATGATTCGTGATCAGATAGGTCCTGATACCGACTTCTGAGGCGATCAGATCCTCGTGGACATCGTTTCCAACCATCAGGCATTCATCCGCCCGTTTATCGATATTCTTCAGAACTTCTCTGAAAAAGAGTGGATTCGGCTTACAGGAACAGTTTTTCTCAAAATTTGTGATGTATTCAAATTCATCCGTCGAAAACCCCGCCCATTCCAGCCGCTGATGCGTGGCGTATTCCGGAAAGAGTGGATTAGTGGCCACCACGAGAGCATACCCCTTCTCCTTGAGCAGGTGTACGGCATTGATCATGTCTTGATCCTGTGAGGTTGCCGCCCTTGCCTTCTTGTATTCATTCCTGTAAAAGTCATCAAAACGTCTCTGCATTTCCTCATAATGTTCGCCGACGAGGTCCTTGAAACATCTGAAAAAGACGGTTTCGTTGGTTTCTCTGCCGTCGTTCTTTATCATCATCTCCGTGCCCTTCCAGATACACTGAACGGTCTTTTCCGGTTCTATCAGGTCGGAAAGTTTTTTGGATATCTCATGCATATAGATCTTCAGAAATTTATCGAAATCCATCGGTAATAAAGTGCCGTCGAGATCGAATATAACTGTGTTCATCTTGTTCTCCTTTCAGGCTTATTGCACGTGCCCTTTGTGTGGTATCCTAACATATGAGTCTGAACTTGTCAAGAATAAAAAAGAAGAAAGGTTAATGCTATAATACGGCGATTGTTTAAAAGATTAAAAGTGAGGGGAGCGGTTATGGATTTCAAAGAGTTTTTCAGTTATACACCGCAAAAGACGGCGGGCTTTCAGCTCTTCGGCAGGACGCATGTCGTGGCGCTGTTGAGTATTGTCTTTTTTATCGTTCTGCTGACATTTATCAGCAGAAAAAGTGAGAGATTCGGAAAGTTTTACAAATATTTTCTCCTTTTTGCCATCATCACGATGGAGGTTGCCTATCGGTTCTGGAACGGGATTTTCTATCAGTACAGACCGGATATCCTCTTTAATCTGGAGTTATGCGGTGTGAGCATCATCCTGATTATCTATATTCTGATCAGATACAACCAGTATCTGTTTGAAATCCTGTATTTCTGGGGATTGGGCGGGGCCACACAGGCTCTTTTAACGCCGGATATCACCCTGTACGGTTTCCCACATTTCAGGTTTTTCCAGTTTTTTATTTCACATGGCCTGATTATCGCCTGTGTCTTCTATTTCCTGCTCGTGGAGAAAAAACGGATCAGACCCGGTGCATTGAAAAGGGCGGTTATCTTCACGAATATCTATGCCGGAAGTGTCTTTATCATCAACATGATCGCCGGGACGAATTACATGTTCCTCAATCAGAAACCCAAAACGGCTTCAGTTATGGATATGCTGGGCCCCTGGCCTTTTTCGCTCCTTGGAATGGAGTTGCTGCTGATAGCGGTTTTCGGCTTGATCTATCTGCCCGTCTTTATCATCAACAGAAGGGAAATGAAATTGTCTTCGCAGGAAGTCGAATAGACGGGTATAGGGATGCGGTTAAAAAAACACCGGCTCAAGGCCGGTGTTTTTTTGTCGATGAAAATACAAATTGATGATTATGTTATTGGGATAATTGAGATATATGGAAAAAATATTCGATTATGATTGTATATTTCAATATATATTTTGATATATTGAATGTATATGTTAAAATATCTCATAAGGAGGGGATATGATGTACAAATTTCCAGAAAACTTGTATTCCGATATCAGGATAGAAGATGTTTTTGAAACGAGAATTGTGATCACGAACGGAACGCTTGACGAGATGAAGGAAAAGAGTTATACGGGAGCCTTCATAAGGGTATTCGACGGTCAAAAATGGTATTACTCGGCAACATCAGACATAGAAGGGATTCAGAAAGAGTTGAATGACCTGGCTCAGATGGCGGTTCAGAATGAAGCCATCGATGATGATCCAGTTGTCAGACAGTTTGAGGTGAACAAGGGCGATTTCTGTGAATTTACGGGAGAAAACGATATTCGCAAGGTTCCCGTTGAAGAGAAAAAGGCCTTACTGGTCAAATATACCGATCAGATAAGGGAACGGGACTGTATCACATCGCTCAGGAGTCATTATGTGGATAACAAAAAGACCAAACGATTCTACTCCAGTAAAGGGGCCGATCTAATCTACGATTTTCAGACGACGGGAATCCGACTGAGTTATGATCTGAAAGACGGTGAGAAGATCTTCAACGAAAGATATGAATGTGCCTCTGATCAGTTTAAGGATCTGTCCGGAAGAGAGGGAGAGCTGAATGCGGAGTTTGAAAAGGCCGTTGATTTTCTCAAGAATGCACGGGAAGTCAGGCAGGGGAAGCATACGGTCATTTTCTCTCCCCTCGCTGCCGGTGTTTTTGCCCATGAGAGCTTTGGGCATAAGAGTGAGTCCGATTTCATGGTTGGCGATGAGACGATGAAAAAGGAATGGGTCATCGGCAAGAAAGTGGGGGCTGAACTGCTGTCCATCATAGATGACGGGAATCCGACCGGAAGTGGTCATATAACCTTCGATGATGAAGGAACGAAGACGGAAAAGACCTATCTGATCAGGGACGGAATTCTCGCCGGCAGACTGCACAGTGCCTCTTCGGCGGCAGCGCTTGAAGAACACGTAACCGGAAATGCCAGGGCGAAGGATTTTGAGTTTGAACCCATCGTCAGGATGACGACGACATACATCGAAAAGGGGAACGAGACGCTTGAAGAACTTGTTTCCGGCGTTGACGACGGCATTCTCGTTGAAACCATCAAACACGGCTCCGGGATGACGACGTTTACCATCGCCCCGTCACTGGCCTATGCCATCAAAGATGGGAAGATCTCCCATCCGGTGAAATGTTCGGTTGTGTCGGGAAATGTCTTTGAGACCCTTAACGAGATAGACGGTGTTTCCGACAGTGTTGGTCTTCATTCGTTTATCCTCGGCGGTTGCGGCAAGATGGAGCAGTATCCGCTGCCGGTTGGATTTGGTGGTCCCTATGTCAGAGTAAACAACCTAAACGTCCAATAGGAGTGATTGAGATGATTAATGAAAAATATACGCTTAAAACGGAAGAAACCTCCATCAACGTTGTGATGAGTGACGTGGAGTCGATCAGAAAAAAGAACATCACAAAGACAGGCTTCAGGGTGTATGCGGACGGAAAGATCGGCGTTGCCGGTGTGATTGGTACGTATGACGAGGCAGAGATGAAAGGGAAGGCCCGGTCCGCCCTGTCACTTGGCATAGACTATCCCTGTGAACCGACGGGGAATCTAAAAAGAGGGGAAACCGTTGTTTGTGATTTTGAAGACGGGGTGAAATTTACGGAAGAAATCGAAGTCACCCTTTCCGAATTGAGGAAAAGTCATCCGGATTTCATCTTCAACAACAAGATTAACCTGAGTACGGAAGATCATGCACTCGAAAACGATCTGGGATTAAATCTCAGAAGCAGAATCTCAAGGATCGATTCTTCGCTGCTGTTAAAGGAAAAGTCATCGCCCAATCTGCTTGACGGGGTAGTCGGCTTTATGGGAACGAAATGGGACAGGGATGAATATCTCAGATTCGCGAATATCATCTGTAATGGTTTTTCAAACCAGGCCGATGTAGAGAATGGCATACACAAGGTCATCCTCCATCCGATGGGATGTGACTTCATGAATAAGCTCTATACGGAGCTTCATGGACTCAAGTTCGGGACAGGGGGTTCCATCTTTGCCGGCAAGATCGGAGAAAAGCTCTTCTCCGAAGATTTTACTCTCTATCAGTCGGTTAGTTCAGAAGATAACATACTGGAATTTCCATTTTTTGATACTGAAGGGGCCGTTAATGAAAAGGACAGATATGCCCTGATAGAGAACGGGATTTTCAGAGCGCCCTATACGGATAAGAAAACGGCCAAACAGTATCACCTGGTCCATACCGGTGCGGCGGGTGGAGAGTATGACTCCGTACCGACCCTTTCCCCGAAACCCCTTGTCATCAGAAAATCGGAAAAGACCATCGCGGAACTCCTGAACGGGGAAACGGCCATCTATGTCATGTTTGCTTCCGGTGGGGATTTTACCCCGGAAGGGAAGTATGCAACCCCGGTTCAGACCGCATTCCTCTTTGACGGGGAAAGGTTCATCGGCAGACTGCCGCAGTTGAACCTCACGTCCAACATCTATGACATGTTCGGAAAAGACTACCTCGGAACCGCTACAGATTCTATCTCAACACTTGACAGAACACCACTGACCTTTATCAACATGAAGGTGGAAAAGATCTGATCGTTTGGCATCTAGTATAATCAGGCGGGAAGGGAGACTGAAGTCCTTTTTCAGTCTCCCTTCCCGTTTGACACTTGTATCAGGCAAACTGATATTTCTCTTTGGTCTTAAGAAAGAACAGTATTGTAACAAATAACGCCAGCAATTCAGATACTACGACAGACAACCAGATGCCGTTAATTCCAAATATCATGGGTAATATGAGAATGATGATGACCTGAAAGACAAATGTCCTTAAAAATGAAATGGTGGCTGAAATGACTCCATTGTTGAGGGCTGTGAAAAAGGCGGATCCCCAAATGTTTATACCCATCAGCATAAATGCTATGGAGTAAAGTCTGAAGCCTTGACAGGCCATATTAAACAGTTCCATGTCATAACCGGCAAAAATAGTTATCAGTGGCCGGGTAAGTATTTCGGCAAGTACCGTCATTACGACACCGGATATCACCATCAGCTTAATACTTTTACCGAACAGACTTTTAAGCTCCTTGTGATTAGCCGCTCCGTAATGATAACCGACAACAGGAGCGGTACCGATCGAAAAACCCATGAAAATTGCCATAAAGATAAAATTGACATACATGATAATTCCATAGGCCGCAATCCCGTTCTCTCCGGCCATCTTCATCAGTTGAAAATTATAGAGGATACTGACCGATGAAGTGGAAAGATTTGCCACCATTTCGGAAGAACCATTTGTACAGGTTTTGAAGAGAATCTTCCCATCAAACTTTGTTTTTGTCAGGCGTAAGAGGCTGTCGTTCTCCTTTGAGAAATACATAATTGGAATTAGGCCTCCGACAACCTGACCCAGCGCCGTTGCAAATGCTGCTCCAGCGATACCCCAATGAAAAACTCCCATGAACAGGAAATCCAATAACGCGTTGGTGATGCCTGCTATAAGGGATATCCTTAAACTTAATGCCGGTTTTTCCGCGGTTATAAAGAAGTTCTGAAAGATATTCTGCAGGATAAAGGCGGGCATCGAAACAAAGATAATTTGTCCGTACTGAATGCAACTTTCCAGTAAATCCCCGGTTGCCCCCAAGGCTATCGAAATCGGCTTGATAAAAATGAATCCGATAACAGACAGGATAAGGCCAATAACTGCAGCCGTATAAATCAGCATGGAAAAATACTGATCGGCTTGTTTCTTTTTCCCTTCACCGAGTGTTTTGGATATGACGGCATTTCCGCCGGCCCCGATCATAAAACCCACTGAACCAATTCCCATGACAATTGGCATGATTAAGTTAACGGCTGCGAAAGGTGTCTTACCGACAAAATTTGAAACGAAAAAACCATCTACAATCGAATACAGCGATGTACAAATCATCATAAGAATTGGTGAAATGGTAAAGCGCAGTAACTTCCTGTAGGTAAAATGACTGGATAATTGTATTCTCATTCTCTTCCTCCTGAAT
>DAINPP010000059.1:0-2168 GCA_036743375.1 Thermotogae bacterium | reverse complement strand
CTGAATTGTCTATCTGACTAACGGTTTTGTTTCTGTACAGGTGAGGGGGTGTTGGCAGCCAATTAGCTCAAGACGGGGTTTTCCGTATTTGTTGATGAACCGGCACGAACGAAACGATTAAAAGAGCGGAATGCCCTCAAAATCATTCATGATCTGTCAAAAGATATTTTGGCCTTCTGTGATTGTTTAATGGGATAAAAAGAGAGGTGGTATACACACGATACCGCTGAAGGATGCCGATATACGGGATCTTTTCTCCCTGTTGCGCATTCATGATCATTTAACCTGTGTCTGATTTTCATTTTTCTACGATAGAACGGACAAATGAAAAAGACCGGATGATCAATCCGTTGATGACATTTTCTCAACCTTTTCTATTTCTACTCGCAGCAGCGCAATATGTCTGTGAGTGAGTCTGAAAAACTCATCAAAGTTCTCTTCGCCCAACTCGGAAAATGCGTTTTCCTCTGCTTTCATCAGAGGTATGATTATTTTTGTTGCCAGCTCTTTCCCCGAAGGGGTTAACAGGATCTGTTTGTTTTTTCGATTGTCTGAAAACGGTATCAACTGGATCAATTGCCGCTTTTCAAGACTTTTAAGGGCGGAATTGACCGTTTGTCTGCTATAAAACCAAAAATCACAAAGTTCCTTTTGTGTATAGGGAACCTCATGCTCAAGGATGGAATACATGAGCCAGAACATGGTGTCCGATAACCCGCTGTCCTTTGCATATTGATGATATAGCTGGTCGAGTTCCTTAAAAAGCTGATTGTATTTTTTTACCTTTGTCAATATCGTATCATCCATAAAGCCACACCCTTATCCTATAATGATCCGAATTCGGACAAACGGATTATAATCCGAAAACGGATTGTTGTCAAGTGGCATGACAGTTTTTCAAAAGTCTTGTACAAGGGGATTTTTGATCATTTTCTGTGGAAGAAGAGGTGATGCGATTGGTTCCACCGCCTGTGTAGAGAGCTCTGTGAAGCCTTCAGTGAAAATCAAAGACCCCTTCATATCTGATTCTTATCGAAAATGAAAGAAGATGTTCATGTGAATGGATAAAGTTATAAGCAACTCATCCAATTAATTATATAATAGAAAGTATCAGAATAGTATGATAATATACAATTTTTATAAACAATGTTATTTGATTTGATACGGATATCCCTTGTCGTTTTCAAAATGTTGACCGTTATTCAGGAAAAAATAAGGAGAATTTCGTTTCTTCATCACGGGTGTTGTATGATTTATGATTATTTAATAGTAATAAATTTACAGTCCTTAATCTTACACAATAGTAATAAATACCACATACATTTCGTTAAATGACTATGTTGAAAATATGGAGGTAGGTATTATGTTTAAAAAGAGCATGACCTTAAAGATAGTAATGAATATTTTTTTCTCTTCGCTGGCCGTTGCGTTGATCATTTCACTTTTCTTCATCTTTAACACCCGAAATATCATGATAGAAGAAGCGCAGGTCAAGTTGATGGAAACGACAGAAAAAGAGGCCGGAAAAATCGAAGTCTTTCTTGAAAGGGTTAATTATTACATCAAGGCTATGGATGCTATGGTTAAGAGTACGATAGACGCTGAAAAAATCGAGGAAGAGGGCATCTCTTATCTTGAAGCGTATGAAAAAGGGATGATGAGCGATATGATGCGTGAATTGTCCAAGTCTATTCCGGAACAGGTTACGGCGTATTTTTTTGCCAACCCTTATAAATACGACATTGCCTACAGTCTGACCTTTGAAAGTTTTGATAAAAAGATTGTTAACAGACAACCCTATGTCACCCTTGACTATTTCAATAATCCCGCCAATGATCTAAATTGGATCAAAAAGCCGATTGAACAGAGGAAGATTATTTACACCGAACCCTATTACTGGGAAGGCCTTGGGGATATCATCTCCGTGGTAGCCCCGGTTATCATCAACAATCAGGTCATAGGAATTGTAGGAGTTGATGTTAGCTTTGATTATATAGATGAAGTGACCACGAATGCGAGAGCGTATAAAACAGGCTATGGCTTTATCATAAGAGACGATGGGAAGCTGGTTGCACATCCGACGCTTGATTATGGGACCTATATACAGGATGCGGACCGAGAAACGGCTGACAGTGTTGTTAAAGCAATAAAAAATAATGAAAAAATAA
>DAINPP010000058.1:0-16993 GCA_036743375.1 Thermotogae bacterium | reverse complement strand
AGCATATAATAGATATTTTTTATCAGTATATGAGAATTTCTCTCACTCATTTAATTTTCCAGAACTTTCATCAGTTTTTCAAATTCCTCTCTTGCAACATCATCCTGATCAAACCAGTATTCTCTGATAAGAGGCTCTACCTCAAATTTAACGATCATCTCCAGCAACTCTTTCGATCTTCCTGAAGCCATATCGTCTAATTCCAGATTACAGAAATAACTGTGTCCAATCTTATAGTCAGCGCCAAGTGAGTCATCTTTTTCTATTTTTTCATTTAACCGAATGACCGCATCTATCAGTTCATTAAAATGGGAAGAATTCAGGCTTTTTTTGTACACATCAAATCCTTCCGTTTTAAATCCCGGTTCAACAGTAAAAAATGCAAACCTGCGACGCAGGGCATAATCAATTAAAGCCAAAGATCTGTCTGCAGTATTCATCAATCCTATGATAAAAAGGTTTTCAGGAACATGAAAAACTTCATGAGAATAACTCAGTTCGACCTGATATTCCTTCCCTCTTTTATCCGCCTCAATGAGCATCAACAGCTCACCAAAGATCTTACTGATGTTCCCCCTGTTGATTTCATCTATGATAAAAAAGTATTCATTTTCAGGATCTTTTCTTGCTTTCACACAGAAATTATAAAATACACCTTTTTCAAGTGAAAAGCCCTCACCATCTGGCTTAAATCCCTGTACAAAATCCTCATAGGTATAATTCTGATGGAATTGAACCATTTTTATCCGATTTATTGCTTTTTCACCCATACAGGTATAAGCAAGACGCTTCGCCATAAACGTTTTCCCAACACCGGGAGGTCCCTGAAGGATGATATTTTTCTTCCTTTTGAGTAGCATTCTCAGTCTGTAAAGATCTTCCTCTGTCAAAAACACCTGATTAAGAAAAGTATTTTTATCGTATTTTTCATTTTCATACTTTATTCCTGAAGGCTTTATCGCTTCTTCTTCTGACATATCAATGATGCTATTAAACTCAGTTTCTGTAAGTTTGAACAGACTTCCATTTAAAAATTTAAAAAATTCCATATCTTTAAGTACGGCAATAGATTTCAATTCTTTAAAACTGATCTTTAAATCAAAATCTTTGATCTTTTTAAAATAAATCTTCTCATCATCTTTTTTCTCTATTCTGAGAAGTGCCACAACTGATTTTACAGGACTTGCTTCGTATCCAATCACTCTATCCCCAACAGCTGCATTTTGATAATTTTCCGCCCGTCTCCTTTTATTTCCTTTTTCAGTGTAGATGCTGTAATCAATCGTATCGCCAATATTCAATTCGGAAAAACTCCAAACATTTGGTTTTGCAATTAACCACCAATAATTTAGATTCCCTGAATTTGACTGTAAGATTCCATCTTCAATCTCTTTGATCAGTTCTTTTTTTTCAGAAATATCTGTCAGTGTTTTAATATAAGCTGAATCGATTTCAAATTCCTCTATCTTTTGCCAGTTAATCTTTCTACAATGGGTAAATCGCTTTTCTTCAGGCAGATAATAATAATCTGATTCTATAACTCCTTTACCGATAATCTGATTCTTGCCTTTTTTAGCATAGACAATATCACCAATTCCCATCTCTTTATAAAATTGCCAGACCGCAAAAGATGAATGTTTTTGATTAATATCATTTTCCCGATTTTGATTCAACTTTTCTTCTATCTCTTCTCTATTTGCAAATTGATTAAAATCGCCGATAGAATCCCATCCGATTGCAACAATCCCTCTTTCATAGAAATCATCCCACATACAGGCTGCTTCTCCGGGTGAATAGAGCCAATATCGTCTGTTTTTTTCTTTTTGTTCTATCAGAGCTTTTTTCAATTCCGGTCTTAAAACCCACATAAATCCTTTAACATCTTCTTTCTTTTTACCAGTAAATGGCACCCACCAATATTTATACTTATCTGGTTCTTGAAAAGGTTCAGACAAATTTGGTTTTACTCTGTAATGTTCTTTGACTTTTTTCCCAAATTCACCAACGGTTAAATTATAAAACTGATATTGGGCTCCATTTTTCTTTGCAATGTCTCCTGCCGAAGCTTCCCCACCCATATCTAATAAAGTTGAAAATATTTCCTTGATCGTTGAATTGGCGAAGTTCGAATCTTCCAGTATCGTACGCCATTCTTCTTCGGTAATTTGATCCGGCGTCCTGTATTCAATTGATTTTTGAACGTCATTAGTATTATTTGACAGCTCCTTTAGCAAATCTGTATTCAAATACCCACCTAAAACTACCTCTTTATTACTTTTAAATATTGCATCTTCCTGATGATATAATCTCTGAAGATTTTCCAGAATCTTAAAATAATCTTCGGCTTTTAACTTATTTGGTTTTATTTTTTGATCCAGAAGAAATTCAATCAAAGTCAAAGAGTTCTTATCAAAAGAAATAAATCGCTCTGGCGAAACAAGATACAGGATAATAGTTATTGTTGCCATTTTCCCACCAGCAAATCCCAAAACCTTGTTCATCGCATTTTTAAAATGCTCATCATCATTTTTATTTACAAGTGCTTCAAACAATTCCCACAAAACGTCAATTTGATGGGTATCATAATCCCTTGAAAAATTCAAAGCAAAATTCATCGGGTTTGGAAGGAGAAAATCCGAATTTGGAAGATCATATGAAACATGAAACAGTTTTGCATAGGATTCCTGAAGCTTTTTTCGTGCTTCAGATTTAATGGACATATTAAAAGCACTCATAATGGTAAACGGATCAATATACTCTTGTAATTTGCCATTTTTTTGTTGAAGGAATTTTATTGAAGTATCGGCAGATGTATGCGCCTGTATAACCATTTCAACAAGTTCTTTCCTGGAATCTTTATATTTTAAAATCCCTTTGGCGATCTCATGATAAAAATCAACCCATATAAAGTTCTCATTTTCAGGAACTTTAAATTTACTAAAAATATCAGTATTCAAAAAAGCACCTTCTTTCCAAATTATATTCGCTTTAAAAATTGTATCATATAATAGTAATATATCCAGCTTTCATCTGCCCAGCTTCAAAATTTTATAGTCGCAAATTAACAAATAAAAAAGCATCTCAGATATATACATATCAAAGATGCTTTTTGTTTATTATTTCCGGTTACATCTCTTTAAAATAATAACTCGAAAAACAGATGACCAGAATAAATTTAATCACTAGCATAAGTGCCGCAATTATGATGATCAGTTTGTCCACTCCCATAAACCCCAGAATGAGAATGAAGCCGAGGAAAACATAATCCATTATTTTACCGGTCATATAGCCAGTTCTCTCCCGGACCCTGATACTGCGCTCGTCAACCAGTTCCACGGCCTTTTGTTTTTTCATTTGTTTCATACGGTCTTCGGGAATAACCAGTGACTGGATAAACCAGCCCACTCCGAGTGCCGTACAGGCTGAACCGATTCCTATGAAAAGTCCGGAGACCATGTTCATCTCTTCTGAGTTCAAGACAAAACCACCAACGATAGTCAAAGCGATTCCAGCCAATGTCTGCAGGATGTACAATCCTTTTCTATTCTTCATTTATTTTTCCTCCTCGTAGATAAATATTTCTTCTATCGTCTGACCGAAATATCTGGCAATTTTAAACGCCAGCAGGATTGAAGGGTTGTACCTCCCTTTCTCGATAGAACTGATCGTCTGCCTTGAAACTTTTAGTATCTCAGCGAGTTCATTCTGCGTGATTCCCCTCTTCTTTCTGATTTGTTCCAGATAATTTTTCAAACTTTACCCCTTCTAATTCTATAATGTAAAGCACACTTTCCAACCATAATTTATCATAAAACCCGGCCAATGTCAAGTTAACTTTCCATTATCATCGCAGCTCAAATTATTCTTAATTTCCTTACTCTCCATGTAAGGGGGAAATAAAGAAAAAAAAACTGTATTAGGCTTTTGAAGCAGTATGAAGTTGCATGCTTATAAAATGCATCATCGAAAGTTATTTAGAGTAGAGTGATATTATTTGATTTTGATTATATTCTTTGAAGCAAGGAAATCTTATAAATCATGATTCCCCTGAAAAAACGAACATCCTGCTCTGTCATATAACATATAAAGCACTTTAAAGATTCTGTATATACAATATACGGTAGATAGTTTCGATAGATTTCTGTTTTTTCAGTGCAATCATAAATCATGATAAAACTAAATACCAAACAGATCAAAGACATCTTTCTCGTCAATGGCCCTTTTGCTTTTCAAATGGGCATTTTTCAACATATTATTCAAACGCTTTTCCATTGATTTTTTAATCAGTGCGGTACCATCCAAGTCCCTGAGCTCAAAGAAAAGCATCGGATTCTTATCGAGACGACTGCCGATGCCATACAGGACCGAGGCAACGTGTTTACACATACTGGCCCAGTCCGGACATGAACAGGAAAATTTTATCTCTTCGGGTGACGGAAACAGACCATACGCCTTTTCTGTAAAGAGAACCTTCAATTCTTCGGGGAACTTTCCGTCTATTAAACTTTCAAGGGAGGCAATCCGGTTATGGCAAAGTTGAACGATCTGTTCCCGCTTTTCCACACTCAGCGTTTCTATCGTTATGGAAACCTTGTACGGTGTTTTCCGACTCCCCTGAACAAGACCGGTAACGAGGCCTTTGTTGATCTTGAGGTCGATAACGGAACCGTTCCTGACATAACTCCTTCCCCTGCCGATACGATTGGTATAATCGGCATAACGCTCAAGATTCTGATTCCACGCCATTCCCCACCAGTTGGTGGCCAGTTTTTTCCCTTCTATGACGACCGGCTCAAGAGAATCTTTTCTCTTTTTTAACCTTTCAGTAGAATTCTTCGCCATTTGTCTTCGTTCGGCTACCGTCTGATATTTTTTAAATCTTTCATCCATGTCAAACACCACCCAATTTGAACATCTCCATCAGCTCATCGTTACTGAGTTCCGTAATCCATTTTTCATCGTCAATGTTCAGGACATCTTCCACCAATTTTCGCTTGTCGTTGATCATGGCATCAATCTTCTCTTCAATCGTCCCCTTCGTGACAAACTTGTGCACGACAACATTCTTCTGCTGACCGATACGAAAGGCACGGTCTGTCGCCTGATTCTCAACCGCTGGATTCCACCACCGGTCAAAATGTACCACATGATTGGCAGCCGGCAGATTAAGCCCCGTTCCCCCGGCCTTTAACGAGAGAACCATGTAGGGAATATAGCGTTCGGAGTTAAACGCTTCCACCATTTCCGTTCTCTTCCCGACGGATGTTCCGCCATGTAGTACATAACCCTGTCTCCCGAAGATTTCACTCAAATAAGCGGAAATGGGTTCCGTCAGCTCTCTGAACTGTGTGAAAACGAGTACGCGTTCCCGTTTGTCATAAATCGTCCGGCAAATCTCTCCCAACTGCAGGAATTTCCCGCTTGATGCCGGCAGATAGTCCTCTTTCCCGAGATACTGATCCGGATGATTGCAAATTTGCTTAAACTTCACAATGCTGGACAAAACCAGTCCCTTCCGATTGATCCCATCCACTCTTCCAATCTTTTTGGCAATATCCTTCAACAGCCTTGTGTACAGGACAATCTGTTTGTTGGTCATCGTAGCGTATTCATTGACTTCAATTTTATCCGGCAGATCGGAAATGATTCGTTTATCCGTCTTCAAACGCCTGAGCAGGAATGGCTGAATCATCTTTCTCAGCTTGGCATATCCCGTCAAATCGGTTTTCAAGCCTTTTGCAAACCTGGCGAATTCAGTCTGAGTCCCAAGCAGTCCAGGGTTGAGGAAATCAAACAGTGACCACAAATCGGATAGATGATTTTCAACAGGGGTGCCGGTCATCGCAATCTTCATCGTTGCCTCTATTTCCTTGATGGATTTCGTTTGATTTGTTCCAGGATTCTTGATCGCCTGTGCCTCATCAAGAATCAAAACATCCCACTTTCTTCCTTTAAATAGTTCGAGTCGTCTCGCCATCCCATAGGTCGTAATATGCAGGAAAATGTCCTCATTAACCTTGAGGGTCTCTCCGTTTTTCATCGCACTCTTGTGAAGGATCCTGTAAGGCATACGGGGTGCAAACTTCTCGATTTCCTTCTGCCAGTTTCCAATCAGAGAAGCCGGTAGAATCAGCAAGGCACTACCCCCTTCCTGTGTCCGGATATATTCCAGCAGCGCGATAACCTGTACTGTTTTTCCAAGTCCCATATCATCAGCAAGACAGGCACCGAAGCCAAAATGCGCCATGTTTTGAAGCCAATTGTACCCATTTTTCTGATACTCTCTCAAAGTGGCGGTAAAAGTAGAAACGGGATCATCCCCCCTGACATTTTCAGGTCTTGTGAGTCTGTTTCGCATCTCCCTGAACCATTCCCCGTTTGACACCGTCACCTCGGTATCGATTTTGTCGAGTCCAAGCGATTGTGGGCCGTTCAGTTCAAGTCGCATGGCTTCTGCAAGTGTAAGTAAATCATTTCCGGATCTTTGCCGGATTTTTTCGAAGGCCTTCAAGGCCTCTTTTAATCTTGTATGGTTGACTTCAACCCATTTTCCCTTATATCTTATCAACCCTTCAGACAGTTGAAGGAATTCCCGGAGATCCTCTTCCGCGATCTCGGAATCTCCGACAAACAACTGAGGTTTGAATGACAACAGGGCATTGAGTCCTACCTTTGACGGCATGTCATCCCCAACCCGAACGGAGATCTTCAAACCGTTCTTTTTTTTCCGCCACCAATTCGGAACCCGGCACATAATCCCCGACGCCTCGTAAAGTGGAATCTCCCGTAAAAAGGTATAGGCTTCATCACTCGTCAATTTGATCGGTGAGAACAATTCCCCGCTTTCCATCAGTTCTGAAATAAAAGAGCTCTGATCGGCGCTTTTCACGACGGAACCCATCAGACTGATCAACTTTTTCTCATCATCTTTAAATTCGATTAAGGCCTTTTTAAGTGGCGTGTGCAGTGTTTTTTGACTGCGCGGCTTTTTCTTTGAATAGGTGGCCATAAAGGCAAAGGGAAAATCGGGTTCTTCATTTTCCACGAGATGAAAGAAAATCCTGTCTGCAAGATGAATGTTTGAATTCTTCTGAGCAAAATACAGGGCAACTTTACCGTTAAAATCACTGATCTCAGTCTTGAAGATGGTGAGAAGATTTTGCCAGAGTTCAACAATCCAGTCACTATCAACATACTCACTGCCAATCGCAAACGGGACTTCCTCCAGTAACCGGCTTAATTCATCATCTTCGAGATCAACCGTTACGGCTTCCCGTTCTATTTCTATACCCGGATGTCTTATCAATCGGGTAATCAATTTATCGCTGATTGCATGTAAAAAATCGATTACGGGGGTAAACCATTCCTGACGCGGCAGAAAACCAAGTTGCCACAATCCTCTGTATTTATCCGATTGAAGTAGTTTCAATCCCTGAACAGTCGAATCGATATTTGCCTCAACGTGAAAGCCTTCAGGTAAAAACCACACAGTGATCTGCTCTCTGTTTTCTTTTTTTTCTGCCATAATGTTCCATCACTCCAAAATAAGGTTTCAGCAAAAGGAATAGCCTCTGATCCGGTCTATTCCACTTCCACATCCATAAAGCCCCGGTTGATCCATTTTCTCGTATTCACCGTCGAATAGCGAATGATTTCACTAAACACCTGTTCCACCCGATCATCTTCAAAGCGATACGCCATCAATTCGAGGATTTTACGGATATTTGCATAACTGGAATTGTATTTCAGCGCATAGCCGATATTTTCTATCAAACCTTCAAGGTTCTCCGGATTCAATCCACCGGGATGATTGTGCAGATAATCGGCCATTCGAATATAGGCTTCGGCTGTTTTATCAATGATTCCCGAAGTGTATAAGCTGATCTCATCGGCTGTTGGACAATAATAGGGCTTCTCCGCAACCAATTCCAGCATTTCTTCCAATTCAACGGTTCGCAGAATTTCATGAACGATATAGTCCTGTTCGTACCGGAAGGGGTATTTCTGTCTGTTAAAATGCTGACAGATCCTTATGACCTTTTCCCCGGATAGAGGCCGCCTGTTGTACCGATCCCATACCCTTAAGAACTGCTGAACCGAAAAACAGCCGTAAAGGTTGGATAAGGCGGTTAAAAAATACAACAGCACGTCGTTTTCAACGGATTCATCGATCAGGTCCTTTAAGTCCTCCACCACATAAACGGCCAGCGCCTTGTCCATTTCAAAATGTATCTCTCCCGTATCATCTTCCCGTACTTCTATGTATCTGTTCTTGACAAAGAACATTCCGTGCGACTCCTTGACCGGATGATGCAGGAAATAAGGCAGGTTGTCAAAGTGGGCGAGCATTTCTTCCGACAGCAGTTCCGGATAGGCTTCCCTGATCACTTTAACCAAAAAATGCAGTTCGTACGTCAGCAGAAAATGCATATCCCGTATAAATTTACCGAAAAATTCCCTTGAAAGTTCTTCCGACAGTTCATCCATCTTCTTCTTTATTCTGATCCCCCCAGTCTGTTTGTATCCATATCGTCAACTCTTCCCCGATTCAATCGCATTATAACATTCCACCTCTCATCTGTAAAAGGACGATTGATTCCTCCGCTAAAAAAACGAGGAAATGGCTATTTTCAGCACATTTCCTCGTTAGCATACTCATTTCATCACTTTATCTTTCCATCTGAACACTTACACCTTAAACTTTTTCACAAGATCATGCAATTGATCCGCAAGCGAATTCAATTCCTCTGCGGTTTGATTCATCCGTTCAGAGGATTCAGCAACTTGTCTGACACCGGTTGTAATCTCCTCCATCTGCTCCGATACACTCGTCATTGATTTGGCCGATGTATCCATCGCAGAGGCCATCTCCTCAGAAGAGGCACTTTGTTCTTCCGCAGTTCCCATGAGCGTTTCAACACGATTGGTAACGTTGTCCATATATTCGGAAATACTGTTAAATTCTTCAAGAAGTCTCTTTTCACCCTCTTCAAAGGCGTTAAACAACTGAGTTGTCTTTTTCACGGCTTCATTTGCCTTATCGGATCCCTCATCTATCTCATTCAGGATATTGGCGATATTCGAAGAGGCTTTCTTACTCTCTTCTGCCAGTTTTCTTATTTCATCCGCCACCACGGCAAATCCTTTCCCGGCTTCTCCCGCTCTTGCCGCCTCAATAGCCGCATTCAAAGCAAGGAGGTTTGTCTGCTCCGCTATGGAAGAAATCGTATTGACGATTGTCTGGACGTTATTTGCCTTCTCCGCAACGGCTGTAACGAGTTCGGTGGCATTTTTATTTTCATCGGTCACGGCAACAATCTGTCTGCTCTGTGAGTCGAGAATCTTCTGACCATTCTTTACGGCTTTCTGTGTGGCATTGATCTCTTCTGCGAGAGCGTTGGAATTGTTCGAGACATCCTGCGCACTCGCGGCAACCTCCTGTACACCGGAAGTAACTTCTTCTATTGACGCTGAGGTGTTCTGAACATTTGAATCGACAGTCTCCGCTTGAGACGTCAATTCTTCCGAAGTAGCACTCCCTTCTTCTGCCATGGCCGATAAATCCTGTGCCGAATGGCTGACATTTTCAGTTGCCTTGTTGATCTCTATCATTCCCTCTCTCAGACTGCTTCCCATGATCTTGAGAGAATCTGCCATCATTCCGATTTCATCACCGGTTTTCACATCAAACGATACCGTCAGATCCCCTTGACCAAACTTCTCAACATCAACGGCAAGGGATTTAATCGGTTTGCTGATAATCATTCCGAGGAAATAACTCAGAGCAAGAAAGACACCTGCGATGACAAGCACGATCAACAGAACGAATAAAAGGATATTATTTGTATCGGCATTAATCTCATTCGAGTCAACGGCAATTCCAAAAGACCAGTTCGGTGTGTTTCTGATCGGATTGAAAACTACCAACTCTCTGATCCCATCCGGTGTCACAATCAATTCCACACCGGTATCACCGTTAAGCATCTTCTTCCCAGCTTCTTCAAGGTTTTCATAGCCAATGGAATCCGTATCGAGTAAATTTTGTTTCATGACAATATCCCTATCTTTATGCGCTACGAGAAGTCCGTTCCCATCGACGATAAATCCATATCCCATTCCGCCAAGAGATGCTTTTTCAGCTATCTGTGAGATGGTCTCAAGTGTGATGGAGCCGCCGACAGCCCCGATCGTCTTTCCAGAATCATCCTTGACGGCATAGGCAATGACACAGATAGGGTTCCCGGTTATCGCCGAATAAACAGGATTGGACAGTGCAAACAGACTCCCGCTCATCACCGCCTTAAAATAGTCTCGCTGAGAGATATCGAGAGCAGAACCATTCTGTACCTTTCCCTTTCCGGTTTTATCCACAAGAAAGACATTTTCAAACTCTCTTCCGATAACATCCAGTCGTTCATTAAAATAAGCCGCAGCCTCATCAAAATCCAGGCTTTTAATTTCACTGGTACTTGCCAATATCTCTATTGACTTTTTCTGCGTCTCAATCCACTGGCTAACTTCAGCGGATTTTCCCATGACAATTTCCCTTGCATTGTTCTCAACCATTGTTCCTACCGTATTACCTACCATCAGAAAGATCGAGAGTGCTAAGATGCCAAGTGTCAGAACAGCAGTAATAACAATCCATATCATAATTTTCCATTTGATGCTCTTAATCCTGAATGTCATATAATCCCTCCTATCGTGATTGTCTTGTGGCATATTATAACAATCTTACGTAACAGATACATCATCTTTTTTGTATCGGTTATTAATTAGACGAACTTCAGTCGATTTATGATACTTAATTTTAAAAAATCAATTTATCTTTTTTTATTTGCCGGTGGGATTCCGAGGAACAAAATCTACCGACAATCGTTTGAAAACATAAAAATTCATTTATTTTAAAATTGTATATGGTAAAATCGGTTCAGAACTAAGATAAATAAAACTGATGACACGGTGGTCTCAGGATTTTAAACAGGAGCTGAGGAATGGACTCTCCCAACGGAAGCAAAGATGAATTAACTCATAAAGTGTATATGAACCTCCTGATATTACTCACCGTTTTATCCGTTGTCAGTATCGTTGTAAACCTCATCTTAGGATTTCCGTTAGAAATAAATATCAAGTGGCTGACCCTGGTTTCCATTTCACTGATCACCTTTTTCTTTCTGAAAAAAGAACAGTCGATAACGTTCTGGAAGACCTTTTTCATCATCTTCCTGACCTTTTTCTTTCTTCCTTACAGCTGGTTTGATTCAGGGGGCAGTACCAACAGTATCATCGCGTATTTCTTTCTCCTGATGATCTGCACCTGTTTCTTCTACATGGGGAGGCCCCGTATTATCTTCATCTGTTCTCAGATAGCCGTTTTTATGATATTGTTGATCGTGGAATTCTATTACCCCGAATTGCTGAAACGCTATGATCCGATCATCGTCTTCTTCGACAGACTGTTTCAGATTCCTGTAACACTCTTCATCGGATATCTCTTCATAAGAATATTTGCCGATGCCTACAGGGCCGAAAGAAAGAAACTGGATCATCTTGTCCATCACGATCCCCTCACCAATCTGTATAACCGTCGATCGTTCGACCTTTTCATCGATAAGGCCATACAGAATCAAGGGGACTTAAAAACCGTGCAGTATCTCATCTTCATAGACATAGACGATTTCAAGATCATCAACGATGAAAAAGGACATCATATCGGTGACAGGATCCTCATCGAGCTATCTGAACATATCAAAAAACAGATAAAACCGGAAGATATCGTTGCGAGATGGGGTGGGGATGAATTCGCCATCATCTTTCAGGGAACGGAAGGTGAACTCCTGCCGGTACTGACAGGAATCCACAAATTTCACTACGGTATCAGCAGTGGGGCAACCCGTATAAGAACAGATGACGACGATATCATCAAACTCCTGAAAAGAGCGGATAAAGCCGCTTATAAAGCAAAATCAGAAGGGAAAAACAGATTCTTCATCCAATAGGGTGTGAAAGCAGTTTACCACTTTCCATCCAAAGCACTTCATCGTAATAACCCAGATTTTCTTCGGATAAATCGTGTGTCACACTGATAAAGAGGGATGCGTTGGATTCAAAGATGAAACGCTTCGCCTCCTCTCTGTTCACATAATCAATGGCACTGAATACTTCATCCAGCAGAATGATCTCCTTTTCAGAGGCATGGCTTCTCATCAGCAGCAGAATCTTCTGTTCACCACCGCTCAGTTGACGGCTGTCCGATCCACACTTGATCCGGCTGATGACATCTCCGTTAAAACACCTTTCAATCTTGTCATAATCCGGACTGTACGTGTCAAACAGGGAAGAATTGGCATGATAGTCTCCAAAAAAAACATGATCCTGCTGGTTGATCCCCGAAAGGACCTTCTTGATGGAAGCCTCCTCAACCGGTTTCCCGTTCAACAGAATTTCACCGCTGTCCGGAAGGACTTCCCCCCGAATCATGGAAAGCAGAGTAGATTTCCCGGAACCGGAATGACCCACGATGGCATATTTCTTTCCGGCTTCAAACGTATAATTAAATCGTTCAAGGCGGAACTCGCCCCTCTTCAGACTGACATCTCTGAATTCGATGGACTGAGGGGGGCCATATTCAATCCTGTTTGTCGACTCTGCCTCGGATTCGGAGATGACCTGATGGATATTCTTCTCCACTTCCCTTCCGGCACTCAGGGCGTTGATATCATTCAGAATATATTTAATGGGATAGATAAAATTCTCAATATAGCCGAATGTGGCCACTCCGGCCCCTATTGTAATCTCTTTTTTAATCAGTAGATACCCCACCATGATAAACGCTGACAGACTGATGATATCCATGACGGTTCCGTTGGTCACATTGGTGAGTGTCTTGAATTTCCCAAACGATAATTTGGACTGTTCCTGCTGATACAGATGTTTTTCAAACTCCTTTGTCACCTTTTTCTTTGAATCAACGTTCAAAGAGGCATGGCCATTTAAAAAATCTGTCGTATAGTTCATATACATCCCCAGATCCTCAAGATACTTTTTCTTTCGTGCCGCGAGTGTCTTTGCGATCAATTTGGGGACCAGCGCACTCCCAAGCGAGGCGACCATCACAACAACGGCGATTCTCAGATCGACGAATAAAATCATGGCTACCGCATAAACAATCAGCATGAGAGCAGATTTAACAATATCCACTATCCCTTCAATCCGTGTCTCTTCAAGCGCATTGACATCATTTTCTATCATCGACACGTATTCGCCGACACTCTTTTCCCGAAAGCTCGAATGCGAATAACCGAGAAAGGACTTGAATAGAATATCTTTCACCGCGAGATGAAGATCCGTCAATCGCTGCCAGCTGCTGGCCTGTGAAATATACTGCAGAGATGAACTGGCAAATATGGCTATCAAATAATACAGAACAAGCTTCCAGAGCTGGGCATACTGCCCGGTTTCTACCGTGTCAAAAAGTTGCTTGTTAAGATATGGAATGGTGGCAATGGCAAATGAATAAAAGAAAGAAAAGACAATTTCGATAATCGTAGGTTTTTTTATATATTTGAAGTATTTCATGATCTCCATCCTTTTAAAATAGTATGATTTTGTTGACGCTCGTTGAATAACGCTCAAAGACAAAAGCAAACATGTCAGAGATCAAAATCACTCATGACACAAACTGCCCGATAAAAAAGCTGATTCACTTTTCATTAACTTCTGTCTTTTAAGAAAGGCTAAATCCCATTCTAATCATTCAACGATCGCTCACGGCTCACATCCTATTTTAAAAGGTTACGTTGAAGAATCTTCAACACATTATTATATCATTTTCTTTTAATAAATCAAACTGTTTTAATTAAATTTTCTTACTTTTAATTTTTTCTATCTATCTTTTGATTCTCTTCCAAAACCCAAAGACGCCGTAAATCCCTATTTAAACAACTTCTATAAAAAGGCTTTTATTACTCCACCTCGGATTCATATTTCCTGATCCCCCACCAGAACACCAGACGAAAGAGGCCATACAGAAAAAACGGGGCAGAAAACACCCATAACAACTCAAAAACTGAAATTCTATCCAACACAATTCTTGACGGCAGGGCACTCATCAGAAAGGCGGGAATGATAAAAGTAAAGAAATCCCGAACCTTTTTTGGAAAAACACTGTCCGGTTTTTCCGAGAGTTCCAGCATGTCCAGCACAAGACCCGACAAAACGGCCGTCCGGACCTTAAAAAGCTGAAAAGTATACAGAATGACAAACAGAAACAGAATAGAAAAGGCACCGGCTATCAGGGAAAGAATATACAGTGCAACCACTGAAGTAGAAAGTGAATAAGACAGCAATAAACAGACGTTAATCCCAATGAGAAAAGGAGTCGACAGGAGCGGTGGAAAGTTGATCGTCTTCATAACCGTCGAAAAAAGGACACGTTTCGGCAACAACAGATCATACACAAAATAACCGTTCATGATATTTTCCGAATAAGCAGATACACCTTCTGAAAAAAGAACGGCATAGAGATTGTTCACCAGTGAATAAGTAGAGATATACAACAGCATTTCCGCTTTTGAATAATCCCCGAAATTATCCAGCCCCAACCCCAGCAGCAGATAAAGCAGAAACACAGATGAATACAGTGCAATATCCGCAACAAACCAGCTGAACGTATTGATTTTGTACTTCGTACCCTTTTTCATTGAAAAGATCAACGATTGAATAACAAGATTCATTCTATGCACCACAACTCTCATATTTTTTAAGACCGGCAAACCAGATCACCCGCTCTATTCCAAATAACAGCAAACACCAGACAGCTGATATAAAATACGATTCAAAGATGAATGGAATCGAAACTTCTGCAAATACAATCTTTGCTGGAACAAAGCTCATATATTGAAAGGGCAGACATCTGAAAACATTCAATATATCAGCGGGAAGAAGATCCAGTGGAAAAAGTGCCCCGGCAAAAACAGAAAAGACCAGATTTTTTATAGCCGATATCCCCCAGGTTTCCGTAAGCCAAAAAGAAAGTTCCCCAATGATCTCGGAAAACAGCAGATTCAGCATGAATGAAAAAAAGATTGACGGTAAAGTTAGAATGAAAAAGAACACATTTATCCTGCTGGAAACAAACAACAGCACCAGTACCAGCGGCAGATAGATGAAAACAAAACGGATCAGCTTTTCAGAAACCGTTTCCATCAAGAGCTTTCTGTGATAAACAACGGGCAGTAACAATTGCTGGGCCAGTTTATAGCTGCGAATATGTGCGGTCAATTTGCCTTCAACATTAACGGTCGTCAGGGACAGAATCAGATTCGCCATGATGATGTACTGAATCAGATTTGAAAAATCATAAGCAATCACATTCGTTTCAGTGATCCCGTACCAGAAAAGAATATTGATCAACACGGGAAGAACAACACCGCCCGCCAGATCCGAAAGAAAATAAATCCGGTACATGGCATAGCGTTTGTATTGTGTTTTCAAAACGGCCTTAAACATCACTTCCCACCTTGAATACTTCTTCAATCAGAGATTCCAGGCCTATATCATGAATCGTCAGATTTTCAATAACAACCTCAGCCCTCAGAAGTCTCTGAATGAAGGCTTGTGTTGCCTCTGAACCAATCTCCACACGATAACCATTGTCATTCCTGTGCCAGAGAACCTCCTTTAACACAGCTTCAACCTGCCTATCCGAATCAAAGCTGATAATTGAGTGGGCGGGAATCAACTTCTTTAAATCACTTCTTGTGCCATAAAATAGCCTTGTTCCCCTGTCGATTAATAAAAGTCTGTCTGACAGCGTTTCAATATCATCGATATCATGACTCGTCAGGATCATGGCTGCCTGCTGTTCCTCACAATACCGTTTCAAAAAAGCCCGAATCCTTCTCTGCGTCAAAAAATCCAAACCCAGTGTTGGTTCATCCAGAAAGATAATTCGGGGATTATGGATAAAGGCAAGGGTTAATTCTCCCTTCATACGCTGTCCGAGAGAGAGCTTCCTGACCTGTTTTTTCAATTCAGTCTCCTGCAGCTGAATGATCTCCGCAAAATAACCTGCCCGTCTGACAGCCTCAGCGGGTAAAATCCCGTAAAAAGAGGCATACATCAGAATGGCATCCAGAATCGAAAGATCCGGATCCAGTCTGCTTTTCTGACCCATCACCAGAGAAACCTTCTGTAAATACGATTTTTTTCGTTTAAAAGGATTATCCCCATCTGACAGAATCTCACCAGAATCCGGTTTCATCACGCCACATGCCATTTTGATCGTCGTCGTCTTTCCCGAACCGTTTAATCCAATCAATCCCAGAATCTCGCCGGGAGAGACGGAAAAAGACAGCTGATTGACAGCTGTTATTGCCTTCATGTCTCTTTTGAACCCCTTTTCTCTGATCCTGAAAGTCTTGGATACGTCCTGAAAAGAAATGGCAGGCTTGACCGTTTTCATTTGAGTAATCCCCCTCGATATTTGTTAAAACTTACATCGTTATAGTATATCAAAAACATTACGTCTCTTTGAAACAACAAAACAAATAAAAAAACAAGAACCACTGTTGATCGATAAAATCTTCAGTGGTTCTTATGGATGTGTGTTGTTTGTTTTAACATTTATACCGCAGAAGGGTTACAGCATCCGGTCGCAAATGGCATACGTTTCCCTGTCATGTGTGATGAGAATAATCGGTCTCTTTTCCTTTTCTTTCTTTATCGCTTCAAGCACCTTTGACTTTGTTTCTTTGTCGAGTGAAGCCGTTGGTTCATCCAGAATGAGGACATCTGAATCGTGATAAAAGGCCCTTGCCAGATTGATACGCTTCTGCTGACCACCTGAAAGCGGCTGTCCCTTTTTATCCAGCTGCGTTTTTACGGTATGCTCTCCTGAAAGAAAATCAACGGATGATTTTTCAAAGGCCTGTTTTAACTGCCGGTGGTCAACCGATTCGGACAAGGCCACGTTGTTCTCAATCGAATCCGA
>DAINPP010000057.1:0-17343 GCA_036743375.1 Thermotogae bacterium | reverse complement strand
TAAATCTGAATATTTTTAAGGGGTTGACGATTTTGGGCTTTATTGAAAAAATAAATCAAAAACTCATGAGACTCGCACAGGAAAGAGATTTTTCCGAAGTGTTTTATCTTGTTTTTTTCACGGCAGGTGTAGGCATGTACTTCATCTCCGGGGTTCTGAATATTCTGCTTGGCCTTTCCCCCATTACATGGCTGCTTCCTTTTGCAGGCGCGCTGTTGAGCTTATTCACTTATTATTTTTTGTACAAAAAAGGAAAACCAACTCCCGGTATTCTTTACCTCACGTTGTATAACAATTTTGTATTCACTCCCTTTATGTGGTTGACCAATATGGGTTTTGACGGGGGGTTTCATTATTTTGCCTTTTTGTTTATCGTTTATTCCGTTATTTTACTGAAGGGAAAAACCAGAACAGTAATCGTTACCTTGTACATCCTGCAGTTGACTGTTTTGATGATTTTTGAGGCGTACAATCCGGAATTTATTCATCAGTTTTCCGCTATGGAGGAGCATTATCTCGATCTCATCATCAGTTTTGTCTTCAGTTCAGCGGCCATTGCCATCACAGTTATTGTCATGTCAAATTTGTACCGCTATGAGCGTAAAAAAATCACCAGACTGTCCACTCACGATCCGTTGACACAGCAGTACAACAGGCGTTTTATAACGGATACCCTGAATACGATGTATCATTCGGCTGAAAAAGAAGAACTGTCCGATAAATATGCCATCTTTATCGATATCGATAATTTTAAACAAGTCAACGACACAAAAGGCCATGCGGCAGGAGATCAATTGCTGATAGATGTCTGTGGAACCATTCAAAACAATATACGAAAAAACGACTACCTTGCCAGAATCGGTGGTGATGAATTTTTGGTCATCATTCACAGCGATGATTTTAATGGGGCAAAAATCTTCGTTAATCGGCTGATCAAAGATATCGAAATAGAGAACAAGATCACAATCAGTGCCGGGCTTACTTCTTTTTCCGATAAAATGAACAGCGAAGACCTCTTGAAAAAAGCAGACGACATGATGTATCGATCAAAAAAGGCCGGAAAAAACAGGGTGAGTTTTTGAAAGTATGGGTTAATTTTTCCGATGTAAATGTGATGAATAACTTTACGGATTATCACCAATTTGTCTTTGCAAATAGGGTTTTGTCGTTTCCCGATAATACCGTCTTCCGTATTCCCCCTGTTCTTTCCACGCCTTCATGATCTCTTCCGGAATTTGTGGAAGCCAGAAGGGCAGCTGCTCACAATCCACACGGGATGAATTCTTCCGAAGTTCTATTTCAGAAACCAATATCCCGGGACCGTCCTCAGCCCGTAAACGGCACTTGGCTCTACCGAGTTCATCCACTATCTTTGTTTCCCCGAGATACTGCCTTCTCTTCAGTTCTTTTTCTTCCGGTGGTCTGTAGCCGTCAAAAGTTCCCGCATGAGAGGCATGAATCACGGGGACACCGAGCAACTGACTCAAGGTGATGGGGGCCTGCTCCAGGATGTTTCTGTTTCTGAGATCCAGCTGACGCTGTTCCAGATCTACAGGGGTTCCCCACCAGCATGAGGCGGCCAGAACAAAATCCACTTTGTCTATTAGTCGTTTGACCGTCTGTGCCCGGATCATCTCCCAGCAAAGGACAATCCCTATATTGCCTATCGGTGTATTGAGGATGCCATCATCATCCCCGCCCGTATAATAACAATTTTCCCACATGGTAGGCATGTCCTTCCTGTGCGTATACCGCTCCCCATTGGGAAATACCAGATGAAAAGTGTTATATACGTCGTCTCCGTCATACTGAAGAAAAGATCCTCCAATGATCCCATCGTGTTCCCGGGCCAAATCCGAAAGAAACCTTAAGGGCTTCTCTCCGGAAACAGACAGGGCTTCCAGCATCTTTGGGTGATAGGCAACCGCCGTATTAAACATTTCCGGCAAAAGTACGAGCTCCGCTCCCCCTTTAAATGCCTCTTTGATCAGTCGTGATGCATGACGATAGTTTTGATCCGGTTCGGCAAGTTCTGCCGCCATCTGTACTGCAGCAACCTTTATTCTTTTTCGTATCATAATGACCTCTTTCACGACAATCTTTTGCATACACTAAACCACGGATAAAATCACTGAATAGTTCTTCCAGGTTCTTTCGTTATCTATATTAAGATGGAGCTTTTCACTATTTAATCAGTTCCACTTTTCTATTGCAGAGTCTGCTGAAAAACTCATGGAAGTCATAAATAAAGCAATGCAATGTTTTCTTCAGCCGCTCTTATTGTCATTATATCATCAAACTGTCTCCAGTTTATTGATAAGATAATCTTTTCTTTCCGAGATTATCAGCTGGAACAGTTTCCAGTTTTGAAATACTATTTTTTTGCTTAACATGGAAAAATTTCCGATGAAACGGGTACAATAGAAGTGTTGAGCCGTAAGAATAGAGAAAGAGAGGAGAGGTGCGAATTTGCAATTACTTAAACGTGATAGGTTTTTCAGTTATTATCTGCCTCACAAAGAATTATCCACGTATATCTCCTATTACTCCATTCAACATATGGATTTTTCGTCCATATCTCCGTTGTTCATTCCGGATTTGGGGGGATCAATAATCGTCAATCAATTTCGGAACGATCTGGACATGACGGTTTGGGGACCCTTTAACCGGATCACCAGAACTGAGAACAGGCAACGGGATGTATTCAGACGATATTTTATAGAGTTTCTACCGGGTGGCTTGTCGCGTCTTGTCTATCGAAACAACCATGAACTCCTCAACAGGAAAATTTTTCTCGACGAAGTCGATAAGCTTCTCTACCACGCGTTAAGACAGATCTTTGAAAGGCATATGGATACGGCAGATGAATTGATATCTGCTCTGGATTATTATTTTTTGGATCTGCTGGATAAGCGAAAGGACACATTGTCTACTGGTCGAAGTGTTTTAAGCCTGTTTCAGAATTCCGGTATTAGCACGTCAGTGAACGAATTATCCGCCGACAGTAATTATTCCACCCGGCAGATAAACAGATATTTGTATGCGTTTGTGGGGGTATCGGGTAAAACTTATCTCAGGATCAAGCGCTTCAAAAAAGCCACTGAAATGCTTAAACGAACTCACCTTTCAATAGAAGAGATCGCTTACAGGCTTGGCTATTTTGATGCCTCCCACTTTGTCCATGATTTTTCGGAGCTTTCGACGCTATCTCCCACGCTGTACCGAAAAAATAAGTCCGATTTTTACAATGACAGGCTGAAAAAGATCTGATACAATTTAAATACAGGAAGAGAGAAACTTTGCCTGTTTATCTATGAAAGGAGAATGCGGATATGAAATTTCACAGTCCTATGATTATTGTTAATGACATTGAAAGCAGTAAAAGGTTTTACCATGATATTCTGTATGAGGAAATTGTTCAAGATCTGGGAAATTATGTCGTTTTTGCCGGTGGCTTTTCCATGATGACTCGGGAGCAATGGAATGCATTTACAAATGATGCACCCGCAGGGGGGAACGATGGGCATTGCTTTGAGCTTTACTTTGAAGAGGATGATCTCGATGATTTTGTCAAAAGGATAGAAGAGAATGCGGATATAAAGCAATTTACCGAATTTCAGGAGGCAACGTGGGGACAACGTACCATCCGTTTCCTTGATCCTGATGAGCACGTTATCGAAGTGTCTGAATCTATGGAAGCCGTTGTTATAAGGCTGCTATCATCGGGAATGACGGCACGGGCCGCTTCGGAGAAATCCATGATGCCGATGGCCTTTGTAGAAAGATGTGCTGACAGACTTGACACAAGACGTTGAAAAAAGGGGGGGGTTATGAAGTATTCATGGCTTGAAGCCTATTGTCTTGCAAAGCAAGGTGCAACGAAAGAGTTTAAAGTGGAATGGAACGCGACAAAATACCTGATAGGCGGAAAGATGTTTGCGTTACAGGGAACTGATCAAACAAATAGACCCATCATTACGTTGAAACTGCTTCCCTCCGATGGAGATTTTCTTCGCAATCAATATGAAGATATCATTCCCGGTTATTATATGAACAAAGACCATTGGAATTCTGTTTATCTCGATGGTTCGACACCTGATGATGTGTTGCGGGAAATGATAGACAAATCATATACGATAGTTTTTAACTCATTGGCGAAGAAGGTACAACGGGAACTAAACTGTAGCGGTGAAACCAGTTTATCCATTTGTCCGTAAAGACCATCACCCGTTCCTTTCCGTTGTCTCCATAGTCTGTATACTTGACCGACAACTCTTAATTGTTAATGCCTGCTCACACATCATTTTATCACGAGCAGGCGGGATATTGTCATCATTTGGCGTATGAACCGGGTAGGATGACCTTTTTCTATCTATCTTTCGCTATATCCTGGGGCATTTCTAATTCCAGCACGAAGGAGAAAATGCTGCCTGTTCCCTTTGTACTTTCTATTTCGAGCGAAGTTCCCATCTTTTCAAGGAGTCTTTTTGTTATGGCGAGTCCAAGACCGGTTCCCCCATAGGTCCTCGTTTTTGAATAATCTTCCTGACTGAACGCCTCGGTGATTAAAGGAATATTTTCCTTTTTTATCCCTATTCCCGTGTCTCTTACGGCAAACAGAATCTTTGATTTTCCGGTGATGTGATCCTGGTCAACGAGGAAAACACTGATTTCTATCTCGCCGGTATCTGTGAATTTAACAGCGTTTCCGAGAATGTTCAGAAGGATTTGTCTTAAGATAAACGGATCAAGCATCGTTGATTCCGGTACATTTTCGGGGATGGTCTGTTTCAGTATCAATCCCTTTTTTTCAGCCTTGAATCTGATGATCTCGGCAGTTTCTTCAATCAATTCCCTCAAATCGGTCTTTTCTGTCTGAATTTCTATTTCGTCTGATTCTATCTTTGAAAGGTCCAGTATATCCTTGATGATGTTGAGGAGGTGTTTTCCGGATTTTACCACAACACCGAGATAGTCCTTCTGCAATTCGTCGAGCTTTGTTTCTTCAAGAATTTTACTGAATCCGAGGATCCCATTCAAAGGGGTTCTCAACTCATGACTCATGTTGTTCAGAAATTCTGTTTTGGCGTTGCTCGATCGTTCTGCCATATCTTTTGCCTCTTTGAGTTCCCTCTCCATCTTTTTCTGTTCTGAAATATCGATACAAAGGCCATCCCAAAGAATCCTATCGGCATTTAACATTCTCGGGGTTGAATTGACGAGCAGCCATTTGTGTTTTCCCGAAGGCGTTCTGATCATGAATTCCGCTTTAAAAGCCTTGAGTTCTATTGAAGCATCTTTTTTTCGTCTTGAGCTATCTGGGATATTGGATAATTCAACCTGACTGTTGATCAGTGCTGTATCTTTCATGATGGACTCAGCTGAAATCTCATGTACTTTTTCGACGCCTTCACTTAAATAGAGAAAATCACGATCGGCACCACTCTTTGAGGTAGTAACCTGAAAGATATATCCGTTACTGATATTGTTGCTCAGTGTTCTGAGTTGTTCCTCACGCTTACGTAAAGCCTCCTGTTGTTTGTATTCTTCGGTAATATTTCTGAACACGAGAACAAATCCGGTTATTTCCTCGTGCTTGTTTCTGATGGGAGAACAGATAAAAGAGATGTTGTATAGGTTGCCGTTTCTTGAAAGCAGGGCAACCTCCTTATAACGGATTGAATTGCCCGTCTTTTTCACTTCCTGTATGGGACTTTTTACCGGTTCATTTTTGTTCAGATCGATGATATTGAAGATTTCACCGATGTCGTATCTTTCCGATTGGTCCGGTGAAAAATCTGTCAGCATGATCGCCATAGGATTCATTTCCGATACCTGACCGTTGAGATCTGTAGAAATGACGGCATCTCCGATAGAATTCAGCGTAATACGGTAATCTTCACGGCTCTTTTCGAGTTCCGCGGTCCTTTCCTGTACCTTTTTCTTTAAGGACCAGTTCCAAAGAAGGATAACGGCGAGAAAGGCGGAAAATAACAGGATGAGTAAAAAAACGGTCCAGACTATCCACGACAGATCTGTCGATTCATAAACACCAAACCATCTATTATAGATCTCATCATATTGACCGGAATTTTTCAGAATAGTGAGTCCTTCGTTTAAAACGGAAAGAAGCCCGGTTTCGCCTTCCGGAACGGCAAAACAGTAATTTCTCTGTATGACCGGATTTCCCACCGGCTTGATGTTCCTCAATCCTTCATCCTTTATGATGATGAGTCCCTGTAACCTCGAGATCAGGGCACATTCTATGGTTCCCCTTTCCAGTTCCTCCAGGACTTCGTGGATGGTCGGTCTTGTATAAATTGCATCCGTAATAGCATTTTCAAGCAGATAATCGTAACCGATGTCATCTTTCTGCACGCCCGTCTTTTTTCCGTAAATATCATTCGGTGAGCTGATCTCCGAATCCGTACGGACGAATAGCGCATAGGTGGAAATGAAATGTGGGATGGAGAAATCGACTTGTTTATCCCGTTCATCGGATTTGTACATCCCGAGGAGTACATCGGCCTGTCTGTTCTCTATCTCGTTTCTGACCGTTTCCCAGGTATCAAGCGAAATCTGGTATCTGAGCCCCATGATCTTGGCCACCGCTCGAAATATGTCGACGTTGAATCCTTCCGGTTCCCCCGCATCGTTCAGATATTCAAATGGGGGATAATCATAATCTCCCCTGATTATCAGGGTTTTATCGTATACTGCAAATACAGAAAGGGATGCTGTCAGCAAAAGCAGCACGGTCAAAAAAAACCGTTTGCCTTTATGTCTGCATTTTGTTCTGACGACCTTATTCTGCATTTTCTCACCAGCATAGCATTTCAATTTGATAAAACTCAATGGATCTATATTCTATTCTATCAAATTGATGAACTAAATCGAAATAGACCAATTGTAACGGTTTTTCAGGCCATACGGATAGGGAGTTTATACAGCGGATATCTCCGGATCGATTCGATAAAGAAAGTTTTAGACAGGACGGTTTAAAATGGCCGTCGAAAAAGGTACCGGAAACTTATTAATTTGGACGGATATTGGAATGTGCTAACCTGTGTTATGATTGATCATATAAGGCGTTGAGGACTTATCCGATGAACGGAGATTTTATATTTACGAGAAAGGGTATTTTTTGATGGAACGGACAAACTGTGGGAAAAACGGCGTGGCGATTTTCTGGAAAAGACTCTGTTTGAGATAGGAAAGTGGGTGAAGAATAGATGGAAAAGATAAGGTTTTCGGGAAAGAAGAAGGCGGGGATGGCCCCCGGAGAGGTCGTAATCGATACGGATATGGTAAAACCGAAAATAAGAATCACGGATTATATGAGTGATTCGGTGGTGATGAACGAGTATGCTTTTGACACGGATGCGTATCGGCAGCTTTTGTCGGGAACGGCTCTATCGGAAATTCCATCGGATCAGGTCAGGTGGATTGATATTTACGGATTGGGTGATGAACGACTGTTTGACGTCATAAAAAGGGCTTTTAAAATTCATGATCTGATCATTGAAGATGTCTTAAATCAGCAGCATCGCGGGAAAGCGGAATTCTTTCAGGATTATTTTTTTGTCATAGCAAAGGATCTGTCTTTCAGTATGACGGAAGATATCCAATCGAAGCAACTCAGTATGATATGCGGGACAAATTATGTCATTACCTTTCAATATGATGATTCCCGTCTTTTTCAGCCTATTATCGATCGGATTAAAACCGGGAACGGTATAGTCCGCAGGATGAAGGCGGATTATCTCGCCTATCTCCTGCTTGATATCGTGTTTGATTACTATTTCCCGCTCATCGAAGAAGTATCGGCCTATATCGAAACGATAGAGGAGATGATTTCCGAGAAATATGATCCTGATACGGTTTATGAGATCAATCATGCCAAGCGTGTACTGATCCGTTTGAAACGGGAGATATGGCCGGCAAGGGAGATGATATCGCGGCTGATGCGTGAGAGTTCTGACTTGTTGTCCGATAAGGTCAGAATTTACCTCCGCGATCTGTCGGATCATATCCTGCAGACGGTGGATATGACGGAATCGTTGAAGGACTTGACGACAGAACTCCTGAACACCTATTTGACCATGCAGGGGAACCGGATGAATGAGATCATGAAAGTGCTCACCATTATTTCTACCCTGTTTATCCCCCTTTCCTTTTTGGCCGGTATATACGGAATGAATTTCAAATACATACCTGAGCTTGAAAGTTCATACGGGTATTTTATTCTGATCGGTGTGATGAGCTGTATCGCAATTTTTATGCTGCTCGTCTTCAGAAAAATCGGATGGATAGGCCGGAAAAGGAAGAAATGAAGGTTTAAAGACGGTCGGAAAAGATTCGGTAAGGGAACTGATTTTGTCGTTTGCGTTTTCAAATTTGAACAAAGAGCAATGAAATATTAATTTCCGAAGTAAACAGAAATGGTATGATAAATCCGAGATGAGTGCCGTATCATTTGCATATAAGGATTTAGAGTGTGAGAGTTGAATGAAAAAAAGATTGCCGTCTATCAGAATGGACTTGTTTAAAATGATGTCCCATATGTTCTTTACATTTGTCGTGCTGTTTACAGGCCTTTTTGGATATCTTATGTACAGGTATTCGCAGGATGAGATATACACGTCAAGCAGAGAACTCGCCGTCAGTATCGGAAATTATATGACTCAGGTTGCGGATGAGATAACGTATTCGCTGAATACCGTTTCAGAAATCATAGAGGTACAGCAGTCGACTTTTACTCAGGGGAATGAGTTGATGCAAGGGGTGTTGCTGAAGTCTATGAACAATGGAAATAAACGGTTGACAAATCTCCTTGAAGCTTATCTGAAACAACATGAAAAGATAAAAAGTGTCCGGATACTGGATGCCTCCGGAAAGGTAAGGGTGATTCTTCCGTTTGAAGGGGGAGAACTCGGAAGAGACTACTCAGCCTATCCGTTTTATACCGACAGCGTGCGTGGTTTAATCTGGCCAAATACGATGATTTCCTCTGAAACAGGTGAAAGAGAATTGTATCTTGTCTCAAGAAAAGAAGGGTTTTCTATTGTGCTTCAAATAGATCTTGAGGAAATCAGAGACATGCTGAAGGGAATCAGTACGGAATCGGATATTATCGTGTACGATGGACAGGGTAATGTTGTGGTTTGCACCGGTGAAGAATCCGAATCAGGTGCGAATCATGCGCATCTGTCACATATAGAAAAAGCACTTAACGGTGAATCAGTAACGGGGATGTTTCTTTATACGACAGGAAATGTTGACAAACGGATGCTGGGGAGTACCCTTCCCATACACAACGGCTGGGTGGTTACTGTCTTTAAACCGGCTGATGAAGTCCTTTTCCCATTTCTGATCATGATTGTGATTTTTATCTGTTCGTTGGGACTTATTTATGGGGCGAGTGCCTTTGCAATCAGATACTTTTCCAAGACACTTGTGAAGCCGATCAATTCCCTCGTTCGTTGGTCGGATGAACTGGCGGGTGGGAAGTATAATGAAGAGCTTCAGATCGAGTCGTATAAGGAAATAAACAAGCTCGCAGAATCGTTTCAGACCATGTCAAGGAACATAAAAGAAAGAGAGATCATCCTCAACGAGCAGAAAGATGCCCTGCTGCTCAGCGAAAGAAAGGCGCATCAAGCCAATCAGGCCAAATCTGATTTTCTTGCCAATATGAGTCATGAGTTCAGGACCCCTCTGAATGGAATTCTCGGTTTTTCACAGATGCTTGATTCGACGGAATTGAACGATGAACAGAAGGCCTATCTCAACAATGTGATCCATTCGAGCCGTCATCTCCTCAGTCTTGTAACGGATGTGCTGGATTTTTCAAAGATTGAAGCGGGTAAACTGGAACTTGAAAAGACAAATACAAATCTGCGAGAACTACTGGACAAGAGCTACAGTATTGTCAAACCGGCGGCCGACGCAAAACATCTTACGTTTACGATGAAAACAGCTTCTGACCTCCCATTGTGCGTGGAGACTGACCCGCTGCGTCTCGGACAGGTGCTCATCAACCTGTTGAACAACGCCGTCAAGTTTACGGATAAGGGAGAAATCCAATTAATAACAGAGGTCATCGATAAATCTGAAGGGAAAGTGAGCCTGAGATTTGAGGTTTCCGATACGGGAATTGGTATACCTTTGGAAAAACAAGAGACGATCTTTGAGATGTTTACACAGGTTGATTCGTCCATCACAAGGAAATACGGCGGAACCGGGCTTGGACTGACCATCTCTGATCAGATTCTTAAATTGATGGGATCTGCCATCAAGCTGAACAGTGAATCGGGGTTTGGAAGTACTTTCGGATTTGACCTGACGTTGCCGCTGATTGATGAACGTCATCAGATGACGGAATCAGGAAAGACTGACGTGGTCATCGCCGAAAATGTCATGCGATCAGAGGTGAAAATTCTCATCGTAGAGGATGATCTGATCTCCTCAAAGCTTGTCAGTACGATTATCGGTAGGAACTTTCCGAATGCCGTTGTGTTGCAGGCCTATGACGGGGGAGATGCGGTATCAAAATATCATGAACACCGCCCTGAGATCGTTCTTATGGACATGCATCTACCGGTGAAAAGTGGCCCGGAGGTCGTGAGAGAGATCAGACGGATGTCAGGGGACCATTCCGCATATATCCTCGGACTTTCCGCAGATGCCAGGCAATCCAGTGTGGATGGGGCGGTTGATGCGGGATTTGATCAGTATATGACCAAACCTTTTGAGAAGCAGATGCTGATAGATAATATCTGTCGAGGACTAGAAAGAAAGAACTTAATTGAATGACTCGGTCTTTAGCCTGTCTTATCAAATTACCAACTGTAAACCGCTGAACGGAAAATAAAAAAATAGTTTTCGTCGGGTGGCATTAAAACCATCGAGGTGTTTATGCCATCTTTTTTTCGACTGATTTGTTTAAAACTCCGTCGGATTTGATTCATAAAAGGAATAAATTCGGTCGAAAGGCCTTTGCTCAGAACACTTCTGTTAGTAAGCACATCTGAAAATTCATCAAAGAGAAAATAAACATCAATGAAAATAATTCTAAAGAAATAAAGTACTCGGCTTTTAAGAAATATAGATTATGTATAATCTGTTTGAATAAACACTTATTTCTGTTCTCGAGGGGGATGAAACGTGAAAAAAATAATGATGATATTGATCCTGTTTTCTGCGGTGCTATTGGTTTTGTCGGGAAAAATTCCAGTACGATAGACCGTTGTTATTCCACTGTAGAAGTTGATTCCTTGGGAAACTCCGGTGGTTTCTGCAGTAACTTCATCGATGGTGCAACCATCACAAATAGTTTCTGGGAGACAACGGGAAATATCGCGGACTCAAACGGTGGGACCGGTTTGCCCGTAACGGAAATGAAAGACAAATCAACCTATACCAATGCAACCTGGAACTTTGGAGGAAGTGATCCGGTATGGATCATAGATTCCGGTAAAAATAACGGTTATCCCTATCTCTCGAAAAATGATCCGTTTTAATACAATAATAAAAAGCTCCCTTTCTTTTAAAAAGGGAGCTTTTTTTCATAGGATATCTCACATGATACTGTGTGATTTAACGGTGAACGGGAGAGCATCGTATAAACACCAGGGTGAATGATACTTTATTCCCCCGAAACTCTGAATCCCTCTACACAAATAGAGCGTGGCCCAAAATAATCCTCTTCAGGTTGTACGTCCCTTGATAAGCCAATGGAGATGAGATCTTTAAGATTTCCAGTAATGGATCCGCCCGTTACAGGTCTTTTGCTTGTGCCGTCAAAATACCAACCCAGCCTGATCTCCCCACCAAAATCACCCGTGGTGTCATCCATATCGACTGAGGAAAAATGGGTGACTTCGAGATAAGGTTTTTCACGCATTTCTTCCGCCGAAAGGCTGCCGCCGGAGACCTTGAAATTCTGAACGGACCCGGTAGGTTTGGAACCGAGATAATGGGCATAACGTAGGTCCCCCCAGAAGTTCTTCAGGATACCGTTTTCTATGATTTTATGTGGTGCCAGGATAAAACCGTCATCATCAACCGGAGCGTTGAAGGCGGATCCTTCGAGTTCCGGTATGATTTCAAGTGTAATCCTATCACCCGTTTCTTTTCCCTGAATGGAACCGTCAGGTTCCGCTTCTGATATCTTGTCGTATTTGAGATGTGCGCTGGCCTGATGCAGATAATAGCGCATGAATTCCTTTGTAGGTTCTCCGGTCAGAATTACCGGTATCTCTTTAAGAGAAGGCGTTGCCATTGCATCAGCCCTTTCGCTGACCATCTGAAGAAGACCGGAAAGTCTTGTTCTTATCCGTTCGCCGTCCGGCAGGTCCAACTGAAACTGATCGTAGAGTTCCACTTCTTCTTTTCCCGAAGCGGAAACGATGGTCTCTATGTAGGTCTTGTACTTTGAAAAGGAAACATCAAGCCCATTGGAATTCAGAATCCTGAACTGTATATGTGAAATAAATAATTCCACAGAATTCAACCAGGCATTTGAGACGCTATTTGAGTCGAAGATCGCTTTTACCGCTCTTGAAGAGAGTTCCTCAAGATTCCGATCTTCCGTTTTAAAAGTTTTGGTATAACCTTCTGCAATCGGATACCATGGGTTCTTGACAAATCCTGCGGCAAATACGGTCTCGTCGATGGATGTTTTGATTTCTTTTTCGGACATCATGGGAGACAGGCTCACTGAGGCACTGCCCCTGTATGATTCACCATCCTCGGAAAAGTCTTTGTAAACGGTGATATCAAAGTGTTTGACCTTCTTTGATCTTCCGATGTCCGACCTGTCCTTTATAAAGAAAAATTCCTTGCTTTCTACTATCTTTTCTTCAAGTTTCCAACCCGTTGCCCCTGAAGTCTTTAACCGTTCGATTATTTTTTCTACCATTATCCCAACCTCGCTTTTGCCTTGATATAAGGTCCACCTGCAGAGACTTTTACCCATTCTTTATGTCCCTTGCCACAAGCCCCTGTTCCCGACAGTTCAAAATCATCGGAGACCATTGATATGGATTTTAACAGCGTCGGCACATAACCGGTCATCATCACCGGAGAGACGACCCTTCCGGTAAATTGACCGTTTCTGATCTCTTTCCCATAGGCAATAACGCATTGTATACCCCAGTTTTTAGGATCTTCCATCCCACTGTAATAATCGTCAAGCAGATAACCATAGTCTATCGATGCGATCATGTCTTCCAATTTGTCTTTTCCAGGGGCGAAATAGGTGTTGGTCATTCTGGCATAGACCTTCCGCTCAAAGGATTCCCTTTTTCCGTTTCCGGTGGGATTGGTTTGAGTGATTGAAGCGGAAACGGCATCGGATATACCTCTTTTCAGAATTCCCTTGTCTATTATGATGGTGTCATGTGCCAGAGTCCCCTCATCATCAAAAGCGTATGAAGAAACCTCGATTGCACCAAGTGCACCATCATGCATGGTGACCAACTCAGAAGCGACGGGCTTATCGATATACTCAACCGCCTTGGCACGATTCTTGACAAACATATCCATCTCAACTCCATGTCCGAAGGCCTCATGAGCGATCAGTCCGGCTACGCTCGGAGAACAGATGACATCGTAAAGTCCCGGTTCTATTGACTCGGCAGACAACAACAAGCGGGCATTTTCCACGACCGCCTCAACCTGGTTTTTCATTTCATCGAGAATTTCCAGACCCTTGAGTCCTGAGAATCCCTTGATCCCGTATTTCGTCTTGTCTTCACGTCTTGTTACGACATACAGATAACCCTGTGACCAGATATACGACTGTGAAAGGTCTTTTTTATCGGATAAAAAGAGCTTGTTGACCTTAACGGTTTCCAGAACTGTCATGGCGTTGATCACTTCATCAGAAATTGCATGTGCTCTGTCTTTTAAAGCTGAGAGTCTTTCGACGATTTCTCCCGGGGGATACGTTCCGGGAAGAATTTCCACTTCACCTTCAAAGTTGATTGTGTTCTCCTCTTCTTCAATGAGTGGGGCCTCAACCGGTTTGATCTCAGCGGCGTTCATCTTCTGTCTGAATAGCCTTGCCTTTTCCTTTATTTCCTGAGCGAGTTCTTTTACTGCCTCTTTCGCAATTTCATCAAAGGCGTATTCATAAAATCCTTCGCCATCATGCAATCTCAGGACAAAACCACGTTCTGTCCACATGGAATCGTTTATAGTAACACCTGTTGTCGTAACTCTGTACTGTTTTCCGGCTACATCCGTTCCGAGTATGGATACCTGCGAAAAATCTTTCTGAAGAGAGCTGATCAGCTCTTTCAGTAAAATGCGCTTTTCTTCTAAAAATTCAGATTTACCTGTTTTCACTTTCTCCCTCCCTTTGGGATAGATAATTACTAACTGTTTCATGCCATCTTTCTTTATTTTAACATTATTTGGAATAATCCTCAAAAGAATTGTCTGATGAAAAGATATCCGTATGAAACGATTCAAGCATCGAATTCACAGGAGGAGAGAGGCTGATAACGTGTGACGCTGGTTTATTTCTGTGCCTTTTCCAGCGCATTCTCAAGACCCAGCAGATAGGCTCTGGATGTCAGTGTAGCGCCTGTCACGGTGTCTACCTGCAGGGATTGTGTGCTGATCACCTGATTGAACAACTTGTCTGTAAATTCCTTCTTTTGGTTTTCCTTGTGTTTGAGGATCTCTATTTTGACTACACGTCCGGCTTCTACCGTCACCCGGATCTCATTTTCACGCCATTTGTACATGCCGCCTTCAAAGCCTCCGGTGTATGTACCGTCTTCGAGCCGGCTGAAATCCACCTTATCCAGTGGCAGACCCCTTATCTCCCGATGCTCTTTTGAGATTTTCGACCATCCGAGACCTCCCAGAATTGCTACCCCGATCACTATAACGCCTGTAATAATCCATCCCGTCATTCTTTTTCCTCCTTTATTCGTTGTTTTTTTCCTAAATGACATTTATTTTCAGTCCTCCAATTCCCTCAAAGCGATCTGCTATTCCCCTTGTTAAATAGACATTCAGAGTTTTATCGATGAATACCGCTTCAATTTCCTCAAAGGCTTTGATGATCTCTCTTGACTCCTCTAACCCGGCGAGAAAGGTCATAGTCGATAGGGCATCGGCTGTCTCGGAATTGTCCGCTATGATCGTTGTGCTGATCAGTCCTGATTCCGAAGGGTAGCCGGTCTTCGGGTTGATGATATGATGGTATCTTTTTCCGTCATTCGCCAGAAAAAAGCGCTGATAATCCCCGGAGGTTACAACCGTTTTATCCCTCACCGGAACCAGTCCGATAAGCTTATCCGGCTGTCTTGGGTGCTGGATCCCAATATTCCACGGGGATCCGTCAGGCTTTGTTCCGACGGTGGATACATTTCCGCCAAAATTGGTATAAGCGGATTCTATTCGATGACTTCTTAACAACTGACTAATCCTGTCGGCCGCGTACCCCTTTCCAATACCGCCCAAGTCAACAGATTGCCCTTTTTCTTTCAAATAGACGACCTTTAAGACATCATCCAGCAATATGTTCCGGTAATCAACCAGTGATTGGCACTCTATGATGGTTCGAGTATCGGGAATCGTTTTTTCCCTTTTATGTGCCTCCCAAAGGGAGATCAGGGGGCCTACGGTAATATCCCATAGCCCGTCTGACAGTTTGGAAAACTTGATGGTATTCTGGATCAGTTGAAAGGTCTCCTCACTAACAGCAACGGGAGTTATCCCCGCCTGAGTGTTAATTCGACTGATTTCACTCTCCGGAACAAATCGGCTGAGCAGACGATTTAACCGGTCTATTTCCCTTTCGACTTCCGAAAGGACTTCATCCGCATTTTCTCCGTAAACAAGGGTGGTGATGACCGTTCCCATATTGAAAATCTGACTCTGAAGCGGTTGTGACTGATTCATTCGTCACTCATCCCCAATCCCATGAGTACAAAATCCATCAGATAATCCATCACCTGAGGAAAATGATCAATCCCGATTTCCTCCTTGTGGGTATCAACGACGACGATTGAACCGAATATGGCCATGACCATGTCGGGACTGATATCATCCCGCATCTTTCCTTCGGCCTGCCATCTTTTAATGAGTTCGGGGAAAATACCGTAGGAGAATTCTACCGTATCAACCCCGTCTTCCTCACACCATGCCTTTTCTATCCGGTTGAAGACATCTCTGTTATACCATTCTTTTAAGATGGGGTTGCCCTGCATCCCAACCGTATTCAGATATAAGATTTCACCGATCAGTTTCTGCGGGTTTCCGTTTAAATCCACCTGATTCATGATCGCCTTTTTAAGTTTGACATTTTCTTCGATATAGATTTCCATGAAGATTTTATCCTTGGATGGATAATAATTATAGAATGTTCCGGTTGCAACCCCGGCGGCTTTAGTGATTTCTGAGATGTTTGTGTCCTTGAACCCCTTCTCCCCGAATATTTTTCGTCCGGCCTGCAGGATTTTTTCCTTTTTGTCTATCAAAAAACGTCTCCTCCTTAATTTCAGATAATTTTTTAACTGCACATCTAAATGAATGAATATATTTTAATTCATTCAATGATACTCCATCGCCTTATTTTTGTCAAGCCTTTTAAAAGGATGGCTGTATATTTTCGATCGGAATGACAACGAAGGCCTCACTTCCGGGTAATCCGAATACAAAAATGCCATAGAAAAATGTTTCCTGAATGGGGAGTTTATAAGGGAGGTTTCATGGATTATTTAAAAATAACGGAGAAAGACGTTCTTCATTTATCTCATGAATAAAAAAAGCCGACAGTATTAAAATACTGTCGGCTTTTTTCTGCCAACGGCTTAAAAGCCCTTGATGGCCTCGAAAACCGTATCTATACCGGAAACGTAATCATCAAAATTTCGATAGACGAAGATATCCGGTTTTAGCCAATTGCTGTCGTCTTCGGAGTTCTTGAAATATTTGGTTGAATAATAGACCGGCAGTTTCAGGTTGGGCAGGATGAACGACCCGAGTTCACCGTAATGGTTGGCACCCGAAGTCGTCGGTTCTCCAACGATTGTGGCGTTGCAGTAATTTTTGAAATCCATCGTGTTGATGATGGCTGATGAAAAGGTCTTGTTACCGATGATGACATAGATATCCGTGTTGGGGTTGACAGTCTGAATCGCCTTTGCAAGCATGGTTCCGTAGATACTGTTGCCACCGGAATTGTAGCGCATGTCAACGATAAACTTTTTAACCGCTTTATTATTCAGGAGATTTATCAGATCCGACTGTATCTTGAAAAACTTCGGTTGCCCCGGTTGTGTGTTGTCCTGGCATTGATTGTACTGAAAATAAAGAATACCA
>DAINPP010000056.1:0-18053 GCA_036743375.1 Thermotogae bacterium | reverse complement strand
ATTCAGACGTTGTTGTGGGTGATCTTTCTATCGCCTCGATGTATGCGGTGATTCGATATACTGATTAGGAAGTGCTTCAAATTTACCCCGCAATGAAATAATTTAAACCCGATTTTATCGCGTAAAGTACCGGAAAATGATAAGGAAAATTAACAATTTGACTTATCATTTTTTTTATTGTATACTGTATTAGAGATAGTCTGCAAATTCTTATCCATATGCAGTTTTTCTAAAAAGAGAAAAAATAAAAAGAGCTATTATCGGTTTTTTATTTCCAAGAGCACGGATGCTCTTCATTTCGTAGATATTGTACTCAATATAGGAAGATTTTTGATCTTCAGTAATAATACCTTTTAAAATATTGGAGGTGATTGCTTTTGTTTAATCACAACTTACCTCTTTCTGGTGGTGATGCAGAAACAAAACATCTTATTGCTTTGAAAAGGGCTGATGAGCTCAAAGAGCAAATTTCAGACTACCTGAAGGCAAAAGAGAAGATTCCCGTTGGTTTGAATTTACAGGAGAAATTTGAAGGGAACAAGCAGAAGATCCTCGGACTTCTCAATGCGACTGAAAAAGACTGGGACGATTACAGATGGCAGCTCGCCAACAGGATCACAGATGTAGAGCTTCTTTCACAGATTATCAACCTGAGCCCAAAACAGAAAGAAGATATCTCAAGCGTCGGGCAAAGATACAGATGGGCCATTTCCCCGTATTATGCCAGTCTGATGGATGCGGACGATCCCTATTGCCCCGTCAGATTACTCGCCGTTCCGACTTTCCATGAGATTTTTGAGACGGACGGACGTCTCGATCCGATGGACGAAGAGCTGACGAATCCCGCCGGCGCCATCACGAGAAGATATCCGGACAGACTGATCATCAACGTCACCAATGAATGTGCGATGTACTGCCGGCATTGTCAGAGGAGAAGAAATATAGGCGAAGAAGACACGCCTCAGCCCGCTCAGATGATTGAAGAGTCCATTCAGTACATTGCCGATAATCCCGAGATCAGGGATATTCTCATCACAGGTGGAGATCCGCTGACGATGACCGATGATTTCATAGAGGTTATTTTGCAGAAACTACGGGCCATCGAACATGTGGAAATTATCCGAATCGGTTCAAGAACACCGGTTACCCTGCCGCAGCGAATAACAGACGACCTCGTCAATAGGCTCAGTAAATATCATCCGCTTTTTATCAACACGCATGTCAATCATCCGAAAGAGATAACGAAAGAGTCGAAAAGGGCCTGCGAAAAACTGGCCAACGCCGGGATTCCGGTGGGAAATCAGGCGGTATTGCTGAATAAGATCAACAACGACAAGTATACGATGAAACTGCTCAATCAGGAACTGTTGAAGATCCGAGTCAGACCTTATTATATCTTCCACGCCAAACACGTCAAGGGAACGACACATTTCAACACTTCCGTCGACGATGGCATTGAGATCATGGAATATCTGAGGGGATATACCTCCGGACTCGCCATTCCAACCTATATCATCAACGCACCCGGTGGTTACGGCAAGACCCCTATCCTGCCACAGTATCTGATTTCAAGGGGAAAAGGCTCCATTAAGATCAGGACGTGGGAAGGAAGAGTTATCGATTATGAAAATCATGAAACGAGAGATTTTGAGATCGAGTAGAAAATTCAGGGCGGAAGTTCTTCCGCCCCTTGATTTATTCCTCTTTCCGACTTGTTAAGCCGTCAAATACCGCTGCCGTATACTGATCCTCTCCAATAAATCCCCTGATGATGACTTTCAGCGGCTCAAGGAAAGCGGTACCTGAAAGGTCGAATGTGAGTTGAGAACCCACGGGATCTATGTATTTTATACTGTAGGTATCCGTGATCAGTGCTTCTATCCGGTCATAATACTTCAATTCATCCCATGAGACGTGAAGTATCCTGTTCTCATCGATATAACATTGATTGAAGAAGGTGGTTTCAGGCATTGCCGACGATATCCACTTTGAATAGCTTCCCTTCTGCCCATAACCGTCCTCCACCGTAACCTTCAGATTGTGTATCTCGTTTTCTGCAAAACGGTATTCCAGCAGGGTTTCCTTCTTGAAGGATAATTCCCGTGCCGCATCGTTATCGTAAGAATACTCACCGTTCAGGATGGATTCGGAATCCGTATGCAGCTTAATCTCTGGAGAGTAATTCCCCTCGGCATCTATCATGAAGGTGTGTATATTCAGCTGAGGTGGTGATGGGACCTTGAATTCAAGTTTATTGCCATAAACATCCGGCATAAAGAATGGCATGATTTCTATCGTCTGTCCTTTATTCTCAAAGACATATTCACCCTTTGAAACGGTGGTCTGTGTTCCGTTTCTGATCCTGAAATAGGTAAAGCTCTCCGTCATGAACTCATCATCAGAAGTGATTCCGAGTGTTATGGTGGTTGTCGCTTCATCGATCGTCACAGATGTGATCGTTGCCTGTGGAAGAGACGGAAGGATGATCTGCTTGTCTTCCGACGGGGTCATCTGCGAAAGCAGGATCGTATTTCCATAATATTGAATGTTATAGGGAATTGTTGACTCCGGTGAAATGACGGGGAATTCGATGACCGGATCATAGGGATCTATCGGGATATTCTTCCCCTGAATGTTGATACTCATATCGTAGATGTTGAAATACTGCCGGCCTTCCGCTTCGTTGTAGGGAATGATAATTTCTGCCTGTGAAAGGATAGCCGGGACTTCAAAATGATAAGAGAGGATCTTCTTTCCGTCCTTCGTGAGCGGTGAAATCTGTACACTGACTTTATCTTCACCGGAAAGCAGCTCCTTCATGAGATCTATTTCGGCATAATTGACATTTATCTTTTCCTCTTTACCATTTACAGCGAGCAGGTACTGTGCCGGCCTGAAAGCCCCGAGATATTTCCCGCTCCATTTCATGGACAGATACGGATCCTCGAGCTGATAATCAACACTTGTTATCGTGGCGAGTTCCGCGAGGTTGAGCTCGGCCGTCTCGCTCTTTCTCACAAACGAGAAATCCGACTGAAAGCTTCTGAATTCTTTCATGATCGTCCTGTCATCCAGTTCTATCTCGAAGAAATAATCATCAAAGGGCAGATTTTCATACTGAATGCTCCCGTTTTCAGGCCTGATCCTCATCTCTCTCGAATAGTTACCTGAATAGACTTTCAGGTTGAATTCCACATTGTTGTCAATCTGTTCGGGAAAGATAACCTTCAACTCAAGCGTCATCCGGCTCGTATAAAAAAATTCTATTCCAAGAAAAACCATAAACACCAAGATTATTAAAAAGATAATCCTGAAACTACTTTTCAAAGTCATTTTCCCACCAGCCACTTCTCGATTCCCACAATTGGATCAGTTGTTTTGAGATTGCCTCGTCATTTCTTATCTCATCCTTCAATTCATCAAGTGAATCGAACTTCTTTTCACAACGTAAATATTCGATGATATAGCAGATAATATCCTTATCGTAAAGGTCAAAGTTTCTGTCTATATAATAGATCTCATAATGAACCATGTCTTCATAACTCACCGTCGGTCTGCTTCCAACGTTGAGTAATCCATAACCGAGTTCCGGTGTATAGGCGAGATAAACGCCGTAAGCGGGAATTAGAAGATTTGACCTGGTCCTTCGGATATTGGCCGTTGGGAACCCAATCGTCCTGCCAATCTGCTGATCCCTGTAAACATGCCCTTCTATCGAATAATGCCTCTTCAGCACTTCATTTGCATGGCCAATATCCCCGTTCTTGATGAAATACCTGATCAGCGAACTGCTGACCCTGTGCCCGGAAAAATTAACCGGCGGGACGATGGTTGTCCTGAAACCGTATCGGTGTCCAAGCTCGGCAAGGAGTTCGGAATCTCCGAGGCGATCCCGTCCGAAATGAAAGTTAAACCCGACGATGACCTCCGCAGGATTGTAATGTTCCATCAGATAATGAATAAATTCCACAGGCGTCAGATTCCTCATCTTTTCAAAATCCATAAAGACAACTTCATCTATTCCAAGACTCTTTATGATCTTTTCCCTTCTCGCAGCGGAATAAATCATACCGAGTCCCGATTTTTCTATATAAGCCTTCGGGTTGAGATAATAGGGGGCGCTGTATTCAAACGTGAGCGCCATCGACTTCCCACCTTCAGGCTTCAGCTCAACCGCTTTTGACAGCAGTCTTCTGTGGCCGATATGTACACCGTCAAATATACCGAGTGTAATCGAACTTCTGTTAGTCATAGGATTCCCCGAAAACTTTATTTAACCGGATTACTATTTCATCCCGGTCAGTTTCATGCAGCGTCTGAAAAAAAGCACCCGTTCTCTCGGTGGTTCCGAGGGCAAGCAGATGATTCCGGGTGTCAAGAACCCGTATCATTTCATCTTTCATCAGATCTGCCTCATAGCTTTCCAGCCATTCTACCCTTGCGGGATTTCCGTTGAGGATATACGGCACATACGCCTCTTTGATAACGGCCTTTTTAAACAGATTTAGACTGTCGGAAAGTCCTTTCACGTAAGCATCCCATGGATATACCTCATCATCATCACTTTCCCGATAATTCTCGGGAATATGGAGACAGTCGTCCGCCGTATAGCCGCCGTTCTTCGTACGCTTCAGCGTAACGGCTGCGGCATTCGTTCCCATCTCTATTCCGATATCAAAGGCCAGTGATCTGAGATAGGTTCCCGGAGACACGGTAGCCTTTATCATGACATCTCTTCCCTCTATCCCAAGCAATTCAAGGGAATAAATATCGATTTCACGGGGAGGCATGGAGATAACCTGTCCCTCACGGGCGTATTCGTACAGTTTTTTCCCCTTGTATTTTCTCGCGGAATACTGCGGTGGAACCTGTTTTATCCTTCCCCTGAACTTCTCAAGTGTTTCAGCGAGAAGCGATTCATCGGGAACATATCCCGTATCATCGGAAATGACCTGTCCTTCTATATCGTATGTATCCGTCAGAAGCCCGAGTCTGAACCGCATAACATATTCCTTTTCCTGATCCTTCATATACTCGAGGATTCTGGTTCCCTTTCCCACTCCCATGATGAGAACGCCTTCGGCAAAGGGATCCAACGTTCCCGAATGACCGATCTTCTTAGTTCCGAGTTTCCTTCTGAGCCAGTTAACCATATCATGTGAAGTGGGACCAACTGGTTTATACAGCGGAAGAACTCCGTTGAGACTGTTCAAATCAATCCTCCGCCTCTTCCTCATCCTCTTCGTGTTTGATGTTCAGACCATCAAGGATCTGCTGCATCTTTACACTCTGCCGTATCCCCTTATCGTAAATCAGTCTGACTTCAGGGGTATGGAATATCTTGATCTGTCTTCCGATAAATCCTCTGAAATAGCCCGATTTCTTGGCAAGTGTGTTAAACACCGCCTGTGCCCTTTCCTCATCGTTATCCGGATCAAAAATACTGACATATATATTTGCATAACTCTTATCCTTTGACAGCTCAACCCTTGTAAAAGATATGCGTTCTTTTGGGATTGCCGGCTGTTTCCACCCATCAAGCGCCTGTGGCATAATTCTCAATATTTCCGCTTCTATCCTTTCTTTTCTGAATACCTTTGGCATGTTATCACGTCCTCTTTCTCTAAAACTGCTCTTTGATTATATCATTCATTGACCTTTGAGCCAAGACCTCTTTTGAGAAAGGCGATGAGCATTTTCATATTTTCCCTGATGGCACTCATGTCCCCGAGGTCTGCAAGCTCATCAAAGATGGCGTAATAATTGGAGAAGATATGCGAGATCATCTTTTCCACAAACTCATACGAAAAATCTTCAGAAAAGTCGCCGGCCGCATACCTCGCCTGAACAATCTCCTTAAAGGCATCCACATCCTCGAATCGGTATTTCCCGTTTATCTTCCTGAACATCGCACTGTCTTTGTCGTTGATGACCCGGTTGAAAAACCGGATATAATCTGAATTTTCGTGTGCAAACCGGATGGCGAGTTCAAGCTGAATCTCGAGGATCTCAAACATATCCGCTGTCATCAACTTCTGCCGTATGGCAGGATCGGCGTTGCTGTTCATAAATTCGATCTTCTTGTTCATCACCTTCTCGATGATGAAAAAAAAGAGTTCCTCCTTACTTCTGAAATGATAATAAAAGGTTCCCTTACTGATCCCCGCCTCCCTGATGATCGTGTTTATGGAGGCCTTTTCATATCCGTTTTCGGCTATTTCCCTTACGGCGGCCTTCTCAAGGTCATCAATACGCTCAAATTCTCCTCTTAACATATTCATCAAACCTTCCGCATTCTTAATTTTCTGCTCATTACCGGAAACAAAACGGCGAGCAGCACTATATGATACACCATCGCCACGGCCCAGGTCAGGTAAATATTCCCCGGAAGTCCCAGTGCCTGTATCGTCACAATCCTGAATACCCAGTACGTTGGCAGGATATAAAACGGCCACTGAAAGGTCTGTGGGATAAACAGCGAGACCATCGGCAACATCAGGAGAATGAACCCGAGACCTTTTATCAGCGCTATTGCCGAGTTCTCATTCTCTGCAAGCGTCCCGATCAGAAAACCGAGAAAGATCCCGAGAACGGAAAAAGCCGTAAAACTCAGGAACCATGAGACGAGGTTGATGGTAAACCCGAACAGGATCCAGTAGATGACGATAGAAAACACGAAACAATAGATGATCGTCTGAAACATCTTTGAAAAGAGATAATCGCTGATGGTAAGCGGGGCAACGGATAGAGCCTTGATCATTCGCGTCTCCTTGTCCATGACGATGATAAAGCCCGTCATCATCCCGGATATCGAAAGGACGATCATCGTCAGGAGACTGGAGATAAACTCCTGCATGTTCGATTTCTCCTTTCCGAGACTGTCGACCTCCCCCAATCCGTCCGTTCCGGCAACGGCAACGGACACGATCATCGGAACAGCCGTCTTCAGCGCATCCGATTCATTTCCCTGAAAGATCACCCGAACCTTCCCGTCTGAATAATCCACACCAAAAACAGCATCATTTTCCTCTACCCGGCTGTTGACCGCCTTCAGGCTCTCAAGTCTTTCAGTCCTGAAAAATTCGCTTAGATGCCGTTCCATCTCGACGGGCAGAGCGGGGGAGATCACGAGACGCATGGCGGTATCATCCACCGTCGGCATGAATAGCACTTTAACGATGACGGTAAACAACAGCGGAGCGGCAATCATAAATTGTATCATCCTGTTCCTCGTTCCTGAAACAAAGTCCTTCATCATAAGGTTTATGATCTTTTTCATTGCACTCACCTCTTTTCCTTCAGCAGATGCCTTCTTGTCACGGTCAACGCCAGGAAACAGAAGATCAGCATCTCTATCGACATGATCAACATCGGCCGGACAAGCATCATCCAATCCCATCCGGGTTTCATCATCGCATCGACGGTAAAGATCACCTGATAGGACGGAATGAGTTCCATCCCGACAAATCTGAAATTAGGATTCATGTAGGTGAACACCGGCAGCGACATGATCAGCATGAAGCCGAGCATGATATACATGAAATCCGACAGAGACGAGAAAAACTGTCCCAGCAGAATCCCGATGAAGGTGATCAGAAACGCCACAACACATATCAGAAGGAGAAGCGCCACATAATTAATCCCGAAGCCTATGGTGAACAGGCAGAAGGCCAGTGTAAACACTAGTGCCATCATCACGTTGAGTGTCGCCTTTGACATCAGATACGTCATCGCGCCGGCGGGAGAAACTCTATACGCCGTAATGCTCCGCTCTTTTCTTTCCTGAAAGATCATCGTCGTTCCGAAGAGAAATCCGAGCAGGATGACATCACTCGCAAGCAGCATTGGAACCATCCGCTCCTTCAGATTCAGATCGGCGGGATATTCATTCAGAGACTGCACCTCGATTCTTTCAAGATCATCCTGTCCCTTAAGCGAATCAAGAAAAAATTGCATGGCAGCTCTCGCACTGTTTACCGTTTCAGTCCCCTCATATCCCTGCTGAATCACCGTAAAGCCGTTATCGTCTATGATCAGGCCAAGGGCCGTCCCCTTGTCCATCTCCTTGTCAAAATCCGCTCTGGAAGTATAGACGAGTGCACCCGACTCCATCGTGGTGAAAATGGCCGAATATTTTGCACCGGTACTCTCATCGAGGATCACCTGTCCCGCGAAAGGGGAATTCAGCTCTTCGGGGATTACAAAATTCACCATCAGAATATATGCAACGGCAACGATCGCAGTGATCAGAACTATCCCGTTACGCATTGCCACCGTCATGTCTATCTTCAATGCATGGATGAATTTTCCCATTTACATCAACTCCCTCCCGGTCAGTTTGATGAATATCTGTTCAAGCGTTGCCTCCTGTGAATGAACCGTGATGATATCCTTCGTCTTCATCAGCTGAGAGAGATTGTCCTTTTCATGTCCTTTATCGAGGAAGAATATCTCTGATTTCACAATCGTTCCCTCTTTGTACTCCACCTTCACCGATTTCGTTCCATACTGCAACTTCAGATTCTTCGGCGTGTCCATCGCCACAAGTTTTCCCTCGTTGATAAAGGCCACTCGGTCACAGAGCTCTTCGGCCACAAACATGTTATGCGTCGTCAGAAATATCGTGTTATTCTGCCGTTTTCTTTCCCTGATGATCTCCTTGATCTCCCTCGCCGTTGCCGGATCAAGACCTGAGAGCGGTTCATCGAGGAAAAGGATCTCGGGATTGTTGATGATGGCCCTTGCGAAGACGAGTCGCTGCTTCATCCCCTTTGAATAGTCCTGAGCCTTTTTATTTCTGGCATCCGCAAGCCCTACCCGTTCGAGAATCTTATCCGGATCATCCGTCTTCCGACTGAACAATCCGGCATAATATTTCAAATTCTCATAACCGGTCAGTTTCTCGTAGACATTCGGAAGTTCAAACGAGACACCTATCTTCTCAAAAAAGCGCTTATTCAGATCTTTCAACGAATCCGAATCGTAGGTCACCGCCCCTTTCTGAAGCGGCAGCAATCCGATCAGAATATTCTGTACCGTACTCTTTCCCGCCCCGCTGGGTCCGAGAAAACCAAAAATCTCTCCCTTTGCAATCTCAAAATTCACCTCATGAACGGCATCGGTATCATTTCCGTTGTAGCGATGCGTCAAATTCTGTACCCTTATCATCTCTGTTCCCCCTTTTTATCTTCATTTATTTTAGACTTATTAGTATAGACCCGATAGTCTAATCATATCAGAAGAATATTTTTTTGTCAACCACCAGGTCTAAACTTCATGGTCTTTTATCGTTATGAAAATAATTTTCTCATTTTTTCGACGAATACATATGCACCGATTAAAATTATAATGTATCCCAAGGAGGTTTCATATGAGCGATTATATCGAAGAGATTCTGCAAACGGTTATCAGAAAAAACCCGCATGAACCGGAATTTCATCAGGCCGTGAAAGAAGTTTTCGAATCGATCAAACCCGTTCTCGAAAACAACGAAAAGTATATGAAACAGGCCATTCTTGAAAGACTCACAGAACCCGAAAGAATGATCACCTTCAGAGTGCCCTGGTTGGATGACAAGGGAAATATCCATGTGAACAGGGGTTACCGAGTAGAATTCAACAGTACACTCGGACCCTATAAAGGCGGATTGCGTTTTCATCCCTCGGTTTATTCGGGAATCATCAAATTCCTTGGCTTCGAACAGATCTTCAAGAACGCATTGACCGGCCGGCCCATAGGTGGTGGAAAAGGCGGAAGCGATTTCAATCCGAAAGGAAAATCGGAGAATGAGGTGATGAAATTCTGTCAGAGTTTCATGACCGAACTTTACCGACATATAGGATTTCAGACGGATATTCCGGCGGGAGATATCGGTGTAGGGCATCGGGAGATCGGTTATCTCTTCGGCCAGTATAAAAGGATTACCAACACCTACGAACCCGGATTTCTGACGGGAAAAGATGTCAACTGGGGCGGCAGTTATGTCCGAACGGAGGCAACGGGGTATGGACTGATTTATCTGATGGTCGAGATACTCAAAGATAAAAAAGAGTCCTTCAAGGGAAAAAAAGTCATCATCTCGGGTTCGGGAAATGTGGCCATATACGCAACGGAGAAGGCTCAGCAGATGGGTGCGGAAGTCATTGCGATGAGCGATTCAAGCGGATATATCGTCGATCATGAGGGGATCAACCTACAAACCATCAAAAGGATCAAGGAGGTAGAGAGGGGTCGGATCAAGGAATATGCTGAAGAACATACAACGGCGAGATATTTCGAGGGCAGCAATGGCATCTGGACCGTAGAATGCGATATTGCCCTGCCCTGTGCCACTCAGAACGAACTGGATCTTGAAGCGGCAAAGGGGCTCGTGGAAAACGGTGTCATCGCAGTAGGCGAAGGGGCCAACATGCCCTGTACCCCTCAGGCCATCAGATATTTTCTGGAAAACGGTATCCTTTTTGCACCGGCAAAGGCTGCCAATGCAGGCGGAGTTGCCACATCCGCACTCGAAATGACACAGAACGCCATGTGGGAATCCTGGTCCTTCAGAAAGGTCGATGAAAGCCTCGAAAAAATAATGAAGAACATCTATTTCCAGTGCAGGGATAAAGCCCACGAATACGGCTCGGAAGACAACTTGGTTGTGGGGGCCAACATTGCCGGATTCGTCAAAGTGGCAAATGCCATGATCGATCAGGGGCTGGTTTAGAATCCGATCACCGTTACATTTTTTCAGGTGGGTTATCGTTAGGATAAAATTTAATTTCAACAAGCTGTTAATTTGCTCACTAATGGGGTATAATGAGAAAATGACATTTTACAGAGGTGAACACGTTTGGATACCTTGGCTGAAAGACATACGGTTTTCGTAGTTGACGATGCACCATTCAATCTGATCATCATCTCAGACATATTAAAGGACAATTATAAAATAATCACCTTTGAAAGTGGTGAAGAGGTTCTGGATTATGTTGAACCCAATCCGGTTCCGGATCTTATCCTGCTTGATATCATCCTGCCGGGCATGAACGGGTATGAAGTCTGCCAGAAATTAAAAGAAAATATAAAAACGAAAGATATTCCGGTTATCTTCCTTACCTCCATAAGAGATCAGGGAAATGAAGAAAGAGGATTTAAACTCGGTGCGGTAAATTATATAACAAAGCCTATCAACCGGGCCATCCTTCATGCAAGGGTGGATGCCCAGATCAGGCTGAAGGAAGCCAGAGATTTTCTACATGACAAGAATAAATTTCTTGAAAATGAGGTAAAAAAACGAACGAAGGCAACCAGACTCGCTCAGAAACTGGTCATCTTCGCACTGGCTACACTCTCTGAAATACGGGATTACGAAACGGGAAACCATATCAGGAGAACCAATCTGTATGTCAGTCTCCTCGCCTTACAGCTATCAAAGACCTCAAAATACAAAGATATTCTGACGGATAATTACGTCAACCTGCTGTACGAATCGGCCTCTCTTCACGATATAGGCAAGATAGGAATCAGCGATACGATCCTGCTTAAGCCAGGCAAGCTGACAACTGAAGAATTTGAAATCATGAAGACACATACCACAATCGGAAGGGATGCATTGCTGAAAGCGGAAGAGAATTTTAATTCAAAGGTGGCGATGCTTCAATGTGCCAAAAGAATTGCCTATTCACATCATGAAAAATGGGATGGAAGTGGCTATCCCGAAGGACTCGGCGGTCAGGAAATTCCACTCTGCGGACGAATAATGGCGGTTGCGGATGTGTACGATGCCCTGAGAAGCAAAAGGGTATACAAGCCACCGTTTCCTCACAAGAAAGTGAGCCGAATGCTCATTGACGATAGCGGAAAACATTTTGATCCGGAGATCATCGAAGCCTTCCTGAAAATAAGCAACAAATTTGAAAAGATATCAAACAAATACCAGGATTGACAACCTCCGGTAATTCTGATAAGATAATCACCGGGAGGCTGTGTATGAACAGATTTTGTTTTCTTACAGACAGGATAACGATCGATACGGCTCTGTACAACAACACAAGAGATGAATCATTGTACAGAGCCGAAAGAATAGAACCATGAAGGGATTCATCGTGGAATAGACCGTATCATGCAGATTTATCCTTGTTGCATGAGTTTTTTTGTGTGTTTCATGATGTTCAAATAAAGACTATTACTGAAAAATAAGGCTGTGAGCAATGTTTCGCTCACAGCCTTTTGTTTTTAAACACTCGACAAAGCACTAAAGCAGAAGGCGGATGTATTTCATTCATCTTCTGCTTTTTTTATTTCAGGAGGAAAATAATGAGTTTACTGGAAATCAAGGAATTATCACACGGATTTGGCGACAAGCAACTGTACAGAAACGCGACACTTGCGTTGAACAAGGGGGAAAAGATGGGAATTGTCGGGCACAACGGCTCCGGAAAAAGTACCTTGATCAAAATATGCACGGGAAGCATCATTCCCGATAGCGGCCAGATCATCCGGCATCCGAAAGTCAGACTCGGCTACCTGGATCAGTACGCCATGATAGATAGAAACCTGACGATCAGGCAATTTCTTAATTCAGCCTTCAAAGAGCTGTTTGAGATAGAAGAGCGACTGCTCTCACTCTATGAAGATTTTTCTGATAATCCGGTACAGAGGAAGAAAATGACACTCTATCAGGAGTATCTCGAAACACACAATTTCTACACGATAGAAACGGAAATCGAGCGGGCGGCAAACAACCTCGGTCTGACGGCTATCGGCATGAATAAAAAGATCTCTGAGATCAGCGGCGGACAAAGGGCGAAGGTCATCCTTGCCAAACTGCTGCTTGAAAAACCGGACATACTGCTCCTTGATGAACCGACCAATTTTCTCGATAAAAATCATATCAACTGGCTAACTGAGTACCTCGCGGGCATTGATCAGGGATTCATGATCGTTTCTCATGATCATGAATTTCTTGAGAGAATCTCCAACTGTATCTGTGATATAGAGAACGGCGAATTCAGAAAATATCCAGGCAATTTTTCGGATTTTCTGAGGCTGAAGGACCATCATCTCGAAGACTATCACAGGCGATATGACGAACAGCAGAGATATATCAGGAAAACGGAGGAATTCATACGCAGGAATATCGCAGGGATCAAGTCAAAAAATGCGAAGGGAAGGAGAAAGCAGCTGAACCGGCTTGAGCGTCTTGCACCACCGGTCAGTTCAAGAAAGGCACCGGTCTTTGCATTCAATACACTCACCGGAACGCATGAGCCGCTTCAGGTCAGAAAATTATCCATCGGATACACACATCCGCTGCTCAAGAATCTTGAATTCAAGGTCAAGGCCGGACAAAAAATAGCCATCACGGGATTTAACGGGATCGGAAAATCCACATTACTCAAGACGCTGATAGGGGAACTCACCCCGCTCTCCGGGCACTGTCTCCTCTCGGATAAAATTGCTTTTAATTATTACGCACAGGAACTCGTCTGGGCGGATCCCGAATTAACCCCACTTGAAACGGTTTCATCAGCCTATCCGATGATGCAGGAAAAGGAGATCAGAAGTCATCTCGCGAGATGTGGCATCCTGAAGGAACACATGCAGCAGCCTATTCGGACCCTGAGCGGGGGGGAGCAGACAAAGGTCAAACTCTGTCTGATGACACTCTCTCCGAGTAACTTTCTCATCATGGATGAACCGACCAATCACCTGGACCTGAAGGCAAAAGAATCACTGAAAGAGGCCTTCAGTCGATTCGAAGGCAGTATCATCCTGGTTTCCCATGAGGAAAGCTTTTACAAAGACTGGGTGGATAGGGTCATACACATCCGATAAGTCGTCAAAAACAGAAAAAGGGTGACTTTCATCACCCTTTTTCTATCTGAAAATCTCAGTCGCCCTGTCAAAGATGCCGTTCAGCCAAGCGAGAGCGGTTCCGTAATTTGTAACGGGGACACCGCTTTCTTCACAGAACATCAGACGGGTCTGCATTCCCTTCCGGTTGAGCATACATCCCCCGCAGTGAATCACCAAATCATAATCCTTCAGATCGACGGGAAAGTCTTTTCCGCCGATGACCTCTATATTCAGATCCCTGTTCAGTTTCTTTTTCAGAAGTCTCGGCAGTTTAAAGCGTCCGATATCCTCACAACTGACATTATGCGTACAGGCTTCGGATATCAGGACTCTTGAACCATCTTCAAGGGTATTGAGGGATTCCACCCCTTTCATCATCAGGTTCAAGTCTCCCTTCTGCCTTGTAAACAGGATAGAGAACGATGTGAGGGGAATGGCTTCCGGCACGATCTCAGAAACTTCCTTAAAGGCTTGAGAATCCGTAATCACGAGATCCACCTTTTTCAGATCTCTGAGAACATCGGCGAGTTCCACATCCCTGACCACGTGGCATTTAATCCCGTTATCGAGACAATCCCGGATCATCTGAACCTGTGGCAGGATAAGTCGGCCTTTTGGGGCTTCTGAATCTACCGGAACGACCATCACGACATTGGCCCCGTAATCCACAAGATCCCCTATAAGACTGGGATCCTCAGCCTGAGTCTGAAGTCTTTTAATCAGCACTTCCTTGAGCTGAAAGATATTTTCTCCCGTTTTCGCAGAGACGAACGCCGCATCCGGATGCAATGTTCTTGCCTTCTCAAGCTGTTCAGCCGAAACCGTGTCTATCTTGTTCACCACTTTAATCAATGAGACGTTGAAGCGTTTAAAAAGCGCCTTTGTCCTTTCAAGCTCAGCGTCTTCAGGTTCGGCCGCATCAATAACGTACAGGCCAAAATCCGTTGAGTGCATCATCTTCTGCGTTTTTTCCACCCTCAATGAACCCAGTTCACCAAAATCATCAATACCGGCCGTATCGATAAATAAAACGGGCCCGACGGGGATGAATTCCATGGCTTTCTTTACGGGATCAGTCGTTGTGCCTTCAATCGGTGAAACGACGGAGATATTCTGCGAGGTGATGGTGTTCATCAGTTGCGATTTCCCCGCATTTCTCCTGCCGAACAGGCCTATGGTAATCCTGTTTGAATTCGGCGTCGTTCTCATATGCCGCCTCCTTCTCCTTTGTAATACCGCTCAAACAACTCCTTCAACAGCCGTTCATTTCTGTTTCTGCTCGGCTCACTCATCTGATGGTCCTCTTCGACGAAGGCGGTATAGTCTTCCGTCAGCCTGATACGGAAAGCCGCACAGAACTTTTCCTCCCCCATTCCCGCGAGATAAGAATCTCTGAGTCCGAATCTTCTTGTGATCCACACCTTGTTGTCCGGAAATGCTTTTATATAGTCCGCACAGATAGCCCGTGCCAACGTCAGATCTTTATCAGATGAACACATCTCTGATTCCCTCTTCCACCATTATCAGTCTCGATTCGATGATTTCACGCTGTTTCGGATTCTCTTCACCGATTCGCTTCAAATTCTCGGCAATCAGCTTGTTTCCCGCCTTCAGTGTCTCCTCCGAGGCATAATCCAGAAGATATTCCTTAAACGTGAGGATGGCATTCGGAATACAGAAGGAATGAACGGTTCCTGGCTTTGCAAACGCCATGAAATGCTCGCCGGTTCTGCCACAACGGTATCCCGCCGTACAAAATGAGGGGATAAAGCCAAGTTCAGCTACTTTGGCAATCACTTCATCAAGCGAACGCATATCTCCGAGCTGAAACTGTTCTTTTTCCGGTATCTGCCCTATTTCTGACTGTTTATACCCGCCGATTGCTATTCTCGAACCGGCATCCAGCTGTGTAACACCGACGGGTATCAGTTCATTGCGGATAGGTGCCGGTTCTCTTGCCGTCAGAATCATTCCGGTGTACGGGACGGATAACCTGAGAACGGTGATGATCTTTTTAAAATCTTTATCCGACACCCTGTATTTCAGTTCCTGATTGAACGGTGTGTCGATTGCCGGTTCTATTCGTGGAAAAGAGATGGTATGTGGTCCCACACCGAATTTTTCTTCGAGGTGAATCGTATGATACAGCAATCCCATGACTTCAAAACGCCAGTCATAGAGTCCGAAAAGGGCACCGATACCGAGATCGTCGATTCCACCCTCTGCCGCGCGGTCGAGTCCGTAAAGTCTCCACTGATAATCCGATTTCATATCACCGGCCGGATGAAGTTTGGCATAAGTCTCATGATGATAGGTTTCCTGGAAGATCTGAAATGTCCCGATACCCACTTCATGGAGTTTTTTATAGCCTTCCACTTCGAGCGGCGCCGCATTGATGTTGACACGTCTGATCTCACCCGGTCCCGTCTTCGTTTCATAGACCTTCCTGATCGTCTCACACATAAAATCCGCATCATAATCCGGATGTTCACCGTAGACCAGGATCAGTCTTTTCTGCCCCTGCCTTTCGAGCGTCAGGACTTCTTCCTCCAGCTCGTTCATCGTCAGCGTCTTTCTCTCAACGGATGTATTATCCCTTCTGAATCCGCAGTAAAGGCAGTTGTTGATACACTTGTTTCCAATATAAAGCGGTGCAAAGAAAACAACACGGTTTCCGTAGACAGACTGCTTGATCTCGCCGGCAAGGGCATACATCTCCTCAAGCAGTTCTTCATCTTCTACCTGAATGAGTTTTGCCGTTTCCTCCGGTTCAAGTCTGATCTTTTTTCTGGATTTCTCCATGATCGCTCGGATCTCCTGTTTGTCAGGATTCCGACTCTTTTCCAATATGGCTTTAATCTTTACATCATCGATAAAATCTCTCATGTTCTTACCCCCGTAAAATATTTTCTGTCTCCTCTTCCAGGATCCACTTCGGATCCCGTCTGTTGAATTCGTTCGTATATCCTGTTCAGTTCCATGGAATCCACATTCTGCTTATCCTTGTATATCTCGTACGCTTTTCGCTCATCGGCCGGTGTCAGAACGGGCATCAGTACATTGGCTCCCGCATCGAACCCCATCTGCCAACCGTTCGTTGTTAGTGTGTTGAACGCCGTGGAAACTGGCAGCAACGTATCCGGCAGCAGCAATCTCGTCAGGGCAATCATCAGAAGTGTCGTCCTGATCGATCCCTTCTCGTATCCGGCAAGCGGCGTATCCGGATGAGGGACAAGCGGACCGATTCCCACCATATCCGCATCGAGTGCTTTCAGAAAAAGCAGTTCATCCGCGAGCCTCGAAGGTGTCTCTTCATCCAACCCGACGATGAATCCGGCCCCGGTCTGAAAGCCTATCGCCTTGAGATCTTTCAGACAGCGAAACCTGTTGCTGAAAGACATTCCCGGATGCATCCGGCGGTACACACTTTCCGAGGTCGTCTCATGCCTGAGGAGGAACCTGTCCACTCCGGCTGCAAAGAATTCAGCATATTCCTCACCGCTTCTCTCACCGATGGACAAGGTAACGGCCATTCCCGGACACGCTTCCTTTATCCGTCCGATCAGATCGACAATTCTTGGCGTTGTAAACCAGACATCTTCACCACCCTGCAGCACAACGGTCCTGTATCCATTTTCCCACGCATTTCTGGAACAATTCAGAATCTGTTCAGGACTCAGCCTGTATCTCCTGACCTTCCGGTTCTCCTTCCTTATACCACAGTAGCGGCAACTGTTTTTACAGTGATTGGTGAATTCGATCAGCGCTCTGAGAAAGATCCCTTTCCCATAAATCCTCAATTTTGTCTGCAGGGCGGCCTCGCAAATCAGTCTCAGGACTTCATCATCCCCTTCACCGCTCCTGATGAGAAGGGTTAGTTCATCCTTTTCAAGAATATTTCTTTCGTACAGTGTATCTACGAGCTCTTTCAGCAAAAGTCCACCTCAGATCTCTTTTTTCGAAATGGAGGTCTTCACGTTGACCCCGCTGATATTTCCGAGTTTTCCCGTCAGGCTGTTGATCTCATCGAGTTCACCGACCACAATAACCGAAATGGCCGAAACCTTGTCTTCATGCATGGGAAGACCCAGTCTGCCTTTGACAAGATGTTTGTATTCAGAAATGATTGCGTTGAATTGTGACTGACATTCCTCGGGTTTTTCCAGTACTGCTCCGATTACCGCTATCTTTGCCATAGTTCCTCCTTATAA
>DAINPP010000055.1:0-18235 GCA_036743375.1 Thermotogae bacterium | reverse complement strand
AAAACAGAACATTTGATCTGATATTGATGGATATCAGAATGCCTGAGATAGACGGTTTTCAGGCAACGAAAACCATCAGGCAAATGGAATGCGGGAAAAAAATCCCGATCATCGCCTTAACGGCTTCAGTGAATCAGGAGAAGCTTGAAGAGACGAAATCCGCGGGAATGAACGACTATATCGTCAAACCGTTTAAGCAGGAAAAACTGCTCGAAATGATAGAAAAATATCTGTGAGGTACTTTCAACCCTTCAACCCCAGAATCTTCCCTTTACCGATGAATGTTTTATACAATTCTTCCGGTTCCATCTGTTTATCAAAATAGAAGGCAATTCCAAAGTGCCTTTCACCGGAAGCAATCAGTCTGTTTCTGAATGGTTCTTCGCCTTCATCTACGAAAAGGAAATCATCGGTACAGATCTCTGCCCCATAGACTTCTACCCGGCAGTCAGAATTGAAGAAATGACCGAGATTGGCTTTTAAGAGATCGCTTTTTTCAAGGAAAAATTCAAAGAATATCCCATCGAGATTAAACCCGATATCTCCTCCGTCTTCAAAAGAACAGACTGGGATTGGATATTCCTGAATACATTGTTTTCCGGAGATGTTCAGATAATTTCCCGGGAAAAAACCAAGTGTGTGTTGGACTTCTTCTGCCTTTAAATAGTCATGAAATATGCGCGCTTTAATATAAATAGAATTCATCAGCTGATGTGCTGTGAGTCTATCCGAAGGGGATGATTCCGGAACCATCAGGATTTTACCTCTCTTTTTTTCAGGATATCCGATAATGAGATATCCGGGTGATGATATTTTTTTATATTCAGATTCGTGTTTCCGGGTGTTATGGCGCTCTGCGGACACCATTGCAGGCAGGCGAAACAGTTTGCGCAATGATCGCTCCAGAACGGTTTTCCATCCTGCATATGGATATTGTCTACCGGGCAGATCTTTTCGCAGATCTCGCAGCCGTTGCATTTATCACCGGCGGTGTAGGCAATCGAATCCCATCCGTGAAATGCCACTTTTACCAGCATCTTTGAAAGGGTTGGAATCATCTTAAAAACAGTTCCCTGAAGCAGGTATATCTTCAGCAGTTCTCCGGGATTATTTTTATCGACCGGTCTGGATTCCCTGCTGGCGATTGCCTGAAAGATATCGCCTTTTCTCTTATCCCATCTTGAGAAGGTTTCCCTGTTCTGTTTTTCCGAGAAAATACCCGATCCGATCCCATTATGCGGCATCTGTACGGCAAAACCAAGAGATAATTTTCCACCGGCTTTCTGAATAGCTTCCTGGAACAGTAACATACATTTTGACGGAGCGACGCCATAAGTTCCAACGGCAAAGAGATATTTATTTTCTATGTTTTTAAGTTTTGTGAGAAATTTTTGCATATATTCCGGTGCCTTAAAATCATAAACGGGGAAAACAAAACCGGCAATATCATGATTCATGGCCACTTCTTTCGTATCATCAAAGGCGGATATATCAACCGTGTCGGCGTTGATGTGTGCGGCTATTGTTTCCGCCACCATCAGAGAATTACCGGTACCGGTAAAATAATAAATAACAGCCTTTTTACGGGTAATGTTCATGTGTTTTCCCCCTCTTGAATAGATTTCTTATACTGTATCAGACAACCGTAAATTTTTAAACCAGATCAATCTGCTGATATTTTTCCCTGTACCTTTCGACAATCGACAAAACAAAACCGGTGACGTTTTCCGGCAAATCAAAGGGATCAAGGTATTCTGCCACGTCGCATTCCAATCCATCGGGTGTGATTTTGCCTGAATAATCACGGCAGGTATAGACGGCGGCAACGTTGTAGACTTCATCCCCGTTTGGATAAAAGTAATGCATATAATCACCGGAGAAAATATCCAGTAATTCCACTTTTCCAGCCGTCAAACCGACTTCTTCCATGGCTTCCCTTCGGGCACAGTCTTCAAGACTCTCGCCGAGTTCCATGGAGCCGCCGGGGAAACCCCAGTTCCGGGTTGCCTTGTTCAGAATCATGAGGATCTTACCCTCATCGTTGACAAAGATCATCGCAGAACCCGTCTGAATCAGGGGAATCTTACCGAGCTTCTTCCTCAGGCTCATCATATAGCCATCCATAGGGATTTCCTCAAATGTCCATCTGATTGAGGAGCTCTTTTAACTGCTTCATCTCTTCAAGCGTCAGTGTAACACCTTTTCCCATCTTGGCGTGTTCCGGTGCCCAGTCACGGATATCATACTTCGGTTCTCTGTCGTTCCAGCTGATGAGTGAGACTTCTTTTGTCCATCCCGTCTTACTTTCTGAAAGTGCTCCGAATGTCTTAACGATCTCATATTTGAATTCTGCCATTTCTTTTCCCTCTTTTCTTCAAGATAATGATATTATAACACCTGAATTTCATCTCGATAGTTTATAATGGAATGGGTATATGCACGAATAGAAAAGGAGAGGTATATGAAAAATTATCAAAGATATACAGAAGAACAAATCGAAGAATTGATAGATAAAGAGCTCTTGCAGGCTTACCGAAGTATGCGGTGTATCCCGTTGAGTGATGCCATCATCCCGGAGGTTAAAGCACTTGTCAATCAGAATGTTTATATAGAAGGTTTTCCTGATGTTTTGGTACAGAAGATAGAAATTTCATCCAGAGAAAAAGGAAGAGAAATTGATATATTCAGATGTGCAAAAGAAAACGTTAAAGAAAACCCACCGGCGTTCCTGTTCATACACGGTGGGGGTTATGTGGTCGGATCTGCCAAATCAGAACTGGAAAATGCCAAAAGGCTGGCCGATCTCACCTCACTGCCCGTTTTCAGTGTTGAATACAGACTGGCTCCCGAGCATCCCTATCCGGCTGGACTCGAAGATTGTTACGATGCCCTCGTTTATCTGTCTGAGAATGCTGAAGCACTTGGTATTGACAAAGATAAAATTGCCATTTACGGCGGCAGTGCCGGAGGCGGGATGTGTGCCTGTCTATCCCTCTACGCCAGAGATATGAAGGGACCAAAGATCGCCATGCAGGTACTCCTTTGCCCCATGCTGGATGATCGTCAGGAAACCCCTTCTTCCCATCAGCTTGCAGAAGTAAGGGCCTGGAACAGACAGCAGAACACCTACGCCTGGAAGAGTTATCTGAAAGACCTGTACGGCACCGATAAAGTTCCCTACACAGCGGCACCGTCAAGATGCGAAGATTTGAGCGGCCTGCCGCCAACACTCCTCACCGTCGGAACGGTTGACCTTTTCAGAGACGAGGATATCGCATACGCCACCCGACTGATGCAACACGACGTCCCGACAGAACTGCATGTGGTTCCCGGACTGTATCATTCGGGGGAAGGATCCCCTTCAAGGCTTTCTGAAAGAATGAACGCTGCGATTAAACGGTATATTTGTGATTTTTTTGAGGAAAGCCTGTAAAGCAAAACGCTTAAATTGTGCATCAGCATTACAGCGTAAACTTTCAGAAGAAAATTACTGTAAGCAATAGTTTGTGAATTGTTCCTACAGCGGGCAGAAAACTTTGTTTGCAGATATTATTTCTATAAGTTAGTCCTGCAATGTCGATGCACATTCTGAGCTATTTATTATAAAACTCCGGCTTTGTTCAGCCAGTTTTCCACGGCATCCATTGATCCGCTGCGATTATTTTGTGCATCGACGCCTCTGATAGCAAGTCCGGTTTTTACATCACACTCCGGCGGCATTAACCAGCATCGTTATATTTCCGTATTTCTGACCTTCGGTAATCAGACCTTTGATGGATTCCCGACTGGAGAGATCCATTTCTATCGGAGTGATGTCATATCCAGCTTCATTCATAATTTTGGCTATAGCCTGTGCCTTACCAATTTTTTATCACCTACTACGATTTTCATGCCTGAACCCATTCTGCGGGCAATGGCCATGCCTATCTGTCCGGCACCTGTCCATAACATAACGTTTTTCATTTTATAATTCCTCCTGTTGCAGTTTGCTGTAGTCTTCTTCATTTACCGCTTCACACCACTCGGTACTTCCATTTTCACCCGGGAGTTCAACGGCAATATGGCTGAACCAGCTGTCCACTTTGGCACCATGCCAGTGTTTCACATTGGCAGGAATTGTAATAACACTACCGGCAACAAGACTCACTGCTTCTTTGCCTTCCTCCTGATACCATCCTTCACCGGCCGTACAGATTAAAAGTTGCCCTCCACTGCTTACCGCATGATGGATATGCCAGTTATTAAGACAACCCGGTTCAAAGGTGACATTTACAAAGAACAGCGGACATTCTTCAGGATTTGTCAGTGGGTTTAAATAGGAATTTCCCACGAAATATTTAGCGAACGCAGTATTGGCTGTACCGGTCCCAAATATATTGATCTTTTCAAATTCTTCTTTATTTACAATTTTCATATTTATTCTTCCTTTCTTATAAACTGTTTTTTACAGTTTTTATCCATGCATCAATTTCATTTTGAGTGGTTTTTAGCTGATCTCCACCGGTAGAATCGAACTGAATTTCCATCTCACAGGGGAAACTTGCTCCGATACAGACGTTTTTTATATCTCTTATCGCATGTCCCGGCCATCCGCCATGTGTTATAAACGGAATGACAAGCTTGTCTTTCCATTCTGATCCGTTCAGGAATGTCAGTACCGCAGGGGCCATCGTATACCACCAGGCAGGTGTTCCAACTGCGATGACATCATAATCTTTTATATTTACGGAGAGAGGCTCAATTTCAGGCTGATATCCACGATTCACCTCATCTTGGCCCTGGTTTACAACTTCATCATAGCTGCCCGTATACGGAATAACCGTATTAATTTTTACCAGATCGGCAACAGTAGCTTCCCCCAATTTTTTTGCAATACCCTTTGTGTTTCCATTGGACCATGAATAATAAACAATCAACATCTTTTTCATATTATTTATCCTCCATATTCTTTGCCGCTTCATTCACACAACGCAGGGCATTCAAACTTCTGGGATAACCGATATATGGCAGACATTGAGAGATGACCTTGATTAAAAATACCTTGTCATTCCCGCTTTTTATGTTTGCCCCGGCATGGCTGGTAAGCTGTGGTTCACAGCCTCCCTGTGCTGAGAGAAAACAGAACGTAATCATTTCCCTCTGTTTATAATTCAGACCGCTTCGTGTATAATAATCTCCAAAGCAGTTGTCAGTTAACCAGTGATTGATATGGTGTGTCTCTTCCGGGCCGGATTTCCAGAATTCTTTCATTCCGTCTCCAAAAATATCCACCTGGGTCTGAATACCTGCTTCCAATCTTGTTTCCGTTGTAGTGTTCGACTGTCCCTCCAGAGGGAGTACAATCCCCTCAGCTTCAAATATCTCATTGTTTGCTTTCAGAAATGGGAAAATACGACCGATACCCATATATGCCACTGCCTGATAGCTGATTTCTTTTATTTCAACCGGTGTAACGCCGAAGTTCAACGCCGCCGGAACCATTATACGATATTCATCAATACCCTGACAGCCGTGTAATGTCGCGAGAATAGTTATGAATCTTGTCTTATCATCCAGGTCATCCTGATTCACGACCTCATCAAAAGCAAAATTATCGAATCGTTCGATGAACTCCGGATCCGTACGAAGAAAATCAGATGCATAACCAGGTAGCATCCTTTCATGATATTGTCTTGCAAATTCCGTGATACTCAATGCTAAAACCTCCCTGTTCCTGTTTTAAAGGTGCTCAATGCCTTCCGTATAGCACTGCTCCAGTTCTGTTCTCTCTTGTTCGCTCATCTGAAAAATTGGTTAAATCCAGTTTTCAACGGTTGCTCCGGCACGGTCTGCAGACCCACCCTGAATGGCTAGCCCTTTGGTAACAACTGCACCTTTGCAGATTTTTTCTATGTCTTTTACCGTAGCGGAGAGTCCACTACCTTCATGCGTACAGAAAGGATGAACGGTTTTGCCATTCCAGTCAAAATTTTCAAGGAAGGTATAAACGGCCATTGGCATCTTCCCCCAGTAATTCGGGTATCCCAGATAGATCTCATCGTAATCGTCCAGGTTATCGGGCAAAGAAATTAACTCCGGTCTTGCATTTGCCCGAAGATCTTCCTGTGCCTGATTGATGCAGGTATTGTAATCGGCAGCATAGGGATGCCTCTGTTCTATCTTAAACAGTTCTGCACCTGTCGATTTCGCGATCATATTGGCCACCTTTTCTGTGTTTCCTACTGTTATATAGCGGTAACTTCCGCTGAAATAATTCTCATCTGCCCTTGAATAAACTACTACTAATTTTGCCATTATATAGTCCTCCTTATTTTTTTTCAAATTCCGCTGCGACATCCACCAGCAGTTTTCTGATTGGAAGATGCTGCGGACAGGCTTTTTCACACTTCCCACACTTGATACAGTCGGAAGCCTTTGTGCCTGGCCCTGTATGAACAACATTGTAGTAATAGTCTGCATTCCAGTCGTGGTAGATCTGCTTCGTATTCATGACGGCAAACAAATCCGGGATGGAAATGTTCATTGGACAGCCTTCCACACAGTACCGGCAGGCTGTGCAGGCAATCAGGTTCATAGCCTTGAATATTTCCTGCACCTTGCCAATGGCTTCAAGTTCCTGTTCGTTCAACGGTTGGAATTCCTTCATCGTATTGATATTATCCCGCATCTGTTCCATCGTACTCATACCTGAAAGAACCATGATGATTCCGGGAAAACCAGCTGCAAAACGGATGGCATAGCTTGCCGGCCTGCCGCCGTTGAGTTCCTCAAGAACGAATTTTGCATCTTCCGGTAAATTCACCAAATTACCCCCCTTGACCGGTTCCATCACGAGGATCGACTTACCGTGTTTACGGCATACCTCATAGCACTTGCGGCCTTCCACAGCTGTGTCATCATAGTCCACATAATTAAACTGAATCTGTACCACTTCTATCTGTGGATATTCTGTAAGAATCTGCTCCAGCACATCCGCTTTGTCATGAAATGAAATGCCTACGTGGCGTACCTTCCCTTCTTCTTTCAGCTCAAAAGCCGTTTCATAAGCACGGCATTCCTTGAAAAAATTGAAATTATCTGCTCCCTGTGCATGCATCAGATAGAAATCAAAATAGTCAACTCCGCAAGCCTCAAGCTGACTTTCGAAGAAGGGACGAATATCTTCTTCTTTCTTAAAGTAAAAATTGGTCAGTTTATCCGTCAGCAGGTACTTGTCACGTGAGTAGCGGCTGGTCAGACACTCTTTCAAGGCTGTTTCACTTTTTCCCTGTATATAACCATGAGCGGTATCAAAGTAATTAAATCCATTATCGAGAAAAGTATCCACCATCTGCTTCGTCTGAGGAATATCCACCTCACCGTCTTTCATCGGCAATCGCATACATCCAAATCCGAAATTCTTTTTAATTTCATCCATACGTTACACCTTCCTTCCCATATTGTATGCCTGTTCAAAAGAGGGATGCCTGTAAACATCTCCTTTATCCCATGTGCCTGTTCCATAGACAATACCGCATTCCTCGGTATCCGGCAGGCATCTCAGAAAGCCGCGGAATGCTTCAATAGTACAATTGGCAGCATTGTGCTGTGGATCGGCAGCTGTTACGATATAATAGAACTTCTTTCCTTTAATAGCCTTTTGATTGACCAGGCAACGGTCAATCATCATCTTCATTTGTGCGGTGATAGAATAGAAGTAAACCGGAGATGCAAGAACGATGATATCTGACTCTTCCAATGCTTTAAATATAAAAGCCATATCATCCTGAATGACACAGACGTGCTCTTTCATACAATGATAGCAAGCCATACAAGGTGAAAGCCTTTTTTCACGAAGGGCGATTTCCTGTACAATGTGACCGGCTTCTTCAGCACCTTTGGCAAATTGTTTACAGAGAACTTCAGAATTTCCTTCTTTACGGGGACTGGAGTTAATCATCAATATATTCATGCTGCTTCCTCCTGCTTTTTCATTTGATTCATTATAGCAACTAACAACTTATCAATCAATTCGAATTCAGGCGGTTATTAATAAGTATATCTAATGCAAAAGAACTGCCCCTTATTTTGAGCAGTCCTTTATAGATTGTGAAGCGTATTTAATTTAAAATTGTTTTTTCAGCATTTCTGCAAATTCTTTCACGTATTGTCCTGAATTTTCCTTTTTCCAGAAAGCTCCGTAGATCCTTGTGATTTGCGAATCTCCACGGTACAGCGGTATGCGACAGATCGTATTACCGAAACTCATACTGGATAACCCACCTTCAACTGGCATGAATCCTTTAGTTCTAATGATGAGAAGCCGTGCCTCCTCAAGATTTTCAGCATATAGAAACTCTCCATGGAATCCGACGATATCATGATAATATTCCCGTTCTGTTTCCTGCTGAGCCGGCGAAGTCACAAGGATACACGGTGTGTTTTTCAGATCCTGCGGTGTTACGGAAGAGAGTTCGGCTATCGGATTCTGAGAAGAGATTTCGATATAGCAGTTACTGGTCATCAGGATCAGATTGACATATTCATTCGAAAAGGCCCGCCTCTGATCGTTCAATACCAGATCTACCTTTCCGGTACGAAGGAGCTGATATAATTCCTCATGATTCCCGTGTTCGATCTGAACAGCCACATCCGGATATTTCACGGAAAATTCCTGTAAGGCTATCAGAAATTCCGGACCACTGTAGCCTCGTAAATAGCCGATGGTAAGAGAGGTCTTATCCGCATTGGCGATTCTCACACTTTCAGTACACATTCGCTCGTAGTCGGCAATCAGAATCAGACTCTTTTTGTAGAAATGTTCCCCGGCAGGTGTAAACGTGAACTTCCTGTGCTGTCGTTCAAAAAGCTTAAAACCCAGTTCTCTTTCCAATGCCTGAATCTGTTGCGAGATGGCCGACTGGGAGATATGACATTCCTCAGCTGCTTCTGAAAAACTGTTATTTCGTACGACCGATTGAAAATACTTTATTTGTCGGATCATTATTATTTCACCCCACTGCTTTTTATTTCCAATCTGCTCATATATCACCTTTTAGAAATTGTGACCTTAGCGAATGCTGTGTAATTTCCTGGAATGGGACGGAAAAGTAACTATCATTTAGTTCAGGTAAAAATAATAATAGAGTCTGCCGGAAATATATATCTTTCCGTTCTTCTCTTTTAAAAAGCCGTTATCGAGAAAACGCTTTATAAAAGTGTAGACCGTTGTCTTTTTTATACCGATCTCTTCCGCTTTTTTTACGATTTCTGATCTCTCTGTCGGTTCTTCCGAGATCAGCTTTAAAAGTTCTTCTTGTAATTCTGTAAAAGATGTCGAAAATTCCATCAGATTGGAAACCCTTTTTTTTATCGTTTTTAAGACAGAGTCGTTCGTTAGGGGTGTTTCTCGATTATCCAGCAGTATCTCCTGGGTGATTGAAAGGGCATCACGGGGATTTCCGTTTGAATATCTGAATATTTCATGATAAGCGTCATTTGGAAGGATTGTCGGCTGAATAGAAATTCTCTTTAAAAGCATTTCACGAATATTCTGTTCACTCAAGGGTCTGATGAAAAACATGTTTTTAAAAATATTCTCCAGATTTCCCCATTCATTCCATCGCATGATATCTTTTGAATATTCCCTGTAAATGGCAAACGGAAGAGAAATAACGGTGATGACACGGTCTTTTGTGATGATCTCTTTCATCGAATCCAGTATCAGCATGACTTCTTCTTTTTTTTCCTTATCAAGTTCATCGATGATCAGAAGAATTTTTGCATGTTTGCTGACGAGGCCATTCAGAAGGTCATCCAATTTTTCTTTGGCTTCAAAGATATTGAACTTTTTGTGTTCGGATTTAGAATGTGAAAGGTTGGCTGATCCTATGGCGTTGAAGCCCCCGGAAAAATTATTGACGATATCCGTCTCTGCAATCACCCATTTTTTCAAAGACAAGGCCTTTTCTTTCAGGTATTTGTCCTTTTCGTTTGATACCTGTGTTGAAAGTCTGAAAATAAAATCAGAGATAATAGTCTCTTTATTATCCTTTTCAGAGATCGGGATGAAATACGATTTGATATCCTCTCTCATAAACTGTTTGAGAAAAGAAGTCTTCCCAACACCCGTTTCACCACATACCCCGTATACTCCCTGTGGTTGAAAATCAATGATTTCCTGCAATTTTTTCAACTCATCTTCACGATCAATGAAGAGATGTTTCTGGTCAAACCCGATTGGTTTGTCGTATAAATTGTTTATCAACTCTCTTAATATAGAATTTTGCATTTGATCACCCGGTGACATTATAACATTAAATGTAAGAAATGGACCTGTGACCTTAGCGAATGTTGTGTAATCTCTGAGAATGAGGCGGAAATATCATAAAAAATATTATTTTCAACGTGAAATAAACACCTTTTCCCGGAAGTTTATACTGTTGACAGGGGAAAAACGTTATGGTATACTATAAATATACTAAGTATATTTATAGTGAAAGAAAGTGATTTTATGGCAAGAGAAAATAAGAAGAAGGAAATTGCGGAGCTGAACAGAAAACTGATTTTGGAATCGGCTGCGAAGTTGTTTGTCGAAAAAGGCTACGAATCGACGACAATAGATGATATTTCGAAGGATTGTGAGTTCAGCCGGCGGACAATTTATGCGTATTTTCAAAGCAAAGAGACGATCATGCAGCATATCGTTCTGAATGGGCTTGAGAAATTGAAAAACAGGATAGCTGAAATCCTTGAAGGGATCAAACCCTTTGTAAAAAGGTACGCAGCCATCTGTGAAGCGATGGTGGATTATCATCTGAAAAATCCCAATTCAGCCAATCAGGTGAACGCATTTAAACCCGGAGAGATGGATTTTGAGACGCTTCCGGATGTGGTGAAGGGGATATTCAAGGCCGGGGATGACATCAACCGGTTACTTGTCATTTTAATCGAAGAGGGAAAAGAAGAAGGGGTCGTTCGGGAATCAACGGAGTCTGAAAAAAGCATCTTCATCATCTGGTCCGGGATGACGGCCTTGATTGAGTTCGTCAATAACAAGGGGTCGTTTATCAGCCATCAGTTTCAGACGACAACCGAGGACTTTTTGCGATATGGCTTTAATCAGATCATCAACTCTATTCTGGAGGTAAGAATATAATGCAAAATGGAAAAAAGAGTTTAACGGCGTTAATGGCATCCTTCTCAAGGGCTTATCATTCGAAGAACAATTCAGCCAAGATCTTTGATGACTTTCTCGCAGAATCCCTCTTAACTCCTGAGGAGTACGAAGCCATTGCACAGAATCTGATCAACGGGGCGGATTTTTTCGGTGGCACCTCCATCAAGGATTTTTCCGAAGCGGAAAAACTGAGATGGATTGTACAGACACAATTGGCTCCAACACCGCTGGCGAGGGCGTGCTACTGTGAAGAAGCGCTCTTAAACGAGATAAAGATCGGCTGCAAACAATATGTGATGCTTGGAGCCGGAATGGATACATTCGCTTTCCGACATAAAGAGCTACTTGAAAGGATAAAGGTCTTTGAACTGGATCATCCCGACACACAGACATTTAAAATGGAACGTATTCATCTGGCTGAATGGGACCTGCCGGAAGGGTTGACAGTCGTTCCGGTGGATTTCAATCGGGAAGACTTTTCGGATCATCTGATCAGGTTCGGTTATGACAGGACGAAAAAGACGTTTTTCAGCTGGCTTGGTGTGACTTATTATTTATCAAAGAAAAATATCTCGAATATGCTGAAAACCCTTTCTGAGATTTCATCCGAAGGCAGTGCACTGGTCTTCGATTATGCGGACGAGAACCTCTTCGACTCGAAAGTTCCAAGGGTCAATCACATGGTTGGCATGGCAAAAGGTGCCGGAGAACCGATGCAATCCTGTTTTACCTACACTGAGCTGGAAAAGATTCTCGCGGATTCAGGATTCCTGATCTACGAACATCTGAGCCCAGAGGAGATTGGTGAACGCTTCTTCCGATCGAGAGAGGATGATTACAAGGCCTTTGAACATATTCACTATGTTCTGGTCGTACGTAAGGGGTAAAAACCAGAGATTGTTGAACATGAGAGGACAGAGGGACATATCTCTGTCCTCTTATTTTTATGATACCGATGAAAATCCTGAAGATTATTCAACCGATTTCATGTTCTCAATGAGGTGTTCTGGTTTTGAAGAGGTTATCAGGACGACGGTTCCATCGTGCATCTCAGAGACTTTTTTCAGGACAAAGCCACTTGGATTTTCCTGTTTTTTCACCTCAGAAAAACGCGCTTCATTGTACGCCGTCATATAGGCCTTGTCATCAATTGCCTCTTTGTTATACATCCCGCCCAGTAAGGCGGAATAGCTGACAAGTGTCATGTCCTGATGATGATTAAGATAAGCCTTTAGCTCTTCGTTGTAGGCAATCTGCGGGAAAAAGTCGGCGTCCCCGGCGGGGTGAAGATAACTCAGTCGTTGCTGAACGGCAGAAAAGAATTTGTAGCCCTTTTCTTGGCAGATGCTTCTGGCGGATTCGATACGCCAGGTGAGAAAATTACTGCAGCCGATTTCCCTGACCAGTCCCTTTCTGACAACTTCGTTCAGCGCCTGCAGGGTCTCTTCCTGATCCGTCTCAAAATCATCGACGTGGAGATACAGCAGGTCGATGTAATCCACCCCGAGTGTCTTTAAAGATTTTTCTACCTCTTTGGATATCACTCGTTCACTTAATCCCTGCATATTTGAGAAATCTCTCCTGTGTATATCTTTGGGCAAGGCGCCGAGTTTTGTTGCCAGAACGATGTCTTTTCTGTTTCCCGTCTTTTTCAGCCAGGCCCCTATGGTGCTTTCACTCTCTCTACCGTCTCCACCGTTCCAGATGGCGTAATTGTTTGCCGTATCTAAAAAGTTTCCACCCCCTTCGACGTATGTGTCCATGAGTTTGAATGAATCCTTCTCTGAAACAGTTGTTCCAAAATTGATACAACCCAGTCCGAGTTGCGACACTTTGAGGGATGAAGTTCCAAGAGTTATCTTTTTCATGATGAGACTCCTTTCATGTTTTTTTATAACAAAAGATTTTGTATGACTTTTTGCAATGATGTCTATTATCAATCAGCTGATTTTTATTTCCATATGCAGTATAAACCTTAGAGCAAACTCTATGTCAAGCGGTATTCTGTGAAATATTGATTTAAGTTGTTATGTTTAAAGAAGTGATGCCTGTTTTTGTTTTGTGTAGATGTCAATTTTTCTGTCGATGACCTGATCGGCAATCATCAGCGTTTCGATTTCCCTCTGAACCCTCTGCTTGTGAACCTGAAGAATTTCGATTCTCTTGTCCATATCCGGGTCGTTGGCATAATACAGATCGGCATATTTCTTCAGATCCTTCAGCGGCATCCTGGTCAGCTTCAATTTCATGATGAGATCCAGCCAGCCTACATCCTCATCGGAATAATTTCTGAAACCGTTAGGCTCTCTTTTAACATTTCTGACCAGTCCTTCTTTTTCATAATATCTCAGCGTATAAACTGAAAGACCAAGCTTATCAGAAACCTCTTTTATCGTCATTTTCACAGCCTCCTTTTTTCTTTTTTATCATAGATTATAACGCATCCGGTCTAGAACACATTATTTCACATATTTTGACTGAATTTATCCCAATCTTTTTTGTTAAAAATGAACCATGAAACTATAAACAAAAGGGGTGATTTTATGTGTAATAAACGATTAGCACTATTGTTACTGGTATTGATTTCAGTCAGTCTGTTTGCCGGGATGGATACGCTTGATGAAATGATTAGTCAGATCAGGGAAGGGACCCTTTCTCTTTTTACAGCATTGGATTCCGGGATGATCACTTTTGACGAGGCGGTAAAATATGATCTGATCGGAGATTCGCTGATCATTTCAGAAATGGTTTCCGTTAACGATGAGAACATGCAGGTCTTTGACGGTGGGAAGGAAGGCCTGCCCTGTTTCAGAGATTTTACAAATTTCTCAGTGCAGTCCCTTAACGGGGAAATCCCCGATGAAGTGTTTTTCAAAGAAAATCAGCTTACCATGATAAATCTCTGGTGTTCGGGGAGTGAGCCCGATTCTGAAGATCTGAAAGGCTTCAGAAATCTTGAAAACCGCTTTATTTCACCAAACCTGAAAATTTTAAATCTGTTGATCAACGAAGCGGAATACGAGGAAATAAAGATGTTATTTAAAGATGCTCAAGAAAACAAAATTGAGAACGCATCTATCGATTCTGAATTATTTTCGTATGAAAAACCGGGACCATTATCGTTCTTCGTGAATGAAAATGGAGAGCTAACCGATCAACTGATAATTGGAATGATGGATGAAAAGGCCTATGAAAGGATCATTAGGAAGCTCATTTCGGAATTGGAGTAGCAGAACTGAGAGAAAAAGGCATCAGGAACAGTTCTTCATGAAAGCGGCTGAAAACTATTTTAAGCAGACAAAATGTTGTATGATATAAAAAAAGGAGCTGTGAATGATGTATTCTATTGCACTTGCAGAAGATGAAGAGAGTCTCAGACTGATCCTGAAGACCTATCTCAAAAATAAGGGATGGCAGATAACAGAATTTGCGAACGGAACGGAGGCAATGGCGTTTACCGGAGAAGCGTTTCATCTCTGGATACTCGATATCATGCTGCCGGGTATCGACGGTTATACACTCATCGATGCAATAAAGTCTAAAACGCCCTCAGTTCCGGTTATTTTTATCTCTGCGAGAGATCGGGATACCGATCGGATCGCCGGATTAGAAATGGGAAGCGATGATTATCTTGCAAAGCCGTTTTTACCTCGGGAACTTGTACTCAGGGTGGAAAAAATACTCTGTCGGGTTTACGGGCCCAAAAAAGCGGAAGTGATGAAAATAAATGGCTATCTCGTGGATACGGAATCGAGAAATGTGACGTATGAAGGAAGAGTCGTAGACCTTTCAAGCCGAGAATTTGACTTGTTATGTCTGTTTCTGAACAACGTCGGCAGAGTCTTTACAAGACAGAAGATCCTTGACGATCTGTGGGGGAACGATTATTTCGGTTCGGATCGAGTTGTCGATGATCTCATCAGACGATTAAGGAGAAAAATGAAGCATATTGCCATTGAAACGGTGTACGCAAGCGGCTACAGACTCCATAAGAACCGCCTCGACCGCCTATGAATAAACGGGAAAAAAGCAGGCCGGCTAAGACGGTCAGCCTGAAGACGACGTGTTTTTTTGTCATAAGCGGCATACTGATACTGTTTTCTATACTCGTCAGTGTCTTGTTTCTGTCTTCTATTCAGAAATACTCCGTAGATGAGACTTATACCACCCTTTATGAATCACAGCAAATGAGCCTTCTTTATTATGCTCCGACCGAAGGGAAAAGAATCAATCGTCACATAAATTCTGAAGGAATTGTCTCAAGTGTTTTTTCAGAGCAATATTCCGTTGTTGACAATAATCTGTATATTATACCGGAAATTCTCGTTGTTTCAGATTTTCCAATCGAAACGAAATTCGGTTTAAAAACCTATGTTGAAGCCGTTCTAAAAGACACAAGGACTTATAGTGATCATATTGCCATAGCCGGAACGGCTTCTGTTATGCCTTCAGAAAGAGATACCGGGTTTACCGACAAGAAACCGGAAGCTGTTGAGCACGATACGTTGGAGATCATCGTCAAAGATGTTTACAGTGAGGAACTCTTAGCGGTACTCGATCAGATAGAGTTTGAAATAGGCCAGCAAAAGAGAAAATCACAGAGCTATTCGAAACGGATTGACGAACAGACTCTTTATTACCTGATCACGAAATCTGAGGAAGTCGGCAGGCATTTCTGTGTCATCTCGTTTCTCTGGGACACGTATACACAAAAGCTTTTCAAATCCATAGCGGCTGTATTTGGCCTGACGGTTGTCTTCTCTGTCGTATTTGGTTTAATAGTCGCTGCATTTGCCGCTGCGTGGATCACAAAACCCGTGAAGCAGCTTGAAATGAAAGCAGAAGAGATTTCAAAAGGAAAATGGGAGGATCCGGTTAAGATTAAGAGTCATAATGAAATAGGCCGATTGGCGGAGAGCATGGAAGAAATGCGTGAAAATCTCATGAAACGTGATGAAAGCCGGCAGGCATTTCTGCAATACGTCTCGCATGAGTTGAAAACACCTATCATGACGGCGAAGAGCTATACCGAAGCGATCAGAGATGAGATTTATCCGAAGGGAACTCTTGAGAGTTCACTCGAGGTCATCGATGAGCAGTTTACAACGATAGAAAAAAGGGTGAATGACCTGTTGAATCTCACGAAAAGCGAATATATCTCCGAGAAGAGAGATCACTTTAAAAATGAAGGCTTTACCGATTTTATCCAGAGGCTCATTCATCAAAACGAGAAGCAGTATCCTGAATTTGATTGGTCCATCCACATTGAAGAAATTAAAACACCCTTTGCCTACGAAGAGGAATTGTTCAAGGTCATGCTGGAAAATATCATCAGCAATCAGATTCGTTATGCCCGTAAACGGATCACCTTTGTGCAGAAGGCTTATCCCGACCATTTTGACCTCCTCTTTGAAAATGACGGGCCGCAGATTGATGCCGCAGATTTAACCCATATCTTTGATCCTTTTTATAAAGGCGGCAAGGGAATTAATGGTTTGGGACTGAATATCGTTCAAAGAATCGTGGCTGCACATGACGGGAAAATAAGAGCGGAAAATTTGGCAACGGGTGTAAGATTCACCCTCTCTTTTTGGGGAAAATGATTTCACCCTCTGGATACGCGCTCAATTTCCAACAAACAGATTCTTGATCAGAATGAAGAGCATAAACGGGATAAGCGTCAGGATGATGGACAGTTCCTTGTAAAAACTGCTTCCCTTGACCGGTCTGAACGTCATACGTTTTCCAAAGTTGTTACACGCAATTCCAAGTGCATTACCCATCATCACGATTCGTACAATCCCAAGAATTCCCCTCGCTTTTTCCTCACCGTATTTCTGTACCAGGTCAAACCAGTCCTCATCGGAATATTCCCCATCTCTTTCGGCATACCGTTTGGCGAAAATATAAGCCTGAGTGTTCTCATCTACTTCCAGGACAAATCCGTTGTTCAGCAGATTGATCTTATCTTCATCAATCCCTATTTTTTCCGCGTTTTTGGTGTGGAAGGTCCTGCATAACGGACAATCGTTGACATCTGTCACCGTCAGCATGATCTTTGTCTGCAGCTTGTCATCCATCAAGCCTTTTTCCCTGGCGTTTCTTACCGCTTTCATCGTAGAAAATGCCTTATCCATCACTTGATAAAATTCAGCCACGGAAAACATCTTTTGTCTCGAAGTTTTCATATTCTCATCTCACTTTGCATTTTGCTCAGTTAATTATAACGCAAAAAGGACATTTTTAAAAACTACTCGATACAAGCCCTATTGACAGCTTCCCATTTTCATGTTATAATTTACTGATAGACAAATTAAGGAGGCTTGAAAAGGCTTCCTTATTTTTTTTGTTAGTTACCCTTATTTCACTTAAAATTAAAATATTGAGTCACTGCATCAATTTTTCAGAACAATTTCTCGGATGTTCTTCATCAGTTTTTTTAGTAAAAAAGGAGGGAAGGACCGTGAATTTGAAACTCAGAATATTTCTTGCCATCATTTGTGCGTTCGTATTACTTGCTCTTACCCAATTAATAACGGGAGCAGGGGGGTATATTGACTGGTTTTTCGGGTCCAAATACACCATCGAATCGGTGAATATTACGCAGAACCTTAACGACGACGGTAGCCTTTATGTACACGAAGTGATAAAGGTCAGGATGAGAAAAGATTTCAGGGGCTTGTACAGATACATCCCGACTTCGAGATATGTTCAACTGGATGACATCAATCTGTGGGTGGACGAAGTGGATGACGCCGATATCAAATTTACCAGGATGACAGACACTTCATTTGAAGCGCAGGTATGGTTCAAACCCAATCATGCTGAAATAACAGCGGAAGATCAGGAATATACACTGCATGTAACCTATCTGGCAAAAGGCGTTATTGAAACATCGGCTGATTGTTCACAGCTGTTCAGACAATACTGGTCGGATGGGTGGGATGCCCCTGTTAAACATCTGAATGTCGTTTATACCTTCCCGGATGAGCTGATTCCCGACAGGATCTACACACATCCAAAGGCAAAAGTAAAACAGGATGGCAATACGGTTACGATAGAAAAATCATCCCTGCC
>DAINPP010000054.1:0-19047 GCA_036743375.1 Thermotogae bacterium | reverse complement strand
ACCTTTTCTACTCTTCCTTTGCTTTATTTCTATCTTGTTTCTGTTGTTTTTCTTATGCCGTAATGTTCATGCGCATTCTGTGTTATTAACTTTTTTAGGCATAGAAATCCCTCCTTCTTTTCCGTATCGTTATATCTGCTGAAGGGTAATTTTCCGTATCAAATATTATTTAAATCTCATGTTTCTGTATTTTGCAAAAAGGCTTTTTCATTTTTTATTAAAGAAAAAGTGGTAATAAATTTCAGGTTCTGTGTTTATATATTTTCATAATATTAAAATTATGATATAATAAAATTGAATATAGAAACTAAGAATATTTTCTTGTGCTTTGCAATTTTATATCGTGTTGTATTAAATAGGAGGAGGAGAATATGAAAAAAAATCTGTTTTTTGTCGTATCAATTGTTTTTCTGATGTTAAGCCTTAATTCGTGTGCGTTATTACAAAAGGTAATGGATGTTTCAGGTTCATGGGATATGGAATGGGAATGGATACAATCCGGTGAAAAATCTTCCACCGAACTCAATATCAATCAGATAGACTCTAAGATTAACGGCAATATTATTATACCAATGGAATCTCAAGATGGGGTACAAACGGGTATGTATTCAGCAATTAAGTTTACCGGGGAGGTACAAGAGTCGGGCGAGATTATATTTTCTTCATCTATTGAAGGATTGACCGTTTCAAGTACAGACTCTACACAACTCATAAATATTACATATAATTATATATTCACGGGGAAAATAGCTGGAAATAACTCAGTATTTCAAAAGAATGGTCTGGAAATAAAAGGTGAAATTGAAATCTATGAAGGTGATATGAAAATAGAGAGTCAAGAAGGTGCGTTTTCTGCTACAAGGAAGAATTGATTCCATCAGTGCATTGTATTTAAAGAGAGTGTATATAAAGTCAGAGGGGAGTAAAAGTGTCTACGACTATTTCAGAATGTTTAGGGTTTGTTGAAAAAGGGGGAGAATGTGAAAAAAGGATTTATTCTTATTTTAATTCTGATAAATACTGTATCAATTATTTATGGATCTTTTTCTTTAGGTGTTTCTGCCGGAACGGCCTTAGGAGTAAGCTCAAAGTATGAATTTTCAGAAAATTTTGCTGTTGACGCAGGTATAACATCGCATATTCTTGATAATGACGGTACAATAGGTGTAAATGGAGACATATTATGTATATTTCCGAAGGTGATAGATTTTGAATCACTTAATATTCCATTATATGCAGGTATAGGAGTATGTTATGAAAAAAATGATATAACCGGCTTACCTACTGATACAACTGTTTCGGAACATTCTATAGGGGCGAGGATTCCGATAGGTTTCTATTATCATTTTAATATTACTACTTCTTTTGCTATTGAGACTTTCGTAGAGTTTGTTCCTTGTTATTTTACTACTCTTGATTTTACCTGCTCTTTTTTATGTAGTAATTTTAATATAGGTGTACGTGCTGCTTTTTGATCAAGAATGGCGTTTTTAATAGTATATATACATAGGTAGAAAAGGTCCAAATGGATTACATCTATTTGGGCCTTTTTTTGTTTTTATCGGTTATATAAGCGTATGGGAAAATTTTTGAAGTTCTCGTACATTTTATTCGCAGGTTTACTTTTCCCTAAAAAAACGGTATAATTAACTCCCATGAGAGAAAAAGTGGAAGTGAGCTTCCTACTGTTTATTAAATCCTAAACAATTTAGGGTCGTGGGGTTGGTTTACATATTTACAGAGAGAAAAAAACATTTTATCACTACGGGAGGAACACATGTCAAAAAAGAGAACAGTGCTTGCTATCGGTGGAAATGCCGTGAACAAGCCGGGAGAAAAGGCAACAGCGGATAATATGAGGAAGAATATTGCCCATACGATGGATTTTCTTTCTGATATGATTCTGAAGGATTATTCGTTGATCATCACACATGGAAACGGACCACAGGTCGGAAATCTTTTACTTCAGCAGGACATTGCCAAGGAAAAGGTTCCGCCGTTCCCTATAGATGTGAACGATGCACAGACACAGGGAAGTCTGGGGTATTTTATCGCACAGACGCTGAGGAATGAACTCGTCAGAAAGGGGTGTGCCAAGACGGTCTGCTCGCTTGTGACACAGATCGTTGTGGATCCGGAGGACAAGGCCTTTAAGGAACCGACGAAACCGGTTGGTCCGTTCTACAGTGAGGCCGATGGGAAGGCCATTGCAGCTGAAAAAGGCTGGGATTTTGTGGAAGACTCCGGCAGAGGCTGGAGAAGGGTGGTCCCTTCACCGAAACCACTTGATATCGTGGAGAAGGATGTCATATTGGACCTGATCGAGAAGGATATGGTCCTGATAGCCGCAGGCGGTGGCGGTATACCGGTCAGAAGAGAGATAAATGGAGAACTCTTTGGCGTGGAGGCCGTTATCGACAAGGACAGGGCATCCGCCTTGCTTGCACTTGAGATCAACGCCGATGAACTCATCATCCTGACGGGTGTAGACCAGGTGAGTGTCAACTTTGGCCGGGAGGATGAGCGGCAACTCGATAGAATAACGATTGAAGAGGCGGAGCGATATCTTAATGAGGGACAGTTCCCGAAGGGAAGCATGGGTCCTAAGATAGAGGCGGCTGTTCAGTTTGTCAGAGAATCGGGAAGAGCGTGTCTGATCACCTCGATGGAAAAATTGAATGAGGCGCTTGAGGGTCAAACGGGTACCTATATTTATAAGGGTTAATTTTTTGGGGCGGATGATCTATCCGCCCTTCAGTTTTAATCAATTGCTATGGTTTTGATAGGTATAGATAGGAGAAAGGTATAGACAGGCCAAGATTCCGAAGCGGCTTCACCCCTCCGGTGAGGGGATTTGATAAGGAATACGGGTGATAATTTTTTGCTGAAGTTATTTATAGACAAGTTTTTTTGTACTGAAATTGAACAGTATTTATCGAGGTTCAGAAAAAAGATTCTGATCTCTTCTCCTGAAGACGATGAATTTTCTGAACCGTGGGATGTGGCTGTCCTTTCAGAGCGTTCTTTTGATAAAACAACTTCCATAGAGAGTCTGAAGAAGGAATTTGCATTCTGCAAGCTCTTCTTCGTCCCCTCTACTTTTTACTCACCGAGGATTCACAGAGATGACGTGATCGTCTTTTCGGATAAAAACACCCTCGTGAACAATCTGATTTCTATTCTGACCATTCTTGTGAAGGCCGATTCATATAAGCGGCAGTTTGATACGGTTTCGATATATCGTGAACCTGTTTTTGCGGGAGATGAAATAAAACCGTTTCTCAGAAGGTTCAGGATGCTCCGAAACAGTCCCGTGAGTATCCTGTTTGTTTCGGAAAGGGGGACTGAACCCTTCCACTTTGCCCGCTTTCTTTATCCGGAGCTCGAGATGGAGGAGATCGACTGCAGTGTGCTGAACAGGGAATCGCTCAGGATCTTTCTTGAGGGGGACCGTATCAAAGGTGGATTTCTGATGTATCCACATCAGATGCTGTTCATCAACAACATCGATGCCCTTGAAAAGGATGATCTGGTGTATCTCTATTCGTTTATCAACCTGCATGCGGATTTTCCGGTGATCGCCTCCTGTGCAAAGGAAAACAGGGAGAGGGTCAAGAGTGTTCTGGATCTGTACGATACCGTTGAGATTCCCCCTGTCAGGAACAGAAGAGAGGATATTCCTTTCATCCTGTCATCGCTTATCTCGCAGATGGCGCAGGCGCATAACCTGAAGCTTTCCTTTCCCACAAGAAAGACGATAGAACTCTGTAAAAACTACAGCTGGCCGGGAAACTATACTCAGATGCGTGAATTTACGCAGTCATACTGTCTTAATGGCCCGTTAAAGGCAATTGAAGGTTTTTTAAACGGTGTAGAATATATAGAAGAGGAAGAGCAGCTGCCGGATCTGAACGTCTTTCAGAATCAGCTCAAGATGACAACGGAAGAGATTCTTGTGAAAAAGGTGATGGCTCTGACGCAGAACAACAGGAAAAAGGCGGCTTCCCTGCTCGGTATTTCCTACAAGTCCCTCAGTAAGAAACTCAAGCTGTATAACGGCGGTGATGAGGAGTGATCGAATGGCAAGACTTTACAGAATTACCGGATGGGTACAGGGAGTCGGATTCAGAAATTATACTTACCGAGTGGCGATGGCCCTCGGGATCAGAGGTTATGTCAGAAATCTTTATGATGGAACGGTAGAAGTCCTTGCGGATACAAAAGAGGCATCCAGATTTGCCGAATTTGAAAGAAGACTGGAACAGGGGCCTTCCTTTGCAAGGGTAGATGAATTAAGAATTGTCGAAACAGATATGGAATGTGACTATCTGGATTTTTTTATAAAATAAGCTACAGGGAGATGACTCGATGAAGAGGAAAATAGAATTTGTCGACACCACGCTGAGAGATGCGCATCAGTCGACGATTGCAACGAGAATGACGACGGATGAAATGCTGCCCATCCTTGAGACGATCGATCAAGTTGGGTACAGAGCGCTTGAAGTCTGGGGAGGAGCCACGTTTGACGCCTGTCTCAGATTTCTGAATGAGGATCCGTGGGAAAGACTCAGGACGATCAAACAACATGTAAAAAAGACGAAACTACAGATGCTGCTCAGAGGCCAGAACATCCTGGGATACAAACATTACCCGGATGACGTCCTGGAACTCTTTATTAAAAAGGCGGTAGAAAACGGGATAGATATCATCAGGATCTTTGATGCCCTGAATGATGTCCGGAACCTTGAGAAGGCCATACAATTTACCAAGAAGTACGGGGCCCATGCACAGGCCGCCCTGTCCTACACGATCAGTCCCGTTCATACCCCGCAATATTACGCGGAACTTGTCAGGTCGTTGATTGAACTTGGGATTGATTCGTTGTGTATCAAGGACATGGCTGGGCTTCTGACACCTGTAACGGCGAGGGATCTTGTCCGTTCGATCAAGAAAGAGAACGACATAGAAATAGAGATGCATACGCATTGCACGGTGGGAACCGGCTCCATGGCCTATCTTGGCGCGCTTGAAGCGGGGGCGGATATCTTTGATACCGCAACGGCCCCCCTCTCGGGTTCTTCCAGCCAGCCACCGGTTGAGGCCATGTATCAGGCCTTTAAAGAGTATGAAGACCTCGATGTCCATCTCGATGATTCGCTGTTCATTCCTATTGCGGATTACTTTGAGCAGATCAGGGAGAATCATGCATCAGTCGATGCGAACATCAAATATATCAACATTAGGGTACTCAGTTCACAGGTTCCCGGGGGAATGCTGTCAAACCTCATCAATCAGTTGAGAGAGCAGAAGGCGCTCGACAGACTTAAGGAGGTCCTGGACGAGATTCCCGTCGTCAGAAAGGATCTTGGATATCCACCCCTTGTCACGCCGACCAGTCAGATGGTTGGTGTTCAGTCTGTGATGAACGTACTTCTCGGAGAGAGATACAAGAAGATTACGAGAGAAGTGAAGGCGTATATGGGAGGTTTTTACGGTCGACCGCCGGCGCCGATGAACGAAGAGCTGGTCAGGAAGACATTAGGCGATACGGAAAGGATAGATAAGCGGCCGGCCGATTACCTTGAGCCAATGCTGGATAAGATCCGGAGGGAATCCGGTCATCTCGCCGCCTGTGAAGAAGATCTCCTCAGTCTGGCGTTGTTTCCGGATATTGCCTCGAAATTCCTCAGAGAGAGATATTATGGGGATATTCGTATCGATCGCGATCTTCTGGAACAAAACGACGGATTTGAAGGGATTTATCCTTTTGCCTGAGTAGAGTCCGGGTGAAAAATATCCCCACCTTCGGTGGGGATATTAAATGAGGGATGAAATTTATAATCTTTAAAAATAATTTTAGAACCGTAACAATGGTGATATTGTTTGATTGTTATGATATAATCTAAGTCGTAAACTGATATGGAGGGGTAAAACTGAAAACAGAAGAAAAGAGGAATCTTGAGGCTCTTGTGGGTTCGCTGAGAGAAAAAGAAGCTGAAGAAATTGTGGTTCTCAATATGTCGGATACAAATCTTCTAACCGATTATTTTATTATTTGTACTGCCAATTCCGATGTGCATATGAAGGCGCTTGTAGAACATGTGCTTGATTGTGTCAAGGCGTATGAGATGAAGATCATATATGCAGACAGACAGAAAGCTGGAGATTGGATGATCGTGGATACCGGTGAATTTGTGGTGCATGTATTCAGCAAAAAGGGTAGAAAGTTCTATGCCCTTGATGATCTTTGGAGAGAAACAGAAAGGATCAGCCTGGACTGATGTGAAAAGTTCAGGTCTGCCTTAGGGGGCATTTTTGATGGATTTTTTTAATAACATAGTTAATTGGGTAAAATCCTTCCCTGAAAATTACTGGAAAAAATTTTCTCAGGCTCAGAAAATTATGTTTGTCGGAACGATTGCAGCTGTTGTTATTGCACTCGTTCTTACTATTTCTGTTGCGGCCAATCCTAATTATACCCTTCTTGTCAGGGGCCTGACGGATTCGGAAGCCGGAAAGATCGTTCAGCAGCTTGAGGAGGAGGGTGTGCCTTATAAGACCGGTTCTGCCGGTGCCATATATGTTCCACAGGCGTATAATCCTGAAGCACTCAGGATGAAATATGTAAGTTCCGGTATCATTGGAAATACCTCGCAGGGATTTGAAATCATGGAGAATCAACCGCTCGGGGCGACGAGTTTTGATAAGCAGGTACGCTATCAGATAGCCTTGAAGGGTGAACTTGAAAGGACCATCATGTCCATCGACGGTGTGGAATATGCGCAGGTGAACCTCACCATACCGAAGTTTACATATTATGCACGCGGAGAGGAATCCAAGCCCAAGGCGTCGGTTCTACTCGTTCTCGGTGGTGGAACCAGTTTGAATTCAAACAACGTAAAAGCCATCATGCAGCTCGTATCCGGTGCTGTGGAAGGCCTTGATTATGAAGAAGTCAGGGTGGTGGATAACAATTCCAGAATTCTGAGTGATTCGGTGATTGATGAGGAAGATGTCGGTTCTGCGTCTTCCAAGATGGAATTACAGGAGAAGACCGAGGAATACTACACTAAGAAGGTTCGCTCAAACCTTGAACAGGTATTTGGAATCGGACGGGTCGTGGTCATGGCGGAAATATTGCTGAACTGGGAGACGATCGAGCGTGAATCCACCGAATATTCACCGGTACTGAGAACAACCGGTATCGTGGTCAGTGAACAGACGGAATCCGAAACGAGCCGAACCGGTTCGAGTGGTCAAGTGGTTGGGACGGATGCCAATATCCCACCAACTTATGAAACAACGAGCACTTCAAATGAACCAACTTATGAACGCGATAAGACGACGACAAACTATAACGTGAACGAGGCGTATCAGAAGATCCTGCAGAACAATCAGGGAGAGATTCTGGACAAGAATATCACCGTTCTGATTGATTCGATGGCCGTGGCGACGGGAGTAACGACGGACAGTATCAAGGCTATTGTGGCTAATTCGATCGATGCCACGATTACAAATGTCGAGGTTGCCTTCCTTGCCTTTGACCGGTCGACGGAGCAGGAAATGGAGAGCCAGATGAAGCTGCTTGAGAATCAGCAGAAGTTTATTCAGCTGGTCATCGGGGTTACACTTCTTGCCATCTCTATGATGCTTCTGATCTATCTGATGACTTCACGTGTCAAGAAGAGAAAAAAGAGGCAGGAAATTATCGAAAAGCGTATGGCTTTCGAACATGAAGTACAGCAAAGTATCGAATCGGAAGAACTCAGCGGTGAGGAACAGGAACTCATCGGTCTGTTGGAATTGTTGTATCGGACGATAGAAGAGAAACCTGAGGAGATTGCCATGGTTCTCAAGGCCTGGTTAAACGAATAAAAGGAGTAAGGAAATTTGAAAGCAGAATTTATCAGAAATATCAGTATTATCGCCCATATAGATCATGGAAAAACGACGCTGACGGACAGAATACTTGAATATACGAAATCGGTTGATTCAAGGGAGATGCAGGATCAGTTTCTTGACAGCATGGACCTTGAACGAGAGAGAGGCATAACGATCAAGGCACATCCCGTGACCGTATTGTACAAGGCGGAAGATGGTCGGGAATATCAGATCAACATCATCGATACACCGGGACATGTGGACTTTACCTATGAGGTATCGCGTTCTCTTGCGGCCTGTGAAGGGGCCGTGCTCCTTGTGGATGCCACGCAGGGGGTAGAGGCTCAGACGGTCGCCAATGCCTATCTGGCCCTTGATAACGATCTGGAGATTATTTCAGCGGTGAATAAGATCGATATGCCGAATTCGGACGTGGAAAATACGAGGAAGGAAATCGAAGACCTCATCGGACTCGATGCACACGATTGTCTCCAGACGAGCGGGAAGACCGGACAGGGAGTTGTTGAACTGCTTGAAAAGGTTGTGAGGGAAGTCCCTTCACCGGTGGACAAGGTAGAGGATAAACTCAGGGCGCTTGTCTTCGATGCGCATTATGATAAATACAGAGGGGTTATCATTCATGTCAGACTCTTCGGAGGAAGCTTGAGGGTCGGTGATAAGATCGAACTGATGCATACAAAGAAGCGGTATGAGGTTTCCGAAGTGGGACTTTTCTCGCCGAAGCTGACACCGAAGGACGTTCTCGGACCGGGTGAAGTCGGCTATATCGTAGCCGGTATCAAGGAGGCTTCCGAGGCAAGGGTCGGTGAAACGGTTACGATGGCGTTTGATCCGACAGAAGAACCCCTTGAAGGCTATAAGGAAGCGAAGCCGATGGTGTATGCCGGTATCTATCCGGGAACACCGGAGTACTTTATTGAGCTCAGAAAGGCTTTGGAGAAGCTGAAGCTGAACGATGCGGCGCTCAGTTTTGAATCTGAAAATTCACCGGCACTCGGATTCGGGTTCAGGTGCGGATTTCTTGGGTTGCTGCATATGGATGTCGTCAAAGAACGTCTCGAAAGAGAATTTGATATAGCGGTCATTCTCACCGCTCCGAACGTCGTCCTTCAGATCGAGGAAACGGACGGAGAACGTGTCGATATAACGGATCCGGCGAAGTATCCGGATATGCCGGTGAAGACCTATGAACCCTATGTGGATCTGACGGTAATCACGCCGAATGAGTACATGGGAAATCTCATGGGGTATATACAGCAGGAAAAGCGTGGTGAATTCAACCATATGGAGAATGCCGGGAAAGACCGACTGGTTCTTCATTATGAGATCCCGCTTTCCGAGATTATTTACGATTTCTTCGACAAACTGAAGGCGAAGACACGTGGCTATGGGTCGATGGATTATGATTTCAAGGAATACAGGGAATCGGACATGATCAAGCTGCAGATCCTGCTGAACAGGGAATCGGTAGAAGCCCTTGCGCTCGTCGTTCACACATCGAAGAAGGAATATATGGCCAGGGAACTTGCGAAGAAACTGAAAGAACTCATCCCACAGCATCAGTTTGAAATACCGGTGCAGATTCAGGCGGGTGCTAGGATCATTGCGAGGGAAACGGTCAAGGCGCTCAGAAAAGATGTCCTCGCCAAGTGTTATGGGGGAGACGTCACGCGAAAGATGAAGCTGCTTGAAAAGCAGAAAGAGGGTAAGAAAAAACTCAGGAGCATTGGTAAGGTCAATGTCCCTCAGGAGGCCTTCCTCGCTATTTTATCCGTCGGTGACGAGGAATGAGGCGAGTAGCGGCCACCTTTTCGTATATCGGGACACAGTTTAAGGGGTATCAGTTCCAGGAGGGTCAGAGAACCGTTCAGGGTGAGTTTGAAAAGGCGTTGGAGAAGATATACAAAGAGCCGGTCATGACTTACGGGGCCGGAAGAACGGATACCGGTGTCCATGGTTACGGACAGGTCATCACTTTTCTGGTCAAGTATGATACCATGTATGATAAGGACGTCAGAAATGCCCTGAATGCAAATCTTCCGTCGGATATCTATGTCAGAGGTGTGAGAACCGTTGAGGAGAATTTTAATCCCAGATTTGATGCCACCCGCAGAATTTATCATTATTTCATCCGTAACGAAGAGGAGCAGGACATTTTTACCCAGAACAATTACTGGTGGTTCCCCTATAAGCTCGATGTGGAACGGATGCGGCAGGGAGCAAAATACATCGAGGGGGTTCACGATTTCACCACCTTTCACAAGAAGAGTCGGGGGCAGGATAAGGATCCGGTGAGAATCGTCTACCGGGTCAGGGTGTTTTCGCTCAATTCCGGCCGGGTGATCCTCGTGAGGGTCGAAGGGTTGTCCTTCCTGAGGCGGATGGTCAGAAATATCGTAGGTGCCCTGGTCCGTGTAGGCACGGGGCAATGGGAGCCGGAGATGATCAAAACGGTTATCGGTGATAGACAGCGTTCCGCCAGTTCAACGACGGCGCCACCCGATGGATTATACCTTTATCAGATTGACTTCGATGATGTGAATCAGATGTATTATGTCGATTCTGCTTTGTGGACTGAGACGCATTTACTGGAGGGGAAAGAATGGTTCAAAGCCTTGGAATAATGATGATCGTATTTGTAGCCATCGTTGGCTATATGCTGTTTGGAACGATCCGAAAGAGAAATTTTGAAAAGAGGAAGATACAGGAATTCAAAGACAGAGTCTATGAATATATTTATCAGCAGGGAATAAAAAATCCGTTCGTTATCTACAACGATATCGAGGCTTCCGGTAAGTTTCCGAGAGAAATACTGAGAAAGCTTAATGCTTTCGATTACATCGATGATGAGGTGAAGAAAGCGAAGAAGGGGGGGTAAACTCTGGCAACCATAAGAGAACTTCATGATTTTAAGGTTGAAAGTAAAGAGGCCATACAAATACAGCGTGATCTGGTTTCTAAGCTGAGATTTACGCAGCTTGGGCAACTGCCGAGACTCATTGCGGGTGTGGATTCTTCTTTTTTTACCGCAGATGACAAGGACTATATCCTGACGGTGATAGTCGTTCTGTCGTTCCCGGATTTGGAATACGTTGAGAAAAAATATCTGACCAACAGGGTCCAATTCCCCTATATTCCCGGTTTGTTAACTTTCAGGGAGGCTCCATCGTTCATCAAAACATGGAAACGTCTTCACAGTGAACCGGAGGTGGTCTTCTTTGACGGACAGGGAATTGCCCACCCGAGAAGACTGGGTTTTGCTTCGCATATGGGGCTGTTCCTTGAGCGACCGACGATTGGTGTGGCCAAGAGTCGCCTTTATGGACAGGAAGATGCGATACCGGAAAAAACCGGTGAATGGTTTCCTTTGCGGGATCCCGACAAGGAGATCATAGGAGGCGTTCTGTGTACCAAGCCGAAGACCAATCCCCTTTATATCTCTCCGGGACATCTGATCACGCTTGAGGATTCCATGCGGCTTGTTATGTCCTGTGTGGACGGTTATAAGCTGCCTGAGCCGACACGACAAGCCCATGAGCTGACTCAGAAGATCAAAAAAGAGAAAATCGGAGTAATTGATCAATAAAAAAGGACGGTTTTTAAAACCGTCCTTTTTTATTGGTTCCGAGATAACGCTGAGGCTCTTCGGAGTTTCTCCCCCCCTTCGTTAACTGGATTTGACAGTATAAAATCGATAAAACTTTCTGCAACAGACTATTTAATACGCTATCAATTCAAAATAGCTTACATTTTATTGTAAAGCTTCAAATAACTTAGCTTTTAAAACTATTTGTTTGATAATCTGGTATAACGGATAATAATTCACGATAACGGTTGTTTTTCAACCTTGTTCATTGTGAAACCAATGGGGTACAATTGAACTGAAAATAATTTCAGAAAATAATTTCAGGAGGTGTGCTGTGTATTCACTTTCGATGATAATGAAGGTTGCAGAGCTGTATTATGTCAAAAAAAAGCCGCAGAAGGAGATTGCAAAAGAGCTTGGCTTATCTATTCCAACCGTTTCGAGAACACTTCAGGAGGCGCTGAATCAGGGAATAGTCAAGGTGCAGATCGTCAATATTCAAAATCGTGTCTTTCAGATAGAGGAAGCCTTAAAGAAGGCTTATAACCTTGAAGAAGCGGTGGTTATTGAGACACCGTCGGACAGGGAAGACTGGCATATAAAAAAGCTGCTTGGCAGGAAGGCGAGTGAACTCTTCTTCGAGGTGGTCAGTCCCGGGAGCACGGTGGGAATTGGAGCCGGAATGAGTGTTTATGAGATGATCGAATCCTTTGACGGCGTCAAGCATATCCCCGGCTTACAGATTATCCCAATGATGGGCGGATGGGGATTAAAAAACCTTCAGAATGAAACGAACAAGCTCGTGAGTTCCATGGCAACGGTATTGGGATGCAGTTTCCAGATTCTCTTGTCCCCGGCCATTTTGAGTTCTCCCGAAGTCAGAGAAGTCTTTTTGAACGAACCGCAGATCGCCGCGGTGGTTAACATGTGGAAAGACATTGACACGGCCTTTTTTTCCATAGGTCCCGAAATTGAATACAGCATCTTTCCAACGTTAACCGAGAGTAAGAGTCTCATGGAGAAGGTTCAGAAGATGGGCGCAGCAGGCGATATTCTCGGAAGAATCATCGATGTGAACGGTGATGAGATGGCCATAGATTACAATGAACGGATGATATCCATCCCGTTTGAACAGCTGAAACAGATTAAACACCGAATAGGTATTGGCGGTGGATCCAAAAAGGTGAGAAGCATTAACGCGGCACTTAAGAGTGGATTGGTCAATTATTTGATAACGGATTCCGAAACGGGAACTTATATACTCAAAAACGGAGGTTAATTATTATGAAAGACTTGAAAGAACTTTTTAATGTTGAGAAACCAATTCTGGGGATGGTCCATTTTCTGCCACTTCCCGGTTCACCTCTTTATGATCATTCCGGTGGGATGAAAAAGATACTGGACACGGCAAGAAGAGACTGTGAATCACTTGTAAATGCCGGGTTTGACGGTGTCAGTTTCAGCAACGAGGGGGACAGACCCTATCTTTCGGATGTCTCAAAGACAACCGTTGCGGCCATGAGTTATCTGATTGGGGAGGTCAGTCGTGATCTCGAGGTCCCGTTTGGCTTGTCCGTTTTATCGGATTCGGAGGCGGCTATTTCTATAGGAACGGCCGTAAACGCGGATTTTGTACGAATTTTCTTATCCTGGGTCTTCGTGGGAGACTGGGGGATTGTCAACCCCAATGCCGGCAAGCTTCAGCGTGCCATCTCCAACGTGGATTCGACGTTCAGGGTATTTGCCAACATAAGCGGTCATACGGAACCGTTGGGAGGCAGAAAAATAGAGGATATCGCGAGAGGAGCCATCAAATTTGGTCTCGCGGATGCCGTGTGTCTCGCCGGAACGACAGCCGGCAGCGAGATTGCCGAGGACGATCTAATCAATGCCAGAAAGGGAGCGGATGGGAGTCCCGTTATCGTGGGAACTGGTACAACGATGGAAAATGTTGAACGGATGCTCGAACTCGGTGATGGCGTTATCATGGGGACCAGTATCAAGGTGGATAGAAACACGTTCAACCCGGTAGATCCCGAAGCGGCCAGACGCTTTATGCAAAAGGCCCGGCATATAAGAGAGAAAATGCTATGAAAATTCTTGAAACTCAGGAGTTGACAAGGGAATTTCCTGGTGTAGTCGCTCTTGATTCCGTAAACTTCGACCTCGAGGAGGGAGAGATCCATGCCCTGGTTGGAGAGAACGGTGCCGGCAAGTCGACGTTGGTAAAAGTCCTCGCCGGTGTTTACAAGCCTACTAAAGGGAAATTTCTGTTTAAGGGAAAGGACATGCACTTTCACTCACCAAAGGATGCCGCCGAATACATCGGGGTGGTGCATCAGGAACGGGAGCTCGTTCCGCATTTTACCGGTTATCAGAATCTTTTTCTTGGCCTTGAGGAGAGTAAAGGCGGATTTTTGAGGAAGAAACGGATGATGGAAAAGGCCCGGCAATTTATGGAAAAATATCATCTTTCCGTTGATTTTTCACTGCCCGCCAACGAGCTGGGAAGTGCGCAGCAGGAGATGCTCACCATTCTCAAGGTGTTGTTCCGCAATCCCGGCATCATCATCTTTGATGAACCGACCGCTCCACTCAACATCGAAGAATCAAAGATTCTCTTCTCGCTGATCAGGGAATTGAAGGAACGCGGCATGACCATCGTGTATATTTCTCATCATCTTTCCGAAGTGTTGGAGCTTTCGGACAGGATCACGGTCCTGAGAAACGGAAAAGTTGTTACCACCCTGAAAAACGAATCGCTCGATGAAGATAAACTCATCACCCTGATGATTTCGAAGGAGCTTAAAAATCAGTACCCCAAGTATGAAACGGCCATAGGAAAAGAGTTGCTGTCCGTATCAAATTATACCTGTAAACGAATGGGATTGAAGGATGTGTCGTTTCGGATCAGGGCCGGGGAGATTGTCGGATTTGCCGGTCTGGACGGCTCCGGCAGAACCGAACTGGCACAGGCTTTTTTTACCGGTGCCCATTCTGAAGGCGGCAGCATCACCTTGAACGAAAAGCCCTTTTTGTCCAAGTCTCCGGGGCAGAGTATCGCCGAGGGATTGATCATGATTCCCGAAAAGAGACGTGCGGAAGGGTTGCTGGTGGAATTGTCCGTCAGGGAAAATCTGGCCCTGTCAAATCTATCCTGTCTGTCACGTTATGGTTTTGTGATGAGTGGCAAGGTCAACGAATACGTCAACCGTGCGATATCCCGGTTTTCTATCAAGGTATCTTCCCCTTTACAAAGGGTGGGCACCTTGAGTGGCGGAAATCAGCAGAAGGTGTCCGTTGGGAAATGGATGGAAAAGGATGCGGCCATCTGGATTTTCAACGAGCCGACTCAGGGAATTGATGTGGACGCCAAGACGGAGATATACAGGATCATGGGAGATATCGCCGGAAGAGGGGCCGGTGTCTGGTTTATCAGCTCTGATTTGAGAGAACTGATGGCTATTTCGGACAGGATATACGTCATGAAGGGATTTCGGATCGTCAGTGAATTTTTGCCCCCGTATGCGGATGAAAAAATTCTCTCGGCAATGTTAGGAGGAACAAACAATGATCGATAATAAAAGGAATTTTCAAGGGATCTTGACAAAATACGGAACGTTAATTGCCCTGGGGTTGATCTTCCTGTTCTTTTCAGTCTCCGTTTCGGGGTTTGTCAATCCCAGGAATCTGATCAACATCATCAGACAGATAGCCCTGCTTGCCATCATTGCAGAAGGATTCACGATGTGTCTGATAGTTGGTGAACTCGATCTGTCTTTTGCCAACGTGGCGAGTCTCACCGGGGTGATCGTCGCCGGTCTGATTTTTTCGGGAGTGAATCCGTTCCTTGCCGTCATCATCACGCTGTTCATAGGTGCTGCGTTTGGATTCGGAGCCGGCCTGCTTGTGACGAAGGTGGGGATTCCCTCACTGATCACAACGCTGGCAACCGGTATCATCGCAACGGGCTTCATATACGCCTACACCAAAGGGGTTTCACTCTACGGAGATATGCCCGAAACGTTTCTGAGCCTTGGACGGGGGAACATCGGCCCGATTCCCGTTTTGGTGATTATCATGGCGTTGATCGTCATCATCGCACACGTCTTCATCAACAACATGAAGGCGGGAAAATATCTACAGGCAACCGGCTCGAACCGGACGGCAACGAGACTTGCCGGGATTAACACAGATGTTTATGTGATTCTTGCCCTGACCCTGTCAAGTCTTGCGGCCGCTTTTACCGGTATTCTGCTGACATCCAAGCTCGGTGCGGCAAATCCGGAGGGAGCCTCAGGCTACATGATGGACACGTTTGCCGCTGCACTTCTCGGGCAGACGGTGTTGAATGTGGGGCGTGGCAGTCCATTTGGAACATTCGTCGGTGCATTGATGATCGGCATCCTGAACAACGGCATGACGCTTGCCGGTGCTCCGTATTACATGCAGGATATAACGAAGGGAACAATCATCATACTTTCTGTTACCATAACATCTATACAGGCCAAACGCCTGGCAACCAAATAAAAAGGGAGGCAGTCTTATGAAAAGATCCATCGTATCGGGAATTTGTATCATGATACTCTTGAGTGTATCGTTGTTTGCCGTTAAAATCGGTTTTATCGCCACCAATTTTTCGTCCGAGGCACAGGCCAGGGTGGCCAATCAGTTTGCTTCCATCTGTGAAGAGCGTGGATGGGAACTGGTCCAGTTGAATTCGATGGGATCCATAGAAACCCAATCCACTCAGCTGGAAAATCTCGTGACCATGAAGGTTGATGCCATCATCCTGGCCATGGCACATCCAAACGAGGTGAAGTCTTCTCTGGAAAAGGCATTTGAGGCCGGTATTCCCGTCATCACCGTTGATTCCGGGTACGTTGACGGGGTTGTCACGGATATCACATCCGATAATTTTGTCATCGGCGCGAAGATGTCGACTTATCTGACGGATTCTCTCGGCGGGACGGGAAACATCGTGGTGATCAAGTTTCAGAAGCATTACGGAGCGAGGAGAAGGGGAAAGGTGCTTGATGTGGTTCTCTCGGAATATCCGGGAATAAAGGTACTTGACGAATACAGTGTCGCTGCAACACAACGGTTTATGGACGACACGAGATCCGCCATGGAGACCTTTGCCCTCAAATACGGGGACCAGATCGACGGGGTTTGGTGTGCCTTTGACCAGTTGGCCTATGCGGCGGCCGATGTCCTTGAGGAATACGGTCTGTCCGATGTACTCGTTGTTGCCGCCGACGGCAACGAGGAGACTTTCAAGCGTATAAAGCGTGGAAACATGACGGCAACGGTGGCACAACCGTTTGAAGACATGGCACGAATTGCGGCGGATATCGTTCAGAAGATCGTGGATGGAATGGATCCGTCGGAAGCGGCCGGGAAGCAGATTTATTATGCCGAGGCGCAGCTGATCGACAGGACGAACGTTCCTGAATAGGTAATAGAAGGGTCCTCGCTGAGGACCCTTTAAATGAGAGGTGAATTGGATGTATATTGGGATAGATATGGGGACTTCTTCCATAAAGGGAATTTTAACGGATGAAAACGGTCAGATACTTGCCAGGTCAAAGGTGCAAACCAACTTGTTGAACCCCAAAGAAGGCTATTTTGAAGTCGATGCGGAACACACCTGGTGGGATGGTTTTATAAAAACCCTCAAGATACTCTCGGCGAATCATGATCTGAAAAAGGTTCGTGCGCTCTGTGTCAGTTCGATGTGCGGGACCTTTGTCCCGGTGGATTGTGATTTCAACCCCGTATATCACGCCATTCTTTATGGGATTGATACGAGAGCGGTTCAGCAGATCGAGCGGTTAAACCGGTTTGTGAAGCGGAATAATCTGACCGAACGTCTCGGTGGACTGTTTAACACCCATTCCGTCATCCCGAAGATACTCTGGCTGAGGGAAAATGAGAAAGCGGTGTACGAAAAGACCTTCAAATTTGTAGAGGCCAACAATTTTATCACTTCGAGGCTTACCGGTGTGACGGCATGGGATCTTCCGACCGCGGCGGGGACCACTCTGATTGATCAGACCACCCTGTCTTTACCCCTTGACGTGTTGGAAAAGTTTGAACTAAATGAGGCCAAAATTCCCCCATTCAAGTGGCCGATGGAAATCCTTGGCTGTCTCAGCACGAAGGCGGCTCGGCAAACAGGCCTTCCTGAAGGCATTCCCGTGATGACCGGTGCCTGTGATATCAACGCCGAGGCGTTGGCCTGTCAGTCGGTTGAGCCCGGGGACATGGTGGTGGTGTTCGGCTCTACGGTCAGCATCCTTTACACACTCGACCGATATGAATGTCTTGCCGGTTTTAAGAGCGGACCCTCCGTGATTGAGGGGACGTATCGTTTGGGTGCGGCAACCTCGTCGGGCGGGCGATTCGTCGATTGGACGAAACAACTGGTCAAAGAGGAACTGATCCTTGATCTGGAGGATGAACCGACGGGCTTAATCTTCCTCCCCTACATCGACGGAGCCAGAACCCCTTATAACAATCCGAATGCAAAAGGGGTCTTATTCGGTCTTCGAAAGGAAACGACGTCGATTGAAGTGGTGAAAGCCTCTATTGAAAGTCTTGGATATGAATTAAACCTGCTCATAGAAAAAATGCATGCGGTTCAGCCGGTTGGTGATACCATACACGTTCTTGGTGGATTGTCTTCAAATAACCTGATATTGCAGATCATTGCCAATATAACGAATAAAACACTCTTCGCGCATCAACAAGTTGATGCCGCTTATGGAGATTGTCTGATGGCCATGACAACGGAACGGAATTATCATGAGGTGATCAAGCTGAAAGGCGTTTTAAACAGCCGGAAGAATTCGGTCAAAATAACCCCAAAGCGTATCAGATCGGATCGATACGAACCCTTTGCAAAACAGTTTAAAAAAGTCTATGAGAGTCTAAAAGACTGTTTTTGAAGAAAAGGCGGAAAGCCTTTTGCCATCCGCCTCCTGATGAAGTTAAGCCTTTTTTATTCCCGAAATATCGCTGAGGATCTTCAGTACTTCTACCCACCTGTCTCTGCCGATCTTATGATCGAGAACGAGGGTGAGTTTTCCCTCTGAATCTCCCTCAAAGCCCGTCTGAAGAAGCCTTTCGATTGCTTCAGGATTTGTTTCTCTGATCCTTTCAAGCGTGGCTTCAGGAATGCAGACGATGTCACAATAAGAGGCCGCCAGTGAGTGGGTATAGGTTTGCGGATACATCTCAAACGTGATATCTCCCTTTCCCTTTTCTATAACGATTCCCACATCGTTGCTGAGACTGACTGAGAGCTCGAACGAATATTCCACAACGCTGAGGATCTCCCTGAGAAATTTTCTGTTGGAAGGGTTTGTTTCCCTGATAACATCATCGAGTGTTCTCGGTGATGATTTGATCGTTGTTTCGAATGCCGGCATTTCATCTCCCGTGATGAGATAGACCGGGATGTTGAGTACACCGTCGATTCCCATAGAGGAGGAGAAATAATAATCTTTTTCGAAGAATCTGTGGAAGAGCTTCTGTACACCGTCGTACCACCTGGT
>DAINPP010000053.1:0-19156 GCA_036743375.1 Thermotogae bacterium | reverse complement strand
TGTTTAAGGCGACTGGAACTCAGATGTTTCAGTTAAACACACAAAGGGAAAAGTTGAAAGGGAAGACCTTGATAGAAGTCTTAAAAATAGTTGGAACGGTGATAGCCACCGTGATAGGAATTTACTTTGTACAATAAGGAGGAAAAATATGGAAAACTGGTTACCTTTAATTATCTCGGGGATATTTGCGGCATTTGGCGTTGCTATCTGGGGTTTTATAGGAAATGTTCTAAAAAAATTTGATTTGTTCTTACAGACGAATGCCAGGAAAGCGGATTTTTATTCGGAAAAGTTTATGGGAGATAAGGCTTCCGATGAAATGTGGCGGCAGGTTCGCTCAATCGGAACGAGTCTGGTGGATATTGCGGATGATATGATAGAACTGGATTCGTTTCGCGCAGACGATTTCACTGACTCCGGTAAAACTGGAAGAACTGTTACAGATCTTTCTGATAAGATTGTCGGAAGCGGCGAATGATGAGCAATGGAAAAGGATTTTACATCAATTGTCTGTTTCAGAAGAAAGTGAAAGGATAGCTCATGATGTGTTAGAAGCTGCTTTTAAAAGATGGGAAAAGTAGATAAGTTTTTAAAAGGCCTCCCCGGTATCAAAACCGAGGAGGCCTTTTTTTGTTTATATTTTAAAAGCATCTCTATCAGGCAAGGGATTCTACGCGGCGCTGTTTGCTGATGACGAGTGAAACGGCCATAATCGCCGCAAAGAAACCGAGCTGAATCAGGAAAGCGATGATGACCGTTTCTCCGGCCTCACCACTGAACGTTTTCAACGTGCCAATCTGATTGCTGGCCCGGATGTACCAGTATGTCGGCAGAAAACGTGCGAATGACAGGACATTGGGACCCAGCAGGTTTTGCGGGACAAAGGCGCCACAGATAAAACTGAATCCGAGTGCAATGGTGTTGGCGACGGCGCTGATGGTCTGTCTGCTTTTGATCACATTTCCGGCGAAAAAACTGATGGATAGGGCGACCAGTGAAAAGATGAACAGGTTCAGACCCCAGAGAAATCCGTTGAGTGTGAACAATTCGGTTCCGTACATTACAAGACCGCAGATCATCGTTATTCCCCAGACGGCGATTGCAAGACAGAGATTGGCGAGAAGGATCTGAGCGGAGACCCGATTTTGACTCAAAGGCGAACAGAGTGTGCGGTGCTTGATGAGACTCTGGTTAAAGATCAGCATAAATGTCGCTATTGCGAAAATTACGATGATGGTGAGTGAATAGGAGGCTGAATTAAAGAAGTATGAAATCTTCTGTCCATCGGATAAGCCGCTGTCAAAGTTTTTCATGATCACCGTAGTATCCAGAGACAGATCATTCAGGGTCTTTTCAACCGTTTCCGCCTGAGTCATGCCACTTCCCGCATAAAGACTGGCAATATTCAGGAACTTATTCAGGAGTGTTTCGGTAAAGATACCGGATGTCTTGTCCAGGCCCTGTGTTTCTTCCAGCGTACACGCCCTGCCGTTCATGAAATCATCCGAGAAGCCTTTGGGAATCCTCAATATATAATTGATCTTTTCAAAAAACAGGGCATCCCGGAGAGCTTCCTCCTCATCCTCGATATTGACAATTACGGTATTCTTTCGGATATAGTCTTCCAGACCATCGGAAAAGGCTGATCCACTGTCTTCGTTGATGAGGGCAATACGACTTTTTGCCTCGGTAAAGTTTGAAATACCGTTTGTTTGATTGGAAGACGTCGTTCCTATTGCAACGGCCATGAAGATAATCATGTATATTGACAGCATCGGCAGATTCTTTTTAATGATTTTGAAATACGCTTTAAAGACTTGCATAATTCTTCCTCCTTAAAACAAGACAGGTGATGGCACAGAAAAGTGCTGAAATGAGGCCTAATACGATGATGTTGATAGAGAAACGGGAGTAGTCATCGTAATAATAAAGACTGTAAAAGGCATCGGTGATCAGATTGGCCGGACTCAGATAGCTGACAAGGGGCATATTTTCCTGAACGTAGTACTTTACGCCCGTTGCCATTAGACCGCCGAGAAAACTGCTGAACAGGGTTCCACCAACGGTGAGGGCTACCTTAAGCCCTTCTGACTTTCCGATAGTTCCTATTGCCGTTCCGAAAAAGACCCCGGCAATACTGCCTATGATACAGGTCAGAACGATGAAGGCGGATTTAGTTCCGAAGTCGATCCCGAGAACGAACATCACATAAGCCAGAACGATGAGAACAACCACGATCTGGAAGAGGATAATGGCGCTTATGTTGTACAGAAATAGCTTGAATTTCTGTATCGGTGCGACGTTTATCCTTGCCGCAAGCGCTGACTGATTGGCCTGTAGTTTATTAATCTCAAATACAGAAGTTGTCGACCCCATCAGGCATGTCATGGCGAGTAGAGCGTAGAAAAAGTTAACGATGATATCCATCCCTGAAGTGGATATGGAAGTTCGATTGAAATAATCTGTCCGACTAATTGCACTCATGACGGTTTTAAAAATGGAAGCGGGATTTTCTTTTATAATCTCATTTACCGTAGAGGTGATCTGTTGGTATTCATCGAGGAAGGCCTTGATGATACTCTGATCGTATCCCGTTCCGGATACGACAAGCTGAATAGCTTCTTCAAAGGTGATATATCCGGAAATTTGACCCGTTTTCAACAGTTCATCCGCCTCTTCCGGTGAAACACTGACCACGTGAAACAGATCATCCGGCGAGTTCTGACCGTCGATATCGGATACGGAAGACAGGACCGTGTAAAACTGTGAACCCTTCTGTACCTCGTCGGATTCAACCACTGCGATATCGATGATCTGGAAATTTCCACTGTCGGTCAGATTTCCAAATGCAAAATAAAACATCGTACTGAGAAGAATCGGAAAAAGCAGGGACCAGAAGACGGATTCCTTACTCCTCAGTATCGTTTTCAGATTATATGTAAAGGCATGCAAGAACATGAATAATCACCTCAGTCCCTTAATTCCTTGCCGGTTATCTCAAGGAAGACATCGTTCAGGGTAGGCATTTCCGAGTAGATCTTGTTGAATGAGATGTTCTGCTTCTTGAGGTGATCCAGCACGTGTACCAGGTTATTTCTGCCGCGCTGTGATTTGACGGTGAGCAGATTATCCGAATAATCGACGGAAAGAACGCCTTTCAGTGATCTTAACTGTTCCTGTGTCTCCTTTTCCAGCTGAAAGGCTTCAACGGTAATCTTTTCGCCGAGACTGATCATAGCTTTTAATTCGTTGTTTGTCCCGGAAGCGATGACCTTTCCCTTATCCATGATGGCGATTCGCGTGCAGATACTCTCGACCTCCTCCATATAATGAGAGGTGTAAAGGATGGTGGAACCCTTTCGGTTCAGTTCCTTTATCCCCTCGAGAATCCGGTTTCGGCTCTGCGGATCGACGGCTACCGTCGGCTCGTCGAGAATGATCAATCTGGGTTTGTGTGCGATACCACAGGCAATATTCAGTCTCCTTTTCAGACCGCCGCTGAGTTTTTTCGGGTAGAACTTTCTGTAATCCTCGAGTCCGGTAAAGACGATCGCCTCTTCTACGAATGGGGCTCTTTGACGCTTATCTTTGATATACAGGCCGCAGAAATAGTCTATGTTTTCGGAGACGGTGAGCTCCTCAAATACGGCCACGTCCTGTGTGATGATACCGATATCCTTTTTTATATTGTAGGCATCCGGTGACATGTCCTGTCCCATGACCTTCACCGTCCCCTTGCTGTATTTCAGGAGTGCCAGTATACAGTTGATGGCCGTTGTTTTCCCGGAACCGTTCGGACCGAGCAGACCGAAGATCTCTCCTTCGTTTATTTCCAGGTTCAGATGATCAAGGGCAACGAGATCACCGTACCTTTTTACCAGATTGTTGACTGAAATCATCATATTTGTTCCCTCCTCTTTCATTTGATTCTAGTATAGGCGAAAAGCTCAGGGATTATAAGTGACAGGTGTCTGTGTCTGATATGACAAATGTCATGAGTTGCCAAAGTCCTTTTTCTTTGAACCGTTCTGTGATACTATATTTTCCGACAGGAAATTTAATCTGAAACGGAAGCGGGGAAAAACATGAGAAACATGATCGATAAGGCGGGCATTCTGTCAGTTTGTCTCGTTATATACGCCTTTTTTTCAAGTTCGGTGTACATGATCGTGCCGGTCATTCTTGTGACGATCATCAGTGCCCTGAACAGCTATTTTGAGAAGCCTTTTCAGAAGGGGGTGGGAATAATCACCTTTTCCCTGTTGAGCTTCTTCTTTCCGGATCTGCTGTATTTCATCCCGCTGATCTGTTATGACTGCTTCATGGAAAGGCAATTTCCCGTGATTATTTCCCTGCTGATTCCCATCGTTGTGAATTTCCATACGGATTCTGAGCAAGCCCTGCCGATGTTGCTTCCGCTTATATTTGTTTCGTATATCATCAAATATCACACCGTTCATCTCGAGCGGCTGAGAGGAGAATATATCAACCTCCGCGATGACATGGTGGAGTTGTCACGGAGTCTGGAAATGAAAAACAGGGAGCTGATGGAAAAGCAGGATTATGAGGTGAACCTCGCGACGTTGAACGAGAGAAACAGGATTGCGAGAGAGATTCACGACAGTGTGGGACACGTCATGTCGAGTTCCATCCTTCAGGTCGGAGCCTTGATGGCCACGGTTCAGGATGATGAGGAACGACAGCGGCTTTCGGATCTTAAAAATACGCTGACAACGGGGATGAACAGCATTCGTAAGAGTGTCCATGATCTGCACGATGACTCTATTAATCTGTATTATCAGCTGGAAAAATTCGTCAGGAATTTTACCTTCTGTAAAATCACGCTGGATTATGATATGAACGAGAAGCAACCGGCAAATGTCAAATATGCCATTATAGCAATTGTGAGAGAATCGCTATCAAACATTATCAGACATTCCGATGCAACCTTTGTATCCCTTACGGCAAGGGAACATCCCGGTTTTTATCAGATAATCGTTTCGGATAACGGAACGGATCCGGCATACAGTCTTGAGAAGGGGATGGGACTCAACAACATCAGAGCTCGGGTCGAAAGTCTGAAGGGAAACTTCAACATAGACACCACGGCAGGGTTCAAGGTGTTTGTATCCATTCCGAAGGAGGATGACGCATGAAGCTCATCATAGTCGACGATGACAAACTTGTCTGCTCCGCATTAAAGAGAATTGTGGAAGCGAGCGGCATAACGGTGGAAGCTGTGGGTTATTCCGGGGAGGATGCCGTTGCGCTGTACGAGGTTCACCATCCGGATATCCTCCTGATGGATATCCGGATGGGTGGGATGACGGGACTTGAAGCCGGGAAAAAGATACTGGTGAGGCATCCGTCCGCCCGTATCCTGTTTCTGACGACCTTCAACGATGATGAGTATATCGTGAAGGTTCTCGGAATGGGGGCAAAGGGGTATCTTCTCAAACAGGATTTTGAGACGATCGTGCCGGCGCTCAAGGCAGTTGAACAGGGGCAGAGCATCTTTGGTGATGAAATCGTATCCAGAATTCCCGAAATGCTCTTGAAGGAACGGGGGAAAAAGGATAATGAGTCCTTTGACCTTTCCGAACGCGAAGGTGAAATCGTGGCTCTCGTAGCCGAAGGACTGAGTAACAGGGAGATTGCCCTTAAACTCTTTCTCAGCGAGGGAACCGTCAGGAATTACATCAGTGTCATCTTAGAAAAATTATCGTTGCGTGACCGGACACAGCTCGCAATCTTTTATTACAAAAACCTGCATTAGCGCTGAAGGATTCAGATCAAAAACGGCTTATAACCCGATAATAAAAATCCAATGTGTTTTTCCATTCAGCGAGTCGGATCCGTTCATCCTGACCGTGTATGAGTTTTCGTTCCTCTTTGGTCATCTCCATGGCGGCAAACCGATAGACCTTGTCTGAGACCTTCGAATAATGACGGGCGTCAGAGCAGGCGATCATCAGATAAGGCACCACCAGCACATCTGTCCAGGTCTGACGGATGCACTCTTTCAACTGTTCATATTGTCTGCAGGCCGTATTGGAATAGCCCGAACTGCCCGTATCGTACAACACCTCAACCTCAAGAGCCGGATCATCGACGGTTTTTTTGATGTGTTCCAGGATTGCTTCCCGTTCATCTTCTTTCAGATATCGGATATTTATCCCGGCGGATACTTTCGAAGGCATGACGTTATACGCCTCTGATCCTTTGAGAACGGTTGCGGCAAGCGTTGTCCTGATCAATGCGTTTATTTCTCCTCCGGTCTTTCTGGTAAGTCCTGCAACCAGGGGTTTTAAGAGCCGAATATTGGCAATCAGTGTTTTGATGAGTATTCCCGATTGACATCCCAGTACGGTAACGAATTGAAGAAAGGCCTCGTTCAGATGAACGGGCATGGGATGCTTTTCGAGTTTTACAATAGCTTCTGAAAGTTGTCTGATCAGAGATCTTACCGGTGGATGTGAAGCGTGTCCGCCCTCACCCTTCAATGTCAGTCTGACGTCCATCTGTCCCTTTTCTCCGATTCCCACAACACCGAGACGTCTATCGGTGATGGGACTCAGGGGCTCAATCACGGCTCCGCCTTCGTCGAGAACAAAATCGGGTGTTATCCCCCGTTCCGTCAGATAATTCACGATATCATCCGCAGAGGGGCCGTGTGTTTCCTCCTCACCGGAAAAGGCAAGATAAATATCCCCTTCGGGTAGAAATCCATTTCCGATCAATCGGTTTGCACTTTCCAAAATAGCGGTGAAGGTCCCCTTGGTATCGAGTGTTCCACGACCCCATAAAACGCCCTCTTCGATGAGAGCCTCAAATGGTGGTTTGGTCCAGTGAGATGCATCGGCTGGAACGACATCGTAATGCGCCATGAACACGGCAGGTTTTGAAGCGTTTTTCCCCTTCCAGTGAAACAGCAACCCCCTGCGTCCAATTTCATGATACTCACAGGTTTTATAAACATGGGGAAAGAGTTCCGGCAGCGTTTCACGGAATCGCTTGAAGGCCGCTTCATCCTCCTCTTTTTCATCTGCGCAGGATACGGTCGGGATCCTTATCAGCGTCTGGAATTTCTTCACAGCGCCTTCAAAATCCACATCGGTTGCCTCTGCTACCGGCTGTCTTTCTTCAGGTCTTTTCAGCAGCATGCCACGAAGGAACAGGACCCCAATAAAACACAACAGGGCGATGAGAATAAACAGGACAAGCATTAGATCATCCCTTTCTTGTAAAGAAGTCTGGAGATACATAGCGTAAAAATGGCACCGACCGGTACGAGGATGCTTACGGCTGAAGACAGTGATGGAACGGCAATAAACAGGACAAGCATCAGAATCAGAGGAGACAGGGCGATCTTCCAGTTTTTCGAGATGAAAACCACAGCGAGTGCGCCGAAGAGTGCCGGAAGAATATTGTCAAAGGCCGGTGAGAGAACAGGCGATTGTAAGATAGGCTGCAGCGGAGCGAGCAGCAGCATCCCGACGATCAGTACGAGCGTGGTGACGATGGATGAGACGGCTACGGCGATCGTGCAGACCACATCGCCCTCTTCGGTATTTGGCTCGACACCCATGGACTGCATGGCGTTGAGTGCCGCCGGTACTTTCAAATTTGTGAGATTTCCCGTCACAAAACCGAGATAACTTCCGCCACTACCAAGCATGGGTCCAAAGGTAAAGGCCTCAATGGCCCCCACTACCCAGAAGATCGGCGCGACTCCGAGCAGTCCGCTGAGGAATGGCCCCCATCCCGGCCAGGCATTGTAATAAATACTGACAAACAACGGGAAGGAGAGAAAAAGGACAATGGCAAGAGAGGTAGACAACCTGCCCCATCGGTGAATCTTATTTTCATATTCATTCATATTACATTCCTCCCTTCATCAGAAATGAAACGGGAATGGACAGGGCCATTGCCGACAGCATGCTGATGGGCATGGCGTAATTCTCAAGCCATTTGACATTTCTGTGTTTCACAAAATAACCACAGACAAGCATGATCATGGCACTCAGCAGCATGATGACAACTGGAATCCAGCCGGTTATCCCCGATCTTATATCCGAGAAGATCATGCCAAGGAAGGCGGAAATCATGCCGAGAAAGAGAGAATCCATGAAGATATTCCCCCACTTTTCATCCTTCTGTCGCAGTTTAAACATTCCTGACTGCATCCTTTTGAGAAAAAGGGTGATGATAACGATTCCCGATAAGATGCCCACGGTCATGACCCAGGTGATGGCACTGTAGACATTCGGAGAAGTCACGGTATCCGAAAGTGATATTCCCATGACCGACGCTGCCGTCGAAGCTGCCGGGAGCTCATAGGTCAGGGCACCGAGAACAGAGAGCCTCAGCCAGGGAAGGGGCAATCCGAGAAATTTTGACAGTGTGATCATCCCGAGGATGATAGAAATAGCCGGAGCGATGGTAAAGATTGCCGTTGCACCGGCAGCTCTCTTAAGCCGTTTCATGTTTAGTCCGATTACCCTGGCGTGTTTCCATGCCTTCAAAAGAAAGAATATGGATTGAAACAGCACATAGCCAATGATGATAGCCGCCATGATGAACAGTGGTTTTGCGTTGACGTCAAACAAAGAAATCCCTCCATTTCAATATAATACGACGAAGCCGATCCGAATCGGTTTGTCGATGAAGACTATTAAGCTTTAAGATGATTGTGTTTCTCTCGTATTCCCGAAAAAAAGCTGATATAATTACAGTTTATTTTAACACAGATAGCAGGAAACAAAATTTATTTGATAGAAAGATATTCGGATAAGGCATCGTGAAGTGATATAAAATAGAGTGTATGTGTTTTATGGGATTTTAGGCATGGCCTTTCTCTTGATTTTTCCAATAAAAAAACCTCAGAAACTAATCTGAGGTTTTCTACGCTGCTGACTCTTACCGACGCGTGTCTGTCGAAGTCGACAACTTACACTGGTGGCGAGGGACAGAATCGAACTGTCGACACGCGGATTTTCAGTCCGCTGCTCTACCGACTGAGCTACCGCGCCATCCTGGTGGGGGTAGCAGGATTTGAACCTACGACCCTCTGCTTGTAAGGCAGATGCTCTCCCGCTGAGCTATACCCCCTAAAAAACTGGCGCTCCCACGGAGGTTCGAACTCCGGTCTCCACCTTGAAAGGGTGATGTCCTAGACCCCTGGACGATGGGAGCGTTCTTCGTTTGCGCCTCACTATTTCCCGCGCCAACGGGATATATATTACTATAAACCCGTTTATTTGTCAACCCCTTGATATTTAAATTACATTACGGAATAGTTTTTGTTCTGGAAACAAAAAAATCTATCGCTGTACGTTTCAGAAATCGTGCTGTTCAAGCTCTATATTGGCCTGTTTTGCCTTTCCAAACCGATTGACACCCCAGATTCCGATCAGGATCATGATCGATCCGATGATGTGATACCAATAGAACGGTTCATGATTGATAAAGACCCCCGCGACGATGGAGACGATAGTGGTCAGATTTCCGAAGAGGGCACTTCTGCTCGCAGGAATTTTGGATAGCATGAAATTGACCAGAAAAAAGGCGAGGACGGATGACAAGGTTCCGAGATATAACAAGGACATCAGTATCGACGGATTTCCGAAGGGGATGAAGTAGGTCAGGAGGGTTCCGGACAGGGAGAGCTCTATGATGGCTATCGTGTTGAAGAGGATCGTCCCGAACCACATCATCACATAGGTGATTTCTATGGGGGTAAATTGAACAGATGCCTTTTTGGACAGAATATTGTAGGCGGCCCCTGCCATTACGGCACCGAGCAGGAAGAGAATGCCGGTGATATCTCCCGACAGGCTTAAGGCGCTCTTCAGCAGGACAATTAAGACGACTCCGCCTACTGACAGGGCGATAAAACCGAGCTGTACGGGTGTTGTTTTTTCCCCGATGAAGAAATACGCCATGAGGGTAACCACGATGGGGATGAGCGAGATCATGAGGCCCGCTTCTGAGGAGGTGGCATATTTCAATCCGTAGGTTTCAAAAATGAAATACAGTCCCGGCTGGACAACTGAAAGCAGCAGGAGTGGTCTGATAGTCTTTCCCCTGATGTTGATCTTTACGATACGGAAGAATCTCAGAATTTGAAGCAGCACGGCGGCTATCAGAAAACGGTAGGCCAGCAGCTGAAATGGGGAGATATCTTTTAATGCCGTTGATGTGAAAAGAAAAGAGAGTCCAAAGATGGTGGAAACACCAATTCCTGAGATTAATGCGGATACGGGTATGTTCATTTTTTCCTCCGGTGTGCTAAAATTGATACGGATAGCAAAATAGCCGTTAGATTATATCATTATTTATATAAAGTTGGATTTTGAACGTTCTTGCTTATGAATTCTTCATCTTCCTACCATACCAGATAAAAAACGATTCTAAAAAAATGAGGTGTTTCGTATGTTCAACATCGCAGTTCTTGTTAATACGCTTGCAGTCGTTTTCGGAAGTCTTTTTGGAATGCTGCTGAAGAGTAAGATGAATGATAAGTACCAGACCACGCTCTTTCAGGCCGTTGGGATTGTAACCGTGATCATCGGGGTGAAGATGGGACTTGAGACGAATGAATTTGTCATCGTACTGGCCTCGCTGGCACTTGGCGGTGTGATCGGACAGTGGGTGCGGATAGAGGAACGGATCGCCTCGCTGGCCAACCGACTCGAAAAGAGCGAGGGAGAAACATCGTTTGTCAAGGGGTTTGTGACGGCGACCGTACTGTTTGTCGTGGGACCGATGACGATTCTCGGCTGTTTTTCCGCCGGAATAGACGGCGATTTTTCACTGCTCTTTCTCAAATCCACCCTGGATTTTATCGCCGCGATCATCCTCTCTTCCCTGTACGCTTTCGGGGTGATGGCTTCGGCTCTGAGTGTCTATGTCGTACAGGGATTGCTGGTTACCTTTGCCTCTCAGCTGACACTGCTGGCCCAGCCGCAATATCTTGGTGATTTCAGCGGAGTGGGCGGTGCAATCATGATCATCATAGGCATCAGACTGACGGAGATAAAAGAGATGAAGGCCGGAAATTATCTTCCGGCACTCGGTGTTGTCGTCTTTTTTGACTGGATTGCCTCATTCTTCGTATAAAGAAGTGTTCGCAATATCAGAACACACCTATGTCGAATCCTTTTCCATATACCGTCTTTACCGTTGAAACGGAGACGAAGGCATCCGGATCGATCTTCTGAACCATTCGGATGATTCCGTTTTCTTCCTTTTTCGAAACGATGGCCGTCAGGACCTGCTTTTCGTTTCTCGTATACCAGCCCGTTCCCGCATAAACCGTTACCCCTCTCCCCGTTTCGGTGATCTTGTCGGCGATGTCGCTGAATTTTGCAGAAACGATCTTGATCTCCGAGGATTGTCGGTTTCCCTGAAGATATTTGTCGAGGAAGTATGAGGAGAGCCCCATTGCCACAATACCGTATATGATGATCTCCAATGAATTGTAGATGAAATAGGCACTTCCGATGATAATCATGTTGATGTAGAAATTGAGCCTGCCGATAGAGATATGCATGACTTTTTGCATGATCAGTGAGATGATATCCGTTCCACCCGTACTACCCCCGTTTGAAAAGGTGATCCCTACGCCGAATCCACAGAAAAGTCCGCCGATGAATACGGACATCATCACGCTGTCGATCAGAGGGGTCGTCGCAAAAGGTTCGAGTATGGTGAGGATGACGGACAGCATGATAGTGGCATAAACCGTTTTTACACCGAAATGCGTGCCGAGCATTTTAATACCTATTACGAGCAGGGCGATGTTGATGACGTTGTTTGAGATTGCAAACGGAATTCCCGTACTGTCCCTGATGATAAGGGATAAACCGGTGATCCCCCCGGCAACGATCTGGTACGGCGACCAGAAAAACATATAGCCAATCGAATAAAGGATGAGCCCCAGTGTGATCCATATATATTCGCTTACTTTTCTCATTTCTTTACCTCCGTATAGAATATTTTGAAAGAATATATCATTTTAAGTAAGAAAAATAAAGATTGAAATAAAGATCTATTTTTTCAAAGATCTTTATTTGATCTCTCTAAAACGCATAAATTCTTAATAATATCGGATTCAATGGAATTAATTTGATTTTAGAATGAAAATATTTTAGTTTAAACTCAAATATTTTAAAAAAAGACTTGACTTTTATTATTTGGTGTGATAATATATAGATGTAGATGAGAGAAATGACGATAACGATTTGAAAAAGAATCTGACGGATTAAAAAATGGAGGTAAGGATGATGAAAAAAATGTTTACGCAGATTATATTTGACAGAGAAGGAAAGGCAGACAGGGAAGTGTTGAGAAGTGAAGTGGAATCGGCGAGAACACAGCTCGAATGGGCACTGAGATTTTAAGGAGGGATCGATGATGAAAAAACTTTTTACCCAGTTGACTTTCGGGAAGAATGACAGGATAGAAAAAGAAGTCTTAAAGGCAGAATTGGAATCGGCAAGAGAACAGCTCGAATGGTCGTTGAGATTTTAAAGGAGGGATTTGAAATGTTTGAAGAGAAGTTTGATATTTTTAAGAACAGACGGGACAGGGAACGTGAAGAGCGATTGGATTTTTTTCAGGATCTGTACAGGTTCTGAACGATAAGTGAAAGGGAGGAGATGGACAGGATGAAAAAGAGAGACTTTATTCAAAGATGGGACAGGTTGGAAGAATTGAAGGAAAAGACGGTGTTTTACCAGGATTTATACAGATTTTAAATCAGGTGATGAGAATGACAGCTTTGGTAAAGGAGGTGTTCAGGGTGAACAGGATCAGATTTGGAATGAACCGTGAAGGAGATCTCGTAAAGGAAAGACCGACTATCGAGTTTTTTCAGGATTTGTACAGATTTTGACCGGTGCGATATAAAGATCACGGGATAAGGATGATAAAATGAATAACGATAAATTATGAAACGGGTACGATTTTTGATTAGTGCCCGTTTTTTATTATGCTATAATTCAATTGTATCGTTGCAATTGAACGGATTTTTAAAAGCATTTCAGGGGGAATGTTTTTAAAAGTCCGAAACGGAATAAAATACAAGACTAAAAATGAGGTGCTTAAATGAAAGTCTTCCCCAATTGTGTTCCCTGTCATTTTGAACAGTTGAAGCGCGTGATTACCTTTATGGAACTTCCCGATGAAAAGGCGTTTGAACTTTATAAAAAGGCCTGCGAGGCGTTTTCTTCGGTAGAGACGGATATTGCACCGGTGGAAATGGCAGATGTCATCTACGGTTTAATAGAAAAGGAACTGAATGTGGCGGATGTATTTAGGGAACCGAAACGGGAAGCCAATCTGCTGGCCATGAAGATAGTGAGACGGATAGAAGAGGATCCCGACAGGGACAGCTGGCCGCTTGAAATCTACGCAAAGTTGTCCGCGCTCGGTAATCATATCGATATGGGGGCACATGACGTTGACCTTGACCGCTTTGAGAAGGAGATCATCGGGAATGCGTTTAATCTCACGTTTGAAAAGGATGACTTTTCGACCTTTGAGTCGAGGCTGGATTCGGCCAAAGTGCTGTTGTATATCCTCGACAACGCGGGTGAGATCGTTTTTGACAAGCTCTTTATCGGGAAAATCTCTGAAAGGTATCCGGCGCTTAAGATCTATGCAGCCGTCAGGGGCAGGCCCATCATAAACGATGTGACGATGGCGGAAGCCAAATTTATAAAGCTTGATGAAGTCTGCGAAGTGATCAATTCTGAATCCATCTATCCCGGAACGATACTGGAAAAGGCCGGGGAAGCATTCCAGAGGATCTTCCGGGAGGCCGATCTCATCGTGGCAAAGGGGCAGGGAAATTTTGAAGGGTTGTCGAATGAAGCCGGTGAGAAACTCTATTTTTGTCTGATGGCCAAATGTGATACCATTTCCAAATATATCGGGGTAAAACGGGGAACGTCGCTCTTTTCAAACAGACTTTTATGAGGATGTCTGAAAATTTATTGAGAGGTGAACGCTTTTGAACACATTGAGTCGAACGGAATTTGATCGGGTAAGGGAAGAACTGTTAGGTCGCGCACGAGGTCTTGAGAAGGAGCTATTCATTCACTGCTTTGAGAAGCAGAATGAGCAGGGGATTCTGACGGAGTTGAAAAAATTTCAGAATGAAGACGGCGGTTTTGGTCACGGACTGGAATCCGATTTCAGATTACCACTGTCCAATCCCATGCACACATCGATTGCGTTGAGGATCCTGTCGGAACAGGTGAGTGATGAGGCCGCTGAAAAAATGACCCGGAAGGCCTTTGCATATCTTGAAAATGCCTTTGATGAAGGAAAACAGAGATGGTTTACCGTCTCAAGAGAGGTCAACGATTATCCGCATGCCCCCTGGTGGAATTTTGACGAGGAAAAGGGAATGACCGTTATCGATCAGTCCTGGGGAAATCCCAGCGCGGAGATCATCGCCTATCTCCTTGAAAAGAAGGGTTATCTGAAAAAGATCGATATTGAAGAGCTGAACGAGCTGGCGATAGAGCAGCTGGAATCGAGAGAGGTATTCAAGGCGGAACATGAGATATACTGTTATGTCGAACTCTTTAAAAGGCAGACGGTCCCAGAAAAGGCAAAACGGATCGAAAAAAAGATCATTCAGGCATGTGATGCACTGATCTGTGAGGATGTAACACAATGGAATGCCTATGTACCGAGACCGCTTGATTTTATCACCGATGCGAAGCTCCCTCACTTTGGTATTTCAGAGGATTTAATCGAAATCCATCTCGATTATTACGCTGAAATCCTGAAAAGGGACCATTTTATCGATACGAACTGGCAATGGGGTGTCTATTCGGATACCTGGGAGCTGGCGAAAAAAGAATGGCAGGGGGTACTGACACTGAAGGGTCTGAGACTGCTCAAGAGTTTTGGCAGGATAGAGGGGTAAAACCGCCTTTGAGCTTTGAAATCCTATAGACCGTAAAAAAAGAAAAAATGATCAGGTGGAGCCGTGATAAAGACGGCCCCACTTTAAAAGAATTTCACGATCGTTCTGAAAGGAGGAACGTATGGCAATAGAGAAAGTACGAAAACACTTTGAACAATGGGGGATAACCAACCGGATAAGAGAGTTTAACGTTTCAAGTGCGACCGTGGAACTCGCGGCACAGGCCCTCGGTTGTAAACCGGAGCGGATTGCCAAATCACTGACTTTTAAAGTGGGTGAAACTCCCGTTCTGATCGTTGCGGCGGGCGATGCGAGGATAGACAATCAGAAATACAAGACGAGATTTTCTGGTAAGGCGAAGATGCTCAAACCGGCAGAGGTAGAAGAACTGATCGGGCATGCGATCGGTGGCGTCTGTCCCTTTGGCGTAAACGAAGGGGTCGCGGTTTATCTTGACGAGTCCCTGAAGCGTTTTGATACCGTCTTTCCGGCCTGTGGCAGCTCCAACAGTGCAGTGGAACTGTCTCTGGAAGAACTTGAACGATATTCCGGTTACAGGGAATGGATAGACGTTTGTAAGCTATAAGACCGGTCAGATACCAAGCAGTAAATCGATATCCATATGGTAGGTTTCATTGAGCGAGGATTTGATTGCCTTTATCCGTTGCCATTTCTGGATGACAAACTCGTTGAGACCGTTCCGAATGGCCACATCTACCCAGCGGACTTCCATCTTTACAAATCCATCGGCAGAGGCAAGGCTGTCACACAGTTGGATGAGCCGGTCATAATAATCATAGTCGTATTCACTCAGAATCGTTTCCATCCTCATCAGTTCAAATTTGGTAAGATCCATTTCCCCCTGATACTCGTAGATGTTTTTATTCGGAAAGGAGTGCGAAAGACTGATGCAGGCCGCTTTTTCGTCTGCCTCTATGAGATAATTGTAGCCATCCCATGTGTGCTTGATATGGGAAAGGCCGTTGCGTCTCCCGATGTCGTGAAGGATGCCGTACACATATGCTCTGTCTGGATCAAATGTTCCGGTTCCGGCGGTGATGAGCCGTGCAGCCGTTCCGGTATTCAGCGAATGATCCACCCAGGGTCCGGGATTTAATCTTTCTGCGATCTTTAATTCTTTCAAGGCGTCTCTAATTGTCATGAATTTTCACACTCTGAGATTTTTTAAGATTTAAAAAAGCTATCTGAATCGGATAGCCGTTTACTGTCATAACAATTATAGCAGAATATGAGCTAATCATGCGGTCTATGAACCTCTCTTGAATTCTTTAAATCTGTTTGCTTATGGAACAGATCTTCCGCTCGGCCTTGTTCAGGTTTTTGAGAATCAGTTCCGAATAGACATTCTGCGGGTATATTCTCCACGAACACACCGCCTCACCGGAGTTAATGAATATCTCAAGGGAGGAATGATCGACAAAAAGCTGTACTTTGACGATGGAGGAATCCACCTGGTAAAAATCCCTGTATTCTACCTTTCTGGCACGGATTTCCGTTATTTCCAGATCTTTCTTTGAAATAGCGATTTCTACCCGGTCATCCGCATTTTTTAAGATAATTCGGCATGAATTCTTAATTCCGCTGATTTCCAGCTCAAAATGATTGTCGAGATGACTAATAGCGGTATTTTCATCCATGATCTGAACCGTTGCCTGCATGAACCGTTCGATTTCCTTTACCGGTGTCTGTATCAGCATTCCATTTTGAATATGCAGTGTCTTTGGAATACTCATGATTCCTGCCCAGCCCTCATCAGCTGTGTAATTGTATCTTTCCGGTGTATGAATCCAGCCTATCAGGATTCTGCGATCCAGTTTGTCCCTGAAAGTCTGAACCGCATAAATATCGTTTCCGAGATCTATTTCTCCGAAATCAGATGGATAGAATTTATTTTCTCTGAAGTCGCCGAGAATGTAATAACTCTTTCTGGCGCCTTCGGTGAGAAATCCCGCCGAGAAAAGAAGGACCCATCTGTCATTTAGTTTGAAGAAATCGGGACATTCCAGTGTGGGCCCGAATTCTTCGGGATTCATTTCGATCAGAATAGTCTCAAATTGCCAATTTTTCAGATCGGGTGAAGCATACAGAACTACTTTTCCAACGTTATTTTCTCCTGACCCAAGCACACAATAATAATTTGAGTCGGTTCCCCGCCAGACCTTCGGATCTCTGAAATCATGAAAGAGGGCCGTAGGCGGATGAGATATGACCGGGTTATCAGGGAACTTTTCAAAATTGATCCCGTTCTCACTGTATGCAATACACTGCTGTTCCTTTTCATGATTTTCATAACATTTCGGATCAAAGAACTGTGTGTACATGAGATACAGATTCCCTTCCCTTTCTATGGCAGAACCGGAGAATATTCCGCTGTTTTTAACGCTGTTTACGAACTGTCCCTGAAGGATAATGAACAGGATCAGCACCGGCACCGTCATCATGCTGGCAAACGCCATGATATCCCCCCAGTCTCTTGGATACTGACCGAAGAACTGCTGCATGGCGACCGGAAGAGGCCGGTATTCTTCTCCCCTTGTGACCATCAATGGCCAGAGGAATGATCCCCACTGCATCAGGAAATGCAGTATGGCAACGCTTGACAAAATAGGTTTTGAGAGGGGCAGGGCAAGTTTCCAGTATATCTTGAACCAGTCGGCGCCATCAATAAGTGCCGCTTCTTCCAGTGATTTGGGGAATTGTATAAAGAACTGGTAAAAGAGGAAGATATACAGCGGGTTTGCGATAAACGGAATGATCTGCACTTGATAGGAATCCAGCCATCCGAAAGAATTTGAAAGCCATAGCAGGGGAATGGCTATTGCCTCAAACGGAATGATCATCAACGCCACAATCAGTGAAACGAGCACCGCTCTTCCCTTAAAGGAAAACCTTGCCAGTCCGAAAGCCAGCATACTGTTGATGAAAAGACCGGCCACCACAGTACAGGAAACAACGAAGATAGAATTGAACATGAAGCGTCCGAAATTCATTCGACCGATTACCCCTTTGTTTTCGGTGAGCGTTGGATCATCGGCGCTCTGATCTCCGATATAATTTTTCAGAGAGACGGTAGTGGGGACAAACGCCTCTATTGAGCCCATTTTTCTGACAATGTCACGTTCATCCGGATTGAGGGATGTGGAAATCATGTAGACGAGCGGAAAAAGGAAGAATAAAGCCATGAGGATCAGGACAGTGTATCCCGCTACTTTATCCAGTAACTTTACACGTTTAAGACTTCTGCCTTCAGACATGTCACACCTCCCTTTCCTCTCTCAGTAAAACTCTCTGAATGATAGAAATGACGAGGACGATGAGGAAGAATACCACGGTCATGGCGGAGGCATATCCGACTTTCTGTTTGGTGAACCCTGAATTGTAAAGGTGCAGGATGACCGTATAGGTTGTATCGCTGGGACCGCCGTTCGTCATAATCTTTACCTGGTCGAAGAGTCTTAATGACAGAATAGTCGTTGAAATCAAGACAAACGTTGTGGTATTTTTCAATTGCGGTAGTGTGATATGTAAAAATTGTTTCCATTTCCCGGCTCCGTCTATCATGGAGGCTTCATAGAGCATCCTTGGGATTTCCTGCAGACCTGCGAGGAAAATGAGCATCTGAAAGCCTGCTCCCTGCCATATGGACATCAGCATGATGGATGGGAAGGCCCATGAAGAATCTTTCAGAAAATCTACCGTCTCCCATCTTCCGAATGTCACTGTCTGCATGAAATTGTTGATGAGTCCCTGAGGATTGTACATGAATGACCAGACGACGGAAACGACGACCATGGTTGTAACGGTAGGCATAAAATAAGCCGTTCTGAATATTTTAACCCCTTTCAGATTTTTGTTGACGGCCATTGCCATTCCAAGTGAAAGGGCCATCTGAATGGGAACGACGATGAGGGCAAAGATCATGTTGTTGATCAATCCCCTGAAAAACAGATCATCTTTGAAAAGTCTCTGATAATTACTCAACCCTATAAATTGTGTTGGTGTCCGGCTCAATATTCTCTGATTGGTAAATGATAAACCAAAAGACATGAAGAAGGGAATGATGATGAAAATGGTTAATAGAGTTAGCCCAGGCAAAATAAAAAGCAATACGGCTCTTTTCTTCTTTTTGGTCAATACGGAAGACATTTGTTCCCCCTCCTGAAATAAAGCCCCTTTTCAGGGGCTTTTATT
>DAINPP010000052.1:0-19702 GCA_036743375.1 Thermotogae bacterium | reverse complement strand
ATTCGGGATCTAACAGACCACTACCCGCATAAATGTCTATCGGATAGGATACAGGAGGGTATATTTCTTGTATAGGAACGATGTTGGACACAGAAGATGCGATGGGAACACTTTGAGTTGGAATTTCATTTTTTACGGCACTTACCTGATAATCCACCGAGACGATCTCATTTCTGTTCACGGTCAGAATGCTGTCGTCCGATAATTGAATTTCCATAGTATCCTGATTAATACTCAGTATATACCCTTCTATCATCTTCCCATTGCTCAGGTTAATCCTCTCTGCAAACGCAGCAATTCCTGAAACAATCAATAAGAATAGCAGTAAGATAATTGATCTTTTCATCATCTCACCATCCGTAGGGATAGGTGTAATAAGGGCTGTAAACTCCATAAGCGTTGGAATACTGGTTAATATAATAAGGCGCATAAGTAGGATAAGTATAATGATAATTAACCGTTGTTGAATAATGTGCAGTGGTTACGGCTTTATAAGTAGGTACATAAGTGGTCGAATACCTGATAGTCGGCACATAAGTGGCATAAACTGAAGGGTAGGAAAGATAGCCGTATCCATAGCCGTAATAAGGTCTTAAGTATGACGTGGAAGGATATCCGTAGCTGTAATAATTTGGGATCTTATAATAGGGAGATCCAAGGGATGGAAGAACTTCAGAAGTACCGAGTGTGTAATAAGATAGTGAAACGGTTGAAAATAGAAGAATTACAGATAACAACAACAAAAAAAATCTTTTCATAAAAATCCTCCTCCATGAGAACTAAATTAATCTCTATTTGTATAATACTACCTGCATATTATACAACAAAAAGATAAGTTATTTGTTAACGACTTTTCGAATCATCATTTACTTGACCCGGTATGTGTTGTGTGTTATAATACCTTGCTCATGTTGGGGTCGTAACTCAGCTGGGAGAGTGTTACCTTCGCAAGGTAGAAGCCGTGGGTTCGAATCCCATCGACTCCACCAATCAGAGAGTGTTTGTAATAGAGATGCCGGGGTGGCGGAATGGCAGACGCATCGGTCTCAAAAACCGACGAGGTTGATCCCTCGTGCGGGTTCGACTCCCGCCCTCGGCACCATGTTATTTAACAAACACGACAAAGGGAGAATCCTTAAGGATTCTCCCTTTGTCGTGTTTGCCGTATCAATCAGTTTCTGTTTGTATAAAGTTTTTATATGAAACAAATATTGAAAATTTTATAACGGGTCTTTTAATAAAGATTTCAATGAATAGGATTTCTTTATATCGTCAGGCTTCAAAAATTCCGCACGCTTCTAACTCAATCCCTTTCTTATCTTTGGATAGGATATAAAATAAACGAGGATAGAAATAAGCAGTACGATTCCTGAACAGAGAAGAACGGTAGACCATTGAGCTCTTCTGGAAAGAATCATGTCATTTGCCTTGTAGGCCCAGTAAAATGGACTCCAGTACATGGTCCATTGCCACTTCTCTCCAAAGAGTTCGTATCCGGCTATGGACAGTGCCATCGGGAACATGATCAATTTCACACTTCCTGCGGCTTCCATGATGTCTTTTGAAGTGATGCCCTGAAGAAATCCAACGATAAGGCTCAGAAGCATGGATGTGAATCCGACCATTAATATCATTATCCAGTTTATATCGGAATAACCGGTTATGATGAGTGAAATGATGATGCTGAACAGTAGTACACTGCCCCCAAGAAGACTTTTTCCAAAGATGAATGCGGTTTGTGATATAGGGGTCACGTTGACTGCATTAATTGTATTATCAGCTTTTTCTTCTACAATGGTAATGGAAATCAGCATACCCGTCAGCATAACAGACAGAAGGATTAACATATTTACCAGTTTGGTTTTTACCGGAGGAACCGTATAGCCAAATGATTTGATGATGGTGTTGGAGTCTTCAACGGAAGCATCAAGTTCGTACAACGCATTTAAAGCCGCAATATAATCGCTTACAGCGGTATTTTCGTTTCCCTGGAGAATAATTTCATATTCACCGTTCAGCGGGATGATTCCGCCGGTATCGTCTCTTTTTCTCACTCTTTCTTCTATTTCATCAGCGGTATTGAAAATTTCTACTTTGGCAAACTGCTTCAGAAATTCGGCATGCTCCGCTTTGTCGCTTTTCAGGAGTGCGATATTGACCGTGGTATCGTTTAATCCCGGTGTTAGAAGGGTTATAACGACGGCAAGTGCTACCGGAATAATCATGATATAGACTGCCATGGTATCTCTTGTCGATGAAAGGACATCTCTGCCAAATATTGCCATCATTTTTTTAAACATAAGATCACCTCTAAACGGTTAGTGTTTTTTTAAACCGGTATTTGGCAATTAGTAATAATAAAAATCCGCTAATCAGATAAACAAGTGAATAGATCCAGACATAGGTCATATCCTTGTTAAGCAGAATATCCCTGAATCCATTGAGAATGCTATAAGTTGGAAAAAATCTTAAAATGACCGGATCAAAGCTTGGTATGATGTATGGAAAAACGGGAATCATCAGGATAATCATTACCAGATAAAGAACACCAAAGGCCTTGTCGATAGAATCATAAAAACTGGCAATCAGCAGTCCAAGTGCGGCGAATGTGAAATTGGTCAGGATGAGAAAGACATAAAAAGGGAAATAATTAATCGATAATCCCATGACAGGCAGAGTGATAATACTTGCCGAAATGACGACGGTCGTTACAATGATCCCTATTTTACTGAGAAGATAGGTCCAAAGAGATGAAGGGGTAACGGCATAGGCTTTAATAACACCTTCATCTTTATCCAGAAAAATATAGGCCATAACGATAAAGAAACCCATTAGGCTACCGGTGAAGACTATAAAAAGAGGCAGCAGATTCTGACGGTTGTTCAATATCTCTTCATCGCTCAGGGTTCTTATGTTCTGTTGCTCTATCTGCTGAAGAAGCCTGTCAGACGAGTTATCGGATATGATATACAGCAGATTGACCATACGCTCCGTTTCATAACCCTGAAGGTAATAAGTGAAATAAACGGTACCGGATAAATCTGTCCTGATCTCAGCTCCCATGCTTTTTTCTGAAAGTGCCGCTCTCATCAGATCTTCCTTGTTTTCCATCATAAATAAGGTTTTTTCGAGCTTTCCGCTTTCGGGATTAATAATTTCAGCGGTATCAACCGTGATGATCTTCTCTTCGTCATAATAGAAAGATAGAGCCTCTCCCGTTTTCTCATCGGTTATCTCAAATTTGACAGCTTTCAGGGTGAGCTTTACGGGTTCTGTCAGTTTCATTCTTCCGGCGGTAATTTCCCGATGCATTTCTATCTGTTTGATAAGCTCCGGAACGTTATAATAGATGAATTCTTTTTCTTTTGATACGGGATTTTCCTGAACGAATACGAGCAGAATGATTAAAAGCACAATTGCCATGAATAGTTCCACATAAAAATAAAACCCTCTTGAAGCTATTTTCAGTTCCTTTATGTAGCTGCTCCAGAGTTTCATGTTAAGCAAGCCCCCTTCCGGTCACCTGGATGAAGATTTCCTCGAGGGTTGCCTCCTTTGTATGCATGGTAGATATCTGATAATTTCTCGTTATCTCTGCGAGCCTCATCAGATCATTTTCATCTATCGTTTTCAGGGTTTCCTTAAAGAGTTTATCCCCCTTGAAATACTCGATATCGACCAGTTTTTTTCCATATTGCAGTTTCAGATTTTTAGGCGTATCAATCAGTTTGATCTCACCGTCGATGATAAATGCGACCCTGTCACATAGTTCATCTGCGATATACATGTTGTGAGTTGTCAGGAAGGTGGTAACCCCCTTGTCTTTCTGATCCCTTATGATTTCCTTTATAGTTGCGGCAATAGCCGGATCCAGACCGGTTGTCGGTTCATCGAGAAACCAGAGTTCTGGATTGTTTAGCATCGAACGGGCAAAGGTGAGACGGTGTTTCATCCCCTTTGAAAAAGTTCCCGCCCTGTCATTTTCCTTTCCGGAAAGTCCTACCAGTTGCAGCAGCTCTTCCGGGGCTCTTGTCTCAACGTCAAAGAGTCTGGCATAAAATTCAAGATTTTCCCTCGCGGTGAGTTTGCTGTATACGTTAGATTGTTCAAAGGAGACGCCTATCTTGTTGAAGCGTTTATTATCAACCTTCCTGATATCATATCCGGCAACGACAACATGACCTTTCTGAAGTGGGAGCAATCCGGTCAGGATTCCCTGAGTAGTGGATTTGCCCGCACCCGACGGGCCCAGAAAACCGAATATTTCCCCTTTTTCCACTTCAAAAGATACATCTCTGACCGCATAATGATCATCGTTTGTATACGAATGACAGAGTCCTTCGACCTTTATCACTTTCAGCACCACCTCTCTGGAAGTCTTGTTTTTTCAGTTTAATGAATCCATGTTTTATTTTTGTTTAAGAATCTCTTTAATAGACGTCTTACAAGCTCATTTTCTTCTTTTGTGCCTATTGTGATCCTTACGAAATCACTCAAATCTCCACTGAATTTTCTTGTGGCTATCCCATTTTCGAAAAAATACTGATAACAGTCCGCCTTTATCAGAAGAAAATTTGCAGACGATCTGACTGGTATTATTTCTGAAAATTCTTCGAATAAAGCATCTCTTTCGGTTTTTATAAAATTTAGCTTTTCCTTCAGCAGATTGGATTCTTCTATCATTTCATAAGCAACTCTGGAGGAAAAAGTGTTCAAACTGAAAGGTGAATGGGCCTTTCTGAATTGTGCTGCAATCGTTTCACCCGTCAGAGCGTATCCGATTCTCAGACCGCTTAAACCGAACGCCTTTGAAAAAGTTCTCAGAATAATCAGATTCTCGTAGTCTTTGAGCAGATGACTATAATCTTTTTCGGAAAATTCCACATAAGCCTGGTCAAGGAGGACGGGAATACCTTTGTCTAGTATCTCTCTGATTTTGGCCTCTTCCATATCATTTCCGCTTGGGTTGTTCGGTGAGCAGATAACGATGAGGGCAGTCTTTTCAGGATCAGGCTCTATGTTTTCGGGAAGTGCAAAGCCGTTGTCGAGCTCTATTTCAACCGTTTCGAGTCCCATTCTTGAGGCATAAAAACTGTACATCGAAAATGTCGGTGTAAAGGTAATGATCTGTTCCCCTTCAAACAGACTGAGGATCTCCGGAATAAGGGCATCTCCACCGTTGGAAATAAATACGCCATTTTCAGGACTTCCCGTTTTATCCGCTATCTTTTTCCTCAGACTCTCGGAATCTATCTCTGGGTAGCGGTTAAAATTATTCGTTTTAAAATATTTAAAAACACTCTCTTTGATATAATCCGGTACATCAAATGGACTTTCATTCTTATCCAGCCTGATAGGAGGCAATTTTGCAGGAACCCGGTATGGTTTCATTTCAAGGATGTTTTTTCGGAATCGCATCATTTCCTCCTTTTTGCCAGTTCCTCAATGATCTCATCAAATTTAATATCGTTATATGCGAGGAGGACAAACAGGTGATAAAATAAATCTCCCAATTCATAGATCAAAGAGTCTCTTGTCTCAGCAACAAGGACTTCCACGGCTTCTTCACCAAATTTTTTATAAATCTTTTCCCTGCCGTCGGTAAAGAGTTTTGTTGTATAAGAACCTTCCGGCATCTCGGCTTTTCTTGTTCTGATGAGGTCTTCCAGTTCCTTCAGATAATTCAGAGAATAATCTATCTTTTCGACGGGCTGATCAAGTTCTCCGGTAATTGTTTCGTAAAAACAGGAATAATGTCCTGTATGACACGCGGTCCCCTTTTGTTTTACAGTCAACAGAAGCGCGTCCTGATCACAATCCAGTTTGATTTCAACAAGTTGTTGCGTATTCCCGCTGACTTCCCCTTTTCTTCTGATTCGTTCCTTTGATCTGGAAAAATAATGAGCGAAACCTGTTTTTAACGTCAGGGAGAGGGCTTCTTCGTTCATATAGGCAAGTGTTAACACGTTTTTTTCCCTGTCCTGTACGATAACAGGTACAAGGCCCCCGCTTTTTTTCCAGTCGATCTTTTTTGTGAGTGCTTCATATTTTTCTGACATTAATACCATTCCTTTCAAGATTATTTTTTAATTCAGAGATGCTGACCGTTCCATAATGAAAAATTGATGCGGCAAGCGCTGCTGAAGCTGAAGTTTCAGTGAATACTTCAATGAAATCTTCAATTTTTCCCGCACCGCCGGAGGCGATTACGGGTAAGGTAACGGCATCGGAGATTATTCCTGTCAGTCCGATATCAAACCCCTCTTTTACACCATCCGTATCCATAGAGGTCAGGAGAATTTCACCGGCACCGAGTTGTTCACATCTTCTGCACCATTCAACTGCATCAAGACCGGTATCAATTCTTCCTCCATTTATAAAGACATGCCAGGAATCATTCATTCGTTTTACATCAACCGCTATGCAGAGATTGGCTGAACCAATTACCTCAGCTGCATCGGAAATCAAAGCCGGTTTTTTTACGGCTGCAGAGTTGATGAATACTTTATCGGCACCGGATTTGATGATCGTCTTCATATCTTCAACATTGTTCAATCCACCACCGACCGTGAAGGGAATTGAGAGTACAGACGCCACTTCAACGACAATATCCTTCAGAATCCCTCTCCTTTCATGTGAGGCGGTGATATCCAGAAAGACAATTTCATCCACTCCCTGTTTTTCATAGTTAACGGCAGAAAGAACGGGATTACCGACTTCCATAATATTCTGAAATTTAATTCCCTTGACAACCTTTCCATCTCTGATGTCAAGGGCGGCAATAATCCTTTTTGAAAGCATTTCATCCCTCCCTTAACTGATCAGGTGTCAGAATTCCTTCAAACAGTGCCTTTCCGACTATCACGCCGTTGAAGCCCATATCTTCCGCTTTTTGAATATCCTGAATGGAAGAAATGCCACCCGCGTAGAGGACTTCTTTTCCGTTCCAGAAATTCTTCAGATCTGAGATTCCTGAATTTGTCCCGTCTTTTTCTATATCCGTGAAGATAAAACGACTGAATTTTGATCTTAAATCGCTGAACGTCTGAATCAGGTCCTTTCCCGATTCCTGAAGCCAGCCTTCCGTTGCAATCTTTCCCTTTCTGAAATCAAGACTTACAGTGATAGAATCAAATTCCCGTATAAGACGATCAACAAATCCGGTATCGAAGACCTTCGTCCCGATGATTGCAGAAGATATCCCTGCAGCATAAGCCTTTCTGATATCCTCCAGACTTCTCAACCCGCCGCCGTACTGAATCTTCATTCCCGTCCTTTTCACAATTTCACTGATCACGTTAAGATGTCTTGGTGAAGCTTCAAATGCACCGTCAAGGTCTATAATATGAAGGTACTCAAATGATTCGGAATATTTTAAAGCAATCTCAACGGGATCACCATATATCTTCTTTTGTTCTTTTTGGCCTTTGTAAAGCCGGACGGCCTTACCATCCATTAAATCAATCGCAGGGTATATTTTCATAAATTCTTTCCTTTCTTAAATACTTCCAGAAACTTCTTTCCCGTCTCTCCGGATTTTTCAGGATGAAACTGAACACCCCAGATATTATCCTTTTTAACTGCAGAACAGAATCGAATCTTTTTTTTACCAATATGCTCGGTATAGGCTGCTTCAAAATCTTCACCCTTTTCCGGCAGATAGTAAGAATGAACAAAATAAAAATATGGATCCGCTCCAAGGGTACTTTCAAATACGGCATCTTTGAACTGAACCAAATTCCATCCCATATGTGGGGTCTGTACCTCTTTAAATCTGATGATTTTTCCTTTAAAAATCCCGAGGCCCTCTTTTTCACCTTCTTCGCTCCCTTCAAAGAGAAGCTGCATGCCAAGGCAGATTCCAAGAAATTTTCTCCCGCTTCTGATAAATCTGAGAATTTCTTCTCTGTAATCTTCTATCTTTCCGGCAATCCCGTCAAAAGACCCAACACCCGGCAGAACGAGACTTGAATACCGATTAATTGATTGAGGATCCGAACACATCTCACCGTCTAATGCCCGGCATACATTGGCAAAGTTCCCTATTCCAAGGTCAATCACTCCGATTTTTGACATTACAACGTCCCCTTTGTACTTTGAATAGTTACCGCAGGTTCAAAGGCCTGTGAAAATGCCTTTCCCATTCCTTTAAAAGCGGCTTCAATGATATGATGGGCGTTAATACCGGACAACTGCCGAATATGGATACAAAGATTCAGAGAACGTGCAAGACCGTAGACAAATTCCCTGAACATACCGATTTCAAATCCTTTCTCCTCTTCTTCAATCTTCAAATCTACAGCAACAAAGGTTCTTGAGACATCCAATGAAACGAGAATCAGTGCATCGTCCATCGGCATGATTGAAGAGCCGAATCTCCTGATTTTTGTTCTGTCAAATTCTTCGGACAGAAAATTTCCTATGGCTATCCCAGTATCCTCCCAGAGATGATGTCTGAGATCAAATTCAGCGGTTACAGAACAGGCAAAACCCATATAGAAGAAAAAGGAATTCAGCACATGATCAAAGATCTTATCACCCGTGTTGATAACAATATCTTCTTCATTTTTTTGAATATCTATCTTTGTTTCAAAGGTCTCCCTCTTCATTCTCTCACCTCCATCGATTTTCTGTGATGTTCAAGGCCTTCTATCTGAGCCATTCTGATTCCGAGATCTCTGTCTGCCATGAATTCCTCTTTTGAAAGGCTTGCAACGGTCATCCGTCTTTGAAAATCATTCACCGTTAATACCGATGAAAAACGGGCGGCTTTTCCAGTTGGCAGGACATGATTTGAACCGAGAAAATAATCTGCACTGGGAACCGGGGTGTATTCGCCAAGATAGACCGCTCCCGCATTTCTTATCAGATCGACAATCTTCAACGGTTTTTCAGTCACGATTTCGAGATGTTCCGGTGCAATACTGTTTGCCCTTTCCGCACACTCTTCCAGTGTTTCCAGAATTTCTATATCGATGGATGGATCAGAGCAATATTCAGCGAGTTTTTCCGAAGTAGTCAGCAGCCAGGCCTTTGAATCTTTTCCGTGTTCTCTCTGAGAGAGCAAATCCTCTTTGATAAATGATCCCGTTGCCGTTGAATCTGCAATCACACAGATTTCTGAGGGACCGGCAAGACTATCAATGCCGACATCACCGTACACCTGCCGCTTGGCTTCATTAACAAAGGCATTTCCGGGTCCGAATATCTTGTTAACCGATTTGAATCCGGCACCATATGTCATAGCGGCAATAGCCTGAACACCTCCAACCTTATAGAGTTCTGTGATGCCGAATTTCCTTGCAATATAGATGATCAGAGGGTTTATCGAACCGTTCTTTGGAGGCGTGCAGACCACAATATCCTTTACACCGGCAAGAATCGCTGGAATTACCGTCATCAGAAGTGTAGATGGTAATGGTTTTCCGCCGGGGACATAAATTCCCACTCGGTCGATTGACCTGCTGACCAGCCCGAAAACAGAATCTTTCTTGAAGTAAATATCATCCTTTTCGAGCTGTCTTGAATGATAATCCGTGAGTCTTTCGGCAATTCTTTCTACAACTGTACGGTCTCTTTCCGAAACCTGTTCGGCACTTTCCCATTCTTCTTCAGAAAGGTTCAGACTGCCGGTATAACCGTCAAATTTCTCAGAATAATTTTCAACTGCCTTAAAACCATTTTTTTCTATATCTTCGAGTATTTCCCTTACCGTTGTCTTGATATCCACTTTCTCCCTCCTTATAAAATCCCACTCAATTGATCTATCAGCTCATTGATCTCATAGAATTTTGTCTTTTGTGAGACCCTATTTACGATCAATCTGGCTCCCACATCCTGAATCTTGTAAATCTCTTTCAGACCGTTAGCCTTAATCGTGTTCCCTGAATCCACGATATCCACTATTGCATCCGCAACGGCTGTTTTTGGCGCAAGTTCCATAGAACCGTGAAGCTTGATCACGTTTACATCAATCCCGGCACTTGTAAAGAATTTTTTTGTGATATTGGGGAATTTAGTGGCGATTCGATAATTGTTCATCTGCTCTATTCTGAGTTCTCTATCTACCGGTGTGATGACACTCAGCCTGCATTGACCAAACGGCAGATCAAGGGGGATAAAGACATCAGATTCGAGTTCATCGATGACATCACTACCGGCAATTCCCATATCGATACCGTTTTCAACAAATACCGGAACATCGAATACCCTTGAATAGATCCAGCTGAAGTTATCATCTCTTACGATCAATTCCCTGTCTTCCGGTTCCTTTATCTCTATATCGATTTGTTTTAACAATTTTGCCGCTTTTTTCATCAACCTTCCTTTTGGCATAACAAAATTAATCATCTTCCTCACTCCCTTTTTCATCAAACTGTGCCATTCCTGAGAGAACTTCGAGATCAAGTGCAAACCCGAAACATTTTTCGGATTTATATTGATACTCACCGCCGCCCCCGATAGCACGGCCGTGATTTCTCGTATAAACTTCAAGAACAACATCGTCGTAGTAATCAAAATGCCTGATTGTGCCAAAATCGACGGTCAGCGTCTCTGCGTTGATCTTATTTGTGATCCAGTCGATGAGTTCATCCCCCGAACTTTTTCCCCTCGATTTCAGATTTTCGAGGAGCTTTTCTTTTGCCTTTTCTGGTATATCGAGTCTCTTAATCTCTGAAAAACTTCTTTTTTTAATCGCTTCATAGATGGTTTCAGAATCCAGATCAAATTCAGAGATAACATCCTCCCATTTTTTCAGAGAACCAATATCTATTTGAAAATCAGAGATCTTAAGCTTCTTCAGAATTTCTATGATCAGATTAATCTGCTCGTAAATCTTATATCCCCTTCCACTTTTGCCGCCTATCCATTCAGCCCCTATCTGCCATCTTCCTTTGGGGAGTGAATTGAGAACCTCAGAGACATAGAAGATTTTCAACTCTTCGTCTTTGACCATTGAGGTTAGAAGATGTGAAGTAACATCCGGTTTTATCACATAATATTCGTTGTTGAAGGCCGTTTTAAGCCCCCCATGAAGTCCTGGTGAGTGTTTGTCAATTACGGGCAAGAATATTTCAGAATACCCTGCATCATAAAAGCAGTTCCTTGCAATTCTTGCCGCCTTGCCGAGTTTAAATGAGTTACTGATTGTATCTTTATACATGCTTTTCTCCTTTCAGCGGTTTAATTAGGTAAAAAAAAGAGGTCGATGCGTATTTATTTCGCATCGACCTCAGGTAATTTATCCAAAAATTCTAAAGCAAAATCCCCTCCGACGATGCGGATTGATGATGGATATTGCCCCAATGAAGTTTATTAAATTCTACAATTGTAAGACGGAATAACTTTCTCATAAAATGCTCCTTGGATATATTTGTTTCAGTATATCATAAATCTATCCGTTTTACAAATCATCATAAAACTAAATAGTTGTTTCACAGATACTGAGCCCCTGTTTTTTCGTGCGGAAAAAGTAAATATGCTACAATTAATCAAGGATACGTTCTGAATACGGGAGGGAATATGGTCATTCAAAAATTGGAAAAATCTTCCAAAGAAGAGATGAGAACCCTGTTTAAACAGTGTTTTAATTCTATGTTTGACAGTCAGTCTTTTGATTGGTTTATCGATTCGGATGAACTCTGGCGGTACATATGGGGGGTAAAAAAAGACGGCGTATTGATAGCCTCTTATATTGCCTATGAAGGTGAAGTGAAATTCAGAAAGATCCCTTTCAAGATAAATTTTTTCGACGGGGTTGTTTCAAAACCGGGTGAAAGAGGAAAGGGAATGGTCAGGGAAATGCTGAATCATCATGTGATGATCGCCGAGAACGATTCGATAGAGTTGTTACTTCTTGATCCCTTTAAGACTTCTTTTTATGAAGCCCTTGGCTATACGACAGCAATCGATATGGCAAAATATGAAATCCCATTTGAACTCATCAGAAAACCCGAGTCGAAAAAAATGGGGTATGAGGCCTTTTCCGGTTTCGTCTCGGAATCAGAACCGCTTCAGAAGAAGATCAGAGAAATTCTGAAGATGGACTGGGAACATGCCAATTATAATCCGATGAAGATTCCTGACTGCTATATCAGGAAAATGCTGATGAGCAAACTCCATCAGACCTGTATCTTTGAAGAGAATGGCATTCCGAGGGGGTATATCCTGTATACGGTTGAAAACAGAGTCCTGTCGATCAGAAGAATCATTTATTTTGATATTGAGGTTATACAGGCGTTGAATCACTTCATCTATCAATACAAGGATCAGGTGGACAGGATCACGATGGATTTTATGCCCGATGATCTTCCGGTTCATCTGTTGTGCAGCAGCATGAGAGCCGGAACAAAAGAGGTCGTTAAGACAAAGAAGCCTTCAAGGATGATAAAGATACCTGATATCGAAAAACTGCTCAGAAAGCTGATGACTCATTCAGAGAAATCTCTGCCCGAATTTCTACTGACAGTTGAAGATCCGTTTATCGAAAAAAATAACAGGACTTTCTGGTTTCGAGATAATCAAATGTTAACGGTTGATGATAGAAATAGAAAAGGCGATATTGACCACATAAGATTGAATATCTCTGACTTTGTTCCTCTGTTTACCGGATACAGTTCTATTACAGAAAAGTATTTACAGAAAAAGATTTCCGTGAATAACGGCACATCCTCCGGTTGGAATCAGTATGCTATTCCCGTGATACTCAGAGAAATAGAATTTCTACTGCCGCCTTTACAGACATACAGTACCGAATTCTGTTATTAAAGTAAAGAATGATTTTCGGTGATCTTAAAATATTAAATCTCGATGTATTTCATGGCGAGTTCCAGTTCATCCGCTGCTTTTTCATACGTCCATTCTTTTCTGTAATTCAGGCAATTGCAGAGGTATCTGACACCGTGATCGACATACTCTTTTCGATAATGGACGTGTCCCATGATGGAATATCTTACAGAATCATGATTTCTTATCAGCTCGGTATATCTTGACGAACCGAGATACCCGTTAAAATATTTCCAGAGATCCTGATTTTTTACCGTGAATTCATTATGGGAGAGCATGTGTGAGACTAAGATGATATTTTTTCCTTTATTTTTCAAAAGCTGATCATCGATCTTTTTTCTGAACCCTTCAGTAACTCTCACATCATCCATCTCCCACGAGATATATTCCTTGTCTTTCCAGTTTCTCTCTGCATATTTTCCCGTACTCAGATCTTCAAAAGAGAACTTGCTATCCGCAAATGAATAATCGTACCACAGAATATCTCCTACGACCGTCCATCTTTCGTTTAGCTGTACGGGATTTCCGCAGAGATTTCCACCGAATTCTCTGAGTTTTTCATAGATATAGGAGGTACTTTTATCATCATTCTCTATATTCCACAGGTCATGATTTCCCGGAACGAACAGAAGCTTGACACCGGATTCGTTCTGGATTTTATCGAGATGATACAGGCTTTTTTTATAATCGTTAGACAGATCTCCTGCGATGATGAAATACTCCGGCTGATCTTCTTTTAATTTCCTTATCAGAGCCTCCTCAAGGGAGTCCTGTTCTGAGTAATTGATATCAAAGTGAATATCTGATAAGATGGCAATCTTCATGTTTATCTTTCCTTTCCATACAAATGACAGCATACAAAATGATCTTTCTCTATTTCTATCTTTTCCGGTTTGATTTTTTCACAGACAGGCATCTTCTTGAAACATCTCGGGTGAAAAAAACAACCGCTTGGAGGATTCAGCGGATTTGGGGCATCCCCTTTAAGAAGGATTCTCTCTTCCATAAATTCATTTTCTCCTGGAATAGCCGATATGAGTGATTGGGTATAGGGATGATAAGTCTTTCGGTAGAGATTCTCCGCATCAGCGAGTTCCATGATTTCACCGAGATACATGACAGCTATCCTGTCACAGAAAAAATGGACCACGTTCAGATCATGCGAGATGAAAAGATAAGTCAGCCCAAGTTTATCCTGCAGATCATTCATCAGATTCAGTATCTGGGCCTGAACGGAAACATCAAGGGCAGAGACAGGTTCATCGGCGATAATGAAATCTGGTCTGAGAATCAATGCACTCAGGATTCCTATTCGCTGCCTCTGACCACCTGAAAGCTCATGCGGATATCTTTTCAGATAACTCTCATCGAGTCCGACGAGTCCTATGTTTTCCAGTATGATCTTTGTTCTCTCCGCTTTACCGATTCCGTGTGCGATAAGAGGTTCATTCAATATCCATTCAATTGTTTTTTTGGGATTCAGAGCACCCGTCGTATCCTGGAAGATGATCTGAATATCGCTTCTTATCTCTTTGAGTTCTTTTCCCTTCAGTGTGGTGATATCCTGTCCCTTGAAGAGAATCTTTCCCTCGGTGGGATCGAGCAGACGTATGATCGTATGACCGGCAGTAGATTTCCCACAGCCCGATTCACCAACAAGGCCGAAGGTTTCACCTTTGTATATAGAAAAATCAATTCCGTTAAGGGCCTTGACAGCACCCGGTTTTACAAACAGTTTTGTCCTCTTGAGTGTATAATGCTTTTTTAGATTGATTACTTCGAGTATCTTTTCTTTCATTAAAAATCACCTGCAAAGAAGCATCTCGAGTCATGTCCTTCATCAATAGGATGAAATTCGGGAAATTCCTGAGCGCATCTTGGTTTTTTATAGGGACATCGTGGTTCAAAGGGACAACCTGGAATTGTATCCGTTATCGACGGAACTTTTCCGGGGATATCGAATAACCTTTTACCCTTTGATGCCGTGGTTGGAATCGATTTGATCAGTCCCATCGTATAAGGATGTTTTGGAGCTTCGAAGAGTTTATGTACGGAGGCCTTTTCGACGATATAGCCCGCATACATGACACAGACTTCCTGACAGATCTCCTTGATTACCCCGAGATCATGTGAGATGAAGATGATAGAAGACCCTTTAGTCGCGTTGATCTCTTTCAACAGTTCGAGAATCTGAGCCTGAATTGTAACATCGAGTGCAGTTGTGGGTTCATCGGCGATGATCAGCTTTGGCTTGCATGCAATGGCTATTGCAATTCCTATTCGCTGCCTCATTCCACCGGAAAGTTCATGGGGATATTTATGATACAGATTTTCCGTATCCGGCAGACCAACATCTTTCATGATGTCAAGGACCTCTTGATAACGGCCTTTTTTATCAAGAGCTGTATGCATCTTCAGATTTTCATCTATCTGTTTTCCAACTTTCCAGAGTGGATTCAAGGAAGTCAGAGGTTCCTGAAAGATCATTGAGATGTCGTCTCCTCTCAGTTCACGTATCCTCTTTTCTTCCATCCGGTTTATATCTGCCCCAAGAAACTCAATCGTTCCTTTACATACGGCATTTGAAGGAAGCAGTTTCATGATGGAAAGGGAAGTAACACTCTTTCCGCAGCCTGATTCGCCTACAATTCCCATAATATGATGTCTGTTTACCTCGAACGACACATCCTTTACAGCCGGAAAAGTTCCTGAAGGCGTATTAAAGGATATCTGAAGGTTTTTTATCTTTAATAGCTCATTATCTTTTTCAAACATAGATTACCTACTTTCTTTTATCTTGAAGATCACGAATGCCATCACCAAGGAAATTGAATCCGAGAACGATCAGAGTGATCATGATACCGGGAACAATGGCATACCACGGTGCTATTGAAATATACATCTGTGATTCATTAAGCATCCTTCCCCAGCTTGGATTTGGCGGTTGTACACCGAGACCGAGAAAACTCAACGCGGCTTCCGAAAGAACGGCGCTTGAAAATCCCATCGATGCGGCTACAATTATCGGCGAGATGACGTTGGGAAGGATATGACTGAAGATGATACGTATGTTGGAAACACCTTTAACCCTTGCATTTTTGACGTACTCGAATTCCTTATGCTGAATATATCCGCTTCTCGTTATTCTTGCAAAAGAGGGAATTGACATGATACCTATCGCGATAATCGTATTCCGGATCCCCACACCGAATATGGAAACAAACATGAGAGCGAAAAGAATACCGGGGAAGGCCATCATGGCATCCATAATACGCATGATGAAAACATCAATCCATCCGCCGAAATAGCCTGCAACGGCACCTATTACAACTCCAAATAACAAACCGATAGAAACGGCAACCAACCCAACAAAAAAGGCCGTCTGTGATCCAATCATAATCCTGCTGAGAATATCCCTTCCGAAGTTATCCGTACCAAACCAGTGTTCGGAAGAAGGGGCTGAAAAACGCTTGATTCTGTTCATTTCGGTAACCGAATAGGGTGTATAAAAAAAACTGACGATCATCAGGATCAACAGCGATACTATTATAATTATGCCTATGTATAGACTTATTTTCTTTTTTTTCATCAAATCACACCTAATTAAGTTTAATTCTTGGATCTATAACGGTATAGATTATATCTATCAGAAAATTGATAATCACTATGACAAAGGAAATATATAAAATCATCCCCTGTGCAAGCGGAAGATCCCTTGTAGAAATCGCATTAATCAGAAGTCTTCCGACACCCGGAAGGGTAAAGACCTGCTCGATAACGATACTGCCACCGAGTATGTTGGCGGTGATCATACCAAGGACCGTAATGACAGGAATCAGAGCATTTTTTAGAACATGTCTGAAAAGGACGCTATTTACTTTCAATCCCTTAGAGTAGGCCATTCTGACGTAATCATGTTTCATCTGTTCCATCACTGTGTTTCTTGTGTACCTTATGACCGTTGCAATAGAGGGTAAAGCAATTGCAACAGCGGGAAGGATCAAAGATTTAAACCATTCTGAAGGGCTTACTTCCCATGAAGTATATCCCCCAGGTGAGACCCATCGTAAAAGTAATCCGAAAATGAACATCAGGATAATGCCCGACCAAAAAGAGGGGATGGCCATCCCAATTTGAGAAACAAGGGATATTGTGATACCTGGCCATCTGTCTCCGTATTTGGCACTGATGATTCCAAGGGGAATTCCTATAATCACAATCAATAGGAGGGATATTAAGGCAAGGGACAGGGTTACTGGAATTCTTTCCCCTATCAGTTCCCCAACGGGACGAGAATATCTGATAGAGGTTCCAAGATCTCCTGTAAAAGCACCTTTTAACCACATGGAAAACCTTAATGGAAACGGATCGTTTAAATGAAGTTCTTCCGTGAGTGCCTTTACCTGGGCCTCATCTGCATCTACACCAAGTCTGGCGAGAACCGGATCACCCGGAATTATTTCAAACGATATGAAAGTTATCACTGAAACAAAAAAAACAGTTATTAACATAGAAATGATTTTCCTGATATAGATGTACAAACCTTTCTCCCTTTCATCCTGAAATTTTTTCTGATCGTATTGTATCAAAAATCATGAACTACGACTTCCTAAGCTCATCATTTTTAAAAGGCGATTTTGATATTAAAATCGCCTTTTAACGATAAGTAGATAAGAATTATTTCTTATAGTACAGTGTAGACATATCCTGAACGTAAAGTGGATAAACATTGTATCCGAAGAGATCCGGATCCATGGCCACGATAAAATTCGGGTCCATGATATAAACTGCAGCCGCATCTTCTGTGAGCATCGTCTGGGCTATCTTGAACATCAATGCCTTTGTATCAACATCTGTCTGTTCGATTGCTGCCCTGACAAGCTGATCATAAGCCGCACTTTTATAATTCATGAAGTTTCTGCCGTAATCTGAAAGATATCTCTTCAGAATATCATAAGCGCTGAGCTTTCCGGTCAATCCGATGATTGTCATATCATATTCTCTTCCGGCATAAACCTGTTCAAGCCATACTCCCCATTCAACTAACTCTATTTTAACTTCTATCCCTGCTTTTTTTAGCTGCTCTGTAATAACCTGTGCGGTATCAACGTGGAACTGATAATTTGATGGAACTGTGATTGTCGTACTGAATCCATTCGGATATCCTGCTTCAGCAAGAAGTTGTTTTGCCTTTTCAATATTTGTTGTATAGACATCCTGAAGTCCATCCTGATAGTATTTTTCCATGATTGGCGACATGTTTGAGCCCAGTTGGGTGCCAAAACCGCTTGCAACGATATCAATGATTTCTCCCTTGTTTATCGCATAATTGACAGCCTGTCTGACTCTTACATCATCAAATGGTTTACGTGCTATATTCATTGTCATAAGCTGAACCATATTCTGAGGGGCACTGATGAGGTTGTACTTGTCAGTGAGAATTTCTGCCTGGATCGCATCGGCTCTTGGAAGCATCTGGATTTCACCTGCCATGAAGCTCATGAGCGCTGTCTGATTTTCAGTGATGATTCTGAATTCTACTTCGTCAATCATCGGCAATTCAGGATTCCAGTATTCGTTAAACTTCTTGAGGACCACTTTTTGTCCCGGCTGATAGGATACAAACTGGAAAGGACCTGTTCCAACCGGATTTGTGTTGGGATCGTCGTTGTTTTCAGGGATAATTGCTGCGGTAAACTTTGAAAGAAAATCGGTGTTCAGTGTGTTCAGTGTGATAACGACTGTCTTATCATCTATCGCTTTGATGGTTTCTACAAAGTTCATAAAATCTGATGATAAACCTTCTTCTTCGTCCGTTCCCTTTAATCGGTTAAGCGAATAAAGGACATCGGACATCTTTACTACTTCGCCGTTATGGAACTTAACGCCGTCTCTGAGTGTGAAGGTGTATGTCAGTCCGTCATCAGAGATTTCATAGGATGATGCAACAGCTGGAACAACATTCCCGGTGTAATCCGGTTTAAGAAGTCCTTCAAATACGTTGAACATCATTTCATAGGTTCCCGAAGCAGCAGCCTTGTGTGGATCAAGAAAATCGGGATCCTGCGGTACCCTGACAACAACCTTGTCCAGTCCGAAAAAAGTTACACTTAAGAGAACGAGCATTAAAAGCAAAAGAATCTTTTTCATTAGTTTCCTCCTTAAGATAGTCATAGTTCAAACGATAAACCGTAACCGGCTAAGTAAATATCTCCACTAAAATTCCTTGATGCGTTCAGTATTAAATCTTCATGATCACCAAAATGAGGTAGATGTGTCAGCAACAGTTCCTTTGAGTGGCTCATTTTTGCGAGATCTGCTGCTTCATAGGCACTCATGTGCCCCGTAACACTGTTTTCACCGGTATCATACAGGCTGCATTCAGAGATCAGAAGATCCGATCCCGCCGTGAAATCAATCAGATTCTCATAGAGTTCCGTGTCTCCTGTAAAGGTTATCTTTTTCGAATCCGTCTTGAAATTGACGGCGTAAGCCTCAACCGGATGAATATTCTTCGAGAAATTCAACGCTACTCCCATATAATCATAATGACTCTTTTCATCGTAGTGATAAAGGTTCAGATGATCTTCCCCTTTGTATTTGTCCAGCATTTTCATATATTTAGGGATGTATACGCTCAGTGGTTTGTCCCTTTTTCCAAGTCTTGACTGAATCATAACACTGTAATAAAGACTCATAAGGTCCGCGCAATGATCCATATGTTCATGTGTGATGATAACTGCGTCAAGGTCATTCGGATCGATGAATTCATATAGTTTTGTCAAGATTCCGCTTCCGCATTCAAGCAGTATGTTCGTTTCCTTAGTCTGAAGCAGGTAACCCGATGTCGGTTCATCGTATTCGGGATAAGCCCCCCAGAATCCTATCGTTGTTAAATTCATCATTCACTCCTTCC
>DAINPP010000051.1:0-19811 GCA_036743375.1 Thermotogae bacterium | reverse complement strand
TTCCTTTATGGTTATTTTAAGCTTTTTCAGCAACCCCTAATAAACGCAAACAACACGGCCGGTTAATCTCATTCACTCATTGTTTATTTTATTTAATTTTGTACTTTACAGCGTTTACATGATAGGCCCAAGGGCGTTAAAGAACAGTTCTATATGTTCGAGCTCTATTGTGGTAAAAACTCAAAAGAATCAACAATGATCTCAATCTCCGGACCGGAATAGGCAAAATTTTCATCAAATCTGAACAACCACAGATTGATCCTTACATTTTCATCTCCCGGAACTGGATTATCTGAACCATTGTAAGACCAGTTGTGAATGGCCTCACCCTGATCGGAATTCTTGCCATTATAACTTGAGAAACTCACTTCATTCTCTGACCATATGAATTCATGTGTTGACATGACATCAGTCAGCTGTGTATTGAACTGCTCTCTGTTTTCGGCCTTATCCCAAGGTTGAATGACGTATTGTGTATTCAGACCATTTTCATAACCCCAACGTGAAAATTCTACGTCTATTTCTCTGTGATGAATATCTGCTGCGTTGAGATCGTATACAAACAATCCCAGTACGGCATTTTTGTCCAATTGATCTACCGGACTTGAAAGCGTAAAACGATAGGTACCGTATCCGAGAGATTTTTTTAAGACAATCTCGGCACAATACCATTTGTCATCCCTTTTTGTAATCTTGAGATGAAGTCTTCCCCCGGCATCCGTCCAGACATTATCCCTGCTGTTTGAAAAATAATTAGGCCCCGGTCCAATTTCTCCATCAAAGTGTTTTACCGTCCATTCATAACCCGAAAAGAAGACTGTATCGTTGGTTTCTACAGGTCCTGTTGCTGAAGAGCTACAGGAACACAACAATACCATCAAAATAACACCCATCGAAAGAATCAAGATTTTCTTATCCATCACTATCACATCCTTTTCTCCATTATTTATCATTCTGTTCGTATCTTTTCTGTACAATTTATAAGTTTCCGAAATTATTCATTGTTACTCAAAGATAAGAAACACCGGATTGTCAGAAATATAGAGAGCCGGGATGAAAGTACTTCCACCCACCATTTCGAAGTTTATCTCACATGTAATTCCATGTAAAAGGTCAACCGCCGTTATCTTTTCTGCAGAAAAATCCTTTATGACAATGTCTGAAAGAATTCCAATTTTGTTTTCATCCAATGCAGCGTTATCATCCCAGACTGAAATGATCTTTTCCCCTGTATATGAGAGAAATTCATAATGTCTGATCTTATCAATCGTCGTATTAATGTCAATGTCAAAAGCTTCCGGTTCCAATCCTGCAAATAGAGAGCCCATACGTTTCATAGTGATTTCATCTATCGTTCCCGAACCAATACCAGCAGAAAAACCTAATCCTCGGTTTATCGTTACGCCTCTTATCAGGTATTTGTTTACAACGTTCATACTGTCGTACAGCATATCATGACCGCCAATTACTTCAGTTGCAGCTGAGGTATATCCCCACCCCATCTCATTGGATAAAAATTCACCTCTGAAACCATTTTCAAAAGCTTCATTTTTAAGTTCATTCAGGAGATTATCATAGTTGTAATAATATTCTGAAAGGCTTTCCGGAGATACGCCATACATTGGATGAATATCAATGACATCTGCCTGACAAGCCAAATCAGAATTGACAAACATATCAGTGTATTCCTGTGAATCAGGATTATTATAGCCTGTAGCAGCCCCAATAATAATTTTTACAGCAGGGTCATTTCGTCTGATAATCGGTATCGCCCGTTTTGCCACCTCTATATATTTTTCTGGTGTAACCCATTGAATCGAATCACCAACGTTGGGTTCGTTCCAGAGATTATAATAGTCCACTCTACCCTTAAAATGTTTTGTCATTCGGTCGACAAAATCGAGATACCTGTCAATACTTTCCTGAGTCTGAAATCTCGGAATTTCTATTTCTCCTCCATTCTTGTGATATTCCTTATCCCAGAAGATCAAATTGTAGATGATTTTTAAGCCATTTTCCTTAAAGGCGGTATACAGATAATCATTCTCCTCAGAAATGTCGATTTCGCTGTCATCCCATGTCACCCATCCAAAATCCTTTGTGTTAATCGTACTGCTGATCCTTGAATAACCTGATTGTGCCTTATATCTGGCAAATTCAAGATTCCCCTCAATATCATCGGCGGCAAATCCCCAACCGAGTGCTTTATACCTTCCAAAACCACTGATTAAATCCGTAAAGGTGTTGTCCGGTCTCAATTGCGGATCTTTGATCTCATAGAACGAGCAGGGATTTATATTGTTTCTTTGAAAGGCTTTGGGACATGTCAGATATTCCGTATTGATCACCTCAACCGTTCTGTTGTTTTTGTTAAATGCACAATCAGCATCAAAGATGTTTTCAAGAAAAGTGTAATAAATATAAACATCATCGTTTTGATTGATAGCTGGAAAATCCATTACAATCTGTATATCATCGACAAACGCTTCACGGGCATCACTTGAGACAAAGATTCCATGCTCATTGTTATCGGATTTTTTCAAAGAAAATCCGATGGCAAGTTTGTCACCATCCATCAGGAACTGTCCGTTTAATCCCAGCTTTTTGACCATGTCCATCAATGGTAAATAGATTCCATTATCACGTTCTATAATTTCTGTATCAAATTGAACTCGCATTTTGTTGATAAAAAATTTGTAAACCTCTTTTTCAATCGCAGGGTTACCCCCGCCTGTACAACCTGTAAAGCAGAAAACTGAAAATATTAAGAAAAGCAATCGCACAATACAAATCATGATCGTTTGATTCGATTTTTTCATTTAAACGCCTTCTTCCTGAACAGAGTTTGAAACACAAGACCTTCTGTTGGTAACAACAGAAGGTCTTGTTGGCAGATTGTGCTATCAATGAATAACGTTAATCAGTGATTCCGTCAACTCTTCTCCAGTCTTCTGTTGTTGTCCGTATAGAAAATTGATTGAAGCTTCATCGACACTCACCCCATAAAACATGTTAATGGTTCCGTCTGGCGTTGCGGCATAGTAATTGTTCTTTGTTTGCGTTTCTGTGAAAGTGATGGGATTATCTTCTAAGAAATAGAAAATAGCCGTTCCGTTCCATTCCACATCGTTTCGGTAAGGTGTTTGTACAGAACCAAAAGTGTTTTCTGAAAAGTCGATATTCATCTTTTTGATATTATGGGACTGAATAATTCGGTTGTATTCTTTGTTTCCTACAAAGTGATTGCCTTTTATTTCATAGTAGAATTCCTCTTTTGTGTTGTAAGCTCCTCCATCCGGATACAGTGTTAAATAGGTTGGGAGTGTTCCGGCTGAACCTACCTCGGAACCGGAAAAAACATTGTTATTAATTTTTATCTTTTTGTTTGGATTTGCTGAACCACATGTGCCATCCAGAATACGGATTTTACAGGGTTTTTCCGCTTCTTCACCATCCAAATAAGTGCTCTCTAAATTTTTCACATAGAATGTGTTGTTGGATATGCTGATATCTTCAAAGGTACAAAATTCAGAACAGTAAACGATACAGTTTATGCCTGCGTTTTGTGGGGATGTTTCTCTGAAATCAAAGACACAGTTGTCGATTGAAAAATCCCTTAAATACCAATCAGGAAAATCGTGTCTTATAACCCCTGAAGGGCCACCACCAGAGTAATATACAGCGATATCAAAGAATGTAATCAAATGTTCCAAAACAGTAGCCGATGGCGTTGTAAACGTTAAGCCGCTGAAGTGAATATTTTCCCTCTGAAAATCTTCTGCCACTTCTGGATCGCCCTGATTTAGAAAATGTAAAATATTAAAACCGGTTACATCCGGTGCTGGTGTAAAGGCAGCCTCTCCCTGAGTTAAAACAGCTGGATAGTCAGGGGAAAGAGGGCCGATGACGGAGACATTGTTGTTTGGAACATCAAAACAACAATCGGTGTAGCTTCCGGGAAGTGTGTAAATGACCTTTGGAACATCTTCACTGAGACAATTTCCGAGTACATCAACGGAATCAACGATGTTAATATAATCCTGTTGTGTCGTAAGTGCAGCTGAAACTTGACTCGTGTTTGTGAAACTCTGTGACCCAACCTTTATCACATAAGGATTGGGTTCAGGGAAATAAGTGTCTATCATGCTCCTGAACTGATCACCCTTTAAAGCAAAGGAGTTGTTTTCACTGTCAGCTGTAAACCCAATGGCGCCGGCAGGATAATCAAAATTAAACCCAAGCCAGATAATATTGCCATTTTTATCGTTTCCAACAATAGGAGCAGCGAGTGTTCCAAATTCATTTTCAGTCATATCAAGTTGAATATCCAATGCATTTCTGTTAATAGACATCAACTCAAAAAAATTCAAAACATTATCCTGTGAATCTTTTCCATAAAAGCAGTTATTGTTGAGTTTCACATGAAGCGTATCGTTTTGTCTTGAACTTGCACCAACAGTATTTGGAGATTCAATGTTGATTCCGAAAGGAGCTCTTCCCGTGTTTGGAAGACCACCATATATTTTGTTTCCTGAGATGAAGATTCCCTTTTCAGAATCATTGGCTGTCCCGTTAATCCGAATGGCGCCAAAATTGCGGTCCGTGTTGGACGTCTTCATCAGGAATGTGTTGTTTTTGATTCTGATGTTCTCAGCCTTTGTGATTTGGCAAGTGTCAATGGTAATACCAATTGACAAATCTCTCTCATCAGGAGTATCAGGCGCTGTCGTGTAATCAAAGGTACAATTTTCGATTGTGATATTCGATAACGTGCTGCTGGCCTCTTCACTGCCACCCTGAATAAAAATCATGAAAAAGTCATGCATATTCTGCCATTGATAATCTGACGGCAGCTGGAACTTTACCCCGCTTATTTTAACATCCTTTATTTCATCACTATAAGCTTCAATTCTGATCAAGGCACCGGATGTTGCATCGGGCGAGGGCATTAGAACACAGTTGCCCCTTTTGGAAAGTTGAGCCGGATAATCCGGACTGTTGGGTCCGATAAGACTTTTACCGCTCGGGATAACAAGATCCGTTATATCGTACACATCCCCTGTCAGATAAATCACCTTTGGAACATCTTCACTGAGACAATTTCCGAGTACATCAACGGAATCAACGATGTTAATATAATCCTGTTGTGTCGTAAGTGCAGCTGAAACTTGACTCGTGTTTGTGAAACTCTGTGACCCAACCTTTATCACATAAGGATTGGGTTCAGGGAAATAAGTGTCTATCATGCTCCTGAACTGATCACCCTTTAAAGCAAAGGAGTTGTTCATACTGTTTGCCGTAAACTCAATGACTCCAGTTGGATAATCAAAATTAAAGCCAAGCCAGATAATATTGTTATTTTTATCGTTTCCAACAATAGGAGCAGCGAGTGTTCCAAATTCATTTTCGGTCATATCAAGCTGAATATCAAAAGCATTTCTATTAACAGACATTAAATTCAAAAAAAACAAAACATTATTTTGGACATCTTTTCCGTAAAAACTGTTGTTACTGAGTTTCACATGAAGCGTATCGTTTTGTCTTGAACTTGCACCAACAGTATTTGGAGATTCAATGTTGATTCCGAAAGGAGCTCTTCCCGTGTTTGGAAGACCACCATATATTTTGTTTCCTGAGATGAAGATTCCCTTTTCGGGATCATTGGCTGTCCCGTTAATCAGAATGGCACCAAAACTGCAGTCCGTGTTGGATGTCTTCATCAGGAAGGTGTTGTTTTTTATTGTGATGTTCTCAGCCTTTGTAATCTCAGTCGTGTTGACGCTGATTCCAGTTGACAAATCTCTCCCTTCGGGCGCATCAGGAGCCGTTGTGTAATCAAAGGTGCAATTTTCGATTGTGATATTCGACAACGTGCTACTGGCCTCTTCACTGTTTCCCTGAATGAAAACCATGAAGAATTCGTGCATATTATCCCATTCATAGTCTTCAGGTAACTGGAACTTCACGCCACTGACCTTAACATCTTTCACCACATCGCTGAAGGCATTGATTCTGATCAAGGCTCCTGAAGTTGCATCGGGCGAGGGCATTAGAACACAGCTACCCCTTTTGGAAAGTTGAGCCGGATAATCCGGACTGTTGGGTCCGATAAGACTTTTGCCGCTCGGGATAACAAGGTCCGTCATATCGTACACGTCCCCTGTCAGATAAATCACCCGTGATTGTTCGTTCTCAAGAGCAGTACGTAATTCTGCCGTATTCTCAGCGTTAGTCCCGGGTATAGGTGCATTCCCTCCACCGGCACAACTCGTCATGATCCCGGATAAAATAATTAATCCCATTATTACCAATAAAATCAAATATCTTTTGTTCATAAGCTACCTCCAATTAATGATAAAAGTTTATGTTCATTCATCATTACAGAATTAATCATCAAATTCCGCAGCCTTTTTACTTTTTTTTGAAAAAAATAGTATAATTGTTTGATAAAAGAAAAACGTTTTAATGGAGAGTGGGTCTGTGAAGCGTGTACCGGTTTTTTTTATTACAATGATCTTTCTTTATACTGTGTTTTTCTCACAGAATTATGCCATTATCTCGGGAATCAACGATTATGAATACTTATGCGATCTTCAATATGCGGAAAAAGATGTTGATGAGCTTGAAGAGGCCTTAAAATATAATGGGTTTTCGGTTATTCCTATCAAAGGCGAAGATGCAACGTTTTCCAGGGTTGTAAATGAGATCAGAAACACGGCTGCTGTCTCTAAAACGGATGACCATATGATCTTTTTCTTCTCAGGACATGGAAGATCGGGTGAAAATGAATCGATGAAGGGTTTGATGCTTCACGATTGCCTTCCCGATGATACGAATGATTTTCTAAGCCAGGAGATTCTGAAAAATGAATTGGTACAATTCAAGGGAAAGACAATAGTGGTAATAGATGCCTGTTTTCAGGGGAATACTGAAAAGGCATTTGTGAGAAAACCATTTTCTGATGAGGGGTTCTACAGCACCTTTGATTTTCTCCTCACTTCAAGTGCTGCCAATCAAAGTTCGCATGACGGTTTTTATACGGGAAATGTGAAGGTTGAGAACGGTGTTGCCGCCTATTATTTGATCAGGGCGGTTGAAGGAGAGGCAGATGCAAACCGTGATAATTTCCTCTCGGCAAATGAATTGAATAATTATTTCAACAATCATGCACAATTCATGGCTCGAAACAACGGACAGGATATGGAAGTTTATTTTAAATCCGAGGAAGAAAAACTACTCGCACTTAACATCGTAAAAAATATTCCGTTAGTTCCCCAAAAAATTCTGACTGAAAACAATGTGAAGATGGTATTGGTCAAAGGTGGGAAATTTTTAATGGGAAATGCCCCCTTTCAAAATAACAATTATGTAACCAACGATGAAATTCCCTCGCATTATGTCATCCTAACGTATGATTTCTGGATGAGTTCATACGAAATAACCTTTGCTTCTTACGATGAATATTGTGAAAACACTGGGAAAATTCCTCCGAAGGACTGTGGGTTCGGCCGTGGCCTTTTACCCGTTGTCAATGTCGAGTGGTATGATGCCATCAATTATTGTAATTGGCTGAGTGTGAGAGAGGGATTGCCGGTTGCTTATGACAGCAGTGGACATTTACTCAATCAATTTGGGGAGATAACCGATGAGATGGCGGAAGTGATGGGATACCGATTACCTACAGAAGCGGAATGGGAATATGCGGCGAGGGGGGGCGCATATAGTAAAATGAACAGATTTTCGGGGAGTGGAATACTTGATGAAGTTGCCTGGTATAACCAAAATGGTGAAGTGTTTGTATTTCCTGATGGGAGAGAATTTCCCGCCGCTAAACCAGGTGGATTAAAACAACCGAATGAGATCGGTTTGTATGATATGACCGGTAACGTTTATGAATGGTGTCAGGACGGCTATGATCCGTTTTGGTACAAGAAAAATACCGTTAAGAATCCTGTGAATCTGCAGGCATCGAATTACAGAATCCTGCGCGGTGGTAGTACATTTACCTGGGATTTTGAGATGGATAATGCAGAAAGACATTTTACACCTACAGATGGATTTTATTACGATGTTGGCTTTAGAATAGTACGAACTGACAAGACAAATCAGTTTGTCAATTTCCAAATTCCCGAATGGAAAAAGAGTGTACTTGAAATCAGCAGTGTTCCTACCGGGGCCATTGTTTTTCTTGATGGCAGGAAATATCCCGAAAAGACCCCATGTGAAATAGAATTGGTTGAAGGCTTCTACAAAATATCCCTTGAAAAAGAAGGTTATAATCCGCATAGGGAGGTTTTATACCTTAAGACATCTGAAAATAGATCAATCAAGGCTTCGTTGAAAAATAGTGCTCAAAACGCAGTCTATAAAATATTTTTACCGGAAGAGGTCTACGTAAAAGGCGGTTCTTTTTGCATGGGAGATCATTATGGAGATCTTTGGCGGGAAGCGCAACCATCATTCCCTGTTGAGCTGACATATGATTATTATATGGGAAAATATGAAACTACCAACGAGGAGTTTTTGTCGTATTTAAATGATAGACGACATGAAAATACAATAAACGATTCATTACTTGAGGATGTTTCACTTAATTTTTCGCCGTTCTTTCCCGAGTGTTTTCTTGAACGGGATGAAAACGGCTATTTTTATATGCCCCGGAGCCTTGAGAAAAGACCTGTGGTAATGCTGTTAAAAAATGCTGTTTTTGACTATTGCAATTGGTTGAGTGAGAAATATGGCTTACATAAGGCTTATGATGAGGCCGGTAATCTCATTGACCGAAACGGTAACCGAACGGATAATGTGTTGAATGTCGAAGGATATCGTTTACCGACAGAAGCGGAATGGGAGTTTGCTGCCCTCGGAGGCCAGTTCAGCCAGGGTTATCGATTTGCCGGGGGGAATGTGGCAAGTGAAATTGGTTGGGGATGGACTAATAGCGGGGATACGGTTTTGAATGGCCCATGGGACAGGGAGAAGATTATGTGCAACAACTGTCGTTTACACGATGTTGGATTGAAACAGCCAAATGAATTGGGAATCTATGACATGAGTGGAAATGCATGGGAGATGTGTCAGGATAGTTTCACCTCGTATGATGAATCGAATAAAATTAATCCGTATACCGCGGAGAATTTTATTGATTATGCGAGGCGTGGGGGGAGTTTTGGCGAAGAAATCCCGCATCTCGCAATTCAACATAGGTTTAAAAACGATTTTGATGGCAGAAATAACGATCTTGGATTCAGAATTGCAAGAACGGCCATCAAGAGAGATTCAGAATCAGACACGAAATTTATTTTGAAAAATCTGAAATAAGGCTTGCGGAATAGTCTATTTTACTCAGTAATGATGATACGGGAACATTTTCTGCAGAAAATTGGTTCCACCGTTCCTTTTCTTCAACATCATTACGAATTCCATTGTGATACGCCGAACGATTCAGTGTGAAGAAAGGGAGGAAAGTTACTTGGGCAATTTGGAGTTTAAGGATATAAACGTTGCACTTTTAGCTTTTAAGCATTTTAAAAAAGAAAGGCAGGACCAAATCAGATCAAGTATTAAGGCAAGTGTACGCTCGATTTTTGGTGTACACCCTGAGACCAGCGGGAAAAAAATGGACAGGAATCTTCTGAAGGTAGAAGAGGAATACTGGAATGTTTCATGGTCTAGATTCTATCAGTATCATTCGGGTGCTGTGGAGATCTCTGATTGGGTTTCGGAAATAGGAACTGAGATGTATCTGCTGTCACTTGTTGCTGAAGATCAAAAGGGAAGTTATGGTCTTTTAAAAAACTTTTATAATAAATATCTTTTTGGCTATATCAGGAGTCTGACGAGGAAAATTTATTCAGATCGGACGTTGATCGTTCAAAAAAGTGAGGAAATCTCTGAAAAGACCATTTTTCTGGTATTGAAAAATATCGACCGATATTCTCCCTATAAGGCCGGTTTTATTGCCTGGTCCTATTCAATCGCCAGAAATGTTCTGAGAACCCCTGATGAAAGGGCTTATGAGTCAACGGATCTGACGCTTGATTATGAATTGCAATCCGATTCCGACGGTGGGCTGATAGACCGAATCGCCTCAGAGGATCAACCGCCTGATGAAGCTTATGCACAGGGTGAACTCGGCCGGATTGTTCTCGAAACCTTATTTGACAACTGTGGGTATCCCTGGCAGGTTTTATCCGTCGGTTTAATGAAGATTGATTATCAACCATCCGAGATAGTGGCAAAATTTTCCGAATCAACGCTAAGGGAAATCTTTTTTGATTTTGTTGAAGAATTTTCTAAAGCATCATTCAGAGCTGAAGAGGAATTAATGAAGATGATGAAGCCCCTGAGTGATTCGCTTGATCAGAAGGTCTCCACGGTGATTTCATCCGTGGATACGAAGACAAGGATAAAAATGCAGGCAAGACTCGAAGAAAAATGTTCTGATATGGCGTTAAAGGTGTTTTTTGGCAAATTACCCAATAAAAATATCAGTGACTGGAATATCAGGGTTATGATGAGACTTCGAAAAAGGCTCGAGGAAAATGGAATATTCTAAAGACAAAAAGGTGGAATATGGACAGCAAACACATCGATGATGAAAAGATAGAATTGTATATCCTTAAAAAGGTGATGAAAGAGGACGTTGAAACAGATGGCGATTTTTCTGAAATTGAGGGGCATCTCTCTGAATGCGACAGATGCGCCAAGAGAGCCCATCAACTGTTGAAGCAGTTCAGTCTGCTCTTTAATTATGATGTTTTTATCGATAACACGGTGCTCTTAAAACAACAGATGAGACAGCAGATTGAGGAAACCATAGAAGAGACAGATGATCAAACGATAAAAAAAAGACTTCAAAAATGGTGGAATGAATTTCACAAACATACCGCTCTTGCGGTTAAAATGATGATGAACATGCCCGTGAAAGGAAGAAAGTTGACCAGAGTCATACTCGAAGATATGTGGAAAAATAACGTTTCCGAGGGGTTAAATCTGGATTATGCGGCCTTGCCGCTTCCAGGGAGGCATTACGAAGACGATCAATTAATCTGCATGAATAGAGTGGGTGGTTATTACGGCGAACTAAAAACCAATATCAGCGTTATTCAGTCAGAGAAAAGATTAATCGTTGAATTCGAAGCTTCTGATTTACAAGAGCCGCCGCTGTTATTCCTCGTTTCTACCAACGTCAAGATAAAGCCAAGAATAGGCAGGGCAGAACGAAATCTTAAAGAGAACCGATGGGAAATTATCATGGATAATTTGGATGACGGAACGTATTATACGTTCTTTGAACCTTTTGACGGGGAGTAGTCCATGCAAAATGAATTCAAAATGAAGATTGAGGAAGCGAGAAATTGCATAGAGAATCAAAAATTTGTAAAAGCTGTCGGATTGCTTCATCCTTTTTATTCATCGGTGCAGGAAAACAGTGGAGCCTTTGATCATGATCTGTTGCTCGATTATTATATCGCACTCGGAGAAGGCTATTTTTATTCCGGACAATTGAAAGAAGCAAAAAAGATTTTCGATGAGGGATTAAAGCACATCGACGAAAAATCTGTCGGTATGAAGGGGGCTGAATTGCTGAACGATTCGGCCGTACTGGATAAGAAAACGGGCTTTTACGAAAGGGCCAGTTATAAATTCAATCTCTCGTTGGACTGTGTGAAAAAACAATATGGAAAGAACAATCAGAATTATCTGAATACACTGCTTAATATCGCTCTCTTATACAATCTTCTTGGACAGTATACAGAATCGGAACGATGTTTCAGGGAGATATTGCTGTTGATTGAAAAGGGAAGAGGGATTCCCGATCTCTTTATCATGCGTATCAAACAATCCTATGCCTTTTTATTAACCAAACTCGGGAAAAAAGAGGCGGCCAGGGAGATGTATTTCTCAACGCTTCGCATGCGGGCTGAAAAATTCGGATACAGGTCTGTCTTTTATTGTGAAACGTTGAACAATATCGCCCTTTTTTATAGACCCATAAACAGAAACACCTCAGAGATCATCTATAGAAAAACACTTGAGATTTGCGGTGAAATCATGGGAAAAGACGATTTCAGGGTGGCCAAAACGGAAAAGAACCTGGCACTTATAGCCTATGAGAAAGATAATTTGATTGAAGCGAAAGGATTGCTTGAAAAGGCATTGGTAAAAATGAAGGCGAGCGCTGTTGAATCGAGTATCGAATACATAAAAACGAGAATCATTTTTTTGTCCGTTTCCTGGCGTTTGGCTGATGCAAATGAAACGGATCTTGATCGTGAATTTGCCGAAATGACTGAATATTTCAGAACCAAAAAGGAGATATTTACGGCGGAGTATATTGATTTTCTGATACAATATTCGCAATATCTGATAGCCAACGATAAAAGGGAAAGATACTTTGATTGTGTCAAAGAGGCCATATCCCTTCAAAATGAGTACATATTAAGCTTAATCAGGGGCCTTTCGGAAGAAGCCTCCCTGAATGTCCTGAAAAACCTTGAACGCGATACCGGTTATTTTATCTCTACCCTGATACAGTTTGGGAAGGAAAAAGAATTTGCGGAATTTATGTATCAGGCGATTACTTTCAGAAAAGGACTGGTATTTGAAGTTTCCCTGATGCATCGAATAGAAAAGATGGATGACCCGAATATAAAAAGGGATCTGGAAGTGTACAAGCGATTGAGAAATGAACTGGCTCGAAGGCTCTTTTCCGGTATTGCCCCCAACGAATCCGAAAAAGATTTTGTCGAGATCAAAAAAGACTTGATTCAAAAATGCAATGAACTGGAAGAAAACATTTTAAAGTTACTGCCAAATGAGCGGATGGAATTAAGGGATCGAATAAAAAAAACGCTTTCCGAATTTATCCCTCTCAATCGGGATGAATACCTCTTTGATTTTTATAAATACAAAAAGTACGATTTTAATCAAAATCGTTGTACGGATGAATATCGTTATTGCAAGGTTTTTATAAAACGGAACGGAGATTATCCGGTTTTCCATGTGAATGATATTGAAAAAGCGGATGTCATCGAAAACGAAATAAGAGCATACAGACTAACCTTGTACGGTTATAGAGATGAACATCAAAAGTACGGAAAAAGGATGACTTCAATACAAAAGACGATTGAATCCTGTCGTTCTCTATATAAAATGCTTTTCGATGAATTTAATTCTGAAATAGTCTTCGAAGGGGAGAAAATACCGCATATTTATCTCTGTCCGGATGGAGAAATTGCACAAATCGCCTTTGAATCACTCCTCACAGAAGATGATCTCTACCTGATAGAGAAAACTTCCATCAGTTATTGTAATTCCGTAAGGGACTTATCTCTGTATGGCTCGAGAAAGAATCAGTACGAGGCGATGATTTTTGCGGATCCGGAATATGATCTTTTTATTGAAAAGGGACAGTTTCCCGGGAATTACGGGGAGATCAGATATAAAAGACTAGAAAATGCAAGGGATGAAGCGACAGAGATAGAAAACGTATTCAAGACTAATACGGGGAAGACACCAGAACTGTTTTACGGAAAAGAAGTCAGCAAAAAAAGGATTAAATCCATCAATTCCCCTTCTATTCTTCATATCATTACGCATGGCTATTTTATCGACGAAGCGCTTCCGGAATTTCTTCATCCATTGACCAAATCGGGAATAGTCCTGTCCGGTGTCAATGCATATTTGGCAGGGCAGAAGCTTCCGGAGGAATATGAGAACGGCTTTTTATCCGCTTATGATGCGGCGGTTCTGAATCTTAAGAACAATGAGCTGTTAGTCCTTTCCGCCTGTGAAACCGGACTTGGTGAAATCAATGTGGGTGAAGGGGTGATGGGCTTAAGACGAGGCTTTGCTCAAGCCGGTTCAAAGACGATCATCATGAGTCTGTGGCGGGTCAGTGATGAATACACAAAAATTTTGATGATCAGATTCTTTGAAAATATCTTTAAGGGGCAGAAGATATCAACAGCCCTCAGAAATGCACAACTCTTTCTGATCGATTATCTGTATGAAGCCGTTGGTTTTGCTTCCCCTGTGATATGGAGCGGGTTTATCTGCCAGGGAGATATCTCCCCTTTGATAGAACCGCAGGATGTTTTTCTATAGTCGTTTTTGCTTTCTAAACCAAAATGTGGTTCCCCTTAAATCGGTTTCTCATAACAGTCATTTCAAAGGCACAGTGGATGTGTGGTTTTTTTTCTGTGTTATACTATCGTTAATTGGAACTTTTGAATTTAAGAGGAGGTAATACCATGAAAAAAGGTTTTTTATTGATTTCGATGATTGTCTTAATTTCCACCCTTTTTGCCTTCAACCCTCTGAACTATATCCCCGCAGATGTCGATGCGGCTTTTGAAGTCACCGTACCGGAACAGCTGCTCACCGTATTTGGATTGGATATTGGTGATTTACTCGAGGAAACCGGAGAGTTTTTAAATCCCGATATAGAAGTAAAGGATATGCAGGCGATTCTGTTTGGTAAATTTGGAGTGAATGCCTATTTATTTGATGCCATTGATTTTGACTATCTGTATGACGTTACGGATATCACCGATTTCGATACGCTGATTTCAGCCATCGCCGAGATGCCTGCAGGTGTGATTACGAATGTGATCAACATGAATCTAGTATTCGGTTTTCTCGAGGGGGAAGCCATGCATCAAGCCGTCGATATGGGTGTACATTATGAAATCCTGACGGAAGAGGTGGCAGGTTATTCGGTGAAACACTTTAAGATCAGATTTTATGATGATTATGAGCCGGTCTTTTTTGATCTGTATTTTACCGAACTCGAAGCCGGTTATTATCTCGCTGCAACCGATTATGAGTTGTTGGAATCGTCCCTTCTCGCTGCCAAGGATGAAACCATGCGACTTGTCAGCTTCTGTGAAGACATGGGAAAAGAGGACTACTTTGCAAAATTACAGAATAATACCTTTGATCTCAGTGCCTTTCTCATAAGGGCCATGAATATCTTCAACGGCGAGCCGGATTCTGAATTCTGCGGTATCGGGGTGAACGGAACAGAACTGTATCTAAATTTCAACGTGGATATGAAGTATATCAGCGATAAATTCCAGAAAAATACGGAGATTTACAAGACCGACAGGGCGTTTTTCAACGCCATGCCTTCGTTTGATTTCGATTATCCCATCGACAATTTCCTCTCCATTCCGAAGATAGGGCTGCCGGCTGATCTGATAGGGGAGCTCATGTATGAGCTGCCGATGCTGGAAACGTATTCGGATACCCTCGAAAATTATTTCGAGATCCTGCCGCTTATGGGACCTGAACTGGAAAGGGTCAACATCTGCTATTCGGATGAAGGTTATATGCCGTATATGCTTGCAAAATGCTCCGACGCCAAGCTGATATTTGATAATATTGTGGAATTATACGATATAGAAACCGCTACGGTGGGCTATATCGAATACAGTTACGGTGATGATGTTTATATCGCCTATGACAGCCGATATGACTATATAGAAATCTATGCCTTTGACCTTGCGGAGTTTGTACTCAGACAAGGTGAATTACTGTTTACAGAGAAACTGAAATCGGATTCCGAACCGGCAACTTACGTTCAGAATCTTCCGGATTATCTCTGGGGAACAGTCAGTCTCGGCGATTTTATCGAGATGACGGTAGAATTTAATGAAGCGGGTGATCTCTCCTTCCATTTTTCCTTTGACCTGTCTGAAATTACCGAGATGATAGCCGATATCCAACGGGAGGAGGCCTTGTCCGAGATCGTCAATCTCTACGAACGGGGTATGTATTATATAAACGATCAGTTGACTTATTATCCGGAAGATGAATTAAGTATCTCACAGATGATGGACGAACTGGAATACTATTATTCGATAGATCCCGAACGACTGAAGGCCTTTAAGGTCAGCATCGGAACATCCGGAGATAAGCCGGTTTATAACCTGTATTACGGGGGTGTGTTACCTGAAGGAACGACGGTGGAGGACCTGCGGCAGGCGGTAGAAAACATCGTTTATGCGGAAAACGTTACGGTTGAAATAAGAGGGGACGTTGTTCTCATGAGGCTGTTTACAGAATAATTTTTTAGTGAACACCAGGTCCTGATCTCTTCGCATATCAGGACCTTTTTTTTGAGGATTTCTGTCAAAATCAGGATGTATCAGCTGAATAAGGGGAGCTTTTCAGTTTGAACACCGAGAATATTAAATGAAAAATAACCGTCATCAAATGGGGAAGAATTTATGGTTTAATATGATCAGAAGTATAAAAATGGGGGAGTGTTTTTTATGAAACGGATTGTCTATATTCTTGTTTTATGTATCAGCTCATTATTCTTGTTTACGGGATGCATCGGATTTCTTTTTTCACCATCAACTCCGGGAAATTTACAGCCTACCAACGGTAGTACGGGTGTTGCAGCACCGGTAACTTTTTCATGGTCCGCTTCAACGGTTCCGTTTGGCGGAGAGATTCTGTATGACTTATATCTCGGAACGGAATCGAACCCCGTTGTCTACGCGAGAAATCTGAGTGCCACGTCATACACGGTTACCACACTCAGTCCGGGGACACAGTATTACTGGAAAATTGTCGCGAAGAGTGGTGAAGATAAGAGTACGGCAAGTTTTATACAGAGTTTCACCACAAAGGCACAGTCCACTTACAGGGGCTTGACTTTGGGGCTTACACAGTATGATCATTTTTCAAATCTTGCGGCCACGGATGATGATGCGGATGAAACAAAGATAACCTTTGAAAATCTGAATGAGGGCTATACGATGCAGAAGGAGACCGGGCGTATTACCAAGGCACAGGTTCTGTCCTGGCTGACTTCCTATGTATCTGTCAGTCAGTCCAATGATGTCTTTGTCTTTCATTATGCCGGTCATGGAACTTATTCTGCCGGTGAATCCAAACTGGTTATGTCCGATAGTACTTATATCAGCATGAGAGATCTGAGGGGTTATCTCGATCAGATAAACGGGACGAAAATTGTCCTGATCGATGCCTGTTATTCGGGGGATTTTGTCAATCTGATTCCCGGAAAAGAATTGACGACCGATGAAAAGGTGCAGCAGGCGGAATTATTTGAACAAGGTGTCATGACAGCGTTTGAAGAGGATATCAACAGCCGGGGAACCTTTACGTCGGAATACGAGTACTATGTTCTCACGGCAGCCGCCATCAGTCAGACGTCGAATGAAGATACCGTTCTCGATCACGGCTTTTTTACCTTTTTCTTCAACGACGGTCTCGGTAATGTGGGTGTGACCAATCATCACGCGGCGTATGACGCTACCTTTGATGCCGACGGTTATGGCACAGGTGGTGTGGCTGATCATGAACTGATGTTCAGGGAACTTTTTAATTATTCAAAGGATAAAGTTCAGGCCTATATCTACTCGAATTATGGTCAGAACCAGACGGTTCAGGCGAATCATACGACGGCCGCCTTTGTTGTCGGTACTTTTACCTCTTCAACCTCAAATAAATAATCAGGAGTGTCTCGTGTGAAAAAAATCTATTTGCTGTTTATCGTTTTATTGATTGGTATCCTGTTTGCAGGCTGCCGTGTATCTGTTCGTACAAATCTGAATGCGCCCACGGTTCCGGATAATCTTGGCCCTGTATCGGGGACGACTGAAGCCGAAACCACGATGACCCTGACCTGGTCTGTTTCTGTCGATCCGAAGGGTGGAACGGTTTATTACGATGTTTATATGGGGACGATCGAGACACCACCTGTCATCGCCATGGATCTCACATCGACGAGTTATCAGGTGGTCGACCTTGAAAATGAGACGACCTATTACTGGAGGGTTGTAGCGAAGAATGAGGTGGGAGACAGTGTATCGAGCCAGATCTCTTCGTTGACTACAAAGGCTGCACCGCTTGGAAATGCCGTTTACAGAGGCCTTTCACTTGGATTGACGGATTATGGCGGTTCTGGTGATCTGTCGGCCACGGATGATGATGCGGAAGAAATAAAGGTAACCTTTGAAAATCTTTCAGAAGATTATTCCATTCAGAAAGAAACGGGTCGTGTGGTCAAGGCGCAGATCCAGAACTGGTTGACGACCTTTGTATCGGACAGTAAAGGTGATGATGTCTTCGTCTTCCATTATTCGGGACATGGCTTCTATGAAAGAGGTCAGTCAAGAATGTATCTTTCCGACGGATCGGATATGAGTATGAGTGAACTGAGAGGCTATCTCGATCAGATAAACGGGACAAAGATCGTTCTGATCGATGCCTGCCAGTCGGGAAACTTTACGAATATGAGTTCCGGCAGAATCATGTCTGAAGAAGAGATGGTTCAGCAGACGACACGCTTCAGAGAGGGTGTGTTGAGTGCTTTTGAAGAGGCAGCAGGAGCAAGAGGAACTTACAGTACGCCGTATGAATATTATGTGCTTACCGGTTGTGCTGTCGATGAATATTCAAATGAAGACGGCTATCTGAATCACGGTTTTTTCAGCTTCTTCTTCTGTGATGGTTTGGGAAACGTTGGCGTTTCAAATCCTTCGGGTTTGTTTGATGCCACTTACAATGCGGACGGTTACGGCCCCAACGGCCTCGCGGATGGAAAACTCACACACAGTGAACTGTATCATTATTCCAAAGATAAGGTCAGTAGCTATTTTCAATCCACCTATGGGGAAAATACGCAGACGATACAGGGAAATCATACGGATTCTGATTTTATCGTGGGAATTGTTTCGCAGAGATAAATTTTTCTAAAGGGGTCCGACCTTCCGGACCTCTTTCTTTTGGGAGCAGCAGAAGAAACTTCCGGGGCATTTCGTGTTTTATGAAACTTCCTTTAAATGTTATATAATACCTTATCTTAATTTAAATATTCATAATGCTTTAACATTAATATGCTCAATCAACATCAAATTGAGAGTATTTTTCGTTATAATTTATTGGAACTTTGAAATAGAATCGATGGTAATTAAATATGGGATTCAAAGGAGGAAATTATGAAAAGATTTTTGATGGTTTTAATTTCTCTGTTTTTACTGATAATGATTGTCAGCAGCTGCGATGTCGGACCGGTAGTACCGGGTACTCTTCCCCCCGCTGTCTTTAATCTGTTATCACCGCTGAATTCCGAGCAGGGAATTCTGCCCCTCCTGAACTGGGCAGCTGCACTGTATGCCGATCAGTATGATATTAAACTCTGGAAGTCAGGTGAATCGGAAGAGTACCTGGCTCAGAATCTCACGCAAAATTCTTATAATCTTTCAACATCACTCGCATATTCTTCGCTATATTACTGGAAAGTGATTGCCAAAAATGATTATGGTCAATCTGAATCCGCAACGGGAGCGTTCAGCACCCTGCCACAGAAATCCGGTAATTATGTGGAGATAAAAGACCTGCAGGCTACGTCAGACGGCTCTTTTACACTTGTTTTATCGGGAACGGTATCCGATGCGAGAGGGATAGAAATCATCCTGGATTATGATCCGACCCGGTTGGATATTGCACCGAATGGTCAGGGGGATATCGCCCTGCTGAACATCTCAAACGCACTGGGAATTATCACGAAAGGGACCGGCACCATTACGATATCCATTTCCAGTTCAGCCAATTTCAGCCTGAGCCATCAGGAATTTCTGAGGATTACCTGTGATGCCGGTGCAATCGCAGGCGTGTACAGCATAACGATAAACAATTCGTCAGAGGCGATTAATGAAAATTTCAGTCAGATAAATTTTAACAAATCAGATATAGGTTATGTCTTTATCGAATAAAGAAAGAGAGGAGTGTGTCTTATGAAAAAAATCATCTATCCCATTATATTCCTT
>DAINPP010000050.1:0-20466 GCA_036743375.1 Thermotogae bacterium | reverse complement strand
CCAAGGTATTCGATCAGCTTAAATTCATTGAGTGGAATTTCAAAGAAGGCGTTGATCTTTTCCCCTGGAAGGTTTATCTGCATATCGATGAGATTGATGACAAGTTTTTCATCGGTATCTTCATTCAGAAGCTCTACCTGTCTGATACTGTTTTCTTCGTTTAGTCTGATGATGATTGCCGGGTATTCCTTTTGAAAGAGAAGCAGTATATCGGGTTGGGACAGAAGAATTCTGAAAACGTGACAGCCCGCCTCATCCAATTCCGGATAGACATTTAAAAGGGGAATTGTGTCGATATTGATGAGAAAGTCCAGGAAATCCATCAGGATAACCGTCGGATTGAACTGCATTTCACTGCCGCTTTCGAAGCTCTGTAGAGCGTATTCCTCGGCTTCAATATTCAACACATAGAGCAGTTGCTCACGATATTGATAAAGGACGGTAATCCCTTTCAGCATGGAAGGTTTGGTGAAATCTATCCTGTAATCCTTTAAATCGCGGCTGTAAAAATCCATTGCATATTCGTTTTTGTACCAGTTTCCCGACTTGTCTATCAAATCCATGCCGATATCGATACACCCGGCGATATTTCTCATGCCGGAAAATTTTCGTATAGACTGACTCCAGGCGGAGAAACTTTCCTCATCAAATGCGGAGAAAGAAGATTGAAAGAGAAGCAGAACCAATATCAGAAGCAGGATTATCCTTTTTCTCATCTGAGGCTTCCAATCCTGTCTTTCTGATTCATTATCTCGGTTATTCTGACACCAAAACTCTCACTGACAACTACGACTTCGCCTTTGGCAATAACCTTTCCGTTAACGAGTATATCAATGTGTTCACCGGTCAGCTTATCGAGTTCTATGATAGAACCGATATTCAGGTCCATTATTTCTTTTAAGGTCAGTTTGCTTCGGCCGAGCTCTACCGTTATATCAAGCGGGACATCATAAAGGAGCTCAAGTTGCTTGGGGAGTTGTGTATATATCGGCTGGTCAAAGTCTTCAAATTCAACAGGTCTCGCCGATACAGGGTCCTGTTTCTGGGGCATTGGTGGCATATAGGCACCTCCAGGTTGCTGATACATTGGTTGTTGCTGCATTGGCTGTTGATACATCGGTTGTGGCGGTTGCTGATAAACGGGTTGCTGATACATCGGTTGCTGTTGAACCGGTGGTTGGGGAGGAGGCGTTGAAATGGTCTGGGCCGTTTCCCCTGCAACTTTTGCGTAAAGACTCTTGACAAATTCTATCGGAAGAATCTGAAAAATATTTGTATTTGCAAAATTACCGATGCTCATGTTGAACGAGACCAAAACGACTTCATCATCGTTGTTGCTCGCTACAGGTGGAAATTGCGCCGATGAGTCTTCAAAATTGAAAATCGATACGGAAGGTGGAGTGATGTTTACCGAAGAACCCAGAAAATCAGACATAGAAGTCGATGCTGCACCCATCATCTGATTCATGGCTTCACCGACAGCGCTCATCTTCATTTCATCCATTTCCGGGGAGGCGTTCTCACCCGTTCCACCCATCATCAGATCGGCTATGATGGCAGCGGTTTGCTTATCGAGTACAAACACATTAAGCCCATCGATGGCTTCTTCAAAATTCAACGTGGTCACGACACGTTCATCATCAAATCGGTCTTTCAACTCGTTGAGTTTCATAACGGAAACCTGTGGGGTGGTGATATCTACATTTTGCGCGATAATGGTGAATAGTGCCGTGGATGCAGACCCCATGATCATATTTCCGACTTCACCAATCATATCTATTTCAGCGGATGTGAGGCTGCCTTGCATCCCTGATGAAACAGGGGTTTCCGTTGCATCAGACGACTCATCATCTCCGGCGTTTATTGCTCCAAGTAAGGCATCAAGCTCTTCTTGCGATAAGAAATCGTTGTTGTTTGTCATGTCTTATCACTTCCCTTCCTGAACTTCTCTGGCGAAGTCCCTGATATCGTATTCCGGATTATCTTCCTGTGCGTATAAGTTTGTAATCTTAATGGCCTTTTTCCCTTTTCTCTGGCCCGGCAAGCCCTTGAACCTTGGCTTCCCGCCTATGCAGATGTTTAATTCCTCGTCTTTATACTGCTCCAGTCTGATGACATCGCCGACTTGAAGATACAACAACTCAGCGAGTGAAAGTTTGGACTTCCCAAGCTGAACGGCGAGTTCAATAGGCGTTTTTTCAAGATTCTTCTTGATGATCGGTGCCAGTTCCGATTGTTTCTTCTGAGCCGCACTGGCAAACCACATCTGATTGGTCAGATTATCACTGAACGGTTCTATGATAGAAGATGGGAAACAGACATTTAAGAAACCCTCCACATTCCCGATGACGATCTCAAGTGTAACGAGAAGTGTCATCTCATTCTGAGGGGCAATCTGTACGAACTGGGGATTGGATTCGATGTTTTCTATTTCCGGGACAAACTCCATGACGTTGACCCAGGCATCTCTCAGCAGGGTTAGAAATCTCATGGCCTCCCTTCTGACGATGTTTAATTCTATTTCAGTCAGTGTTCTCGGTTTTGGAACGGTCTCGCCGATCCCACCGAGAATCCTGTCGATCATTCCGAAGATGATGCCCAGGTTGACCTCGAGAATGGCACTGCCGTTCAGGGTGCTACCCGTGAAAATCGTCATAAAGGTCGGATTGGACAGTGATTTTAAAAATTCTCCATAGGTTATTTGGTCAATCGGTCCCAGATTTACATCGACATAATATCTGAGACGTCCGGATAAATAGGTGGATAGAGAACGCGCAAAATTTTCGTTCAGCATCTGGAAAGTTCTGATCTGATCTTTTGAAAATTTCATCGGTCGTTCAAAATCGTATAGCTTAATCTTCTCCGAATCATCTTCTTTCATTTTTTCTATGTCTACTTCACCGGTCGTCAAGGCGCCCAACAGGCTGTCAATCTCACCCTGACTCAAAGAATCTGCCATTTCAATCCACCTCCTTTTTTATATAAAAATGTTGTATTCAATTTGAGACTATCCGTTATTGTACGGAGGTCAACGCGGTGATATGATAAAAGACCTCGATGACACCGAATCGTCCCTTATCCCCAACATATCCCGTAATCCTGTTTACCATCTCCCTGATCTGTCTGTTTAGGAGCTCAAGACCTGCGGGGGTAGACAGTTCAGCCGGTTCTTTCTGGATGAACAAATCCTGGAAGGCGGAGGTGATCTCATCCGATCTGTTGGCGATTTCCTCTCGACAAGCATCACTTCCGACGGTAAAACTGACCATATCGATGACAACTACTTCACTACCACCCTTGAGTATGAAGGGAGTGTTACTGCCTGAAACGATAAAGCGAACTCTTATCTCAACGGGATTGGTTGCCACTGTATCCTGTTCAGAATCTGGCGGGTTATTTGTCCCCAGCATTTGAATCATAACAAATGAAACACCAGCTGCTACTACCGCACAAACTATGACCGTTATAAGAAGACCCATGATGTTAAATCCGCTACCGCCCTTTTTTTGACCTTCTTCCTGTGGTGTTGCTGCTTCGTCCGCCATTCAGATCACCTCACGTTTTCCCTTTTGATAAGTATCGTTATCTTCTGATAACCGTTCCTGAGCGTTGTTAACTCTTCGCCGTACATACTCTGTAATTCCTTTAAAGCGACTGTTTTTCCTTCTTCCGTGATCTCACCGTCTTTAACTCTGAAATCAAGCAGTTCAATCTCGGCCTTGTATTTCAGATCCAGCTTGTTGATATCCGTCAGCGCATCGTTATCGCCCTTGCCGACGGGAACAAATCTCGCAGGATTATAATACTTTTCTATGTCAAACTTCCCGTTTCTGATATCCACAACCCTTTCAGCCATTCGCTTATTCTTCAGGTCATTGATGAAAAACTCTGCCACACTCGAAGCCCTTGCAGAACTGAGATGCAGCAGTGAAGGATAAATAGATCCTTCAGGGAGTTTTCTGTCGTCGGTATATCCGTACATCTCTATGACGTTTGTCGTATGCTCGACAATGACACTTCCTATCTTTTCAAGGAGTTCCTTGGCTTCCTTCGTTAAAATGGCACTGAACGGTTCAAAATAAACCATATCTCCGAGTGTAATCACCGTACCCTGATCGGTGTTTTCAACGGTGATCTTTCCCTGAACCCCCTCATCCTGAATGATTTTCAGCAAATCCTCCTTTATTCCCGGATTTGTCGTGACGATGGGTTCTGAAACGGTCGTCTTCCCTCCCATCAAAACACTCGGGGGATTACCCGAAAATATTCTGGTAATACCGCTTGCCACTTCCTGAAATTTTCCTTCGCTGATACTTGAGAATGCCAACATGGCGATAAAAAAAGTCAGAAGAAGGGTGACCATATCACCATATGTAGACATCCAAGCCGGTGCTCCAGCTGGACATTCTGTCTTTTTCTGCTTTTTAGCCATTCATATCACTCCTCAGGCGTTGCGTTGGCTTTTTCATAGGCCTCCCTGTCCACGGCTGGCAGGAATGTCTTCAACTTTTCCTCGAGCAATCTCGGGTTATCTCCGGCCTGAATGGAGAGGATTCCCTCAAGGATCATCTGCTTGTGTAATACGCTCTTGTCTTTTCTGAGTTTGAGTTTATCACTCATAGGAAGAAAGAAGCCGTTGGCGAATATGGAACCGTACAAGGTGGTAATCATAGCCTTGGCCATAGCCGGACCAAGTGCATCCGGATTGTTAAGGGCACCAAGCATGGAAATCAACCCGAAAAGTGTTCCGATCATTCCGAATGCAGGGGCATAGGCACCTGCTCCGGCAAGCATACCGGCATCGATAGAAAGATCACTTTCAAACAGATCTATCTCGATCTCAAGCATATCCCTGAGCAGGTCCGGATCCGTACCATCAACGATGAGCTGTATCCCCTTTTTCATGAAGGGATCTTCCAGACTCTGAGCATCTTCTTCGAGTGAAAGCAATCCTTCTCTTCTTGCCTTCTCCGAAAAAGAAACCAACGTGCCTATCGTCTCGAGATAATTCAGTTTCAGTTCCTGAATGGTGCTCATCATTACTTTCATCATACCAAAGGACTTGTTTTTGGGATTAGCAATAAAGACAGCTCCCAGTGCACCACCCAAAACAATAACCAATGAGATCATCGAGTCCTGCCCGAGATAAACCGCAAAATCTCCTCCGGAAACCAGCCCGACTCCAACTGCCAGGATAACAACAACAAGCCCCAAAAGGGTCGAAATATCCAAAAAATCACCCCTGAATGCCAATCCGCAAATCGATTACATTCTTAATAAACGGATTAACAATTACAATCTGAATTATATTTTTTTTCGCGTTTTTCCCTTATCGATTCTGCAGCGGAAACCGAATTACTCAGGATGTATGCCCTGTTCTTGAACGTTATAATCTTTTCAAGTACCTCTTCCACCTTTTCCCTGACCATGTACTTTCTTCCGTTAAAAAGGGTGATGATCGTATCCGGCAAGGCCTCAACGGTCTCGATCAGTTCTGCATTCAGAATAAAGGGTTCTCCGTTAAATCTTGTAAGTTCTATCATTTCTCACACTCATTTACATTTTTCTATTCAGATGGCTTTTAATCCTTAATGGAACTTTCCATCTCGTAAAGACTTTCTCTCAACAGATTCATATAGGCGGGATTTTCCCACATGGACCTGTCCGGTAAATTTTGTGTCAGCTTTTCCGTATCGATGACATATTCGTCGCCATCGTACTGCCGGGTGATCTTCCAGAAGATATCCTTATCCGAAGTGATCAGTGTAAACAACGTTCCCACAAGATCCCCCACAGGCTGACAGTCTATGTTCGTCTTGATGAACTTTGCGGAAGTGATCGTGCCCGTTCCTTCATGACTGATAATATTCATCGTTCCACCGGTTTGTTCTGCGGCAGCCTTGAGAAAGGGGATTCCCAGTCCAACCCTTCTGATATTCTTATCCCGTGTGGTGAAGAAGGGATCAAAGATCCGATCAAGTAGCGCCTTTGGCATTCCACCGGCATCATCAACTACTTTAAAAAAGAAGGTATTCTCATCCTCAACGATCTCAAGCTGAACCGTATGAGCCCCCGCTTTGACTGAATTCTGGCAGATATCCGCCACATGATCCGATAATGTCCTCAGTGACAAAGCATCACTTCCCTCCCGTCAATCTTCATGACCGCTTTCAAAAATTCATCAAATGTCCTGTTGCAGCATTTCACCATCATCTTTGCCTCTGAGAAACTATCGAGGTTATGTGCATCGGATGATGAAAACAACGTTCTCCCCTTCATCTGCCCCGCATAGCGCTCCAACTTTGAAGGCATGTAGATTTCACAGGAAATAAAAGGCTCAGGCGGGATGAAACCGAGCTGATAGATAATACTCATAGCCTTGTCCACATGGGCATACACGGCGATTCCACCATGTTCTTCGATGAGGGCGACGCATTCCTCCAGTGTTAAACTGCATGGGAGGGATAAAGGTTTAAGCCACATCTCGGTGAATTCATCTGCTTCGTTGACAAGCAGTTGATACCCGTCTATTTCCGGATCACTTTCGTGTTTCGGAAGCTTTGATTCTATGATCTCGCCAAGTTCACAGGCCTTCTGAACACTCGGGAAATAACCGAGAAGATGAATATCTTCCACGGTCTGAATTTCTATTCCGGGCAAAAACGAAACCCCGTTTTTATTAAAGATCTCTTCGAATACGGCGAGATTACGTGTTGAATTGTGGTCTGTAATTGCCGCCCAGTCAATATGATTTTCCACCAGCTTCTGCGCAACCTGATTGGGTGTCATCGTCAGATCCGCACAGGGGGAAAGACATGAATGAATGTGGAAATCAGCTCTGAAGCATTGCATGAATCTTTCCGGTCAGCTGAAACGCATTTTCCTTACTCGTTACCAGTACGATGTTTTCCTGTTCGGCCTTGTTAATCGTATCCTGAGAGTATTCCCGGCCGTTTACCAGAAAAATACATTTCACACCGATTATGGTGGCTACCGCAACGATGTTCGAATGGGACTGTACGGTGATCCAGAGATCTGCATTTCCACAGGCCATAACCTCACTCAGAAGATCTGACGTATACCCGCTTTTGATCTCAACATCCGTAGGATCTCCACATATCACCTTTGCATCAATGTTTTCGAGTATGTTTGTCAACCGCATGATCAGAAATCACCTCAGCGCAATTGCTTCTATTTCCACATCGACAAATTTTGGCAGGGCGGAAACTTGAACGACGGCTCTTGCCGGTGGCTGGGAAGTGAAATATTCAGCATAGACTTCATTTAATTCTGAAAATTTGTTCATGTCGGTGATGAACACCGTGCACTTAACAATTTTCTCCATGGATGATCCGCATCCTTCAATAACCGTTTTTAAATTCTCAAGGCATTGTCTTGCCTGAACGGCCACGCTCTCACCGGTCTTTATTTCGCCTGTTTCAGGTACCATCGGAATCTGACCCGATATAAAAAGAAGGTCTCCTGCCGAAGCTGCCACTGAATAAGGTCCTACCGCCTTTGGCCCGTTTTCAACCATGTACACTCTTTTCTCCATAAATTCTCCCCCTAAAAGATGTTCTGTATATTCCATTAATTATATCACAGAAAAAAACGGTTACCCGAAAGTTTCTTATGGTGTATAATATAAAAAAAAGTGGGGGAATAAACATGAAAATTCTGGCACACAGAGGAATACACTTAAATGCACTGGAAAACTCTTTGGAATCATTTGAAATAGCCGCTCAGGCGGATGTCAGTGGTGTTGAACTGGATATCAGACTGACTGCGGATAACGAAGTGGTTGTTTTTCATGATGAAGATCTGAAACGGCTTTTTGAAAATGACAGCAAAATAGCATCGCTTACCCTTGATGAACTCAACGAAATAACGGAATCTGAAGGAGTAACGGTTCCAAGGCTGAGTAAGGTGTTTGATCTGATGCTGAAAGAGAAGATCATCAACGTGGAGATAAAAGAGATGAAGGTTGTGCAACCTCTCATCGAAATGCTGAAGAATGACCACATTTCACTTGATAATCTGATTTTCTCATCCTTTATTCACGAATCGCTTCTGGAAGTCAGACGGGCTTTCAACGAGGCAAAGATCGGACTGCTGATCGGTGAGGATGCTCAGAAGAGTGACAATCCGTTAGAATATCTCTTGAAGCGGGTGATGGAATACAAACCTTATTCTCTTCATCTGCCCGTACAGGCCTTCGCCATCTTTCCGAAAGACATGCTGTTGGATCAGTTGAATCAACTGAAGGTGAAATCCGGTCTGAAATACGCGTGGTGGACCGTTAACAACGAGGAAGAAGCAGCATTACTCCTTAAGAATGGTACGATAAGTGATTATATCATCACGGATAATACAGAGCTGATCAATAGAATGAACTTTGAAAGGGAATAAAATGAATACAATAGAATTTTCTCCGGGTGATACCATCTACGCGGTTGATGAGAAAATTACCGATTCCTACCGGGTGATCAGTGGCAAATTGAGTCTTGAATGGAAATGGACTTCCTGGACACCGATAGTTCTTGCGGAAAAATCGGTATTTGGCCTTATGGAAAGCCTTTTAAACAAGCCTTCGTTATGTTCCGTGAAGGCGCTTGAAGCGTCAATAGTGGAGAAGTGTGAACCGGAAACCTATATTTTTGCCGAAACGGCAGAGAAGTCTCACGAGGCGCTCCTGACACTCGGATTGATTTATGAAAATGTTATCAATGAGAGGTTTATCGGTTTGGAGATGGCTCCGGAAGAAATGATGTATCAGGCCTTTGACACCTATATCCGGAACGGGAATGAGGGACTGGCCATAGAAACATACAGTCGTTTCATGATGGAATATCCCCAGTCATCCTATGTGGATGAGATGCTTAAAGTCATTCAGAGTGTGTTTATGGATCAGGATATAAACACAAATCTTCCCGACGACGCTGCTTCCGCCTATGAGCTGATTCTATCCGGTATCCATTTGGCAAATCCGCAGGAGAACCTTGTTTTAATGAAGGCTTTCGAAAAAAAATTTCCCGAAGCTGAAGAACTTGTGCAAGTTTATTCTCTGATTATCGACGAGTACGATAAACTCGGTGATGAGTATCAGCTGAATCATTATACGAGAAAACTCATCTTCTATTTTCCGGAAAGCGACCATGCGAAAGATGCCTTGTATTACCTGATACACCTTCAAAGGAGAAAAGGGGATCCCGAGTGGTATGAAAATGTGATCCGATTTCTTATCACTTACGATGATCCGGAACAGGCAGCTATGCTGAAAAAATATATACATATTGAGCAGGGTGAACAAAATTGAATTTGATAACGAAAAACAAAGATCTGAATGCCTATTTTCTGATACCGTTTTATGTCCTGATAGTTTATGGGGCTTTGTTTCTGCTTTTTTCATGGGGGAACTGGCGACTGGTTTCGGATGCCTATTTTGGTTCTGCAATTGTAGCCATCAACATCTGCTGGGTCTCACTGTCAAGGAATCTGAAAAAAGAAAAGAAAGAACAGAAAAAAAATAAAGACAGAATCGGTCTGGCTTTCCTTTTCTATACGGGGTACAGCATAACAGCTTCTTTTCTTGTATTGTCTTTTATTTAAATACTGGAGGTTTTTGTTTTGAGAAAGAGTCTAATATTTTTGTCGTTTATGCTGCTTGCCCTGAACCTGTTCGGGTACGTGACATTAAGGCATTTTGTCCAATATTCGGATACCCTGACGGCCATCTGTGACAAGTACAGTGTGGACAGTTCGGTTGTTCTGGACTGGAATCCGGATATCGAACCGGAAAAGCTTAACGTCGGCGAAATCATCAAAATTCCTTATCCCGTTGGCTACAGATATCAGGTGAATTCCGGGGATACCCTTTCGGATATCGCCAATTACTTTTTTTCAGATATCAAATCAATTGCCCTGGCCAACGATCTTGAATCGCCATACAGGATAAAGGCCGGAGATTTTCTCTTTGTACCGGATTACTGTATCGGAGAAACCTTTAATATGGTTTCCGGAAAATGTCTGTGGCCAACTTACGGTGTGATCACCTCACCTTATGGCTACAGATTGCATCCAGTTACCGGAAAGCAGGAAAGTTTTCATTCCGGTATAGATATCGCGAGAGATGCACCGGCCATCAAAGAGGAGACACCTTATGGGGCACCCATTTTTGCCGCAGAATCCGGTGTGGTGACTTTTGTGGGTGTTAACGGCGGATACGGCAATCTTATAGAGATTAAGGGAATAAAAAATATATACCGTTATGGACATCTCACGCGATTTGATGTCTATGAGGGGCAGTATGTAGAAAAGGGACAGATCATTGCACGAATAGGAACCACGGGTGTGAGTACAGGTCAGCATCTTCACTTTGAAGTCAGAGACCTCGGCAACACGCAGACCTACGATCCGCTGGACTTTCTGCCGCCTGTTTCGGAGATGAAAAAATAAGAAAGTAAATTTTATTTGGGGGGATTATTATGGATTTAAAACAGATCATGAATGCCGCAAAAGAGTACAAACCGGATATGGTTCAGTTTTTAAGAGACATGATAGCGATTCCCAGTACCTCTCAGAATGAGAAGACTGTCATTCTGAGAATCAAAGAGGAAATGGAAAAATGCGGATTTGATGAAATTATCATCGACGGATTCGGAAATATCCTCGGGCGAATCGGATCCGGTTCGAAGATTATCGCGATGGATGCGCATGTCGATACCGTCGATGTGGGAAATATCGATCTATGGGACTGTGATCCGTTTGAAGGAAAATATGAAGACGGTATCATCTACGGAAGAGGCGCCAGTGATCAGGAGGCGGGGATGGCTGCCATGGTCTATGCCGGCCGTATTATCAAAGAGCTCGGCCTTGAGGATGATTATACCCTGTACGTCGTCGGGAGTTGTATGGAAGAGGATTGTGACGGACTCTGCTGGCAGTATATCCTCAAAGAGAACGTGATAAAACCCGACGTCGTGGTCATCACAGAACCGACAAATCTTGGCATATACCGGGGACACCGGGGTCGGATGGAGATGCGGGTGAAAACGGTGGGGCTTTCCTGTCATGCCAGTGCACCTGAAAGGGGCGTCAACGCGATCTATAAGATGATGCCGGTTATCTCTGAAATAGAAAAATTAAACGAACGTCTAAAAGATGACGCATTTCTTGGAAAGGGAACGATTGCTGTTACACAGATCTTTTTCAAATCTCCCTCGCAGAATGCCGTTGCAGACGAGTGTGTCATACAGATCGACAGACGCCTGACGGCTGGGGAAACCAAAGAAAGTGCCGTTGCGGAACTTGAGGAGATCCTGAAGATGACCGGAACCGAAGCAGACATAGAAGTGCTTCAGTATGCGGAAAAAGCCTATACGGGTTTGATCTATCCGACTGAAAAATACTATCCGACCTGGGTTTATCCGGAAGATGCCGAGGTTGTACAAAAGGCCAGGGAAACCTATGAGCAACTCTTTGAAGAACCTGCGAGAATCGATAAATGGACTTTCAGTACGAATGGTATTGCAACGGCTGGGATGTTTGACATTCCAACCGTGGGATTCGGTCCGGCGAATGAGATCTATGCGCACAGCCCTTCGGATCAGTGTCCTGATGAGCATCTGATAAAGGCAGCTGCTTTTTATGCCGCTTTTCCCAAGTTTTTCATAAAATAAACAGAGGTATAATCTATTGTCAAAAACTCTGAGATTTTCTATTCAAATGGCTGTGGCGACACTCATCAGCCGTGTACTGGGGCTTGTAAGGGATATGCTCTTTGCAAGGGAATTTGGGTCATCGCCTGAGTACGATGCTTATCTTGTAGCCGTATTATTACCCTTTTTCTTGAGGAAAATATTTGCCGAAGGCGCACTTTCAAGTGCCTTCATTCCGGCGTACAATAAAAGGGCTATGAAAGGGATTGCAAATGGTCACAAGTTTGCCAATTCTATCCTGACGGTTTTTATTCCCGTATTGCTTGTCCTGATTATTTTCAGCGTCTATTTTATGCCCCAGATTCTTGATCTCGTTGCTCCCGGTCTTGAAACGGGTGTGCAGGGTTTGTCGGTTTTTCTTGGCCGAATGATCTTTCCGTTTATCCTCTTCATCAGCATGTGGGCGATCTATGCCGGGATGCTGAACAGTAACGATATCTTCTTCACTCCGGCCCTGTCGCCGGCTGTTCATAATGTCCTTGTGATCATAGGGATCATGGTTTCACCACTCTTTGATCCGCCGATACTCGGCCCGGCGATCTTTTTCATGATCGGCGGTGTCGCACAATGGGTCATCGTTGTGCTTGGGAGCAGAAAGATAGGTTTCCGATTTAAACCGGGCTACGACAAAGAAGATATCAAGGATTTCATGCCGGTATTTCTGAGTAGTTTTGCCGCTCTTTCAGTGACACAGATAAATTCGATCGTCGATACGAATGTCGTCTCGGGACTCGGTGCCGGGAGTGTGTCTCTGCTTCAGTATGCCAACCGACTTTTTCAGCTGCCGCTTGGCGTGTTTGCCGTTTCGGTATCTACGGTCGCGTTGACTCAACTTTCCAGAAATACGAAAGAGGAATTCAAAAAGAATCTTGCCGAGGGAATAGAGCGGATGATCCTCTTTGTGCTTCCGGCAACGATAGGTCTTTACCTCTTAAGGATAGATATCATTCGATTGTTGTTTGAAGGCGGAGAATTTGGTGCCTACGATACGAATATGACCTCCGAGATACTCAGGGGATACGTTATCGGTCTGCCGTTCTACTCGCTCTACAGCCTGTTCACCCGTGCAGAATATGCCATGAAGAAACCGAGGATTGTGTTTATCGCCAGCAGTATCTCCGTTGCGATGAACATCTTTTTGGATATCACCCTGTCACAGAGCATGGGACCGCTTGGTATAGCGGTTGCAACGGCAGTTGCCGGTATTTCCGGCTTTATCGTGTTGTTGATCCATCTGTCCGCATGTGGAAGACTGCAGCTTCTGAAGGCGAATATCCTTGAGGTACTGAAGAGTGTAACCGCTTCCGCTGTGATGGGGGTCGTTCTCTACTTGCTGAACAGCCGGTTGGATTATTCGGGGGTTCTGGCACTGATCAAAATACTTGTTGCCATCGTGGTTTATGCGGCTGTTCTGCTGATATTGAGACAAAGGGATTTTATGCTTATTATTAAAAGACTTTTAAAGAAATGGAATTGAAAGGGTGTTGACAACCCATGAGATATGTTGTATAATGCTGCTGTTGTTTGGGAGATCGTCTAATGGCAGGACTGCGGACTCTGGATTCGCCAATGGTGGTTCGACTCCACCTCTCTCAGCCATGTAAGGCACCCTTGAAGGGTGCTTTTTTTTTTACAGAAATTATGAGGTGATTATATGTTCAGAGATCCCATGCAAATACTGCTTTCCGTTCCGGCTGTTCTCCTCGCCATCATCTTTCACGAACTGGCGCATGCCCTGATGGCCGATAAGCTCGGTGATATGACACCGCGAAATTATGGACGACTGACGCTGAACCCCCTTGCACATATGGATATCATTGGCTTGTTGCTGTTTCTCTTCATCGGATTCGGTTGGGCCAAACCCGTTCCCATTAATCCGAATAATTTTAAAAATCCGAAACGAGACAGTATTCTGGTGTCTATTGCAGGCCCAATAGCCAACTTCTTTATTGCCTTTATCTTTATTCTGATAGAAGTGCTGCTGCTGAAGGTTTTCCCGGCAGCCTACAATGCGATCCCCGGTCTTATCCCCGTGTTTCATTCGATAGCCTATCTGAATATCGCCTTTGGTTTGTTGAATCTTTTACCGATTCCACCCCTTGACGGATACCATATCGTAAGGGATCTGCTGGCCGGCCGATTCAGAGATTTCTTTATCATGTATGAGCGGTACAGTATCATCGTATTCTTTGTTGCTTTGTTTTTTATCTTTCCGACGGTCTTTACCTTTGCACAGTATATCTTTCTCAGTGTTTTAAGGTTTCTAGTATAAAAAAGCGAAAGTTTGCGGAAAGTAGAAACGAGCTTTATCTGAGAATTATATATTTTTCGTAACGCATGGTGTATAGAGATAAAAAAGGACAACATAGATTAATTCGCTGCCCTTTTTTACAAAGCGGTAGATTATTTTCCAATTGCTGGAAGTGTCATCGTGAGAAATTATAGCCTGCTCAGAAGTTTCTTCAAAGTCTCCTTATCCTCATAAAAAATCTGTACATTGACTTCCTGTGCCGTTTCGTTGAGTAAGGGCGCAAATCCCACATAACCTGGACAGGTTTCGCGGCCCATATAAAGCAGAAATCTATCATGATTTTTGATCTTAAGATGAATTTCATCAGGTATAACCTCACAGAAATTCGAAACTGTCTTGGCATAATCGGATATTTCCGTGATGATTTCACAGGAGGCAAAGCCGGTAAATGTGAACAGCGTGACAAAAACCAAAAGAATAACTGCTGCTTTTTTAAAATTGTTCATGTAAAATTCCCCCGTTGAGTTTAAATCTTCTTTCCGTTCTTTTGGACAGGTCCATATCATGCGTTACGATGCAGACAGCCGTTCCTGATTTGCTAACCTCACAGAGCATCTCCATCTTATGCACTGCTTGGCCTGAACAACACCGCATGGCACGCTAGAAAAATAGATATTGACAAGGCCTTTGACTATTCCAAAAAGACAGCGTATTACTGTGGCTATTTTTTCGACAGTTCTTATGAGTTTTTTAATTTTCTTGATACGGTTCTCGTCGTTTCTAAAATGGCTGGAAAATATGACACGTTTTATGAAACGGCTACGCTAATTCGATATTATTACAAACAGCTTATTGTCCTTGACCCCACTTTCAGGGAAAAGTATGCGTCTGCCCGTACATTGGCGAAAAAACATTGTTATTTTGGTGATGAAAAATCACTTAAACAAAATGAAGTGAAAAACACAAAGGGATTGCGGAATGCTCTTTTGAAGCACATTGAAAAACCCAGCCAATTTGCCGGTGAAAACAATCTTTCTGCCACATCCCTTTACAGAATTCTCAACGGCAAACGGGAGACTATCCGGATTCAGACTTTGAAGCAAATTGTCAATGCTTTTGACCTTAAAGAATCTTTTGAACATCACAAGGTGATCAATTATGTCTTAAATCTTTTAAAGGAAGAGCGCCTTTTTGAAGAAAACTGGAAAAAGATTGCGGACTTTTCCATAGACAGGCTGCAAAAAATGGTGTTAAAAGGGGTGATGATTCTACCCGCTGAGCTCTATCGTTCGGTTTATACCAATGAATTAAAAACGATTGCGGCTATAGACTCCGACGAAGCAGATCTTTTTAACCTGCTCAAAAAGGAAACAAGTGCCTTTTATAAATTTATTCGCCTGGATGAAGAAAGAATTCGTTTTTTCAACCATTGTGTCGATTTTGAATGTGATAAAAGGGAGAAAATCTTTCCTTTTTATCAGGCCCATCTTGATCTTATCGACAAGCTGTTTGAAGAGATGGGGGCAGAAGGTCCTGATTTTTTAGCAGAGCTTTACGCTTCCGCAACTTCTACAAGAGAAGTTGAACTGCTGAGCATCTATTTCAGACAGTATGTCCGTTATTCCACGACACCCTGGCACTTTGATGTCGAAGATATCCTGAACGAACGCTTTTCTGATCCGGATTATATGAAGATTGTCCGTTTCTGCAGGAAGATTAATATTTCAGAGTTGTTTGGCTATTTGTGTACCTGGGTTTTTGAAGGAGAAGACAGGAAAAAGCTGGTTGATCTTCTGACAGGGGAAGTCGGTTGATGTTAATGAAATTGGTTTGAAGCAGATTTTTCTGTTCAGTAACGCACAAATAAAAAAGGGGATCGTTTTTAACGATCCTCTTTACTATATCTATTTTGAAAATAAATTATTTTCCGAAGGTTGGAAGCATCATAGGATCAAACTGTTCGATTCCAAGTCTCAGTCTGAGGACCTGATTGTATCTTTCCGCGGCATAATAGGAATCGACGAACTCAAGCAACGTAAATAATCCGAAGCCCGCGGCACCCACTCCGCCGAGCATCTGTCCTGTGGATATGGCGGCCTTGTAGTCCGCGTCGTTATCCGGATTCTCTCCCTCATCGATCAACTTCTGATTGGCACTTGCCATTGAAAAACCGTAAAGGCCAACACCGCCGAAGGCCACTCTTGCGCCGAGGAAGAGAAAGCCTCTTTCCCATTCGCCTGTATACAGGTGTCCCGCGCTTGGAATGATCAATGAAAGTTCCGCGGCAATCCAGGGTTCCTTCTTCATATCTGAATACATCAGCATTCTCTTTCTCAACTCTATATCCGGATCGGCATACATTGTGGCCAGTTCGCTTGTGGGAACGGAAATATCCATAATCGCACCCGACGGATAGTTGGCCACCGAAAGGGTTGTTGGTCCGTCGGCACCGCCTATTATTGTCGCATCAGGTTGTGTTGAGACGCCGGTCATGATCTCATCCGCTGTCGGAGAATCGACTGGATCAACTCTGACGATCATGCTTTTGTTGACATTTGTAAACTGACCGTTTTCGAGTAAAATATCCGCTGAATTCTCATTGAAGTTTACGATTTTACCGGAAAGTTTAGTTCCATCGGTAAGGTAGATATAATCTGCGAACGCTGAAGCAACCAACAGTGAAGCAACCAAAAAAAACAAGATATATTTTTTCATAGAAACCCTCCCAAAATCTTCTTTTTCAATAATACTCTTCTATGCCTTCTTCTACAATTCCTTACGACCGGATCATTTTTATCTCACAGGATATGCTACCGCTTCCGGGGTTCGTGGTTAAAACGGCAAAAGATCCCCCCTTCCGCGTTGTTCCGGGATTGATGAATCGGGTTTTTCCTATCACCGTATCCTGGGGCGTATGGGTGTGCCCATAAAGACAGATATCCGGTTTTTGATCCAGTGTCTTGTATATTCTTTTATCCAGTTCGTTTCTCGCTCCCCATCCGTGGAGCATCAGGATATGCTGTTGTTCTATTTCTATCCTTCTTTTAACCGGGAGATACGAACGGAGCGTGTAATGGTCCGAATTACCGAGCACCCCATAGAAAGGGGCTGAAAAACTATTTAGAAGGCAGACGGTATCTTCATCCGTGAAATCTCCGAGTCCAAGGATCAGATCGGATTTCCTGAAAGCGTCTATGACTTCATCGGGAAGTAAAGATTGTGCATATGGGATATGGCAGTCTGAAATTACGGTGATAATCATAATATCTCCTTAAAAAAAAGTCGGAGACAAAATTAATCTCCCCGACTCAACGCTGAATTGATTCTACCCGACAAGTCTATCAGATAAAACAGAAAAAAGAAAATCTATCGGTAAAATGTTCTTCAATCGCTGTTTATGGGTGGATCAGGCCTCAGTGCTTCGGCAAGCCTTTTCAATAAGATGGCGGAATCCACAGGCTTATGGCAGACGGCAAAGAATCCTTTCTTCAGTAGTTCCTCAGTTTTTTCTTCTGAAGAGAAAGCGGTTAGTGCAATGACGGGGATCTCTCCTGCCCCCGTTTCCTTGAGCTTTTCTTTCAACTCCATCCCGTTGATATCCGGTAACTGGATGTCCATCAGGATGATATCCGGTTTATCGGTTTTTAAATAATCAAGAAATTCGGTACCTGACGGGATGTCGATCGGTTTCATTTCGTATCTCTTGAGAAAGAGTATCATTAACTTTCTGCTGATGGCATCATCCTCAACGATGCAGATTTTTTTGTCCTTCAGGAATTCAGGCACCGGAGGCCTCTGTGTACTGACTTCTTCCTCCGTCAGAATGTCCCTCGGAAGATGAACGGTGAACATTGATCCCCTGTCTACTTCACTTTCGAGTGAGATATATCCGTCGTGAAGTTCGGTGATTTCCTTTGCAATGGCAAGTCCAAGGCCGGTTCCCTCGGTCTTAATTCGGTTGATCTGTACAAATGGGCTGAAGATCCGCTTCTGATCTTCCGATGAGATGCCTATTCCCCTGTCGCGGAAGGTTATCAGGAGCTCGTTTTTGCTTTGCTTCAGTTCCACGTTGATCGGTTCATGATCTTTGGTGTATTTTATGGCGTTTGACAGGAGATTGTAGAAGACCTTTTTTAATCTCATTTCATCCGCTTCAACGGTAAAGGTTCCCTCTGCTTCAAAGACAATGGGAATTTCTCTTTCCAGACTGAAAAAACTGAGTGATGTAACCACTTCGGAGATGACATCGTTGAGACAGAAGATGGAACGCTCAAGTGTTATTTTTTTGGCCTTCGCCTTTGAAAAATCCAGGATATCGTTGATCATCTGAAGAAGATATTTTCCACTCCTTCGGATATAACCGGTGTATTCGGAAAAGTGTATTGTCCTTTCCTTCTCGCTGCTGTCTTCTAACAATTCACTGAAACCGACGATTCCGTTGAGAGGTGTTCTCAGATCATGTGTGATGTTTGCAAGAAACTGATCCTTTGAAGTGTTGGCTTCCTCCGCTTCTTTTTTTGCCATATTCAACTCGGTGTTGATTGTTCTTAATCTGGAAATCAGTTTTTCCCTTTCTTCAGATGTCTGCTGACGGTATTCTGCGGCTTTTATCTCCCTTATGATGATATACAGTGAAACGAGACCTATCAGGACGCTGATGAGCGTCAGGGCAAAATTTATACCCTCCGTAACTTCTGCCGTGTTCCGTTTTATATCCGAATAATAAACACCTGTCCCTATGATCCAGTTCCAGGGTTCAAACAGTTGAACATAGGAGATCTTATCCTCTATGACCCCTTCCTCATCTCGTAATTGCCATGTGTACTCTAAATAACCCGCTTTATTTTCCTTCACCAGCTTTGACATGTTGTAAAACACCCGGTATCCATTGGAATCTTCAAAATATTCCATGGAAGTTCCTTCCGTTTCTGGCAGATAAGGATGCATGATCATCGTGTAATCGATGTCGATGATCCAGAAATAATCCTTTAATTCATCGCCATAACGCATGATTCTTACCCTTTCTATCAGTCTTCTTTTGGCTTCCCCTTCGGATAATTCGCCATTTCTGAACCTTTCATAATATTGTTCGGCCAGCTGAATGGTGTTTTTACAGAGATCTTTTACTTTCTCTTTTTTTTGGTCGAAAAGGATCTCGCCGATTTTGGGAATGACAAATCCGTAGATGGTAATAATCACAAGAACCATGGTCAGGAGGAATGGTAAGATTGTTTTTAAAATGATTGGTAACTTGCTTTTTCTTTTCATAGACCTCACTGCTTTTTTTTGGATTATGTACTGTTTTCTAATTATAGAGGCTTTCTGATGGATTGTCAAGAAAACAGGGTCTTGCGTAAATAAGTAAAGTTATCGATAACATTTTTTATATGTGATTGGAAAAATGAGAAGTGATGAGGAAATTGAAGATAATCGCAGAAAATGAGCAATAATTGCGGATATTTCTTAATATTTCTTCTTGCTAATTAAAAGTGTATATGTCATAATGTTACCGGTAACATTATGAGGTGATTTAATGAAATCAAATAAGGCAACGATCGATGAAATTGCAAAGAAACTCGGAATATCAAAGATGACGGTCTCACGGGCGATAAATCATCCTGAAAGGGTGGGGAAGCAGACACTTGAGCGGGTCATGCAGATGATGGATGAAATGGATTATAAACCTCAACTGGTCGCAAGGGTTATGGCCGGGAGCGAATCCAGGACCATCGGTTTTTTCATCAAACCGAACAAGGACTTTATCATCCCGCCCTTTTACGGTGAATGTGTCAAGGGAGCGACCGAATGGCTCAAGATGCTTGATTATTCGACATTGATCTTCAATGCCTCTGAAGAGCGTAGTAAAAAACTCTTTGTCGATTATGTCAATTCAAATCTGATCGACGGGGCGGTGGTCTTTGAGGGGAGTTATGATGAAACACTTCTGAAGGCCCTTAAAAATAACAATATTCCAGCTGTCTGTGTGGGAGAGGAAAATTCCGGTGAATACGACATTCCGACGATCTCCGCCAACAATTATGAGGGAAGCCGAACGGCGGTAACACATCTCGTTCAGAAAGGCTGCCGAAGGATCACCCATATCACGGGTATGGGAGAAAAACCTTCTTATGAGCTCAGAATCAGGGGATATGAGGAAGTTCTGAGGGAGAATGGACTGAGATCCAACATCATCAAGACCGAGAATACGGTTGAGGGCGGAATCGAGGGGTTTGAGATGCTCCTCAAATCGGGAGAGCCTTTTGACGGGATCTTCTGTTTTTCGGATCTTGTTGCCTGGGGAGTCCTGAAAAGGATCTATCAGACCGGGTTAAGGGTGCCTGAAGATGTAAAGGTGATGGGGTTTGATAACATCCCTGTTGCGGAATACACCACACCGTCACTGAGTACGGTTAGTCAGAATATGAGAGAGATGTCTAAATTCGCCGTGGGGATGCTCATACAGATCATCGGCGGTAAAAAACCGGAAAAAGAACATTT
>DAINPP010000049.1:15358-21697 GCA_036743375.1 Thermotogae bacterium | reverse complement strand
CAATTAACTCCCCTTTTCCTTATTGTTATCTCTCGGTTAAGCCGTTCGCTTTGCCTTGCTTTTTCATCAGTCCTTAAGTCCTCTCTGATTTTGTATAATTTGTTCCATTCATCACAACTTGATCATAAAAGGAGTATATAATCCCTCCGTATCAGTGTACACTTTATACACTTTGGATGTCTGTCCGATCACTCAATACGGGCATTCCCTTTAAGGAGAGAATATTTATCGAGGTTATTTTGGATTTAGTGTGTTACTTAGTCCGTTGTATAAAAATAAATCTACAATTATAAGTCAATCAACATTACGGTAAAACAGTAGCGCACAAAATAGGGAGAGACGTGGTACAATATAGCTGTTAAGCAATATGAACTTTAATTTGTGAGGTATGAAAAAGAATGCCCATATTTGGGAGAAGGTTAGAGCATTTAGATGATAAGGAACTGATAAGAAAAAGAGAAAAAATAGGTGAAAGAAAATTCTGGGAAGAGGTATACAAACGGTATGGAAAATACCTCAAGGCGGTTGTTAGTTACAAGTACCCGGATTTTAAAGAAGCCGCTGAAGATATCGTGCAGGAAACGTTCATGAGAATGGCCTTTGAGGATTTATCGAGGGTCAAGAATCTCAAGGCGTTTCTGGCAACGACGGCTGCTCATATTTCTATAGATAAACACAGGCAGAGAAGCGCAAAAAAACGTGCCGATTCAAATACTGTCGCATTAGATGCCGATATGGGGTCGGATGGGGATAATTCATTCCTCGAAATTACAGAAAATGAATTATCTGACAGTCCGCTCGATCTCGCCATTCAGGAAATGAAGATCGAAGAATACAGAAAAATATTAGAAAAACTTCCTGACGATTGCCGCCAGATGCTGCTGCTTTCGGCTGAAGGGATGAAATACAAGGAAATCTCGGAACAGATGGGTATTCCCATCGGTACGGTCGGAACAAAATTATTGAGATGCAGGAAGAAACTGAAAAAACTGCTTGAATCAGAAACTGAATACTATACTCCTTCAGAGGCGAATAATGGCAAGTGACACCGGATGGATTCCTGTCGATTTAGATTCCTATAAAGCAACCGGATGGAATGAGATAGATGTATTGTTGATTACCGGTGATGTGTATGTCGATCACCCGTCTTTTGGTGTGGCAATCGTAGCAAGAATCCTTGAAAGTGCGGGGATGAAGGTGATGGTTATTTCACAACCCGAATCACCCGAATCGCTGATGGCCCTCCCTCAACCAAAATATTTTGTAGGGATCACCTCAGGAAATGTGGATTCGATGGTGGCCAATTACACTGCGTCAGGAAAACCCAGAAAAACAGATGATTATTCTTTCGAATCGAAATCCGGAAAAAGACCCAACAGGGCGGTTATCGTTTATTCAAACTGGGTTAGGCAGGTATTTAAAGGAATTCCGCTAATCATCGGCGGACTTGAAGCGAGTCTCAGACGCTTTGCACATTATGACTATTGGCAGAATAAGGTTCGTCACTCCATCCTGCTGGATTCAAAAGCCGATCTGCTTTATTTTGGTATGGCTGAAACGGCACTGTTAAAGACAGCCGAGCTTCTGAAACGAGGCGTACCGTTTCAGAATATACGTTACTTACCCGGTACGGCTTACATAACGAATTCTGCTGAAGAGTTCTCTGAAGACAGTATCGAACTGCCTTCGTTTGAAACGGTTAATTCCGATAAGGAAGAATATGCCAAGGGCTTCTCCACTTTCTACAAGACGATAACATCATTAGACAATCATGCAATCGTTCAGAAGGATGGAAATAGATTTATCGTTCAGAATCCACCTGCTCCACCGCTTTCTACCAAAGAAATGGACATGGTCTACGGGTTACCCTATAAAAAGGCCGTTCATCCAAATCTGAGGAAAAAAGGACCTCTTAAATCTCTCGATTCTATCGCAACTTCTATCATCACACACAGAGGATGTTACGGAGAATGTAATTTTTGTGCCATTGCACTGCATCAGGGGAGAACCATTCAATCCCGTTCGATCAGTTCTATCGTCAGTGAGGTTGAAGCGTTGACCGAGAGAGACGATTTCCACGGCACAATCTCCGATCTTGGTGGGCCAACGGCCAATATGTACGGCTATGATTGTGAAAAAAAGATTAAAAGCGGCCCCTGTGCCGATAAACGCTGCATTTTTCCAACTGTCTGCAAGGCCTTAAAACCCAATCATGAAAACTATCTGAGATTATTAAATACCGTTGCTAAAATTCAGGGGGTTAAGTATATCTTCATCTCATCTGGAATTCGTCCGGATCTGATTTATGCCGATGATAAAAATGGTAAACACTTCATGAAACAGCTTGTGCTCAAGCACACAAGTGGTCTGTTGAAAGCAGCTCCCGAACATTTTTCCAATGACGTACTGAATCGGATGGGGAAGAACACAAAAACGGATTTTGAACGCTTCTTTCGTGATTTTTATACAATCTGCAATGATGCGGGAAAGACTCAGCATATCACCGCTTATCTGATGGTCGGACATCCCGGCGAGGGGAAGAAGGAAAACGTTGAACTATCTTCCGAGATCAGAAAATTTTTCAAAGACCATAAACAGCCAATACAAATTTTCACTCCGACACCATCCACCTTATCTACGACTATGTATTATACGGAACTTGATCCGGATACAATGAAAAAAATAAATACTGTCAAAAAAGAAAAAGAAAGAACAGATTTCAAGAAAAGAGCTCTTTTAGAGCTACGGGAGGATGAAAAAAATGGGAACAATGAAAGCATTGGTAAAAGAGAGACCGGAAAGAGGCTTCACACTAAAGGAAGTCCCAATTCCGGAAGATCTCAGAGACGACGAGGTTCTCGTAAAGGTTAAATATGCATCAATTTGTGGAACGGATCTTCATATCTACGAATGGAATGAATGGTCACAGAACAGAATCAAGACCCCTCAGATTGGCGGACATGAGTTTTCAGGTGAAGTGGTAAAGGTTGGAAAGAATGTAAAGCTCGTTAAAGAGGGAGATTTTGTCTCCGCTGAAACGCATATTCCCTGTAAGGTTTGTAAGCAGTGTAGAACGGGAAAGATGCATATCTGCAAGGACATGGAAATTCTTGGAGTCGACAGAGACGGTATATTTGCGGAATACGCAAGGGTTCCGGAAGTGGTTCTCTGGAAGAATGATCCGAATATGCCGCCGTATATGGCCTCCGTACAGGAACCGCTTGGTAATGCGGTGTATACGGCAACCAGTGGAAATATAACGGGAAAGAGCGTACTCATCACAGGCGCCGGTCCTATCGGAGCAATGGCTATTCAGGTCGCCCATGCGGTTGGTGCGGGACCTGTCATCGTCAGCGAAGTGAAGGATTACAGGCTTGAACTCGCAAAAAAGAATGGGGCTGATTATCTTATCAATCCTGCAAAGGAAGATGCCTATGCCAAGATCATGGAGATCACGAATGGTGAAGGTGTAGATGCCGTTCTCGAAATGTCCGGAAATGAGAGCGCGTTCAACCTTGGAATCAAATCAGTTATGCCCGGTGGACACATCTCTATCCTTGGTGTGTTCAACAGCACCGTTGATCTGAACATCAACGAGGCAATATTCAAGAATATCACCATGTACGGTATCACCGGAAGAAGGATGTTTGATACATGGTATACACTCTCAAGTCTTCTCAACACCAAAAAAATAGATCTCGACAAAATCATCACCGATGTCATTCCATTTGAAAACTGGCAGGAAGGCTTTGACAAAATGGAAGCTGGAACATGCGGAAAGGTAGTTTTAAAGATATAAATCTAAAAATAATAAAGAAAAAAAGAGAACACAACAAAAGGGTAATCCTGTTATGGATCGCCCTTTTTGTTGTTTTTTCTGTTTTTATCTACAGGACCTATGACCTTCAGATCAATCAGAAAGAGGCTTATTCCAAATACTTCGACGAAATCAGGATGCGCAGGATAGAAATCCCCGCCTATCGCGGAAATATATACGACCGGAACGGAAAACTGCTCGCTTATACAACCGTTAACCGTTATATCGATATTTCAGAGAGCTTTAAGGGAATTTACGGATCAAACAGAACGGATCTGATCGATGACATATCTTTGATGACCGGAATCTCTACGATCGATATAACCGATGCCTATAATAAAAATGAGGATATAAAGATCCGACCCGACCTTTCAGTCACAAATCCACTGATAAAGATCATCTACAATTTTGAAAGAAAGTATCAGTTTGAAGGCAGTCTGAGTCATATTGTCGGTTATGTCAATCGGGATCTTCAGGGAGTCGCCGGAATAGAAAAGAGTTTTGAAGACACACTCAACGGCATTCCGGGCATACAGCAGGTGGAGGTGGATTCGATCACCAGGCAGCTGCAGAATACCTGGTTGAGAAAACCCCAGAAGGGGCAGGACATTTATCTGTCCGTAGATTATGATCTTCAGAAATACATCGAAACACTGCTCAATGAGTTTGAAAATCCCGCCGTGGGAATTGTCACAAGGCCTAAAACGGGCGAAGTCTTGGCACTGGTTTCAAAACCCTATTATGAAAGCTATGAGATGTCTGAAAGTATCCCGGTAGAAAAATGGAACAACATCGTTTCCAACGAGGATAAAGTGTTCCTCGACAGGGCAATTTCCGCACGATACAATCCTGGAAGCTTGATTAAGCCATTTATGGCCATCTGTGCCATAGGTGGAAAAGAAAAGACAACCTATGATTTCATCACAGGCCGTGTCTTTTGCGAGGGTAGTTTTTCACTTTATTCAAACGATGGAACGACCGAATACAAATACAATGACTGGGTCTCTACCGGCCATGGAACGGTAACACTCTTTGAAGCGATTAAAAAATCATGTAATGTTTATTTCTATAACGCCGGATTGGAAATGGGAATAGATTATCTGAAGAGTGTCAGCGATACCATCGGACTCGATAAGCTCAGCAATATACAGATTCCCGGAGAGGTAGAGGGCATCTACCCGTCAAGATACTGGAAAAAGGAATTTACAGGAGAAAACTGGTATCTCGGGGATACGGTGCTTTCGTCTATCGGACAGGGTTACGTACAGCTTACGCCGATTGAACTGGTCAAGCTGTTTGAATTAATTGCCCTGGAGGGCAAAAAGAACGATTCATTCATCACGGCCAATCCCTTTACCATCCCGCAGACATATCTCAGCCTTCCGGAAAGTCACTGGACTTATTTGAAATACGCCATGAACGCCGGGGCTTCTCAATCCGGGGGAACAGCCTATCCCGTCTTTAAGGATTCGGAGTATAAGACAAGGCTGGCTTCAAAGACAGGAACTGCCGAAACAGGAGAAGACGGAGTCTACAATGCCTTTTTCGGAGGGATCTATCCCTTTGATGATCCCGAATATTGTGTACTTGTCCTTGTCGAAAAAGGCGGATACGGTGGAGATGCAGCAGCTCCGATCGCAAAGGAGATCTTTGACTATCTGCTTCTCGGATCTGATGACAAATAATGATATAATACGAGATCTACATATCATATCTTAATCTCTTAAAGGAGTGATAATCTTGAAATCACTGATCTTTTTGTATGAAACCGTTGCGGAATGGGAAGCAGCTCCTGCCGCTTTTGTTTTAAATCTTCATGGTGAAGTTGATACTTTCGGATTCGATACAACCCCCCTAAAGGGAGTATGTACACTTCCTTTTAAACCCGAGAAATCAATAGATCAGATTAACCCGGACGATTATGATGTACTGATTATCCCTGGGGGATATCCGGAACATTATGAAGGTAGAGAGGAACTTTTTGATATCATTCGGAAGTTCAATGATCAGAAAAAACTGATTGGTGCCATCTGTGCAGGCCCTGTTGCACTTCTATGGGCAGGTGTTCTTGAGGGGAAGAAATTTACCACATCAGCCGCACCTGAAGATCGTAAGGGCTTTGATTTAACCAATTTTGTCGATGAATATGCCGTCAGAGATGGAAACATCATTACAGCAACAGGTAACGGATTTACAGAATTTGCACTCCAAATAGGTGATGCCCTTGAAGTTTTTGAAGAGGGCGAAAGAGAAGATCTGATAGACCTTTTCAGACATCCATAATCTTATAATTGTCCAAGGTTTTTATATAGTAAAGACAAAAAAGATACTGCATTTTACGCAGTATCTTTTTTGTCTTTTGATCATTTTTCTGTTTACTGATTTCTTCCAAACTGATTTCCGGTTCCATCCTGTGAAGTGAGTCCGCAGTCTTCACACTCTTCCGTACAGACACCGTTGTTTCCAACTCCCTGTACGCCTCTTCCCGTGACTGTCTGCGCGTTCATTCTTGTTCCATTTCC
>DAINPP010000049.1:0-15258 GCA_036743375.1 Thermotogae bacterium | reverse complement strand
CGTACTGATTTCCCGTTCCATCCTGTGGAGTGAGTCCGCAGTCTTCACACTCTTCCGTACAGACACCGTTGTTTCCTGCTCCCTGTACGCCTCTTCCCGTGACTGTCTGCGCGTTCATTCTTGTTCCATTTCCCTTGGTTGCCTGTGAATAACCGTACTGATTTCCCGTTCCATCCTGTGGAGTGAGTCCGCAGTCTTCACACTCTTCTGTACAGACGCCGTTGTTTTCTGCTCCCTGTACGCCTCTTCCCATGTACGCTTGTACGTTCTGTGCTGAACTAGAGTTTCTGTTTCCGCCCGCTGCTAATACCATACCACTTACGACAATGACCACGATTAATACCGCTAAAAGTTTTTTCATTTTAATAACCTCCTGTTTTTGTATTTACATGTCCATTATAAGATCTGAAGCTTAGAATTACTTTGGATTCAGCTTAGAGTTTGCTTAGAATTCTTAAATATTTTTGTTATAATAACTCATGTGATTGATGATTCTAATTTAACTTGGATATTATAAAAAAGGAGACATAAAATGGAAAAAATACTGGAACTTATCAGCAGGGTCATCCCGATCTTTCTTCTACTGGGATTGGGGTATCTCATTAAATTAAAGAGGTTTCTCCCGTCAAATACGATGGATGATCTGAAAAAGATCGTTGTAAATTTTGCCTTACCTTCAGTCCTTTTTACAACCTTCTTGAGTGTCAGACTGGATTTAAATGTCCTTGTATTTGCCATTCTCATCTTTACCTTGAATATCATCGCGCTTTTCTGGGGAAAGTTTGCCGGGAAAAAGTTCAGTAAAGAGCATGAAAACTTTCAGTTTTTACTGCCGGGATATGAATATGGAATGCTTGGATGGAGTCTGTTTGCTGGGGCATACGGTCTCCAACATGCAGGCGCCATAGCACTTGCCGATCTCGGTCACGAGTTCTTCATCTGGTTCCTTTTCGTTCCATTGATGATGAACAGCGGTAAAAAGGGAGTTTCTATAAAAAATGTCATCTTAAATTTCTTTAAATCACCGGTCATCATCGGAATAGTCCTCGGTGTTCTGTTCAACCTACTCGGTTTGAAGGAATTTCTATACACCAATTGGCTGACCTCTTCCGTTATCTCAACACTGGAATTCCTTGGCAACCTCGTCGTTCCGTTAATATTGATGGTAATAGGCTATGGGATCAACATCAAGCGTGAATCCTTCAAGGAACTCGGTATCCTCCTGTTGACGAGGATGGGCTTCTGGATGCCGATCTTTCTTATCCTCAGTATCTTTGTCATCCCCACTTTCTTTGATTTCGGAGATATGTTCACACATGCCCTGTTCACCCTGTTTGTCCTTCCACCGGCATTCATCGTGCCGGTCTTTATGAACAAAAGCAATAAAAACGAGGAAACTTATGTGCATAACATGCTTACGGGATACACCTTGATTTCCATGATCATCTTTGCCATATATTTTGTCTTTTCACAACTATAAATATTCAGAATCTTCTAAAACAAATCCGCCTTAAAGGGCGGATTTGTTTTAGTTGTTATTTTATTCCCAAGGCAGCCTTAACCTCTGTAAGTTCAAAGGGCTTGGGGAGATGGAAGTCCATTCCGGCATCGAGAAATTTCTTTTTCTCCGTTTCCATCGCGTATGCCGTCATGGCGATAACCCTTGGCATGGAGTAATTTTCTTCTTTACAGATCCTCTTTATTTCATTGAAGGCCTCAAGACCACTCATCACCGGCATTTGTATATCCATGAAGATAACATCCGGTCTCTCTTTCCTGTACTGCTCTACCGCCTGTTCCCCATCCTGAGCCAGGAAGATCTGATAATCGCCGAGTTTTTCGAGGATCTTCCTGATCAGTTTGAGGTTCATCTCATTATCCTCCGCAATCAGGATCTTTCCCTTATTCAGTTTCCACTGATCCGAATCAGTACTAAGAAGCTGCCTGCTTTCCACCTGTTCCGCCTTTTTCATATTCAGCACTTCACCGATCTTGTTGAACAACGTCTTACGAACAACCGGTTTTATCAGGTAATCGGAAGCCCCATGTCGTTTTATTCGCTTAACCTCATCCCTGATATCAACGGAGGAGTACATCAGGATGGTAAAGGCATGACCATACCGGCTTTCTATCATCTTTAACATATCAAATCCGTCGATCCATGGCATGTGTACATCAAGCAGTACGAGATCGATGTCATGATTTTCCTCGAGCTTTTTCATCCCATCTTCCGCACTTTCAGCGAGAATGACCGAGGCGCCTTCATTGGAAAGCATCCGTTTTGTGATTTTTCTGTTTAACTCGTTATCATCGACAAACAGTATTTTCATCTCGTTAAAATTTATCTTTTCCTCGTTGAATTCGCGCAGGATTCTTTCAGATTTCTTTAATCGTACTCTGAACCAGAAGCGGCTTCCCTTGCCGAATTCGCTCACAACACCTATGGAACCGCCCATAATCTCCGCAAGTTGTTTAGAAATTGCAAGACCAAGACCCGTCCCCTGATATTTTTTTGTGGAACTCAGATCTCCCTGAATAAACGGTTTAAACAAGCGTTTCAAAGTGATTTCATTGATCCCGATTCCCGTATCCTTGACCGAAAATTCCAGTTCGTATTCGTCATTTTCCTCATTGATTTTTTTAACCTCAACGAGGATGTTCCCGACATCGGTAAATTTAACCGCATTACCGACCAGATTAGTCAGTATCTGTCTGATTTTCAGTTCATCGCCTTCAAGATATTCCGGAATATCCCTATCGATGTAATAGACCACTTCGATCCCCTTTTTGTGTGCCCCGAATGACAGCATGGATAGAATATTATCGATCATTCTTTCAAGCCCGAATTCTCTGAGTTCTACTCCCACTCGACCCGCTTCAAGCTTTGAGATATCGAGAATATCGTTGATGATCGCCATCATCTTTTTGGCGGATAGCCGGACAAATTCAAGATACTCCTTCTGCTCTTCATCAAGGATCGTATCCGCAAGCAAAGTAGACATGCCAATGACACCGTTCATCGGCGTTCTGATCTCATGACTCATATTTGCAAGAAATTCCGATTTGGCCTTGTTTGCCGCTTCGGCTTCCTCTTTGGCTGCCTTCAATTCCCGTTCAAAACGCTTGCGTTCGGATATATCTCTGATAACGGCAACCAGGACATCTTCGTTATACCATTTATAATTACTAAGAGAAACTTCTGTATTTATAACTGTTCTTGACAGCGGTCTGACCACTTGCCACTCAAACACAAATTTTCCATTTGCTCTTACTTCATCAACTACCTCTTCATAACTTTTGCCTACAGTCTGTTCCAAATCCGAATATTCCAAGATCGTATAATGATTGTAATTGTCCTGATTCACCTCAAATAACTCTAGCATCGCTTCATTGACTTTTATGATTGTTCCATCATATCTGTTGATAATGATGGCATCACTGATCGCGTTGAACAGATTTTCCAAATTCTGTTCAGACAGTTGAATCTGTGACTTTGCCGTCTCCAATTCTTCTATCTTCTTCTTCAGCTCAGGAAAATAACTCTTTTTCTGAGAGGTCTCGTTCAGACCGATTATTCCTTCTCGGATATTCTTCCAGTCTTGTCTGCGATTCATTACAACGACTCCTTATAGACCATTTCTATATCCTCTTTTGTCGGTGTTCTGGGATTAGTTGCATTACATGGGTCGTTTATCGCCTTATCGGCAAGGATGTGCAGATCTGAAATAGCGACACCTCTCTTCTCCAGTCCACCTTCTATGCCGCATCGCTTTGAAAAATCAAAAAGATGATCAAGAATCCGATGATGCGCCTCTTTCCCGGAAAGCCCCTTCATATCCATTCCCATCACTTCGCCTATTTTATTATACCTCTCGCTGTCGAACGCATAATTATAATTAACCACATGCGGCAGCAGTAACGCATTACACTCCCCGTGCGGCAGATCAAGATAGCCGCCGAGACTGTGAGCCATCGCATGAACACAGCCAAGACTGGCATTTGAAAAGGCAAGCCCTGCCTGCAGACTGGCGTGCATGATCGCATTTCTCAGACCAAGATCGGAAGGATGGTTGATAGATTGGATCAGATTCTCCGAGATCAGCCGGATGGCATCCAGTGCATGAAGATCCGTTATCGGTGAGCTGGCGTTTGAGACATACGCCTCAAAGGCATGAACGAGCGCATCTATTCCCGTACAGGCCGTCAGATAAGAGGACATGGAGACCAGTGTTTCCGGATCAATCAACGCCACATCCGGTACTACCGCCTTACTGATAATTGCAAACTTATAATGCTCCAAAGTGTTATTTATGATTGCGAATTGCGATACATCTGCCGATGTTCCCGCTGTTGTGGGAATACAAATTAATGGCGGCATGGGGGCGGGAACCTGATCAACCCCTTCGTAATCATATATATGCCCCCCGTTTGTGGCTATGATTCCGATTCCCTTGGCACAATCCATGACAGAACCGCCGCCTACGGCAACCATCACATCACACGGTGAAGTCAGATACAGATCCGCTCCCTTCATCACTTCAAAATCTCTGGGATTGGGGGAAATCTCGTCAAAGATAACGGTCTCAAATCCCTGTGCCTCGAGTAAGGCGGCCATCTCTTTGCCCCACCCGGCGTTTTCCACTCCAGGATCGGAGGCAAGAAAGATCCTTTTCCCCCCGAGGTTTCTGACATAATTAATTAAATGGCTCCGTGATCCATTACCGAAAATAAATTCAGGTGCGACAAATTTTCTGAGTTCATAATTTGATTTTCTGCTCACAGCGATCACCCCTTATACCGCAGTCTATTTTAACAGTACCTTATCTCTTGTCATACGCATCCGACAGCTTTTATTTAAAAGAATGTTTTATTCAACGATAATTATAGCAGATTAATCCAATATCTCTGAATTAATTCACCATTATGAAACATCTCATTTTCAAGAATGCCCCCATTGCCGATAATCGTCTTTGCAGAAGCCGTATTCACCTTATCACAGACAAGAAGTACGTTTCGTATTCCGAACTGCTTTGCGATCGGTAATGCCTGCGAAAGCATAAGAGAGGCATACCCCTTTCCCCTTTCGGAAGGTACGATGCCGTACCCGATATGCCCGCCGTAATTCAGCAAAAAGTCGTTCAATTCATGCCTGATATTGATGGCACCGATTATCTTCCCGATCTCGTCTATCATAAAAAAAGTGTGGGCACTAACGAAGTTTTCCGGAGCCGTCGTCTCATACAAAGCGACGAGATCACACCACCGTTCATAGGAATTATCGAGTAATCTGACCGAATACGGGATAATCGCCTCATCATTCATCTTCCACTCCTGTTCAAAGACCTGGTATTGCTCCTTCATCTCATAAGTTGGTTTTACGAGTCTCATTTTCCCTCCTGAATAAATCTGATTTCATAACTTTAATCTTTCAACCTCTTTATGTAAACACCTTTAAATTTTTCGGTATTTCATGTATTATAAGCCATATTCATATAAATCATATTGTTTATTTTCCACTTCACCTGATCTCTGTTGTAACTGAGAGGGTTATTACTGCACTTATCATCAAAATTGCCATAGAAGAAGGTGGCCATGAGGGAAAAAAAGACGGTGTTCTTAACGGGTGGAACCGGTAATATGGGATCAGAAACGGTCAAAGAATTAAGGGAAAGGTCTGAACGATTCAGGATCCGATTACTGGTTCTCGATACAACAAGCGAAAGGAAAAAATGCAAAAGGTATCGAGATGATGAAAATATAGAAATCATCTTCGGAAATATGAAAAACAAGGCGGATATAGAAAGAGGGGTGAGGGGAGCGGATTACGTTTTACACATCGGCGCGCTGGTCTCCCCGATGGCGGATGATCATCCGGAAGCCTGCATGCGGGTTAATTACGGCTCGACCGTTCATATCCTCAACGCCATCAAACAGCAACCGAATGCCGATGAGATCGGATTTGTATACATAGGTACCGTTGGTGAAACAGGCTGCCGGATGCCGCCTATTCACTGGGGCAGATGCGGAGATCCGATCAAGCCCTCCATGTTTGACTATTACAGTGTCTCAAAAGTGGCTTCGGAAAGGGCGGTGATAGAATCCGGACTGCGCAGATGGGTTTCTCTCAGGCAGACCGGTATGCTCCCCGTCAATTCGAAAGGTGCCGGCGATCCGATTATCTTTCACCAGAATCTGAACAATGGACTCGAATGGGTTACCTCAGCGGAATCCGGCAGACTGATGGCCAATGTCTGTGAAGATCGGATCCCCGATTATTTCTGGAGAAACGTGTACAACATCGGCGGTGGAGAGAGATGGCGGTGGACGTATGCGGAATTTATCAGACGGTATTTCGCCGCTTATAACGTCAGGATAGAGGAAATCCTCGATCCGAAAGATCTTGCCCTGTTCAATTTTCACGGACAATGGTTTACCGATTCAGACAGGCTGAATGACATCACCCGGTTTCGTTTCGTTGATCCCGACCGGTATTTCGCCCGGCAAACCGAAACGATCAACGCCTCACTCGCCATCCGGTTCATGAAGAGATTTTTCGATCCGGCAACCATCCTTCGAAGATCGATCAATTCCTTAAAGACAAAAGAACGTGGACCGGATTGGATGATAAAGAATCATCAGGACCAGTGGATCGCCGCTTTCTTTGGCTCTGTGGAGAAGAAAGGTCTGATCAGAAGCTGGGAGGAAGGTTATGAGATGATTACACCGAGTCGGATACCGAGATTTCTCGATCACGGCTACGATGAGACCAAACCGGTTAACGAGCTCTCCCTATCGGACATGAAACAGGCAGCCCGGTTCAGAGGTGGTGAATGTCTTTCTGAAGATATGAGAACAGGGAACCTGTATTCACCGCTTCGCTGGAGATGTCATGACGGGCATGAATTCGATGCCACACCCTATCTGATACTGAAAGCCGGCCACTGGTGTCCGGTTTGTGAAAGAAAATCATGGAACTTTGCCGAGACGGCAAAGCATAATCCTTTCTTTGCTCAGGTCTGGCAGCCGATCCACAATGGGGAGGATGCGGTTTTTATCCCGAAAATGGTAAGCGAAGAACGGTTTTGAATTATGTCAGATAAACACACAGAAGCACACAATTCTGATTGTGAAGATCAGTCAGCTCCGGTCAAAATTGGGGGCTTCCAGAAATGATCCGATATAAACGCTATTCAGTACCCTTCAATATTTTATCAAAATTCAGATGTGAAATCTTGTTCGCCGCTTCCGCGGATAGTTCCTTCAGAAGTGCATCGTATTTCCTGATCTCGGAGACGTAAGAATCAAAATGTCCGATCTTATCCGTACCGATCAATATCCTATCGGCATAAGTTTCAACAAAATCCAGCCAGTCCTGGTCAATCTCACCATTCTGTACGATCTGTTCATCAAAGACAATCCAGGAAAGATCCACCCATGCATTATCATAATTATCCAGGAGTGATTTGGCGTTCTCGATGATCGTCGGAATCTTCAGATATCTCGAATAACCGACATGACACCAGACGATGGTCGTTTCCGGATGGTTGGCGATCGCCTCTTCTATCTCATGAAAATAGATGGCATCTTCCTTCCCGGTTGTTCCGATATCGCTGTGTATCCAGACGGGAAATCCATGTTCCGCAGCGAGTTCATAGACGGCATCCAGTGCCGGATGATTGGCTCTGGCCTGCTCTCCATAAGTCAGACGTGAGAGATCATCGTGTCTCGTCAGGATTTCCCCTATCCCTTCCCACAAACCCGGAAACCATTCCAGCATGCGGTTGATATGATCAACTGCGTTTTTATCCGTTGGATTGAAGCCACAGATAAAGGGATGAATCCGCTTCCGCTGTTCCTCGGTTGCCTGTAGCAGTCTTCTGGCGAGGATGATATCGGTGGTGGAATAATAATAGACCTTCGAATCATCATCGTCGTAATACACAGGCCTCAGTGGTTCTGTAAATTCCCAGGTCTTTGAAACCGGAAGGCCAAAGAGGATGATCTCTTCTACCTCCGCCTTATTCATATTCTCCAGCAGGGCATCGATCCCATCCGTATTCTGGACGAAATCGACAAAATGACAATGGGCATCCTTGATCGGATACTGATAGGCCGAAGCGATAACTGATACGGAAAAAATAAGCAGTAGAACACTGAACAAGCTGATCAATTTAGTATTATTCATATGATTCACCTCCATATTTAATACAATATTATACAATATTTCGGCTTATTCTCTTAATCCACCCCAAGTTGCCGGACCATTTAACTCTGTACAGGCGATTTGCAAAAAAATAAGCGATAAAGTGCTCTTCACTCTATCGCTTGGTTGTATGGACTGATTATTTTTGAAAATCAGAAATTCCCGGTCTGAAACTGATACATCAGAGAACTGGCAAAGGTCCCCTGAGTCACATTCTTGACAACAACCCGCCAGTAATAGGTTGTATTCGGTTTTAAACCGATGATGGTATAGCAGTTATTTTCAAGATCTGCGGTATACAAACCCGGATCATCATCCTCTGAAAGATACAGATTATATTTCAACGTGATCCAGTTGGCTCCCGGCTCCACAATATCCCAGCTCAGACTGACTTCAGCTGGAATATTGACCGTACCGGACTCCGGCTGAAGATTTATGGGACTCGGCGGACTCCATATACAGCCGGAGAAGAGTAGAACGGTCAATATCATTGCGGTCAATACATAAAAAGTTTTAGACATAAATCCTCCCCGAAAACAGAAAAAGCCCAAGCACTCATCAACAGGCATCAATGACTGATTCGTTTATTCCCTCTCTATAAAGATCGGATTGGTGATGATCTCAAGCTGTTTATCCGGCCCTATGCCGATCAGAACAAGGAAATCCCTCTCATTTTCCGTTGCCCAGTTGACTGTTCCAGAACTCTCATTTAAAGGTATCATACCACTTTTTGAGATGATAAAGCATTCTGTACCCTCATTCATCTCATCGATCCGATAGACAATATTCACCTTACCCGGCTCTTCCGCGGTATTTTTTATACTGAGCGTCTGTCCGAAGACTTTTCCTCCTGCATCAAGCAGTAGATCAGTCTTTCTGCTCATGTAAAAACGGCCCTTTCTGATGGCATCGATGATTGAACTTTCATCGTTTTTCACCGACAGTACCCTCATTTGTAAAGCGGGTTCCAGATCTTTATAACGATGAACATCGGCTCCACAGGTCCCAAAGATTCTGACATCCGATTTCAACAGATTCAACCAGTGATTGATCGCTTCCCAGTTGCTATTGTAATTCTCCACCTTTGAATTCCAGATCTCCACAAAGTCAAGAACTTCCGGTTCTATCCGGTTCTCCCAACCGCATCCCGGATAGAAAAAACCACCGGTTGTATAGGGATGGGCAATTCCCATCAATCCACCTTTCGACCGGACATCTTCTCGTATCTCTTTCATCTCTTTTCTCGTACCGTCCGTACGGTACCAGGAAACATAACCGTTTAGCCCAAGGAGGAGGATATGCCCGTAAAAAGTGGTCAATTCAAGTGCACGATAGCCTCTGATAGCCTTCAGTGAATCCAATCCGTCCCATGCAGCCGCTGAATTGTGATCAGAGACGAAAAAGAAATTGTAGCCTTTTTCAGTGAGACATCCCGATAGCTCATCGAAAGACAGCTGTCCGTCTGTGAGATTCGTATGCGTGTGTAATTCTCCCGTATACGTCTGATAATCATCGTAATAGTCAAAAGTGAAATCCAGCACGATGGTGACCGTTTCGAAGATCTGAAACACTTCAAAATAGACATCCCACTGCCCGGAGGCAATCGTTCCGATGATCTCCGATTCATCATCGATAACGAGTGTATCTTTTCCCCTGTCAAACCTCCCATACCATTTCCCCGTATCATCAAAGAAAGAGATGTCTATCCTGTTTCTGAAAAAGTTATCGACTGAAGCCTCTATCCTTTTATTAACCGTTATCCGTCTGCACCTTTCCGGTACACTGATCGTCGTCTTCACAACCGTTGAACGGTTTGACACGTCTAAATTCTGAATTAATCGCATATCCACTCCTCTTTTTAAAACACGCTCTGCCTGAATAAAACCGTTTACCGGTTTCACGAAACCACCACAACAACATTTCGATAACTATTATAGATGAACGTACGCATCAAACGAAACGGCATACCGGTAGCTTTACACGGATTAGCCCTTCTGAGGTGATATTAGCCGATGATTTCGTCGTTTTTGTCCCGTTTCCAAATTAGTTATAATAAAATATATAACATTATTACTTTTATCGGCCAATTACATGCCTCCATAAAAATTTCTGTTATAATACAGAAACGATAGAGATAGAGATAAAGGGGTGTTATGATGAGTGAAGTCAGACTGGTCGAAATGAACATGAAAAACCTGGGAAAGGTATGCCGATTGAGTAATACTCTTTCACCGGAACAGCAGAAATGCGTTGCCTCGAATGTCTATTCCGTTGCACAGGCACACTTTGCACCGGACAATGCCTGGTTCAGGGCCATATACCTCGATGAAGAACCCATCGGTTTTGTCATGGTCGACATGAAACCGGAAGAGGAAGAGCTTCCCGGCGGTGAAAGGCCAAGTGTCATGCTCTGGCGTTTCATGATCGGTGGGAATTATCAGGGAAAGGGATATGGAAAGAAGGCACTGGACCTCATCACCGACAAATTCAGACAAGAGGGAAATAAAACCTTCTTCACTTCCTGTGTGATGGGAGAAGTCAGCCCCTACCAGTTCTACCTGAATTACGGGTTCGAAGATACCGGTGAGAAAGATGACGACGAGGAAATTCTCAGGTTAGTGCTCTAATCGATATCGATAAATTGGAGGGAGTCATGGAAAAGACAATCGGAGTATGCGGGTGTATCTGCAGTGAATGTTGTATCTATCCTGAAGAATGTCAGGGCTGTCACACCATAGAGGGAAAGGCCTGCTGGCTGGATGAAGTCGGACTCGAAGTCTGTGATTTTTACGAATGCGCTATCATCGATAAAGGGTTGACCCATTGCGGTGAATGTGTTCAGATCCCCTGCGACAAGTTCCGGAAAAATAAAAATCCGGCCTGGACCGAAGAACAGCATAGAAAGATCGTCAACGAGCGAGTAGAAATGCTGACAGAAATGGCAAAGAAAGAGAAAAAATGAACGAGAATGAATTTAAAATATTAAAAAATAAAGCATCGGGATTTAAATACACCTCGCTGAACTACTCGGAATATGAGGAGTTAAAAAATTATCGCCTTATTCACAACGATGAGAAAGGTATACTGCTCACCGGAAAGAACGAAGAAAAGGCGATAGATGAACTGCATTGGGCCGCGAATCAGGTGCAGTTTCTGACGGAAAACATCCCGTCAGATAAAAAGGCACTTTCCATCACGTTTATACCGGAAGAATGGGTAGACACGCTGAAAGAAAGAGGATTTGAGCTGTTTGCCATCTGGAATGATTACTTCAAAGAATCCCTTTCATCCGAAGAAACACTGCCCTGTAACACCATTCTTTCCGAAAAAGAAGCGGAGGCCATTTCGGCGTTAACCATCTCCTGCCGGGGATACTCCAGAGGATTTACGGGTCAAAGTGTAACATTCTGCCATGACTGGATTCGAAACGATTCGGATGACGGGGTCGGCGACAAGGCGGTTATCGGCTATTTTGAAGGGGACAGGCTAATCGGCTGTGTCTTCGTCGCGACCTATGGAGAGAAGAAGACACTCTGGATCCGTGAGATAGTCGTTACACCGGATTGTCAAGGCAAGGGAAACGGAAGACAGCTCATGAGACAGGCCTTTGCCTACGGACTGGAAAGAGGGGTCGAAAGATGCTTCCTCGCCGCGGATGAATGTAATGATAACGCGGTACATCTCTATCAGAGTCTGGGTTTCATCTGCAATCCGAAAGAACGCCAGATCGATATGACACGGGAAGGATGAAAGGTTATCAGTCGACTCCTTTATCCCAACACATAGCTATCCGTGCTATCCATTTCCCCAATCCATTACCACGTTCCGATTGATTCACAAACATATCCTCCAGAAAGCCAACACCATCTGCTTTTATGAAGAGTAATAAATTAGCGACAATCCCCCCTTCTTTCCTTATAGAAATACACTTGAAGCCTTTCTTCAACTTCAATGCCTCAATATCTTCCGGTATATACAGCCCCGACTTGAAAGATTCCCCATGATGCCTTATCAACTCATCTATCTTTTCTTCCGTATCCAAAGGATTATCTTCAACAGCATATTGTGGATCCAGTTTAATGGCTTCAAAATCTGTGTCAATCTTCAGAGTCAACACATGCATCCCCTCATCTACCATAAAACCATCTATTCTCTGATAAAATTCTATGGCATTTTTATCATGTGCAAAGCAACAGTGATATACCCTGGCTTCCCATTCCTTATAAGCATTTCTCTTCGGTTTTGCAATTTCAACCAGATTATTCACAATAACGGTTGCATGTTCTTCATTGCCATTTTCCTCCAAATCGTACTCTATAAAGTAATTCATCTTTTGCCTATCATAAAATTTATAATCGGGGCTTTCATGGATAAAGCCTTTTCCCAGCCTTTCATGCCCCGAATATAAACCGTATTCGTTTCTATTGATCTTTAAAAATTTCATCTTTTCCAACCTTATCGAACCTTTCTTTAAATGGCTTTAACATAAGCAACCCACAGATTCATTTTCTTCTTTCCAAAGCATTGGAAAAAAAGCAACGTATCGCGATCCATACTGTCTATTTCAAGTTCAAGATATCGATATTTATAGAACAATTTGTCTGCACAATATGAGAAAAATTCCTTACTGTCAATTTCATTCATAATACTTCCCGTATAACCCACAAAAACAGAATTCCCTTCAGAAGTATATGAAATCAGATAAGCGTTTATGTTGCCGCTGAACAAGCAGCTTAAACTGTTTATCCGACAATTCGGAGAGCATTTTTACCGTTTCGATTTGAACGCCTATTGAAAGGGAAGGCATGAGATCTTCCCGTTCCACCGTATATTCCCATGTTTCTCTGGTGAGTGTAAAGCCCATCAATTTCAAAAAAGGTCCATACCCCATTACATAAGAATCAAAGGTTACCTGAAATTTTTTCATACGTGAAACGGTTTCAAGTCTTTGAAAGAACGCCTTTCCAATCCCCTTTCTTCTTTCGGAAGGTATCACATGAACAAAACAATATTCCCTGTTCGGGTGAAAATCATTCATCCAGAATCCTGTCATTCCAACGATCCGTGTATCTTTAAACGCTACAAAGCCATCCTCGATTTGATCTAACTGTGGGATTGAGAGTTCCTGATCTGCGATATATCCTTGAATCTTCTCATCGTTCATTTCCCTTAAAGGAATATATTCCATATCAGCGTTCATTTTCAGACTCCTCTAACAAAAAATCAATCAGATTCATTCTCTCTATCCCTTCATTTATCGACTCCGGTAAATGATCCGTCGTCAAAATGGTCTTTCTGTAATACACACAAATTTTATCACGATATTCTCAATCGACCAATCATTTAACTCGGAACCTCTGCCTCTCTGTGTTATGGGTGTCCTGCTTTGAGATAAAAACAAAACATGGAAATATCTCAACAAATGATATAATTAGAATGGCTTCTGATTAAGAAGAGGTGAAACAATGAGTCAAAGATATATCAATCCAAAGGTAGACTATGCTTTTAAGCGTGTCTTTGGGAATGAACAGCATCCCAACATCTTGATAGCTTTTTTGAATGCTGTATTTGAATATCCTGCAGATGCTGCAGAAAGAATAACGAGCGTTTCAATAAAAAATCCATATCTGGATAAAAGGACAATTGACGATAAACTGGCAATATTGGATATCCGTGCCGAGACAAATAACAATCTGATGATAAATATAGAGATTCAGGTTCGACGGGACGAAGCAATGAGGAAACGTACTCTGTACTACTTGTCAAATATGGTAGCTGAAGGATTGAAAGCATCTGAAGATTACAGTGTTCTGAGCAAATGTGTTGCCATCAATATATTGGATTATACTGAGATAGAAGAAAGCGAGAAAATTCACACATCTTATGTCTTTATGGAAAAAGATGAAAAGTCTGTTTTGAGTACGGATATGGAAATTCATTTCCTCGAATTGGCAAAACTCCGTAAGGCTATGAAGGTTGAAAGTTTTGACAAATTCCTTCAGGAGAATCCGTTATATCAGTGGATGCTTTTTATTGAAGATCCTGAAGATGAAAGGGTCCAGGTTTTAGCTGGCAAAAAAGAAGGATTTAAGGAGGCGATTGATATGGTTGACTTCACCAACATGACTGAACAGGAAAAGATAGATTACTGGACAAGAAATAAGGCTATGCACGAGCGAGCTTCCATCGAAGCCGAGAAAAAACGTGCAAGCGATGCCAAAGCAGTACAGATTGCACGTAAGCTTGTAAGTACCGGTATGACGATTGAACAAATTGCAGAGATAACAGAAATTCCGATAGAAACGCTCAAGGATATTCTCAAAATTGATAGCAACCGGTAAATCAACGCAAAGCCTCCGCCCCTGTGTGTATGTGGTCTTACTTTAATCTGTTTTAACAAGTGTAACTCAATGTATTTGTGTCACACTAAAGTTCAATATCAATTTCTCCAAGGAAAAATCGTTCCAAAAAATCCCATCTCTGTTCACTTGTCATGGGCGTGTTATAAAAATAAGCTGCTGCCTTTATATTGGATTCAACCTGATTTCTTATTTGAGTTGAGATCTTGGGGTTGTAATTATTGATGTTGTTTAGAATAAAATTTCTCGCCACTTTATCTGCACATTGAAGGATTGTAACAGGAGAATTTCCCCCTTCATACTTAACTTTAGCAAGATCAAGGGCATCAAGAATATTGAGTATATTCTTTTCTAGTTGATTCTTTTGATTATCTGCAGGAAAAAAATAAATTTGATCATGTTTTTGAGAAATATTCAACATATCATCCAATTTTGTCTTCCAGTCAGAGGTTTTTGCTATCTTGTTTACTCTTTCAAAATGTTCCATTTGATCATATCTGGATATCTTCAGTATTTTATTAGTGTGGTACATATCTTTATTTTGAAAATAATTTAACTGTCCACCAAATTGAGTGGTGAATACCTCGTATAATTCCCTTTCCTTTTTTCTAAATACCTCATCATCAGAAAAGACTTTCTTAATTTCCTCTTTGAATTCTGATTTGTTGACTTTATTATGGTGCTTTAAGCAAAAGT
>DAINPP010000048.1:0-22706 GCA_036743375.1 Thermotogae bacterium | reverse complement strand
CAGTTCTGCATACCGGTTCTGTCTTCGCATCTCGGAGGAGCCGTTGATCTATGCAGGGAATTACAGGCCGTTTACAACTGTACACCCGTTTTTACAACGGCAACCGATCTTAACGGAAAACTTGGAATCGACTTGTTTGCCTTGAGACACAAGATGATGCCGGATAATCATGAGGGAATTCTGAAGATCAATTCCAGACTACTCTCTTCTCAGCAGATTATGATTAAAGGGTTTCCGGAAACATTCCATTTTCCGGAAGACTATCTTAAAGTCTCAGATGAAGCGGATGTTGGCTTTGAGGCGGGTGGAACAATTCTCAATCTGAAAAAGAAGAATCTGGTGCTGGGTGCCGGATTTCACAAGGACATACGTACCACCGAACTGTATAACGAATTTTGTCAACTGATACCGGAAGAGTATCAGAAGAGGATCCTCATCCTCACGAGTCACAAGAGAAAATGGAACAGTCGTCAGTTTCATGGATTCGCCAGAAAGGCTGCGATTCCAGAGACATCCTATTTTGAAAACGATGCGTTGAGTGTGGCAATTAGGGAATTAAACCTTGATGACAACGAAGTGGTAAGGAGACATATGGGCGTATCCCATGTTTCTCAACCATCCGCCTATCTCGCTTCTAAAAGGGGAAAAGAACTGCTGACCGTTAAGAGCCGGACGACAAAATTCGCCCTTTTCGAGATGGAAGATACAGAATGGATGAATTACGAATACACAAGAGAAACGGTACCGGAGGTCTTAATATGAGAGGAAAATTATTCATCGTCGGAATCGGTCCAAACGGACAGCATAATATGACGTTTTCCGCCTATTCGGCAATAGACAGGGCGGATTATGTGGTTGGATACAACCGATATATCGAAAGGATCAGCGCATTCGTACCAGAGGATAAGCTCGTGTCAACGGGCATGCTGAAGGAAATTGACCGTGTCAGAGAAGCTATCAGACTTGCCTCGGAAGGTAACTGTGTGGCGTTGATCTCAAGCGGTGATGCAGGCGTTTATGGAATGGCAACACTGGCAATAGAAATGGCTGAAGACCTTGATATCGAAATCATTCCGGGAGTTACGGCAGCGAGTTCCGCCGCCTCTATTCTCGGTGCACCTATCGCATTGGACTTTGCCGTTCTGAGTCTGTCGGATCTGCTCGTGCCCTTTGAAAAGATCAGGACAAGGGCATTTCATTTCGCCAAGAGTGGCGTGACCGTCTGCCTGTACAACCCGGTCAGCACCAAGCGAAAACGCCAGTTTGACGAGGTGCTTGAACTGTTCAAAACGTATCGTGGAAATTTTTACATAGGAGTTGTTAAATACGCTTTTATGAAAGAACAGGAATCCCATTTTTTCAAACTCTCCGAGGCACCCGAAAACTGGAAAGAAGACCTGAACATGATGAGTATCGTCTTTTTCTGTGATGAAAATTGTCGGGAAAAGGATGGTAAGCTTTTCACACCAAGAGGCTATAGGATATGAACAAAAGGATACTCATCATCGGAGGGACATCGGAGGCAAAAGCCCTTGGCTTCTTTCTTAACGAAAAAGGCGTGGCTTTTACCTATACGCTCACGACAAAGCCGATGAAGACGTATCCGTTTGAATACAGAATCGGAAAAATCGTTAATATCTCACAATCGAACGAAACCTTAAAAGTCCAATTTGAAGAGAATGAAGCGTTATTTGATCTGGTTATTGACATGACACATCCACACGCGCTTTTCATCGCTGAAATCCTGAATCGTCTACCGGATTCTGCGGGCTTAAATAAAATGCTGTGGCGTTATCAGCGGCAAAGTTGTCTTAACGAGTCTGAGACCGTTGAAGATTACAAAACATTAACGGCCAAGATCGTTGAAAAAAGGGCCGGAAAAATTCTAAGCTTCATGGGATGTAACGGATCTGAACAAATTGCACGGTTGCTGGATGCCTCACATTACGATTGCCGAATCTATCTGCGTTCGATCAAAAGGCCTCATTTTTTCTCTGAAAGAGTAACCTTAATTCCCCTGAAGTTCTCTCCCACTGAGATGAACAATCAAGTTCTCTTAAGAACAACACTCGACGAGATAGGACCGGAGCTGGTGTTGCTGAAGGATTCGGGAAAAGAAGGGGGAACGGATGTAAAAAGGACCGTGCTGGTTGAGAATGATGTTGATTTCCTGGGGTTGCGGATGCCACAGAAGAAAACGGGCAGAATTTTTAAAGACCTTGAGGAATTAAAATTTAGTATAGGGGTAAATAAATGAAAAAAAACAGATTTGCTTTACTCGCAACAGGCAGTTTTATCGGGACACTCATTCTGTTGATGTACTACACCTGTACGGGTTATATGAACATCTCCATGCGGGATGTGTTCAGCATCATCGTTGAAACGATAAAAGATCCGAAAGCGGCGAAAGAGACCTATGGGACGCTCTGGTATGTCGTTATCGAAGTTCGTCTGCCGAGGATACTCGCCGCCGCCATAGCCGGTGCTGCTCTCTCAATAGCCGGAACGGGCTTTCAGGGGGTCTTGCTGAATCCACTCGCCGATCCTTACACACTCGGGATTTCATCCGGAGCGGCACTCGGAGCAGCCATGTCCATCGTATTCGGCTGGAACTTTTTTGGTGTGATCACCGTTCAGATCTGTGCCTTCCTATTTGCCCTGATAACACTTTTGATCGTTTTAAGAATGGCAACCCTGAACGGAAGGGTATCTCCCGTGTCGCTGGTCCTGGCAGGCGTTATCATCTCCGCCTTTTTTTCAGCCGCACTCAGTTTCATGAAACATCTCGCCGGAGAAGAAGTGGGCAGCATCGTCTTCTGGCTGATGGGGAGTTTTGCCTCAAAGAAATGGAGCGAAGTGATCATCCTGCTCTGTTTCACCATCCTGGGATTCATCATCTCACTCTTCTATTCAAAGGATCTGAATGTCCTCTCCCTTGGGGATAAGAACGCCTCATCACTCGGGATCAACACGTCCCGCCTGAGAACCACCATCCTGATAACGGCCTCGTTACTTTCAGCGATTACCGTTTCCATCGCCGGAATCATTGGCTTTATCGGCTTGATCATTCCACATCTTGTCAGAATGGTTACGGGACCGGACAACACAAAGCTGATGATACTTTCTCCACTGGTTGGCGCGGCACTACTTGCAACGGCGGATAATTTTTCAAGAGCCTGGCTGCCCGCCGAAGTTCCCATCGGAACGATAACCGCTTTGCTCGGGGGTCCGTTCTTTATCTTTATCTTCAGAAAAAAGCTGAAAGGAGAATGATTGAATGGATAAGAAAGACATTCTGACGGCAGAATCGGTTCATTACAGGATTGGAGAGGTTTCTATCATCAAGGATTGTTCTCTGAAGCTCGATGAAGGTTTGTTCTACGGTATCATCGGACCAAATGGGTCCGGAAAGACAACCTTACTGGATCTACTTTGTGATTACAGGAAATATCATACGGGGGAGATCTGCCTGTACGGAAAACCGTTGAACAGTTATTCAAAACGAGACATCGCAAGGCACATCGCTTTGGTCCCGCAATCCTTTGACATTCCGTTTCCCTTTACCGTTTCTGATGTCATCAAGATGGGTCGACATCCCTACATCAAGCGTTTTTCGTCCTTCTCGAAATCGGATAAAGCCCTTGTGGATGAAGTTGTTGGCGAACTCGAACTCGGTGACTTTCTCGACAGGGATTTTACAACACTCAGTGGCGGTGAACGACAGCGTGTCATCTTCGCGCGTGCCCTTGTTCAGAATACGGATATCATCTTTCTCGACGAAGCCACTTCAAATCTCGATCCATTTTACTGTCACAGTCTCCTGATCACCATCAACAAATGGGTCAGGGAAAAGAAGAAGACGGTCTTATCCGTTTTCCATGAGTTGAATCTGGCCTCTCTCTATTGTGATGAACTGTTCATGATGAAAGACGGCAAAGTAAAAAGGGCCGGCAGAACGGGGCAGATTATGACCGAGGAAAACATGAAAGATATTTTCAGAATAGAGTCGGAAATCATACAGGACAGCCATAAAGGCAAGCCCTTTGTAATGACAAGGGGAATTATATAAGACTACGGAGGTATAAAATGAAAAGGATCCTTTTGGTAACAACGTTGATTTTACTCTTTGCAGCCGTTATACTGGCACAGGCCATTACGGATGACGAGGGAAGAATTGTAGAATTCAACAAACCGTTTGAAAGAATCATCACACTTTACGGGGCACATACGGAAAATCTGTTTCATCTTGGAGCTGGGGATCAACTCGTTGGGGTTTCCACCAGTGAAGCTTTCCCGCCACAGGTACACGCATTGCCCGCCTACAGTTACAAGGACGACGCGGAGAAATTCATTGCGGCCAACCCGGATCTCATTCTGATCAGGCCGTTCATCACGAGAAAATACGGTGGACTCGTTGAGAAACTTGAAAATATGGGGATTACCGTCGTTTCCATGCAGCCTGAAAGTGTAGAAGAGATGGCTTCCTATATAGAAAGACTCGGAATGCTCACAGGAAAAGAGGAAGCAGCCACACAGATGATGGAAGATTTCAATACGGAAATAGAACTCATTAAAGAAAAGGTCGCCACTATCCCCGAATCGGAGAGGAAGACCGTTTTTTTTGAAACGATTCATAAATCGTTCAAGACCCCCACACCGGATTCTATCGCCTGGTTTGTAGTAAATACGGCAGGTGGTGAAAACATAGCCTACGACGCCAGGGCAACGAGTAGCGGATCAACCGTTGCGGATTTCTCAAAGGAAAAGCTACTCGAAAGGGGAACAGATCTTGATAAATACATCGCACAGAAAGGTGCCATGAACAAAGTCACAATGGATCAGATCCTCAATGAACCTGGATATGGTGCCCTCAAGGCAATCAACGAGAGAGAGGTTTACATCGTTGATGAAATGATCATGTCCAGACCCACATGGAGAATTCTGACCGGTATAGAAGAACTGGCAAGGATCATCTATCCTGAAACATTTAACAAAGTTAAGGCACAAACTGTACCCCTCACAAATCTCAGATATGCTGAAATGATGGTAAAGAAAAATGCCGTTCAGTATTTCACACCGGGATACGATGTAGAACAGGTGACGGACGGAAATATGACACATACCTACGGTGATTTCAGCGATCTCGATTATGAACAGATTGAGGCCATCACGGTAGAAACAGCTGTTTTCGCAAAAATGCTTCCTGTAACGAATTCAAAACTTTTCAATCCCGAAGAACAGATCACCTACGAAAAAGTTAAGGGATACATGAGCCGATATTTTACTATCACAGACCAGTTCAATGGACTTGACATGAACGCCGTACCTACAGAAATTGACTTTCTCAACCTGCTTGCAGAATTCATCCCTGTTCATACGGAGGATGCCGAATGAAAAAAGCGGTACTCGTAGCAAGTTTCGGAACGACTCATGAAGATACAAGGTCAAAGACCATTGATGCCGTAACAAATGATATCGCAGCTATCATGGACGGATATGAGGTCAGAACAGCCTTCACCTCATCCATCATCAGAAAAATTCTCGAGAAGAGAGAACAATCCGTCGATAACGTCCAACAGGCGTTGACAAAACTCAGAGATGAGGGTTATGAAGAGGTTCTCATCCAGCCGTTGCACGTTATCAGCGGGGAGGAATTCCACAACGTGATAAGAGATGCCACCTCCTTCAGGGCCGATTTTAAAAAGATAGAAATCGGCGGGGCACTTCTTTCAAGCGTAGATGATTACAAAGCGGTGGTAAGGGCTTTCGATGAAGAAATCAAAACGGTCGATGCCGATACAGCCGTCATTTTCATGGGACACGGGACATCTCATCCCGCTAATTCGGCTTACCCCTGTCTGCAATCGGTATTCATGGCTGAAGGATATGACAGGGTATACATCGCAACCGTTGAAGGTTATCCAGAATTTAACGATATTCTTGAGGTGTTAAAAGGAAAGGATTATAAAAAGGTAAAACTCATTCCGCTCATGCTCGTTGCCGGTGATCATGCCAAAAATGATATGGCGGGCGAAGAAGAGGATTCCTGGAAATCCATTCTCGAATCCGAAGGTTTTGAGGTTGATGTTCTTCTGAGAGGAATGGGAGAGATGAAGGACATCAGAGACATCTACGTCGAACATATCAGGTCACTGGTAAGATAATATGAAATGGATTAATACGACAACGATCAGTGCCATGACGACCAATTCCGGCAAAACGACCTTTACGCTTGGCCTGCTTTTCCTGTTGCAGAAAATGGGAAAGGTGTGTTCTTGCAAGGTTGGTCCTGATTTTATCGATCCAATGTTTCACAACGTCGTATTAAGTAATACTTTAACTAATCACCGTGAAGAATCTCTGATGCTTCCGGGAGGTTCAGGATCTTTCTTACAGAAAGATCCTGAAACCTCCATTTACAATCTTGATTCTTTCTTTGAATCGGAACAGGCGTTGAACAGAAGGTTTTCAAACGCAGTGCAGGATACAGAGTATGTGATCGTAGAAGGGGTCATGGGACATCTCGATGGTTTGAAAGGCGGCTGGGCCTCTACCGATGAAGTGTCGGCCATCACAAAATCTCCCGTTACCCTGCTTGTAGAGGAAAGACCTTCCATCAGGACTCTTGCCGCAATGGTTGACGGAGTCATTAAAAATTCGAGAAGTATTATAAGTTCTGTCGTTATCACGAAATCAAGTTCCGACAAGCTCTTTCAGATGCAGAAGGAAGAGATAGAGGCTCTAACCGGTATAAGTGTTGCCGGAAGATTGCCCTATGACGAAGGGTTAAAGATTCCTTCAAGACATCTCGGACTCAATACGGACATGATCAAATTGAGTGATGAGCTCCTCGCTATCTCGGAACGATGTGCCAGGCTTATCAACGATCATATTAATTTGAATACAATCTTCAACGAGATAGAAATAAATACGGCTGCAAACCCTATTCTGTATAAAAAGACAAAACGGGCGGCCATCTCAAGGGATGAGGCCTTTTGTTTCATGTACCGGGCAAATATTGAATGGCTTGAAGAAAACGGGTATGATATCGTATACTTCTCACCGATGAGGGATAAGTTTCTCCCGGAGGCCGATTTTTACTATCTGTGCGGGGGATATCCCGAGATTTATCTGAAGGGGCTATCCGAAAATGTCCCTATGCGAAGGGCGATCAAAGAGGTTTGCGGATCTGAAATTCCGGTTCTCGCAGAATGCGGGGGATTCATGTATCTGCATGACTCCATAGAAGATCACCCGATGACGGGATATTTTAAAGGGAACGCAAAAATAGGGCGCCGAATGAATCGGCGTTTCGGATACGAATACCTCTCACTGCCGGATGAGTTCATCTTTGAAAACAGAGAACTCCGTGGGCATGAATTTCATTATGGTTATATAGAAAGTGGGGGGGATGAAAATGGGATGATGGTCAGAAGGGCATCCAACGGAATGGAATTCCTTTCAGGTCATTATGAAAACAACACCCTCGGCAGTTTTTCGCATCTTTATTTTCCATCGTTGAAAAGAGACCTGTTACAGGAGTAAGTGTTGTAAAAAATCACAGGACATTTGGAGGCAAAATGGGAAAACCAATCATGATAGTGGGAACAGCTTCTGGAGCGGGGAAATCACTCACCTGTACGGCGTTGTGCCGAATATTGAAGAACAGGGGGTATAATGTGGCTCCCTTTAAGATGCAGAACATGAGCCTGAATTCCATCTGTTCCTACGAAGGGCTGGAGATGAGTGTGGCGCAGTACATCCAGTCGGTAGCTTGTGGAAAAGCACCTTCCGTTGTCTATAATCCGATTCTTTTGAAACCGGAGAATGGCGAGACCTACGTCGTTTTTGAGGGAAATTTCATCGAAAGGATTCCCGCCGCCTCTTATATGACAAACAGAAAGAAGAAATACTTTGACAAGGGAATTCAGACGTTGAAAAAACTCATCGATGAAAATGATTTTGTCATCATAGAGGGTGCCGGTAGCCCGGCTGAAGTAAACCTGATGAAATACGATGTGACCAACATGGCGGTCGCCAAGGCCGTGAAGGCGGATACTTACATCGTAACGGATATCGACAGGGGTGGATCGTTCGCCTCACTCGTCGGAACGATGGAAATATTCGGTGATGAGGAACGAAATCTAATCAAGGGGTTCATCTTTAACAAGTTCAGAGGCATCAGGGAAATGCTCAACGATGGCTTTGATTACCTTGAAAATCGATACGGGGTAAAGACAGTCGGTGTCGTCCCGATGATCGGTAACGCCATACCCGAGGAAGATTCACTGCAAAGCTGGGAGTCAAAAACGGGAGATATTGACATCTGTGTGATTAAGACCCCGTTTATCAGCAATTTCAGTGATTTCAGTCCACTTTCCTGGTTTAACGGTGTCAGATATGTCGATTCTGCCAAAGAAGTCAGAGGTGATCTCATCATCCTACCCGGTTCCAAGAGAACGGCTGATGATCTGAAATGGCTTAAAGAAACGGGGATTGATTGGGCTTTGAGCAAGGCTAAAGAGACTGGATCATTTATCCTCGGTATTTGCGGTGGATTTCAGATACTCGGTGAATCTATCATCGATGAATATGAATCAGGCTATGGGGAGATGAAGGGACTCGGAATGCTCCCCGTAAAAACCATCATGAATGCAGATAAAAGAACCACAAACACGGAAAGAGTCATTTTCTGGAATAACACGGAAACAATCGTAAGAGGTTACGAGATCAGACATGGTGAAACCTTTCCAACAGCTGAAGTTGATGTCTTCAGCAGCCCTGTAAACGATGAGACGGGATTTCGTGATGTGATCGTTGGAACTGTTGCTGGAACCTATTTGCACGGACTGTTTTATAATTATGAGTTTACGGCACAATTTCTGAATTACTTCAGAGAAAAGAAAGGATTAACGATGATTACAGCCGAGAGCAATTCACTCGACAGGGAAATCGAGGCCTTTTCTTCAGAGGTGGAAAAGAATCTTGAGATTGACGAGCTATTGAGGGATCATTGATGTCGTTTCTCATCGCCCTTTTGCTTGATCTCTTCTTTGGAGAACCCCACAACAGCGTTCATCCGGTCGTCTGGATCGGAAAGCTGACCACCTTTCTGGATGCAAGACTGCCAAGAACTATTCCGGCGGGACTGTTCACCGTGTTGATCGTCTGTACGGCAGGCTTACTCGCTGCACTTGGGATTTCTTATACGGGAATCTTCATGTTTCTGATCCTTCCATATATTCTTAAATCAACCTTTTCCATCACGAGCCTTTATACACATGTCAAAAGATGTGATACGGACAACATTGACGAACTGAGGAAAGCCGCCTCGATGATCGTCAGCCGTGACACCGCTTCACTTGAAAAAGAGGAACTCTATTCAGCCGCTATCGAAAGTCTTGCTGAGAATTTCGTGGATGGGGTGCTTTCTCCACTGTTTTACTATTTATTCTTCGGACTTCCCGGAGCCCTCGTCTACAGATGTGTCAACACGATGGATGCGATGATCGGCTATCACAGTGAACGATACGAAAAATTCGGTAAATGTGCGGCAAGGCTTGATGATGTACTCAACTATATTCCGGCACGACTTTCGGTGTTCATCTTCTCACTCATTTCGCCTGTCAGATGTCTGAGATCCGCTATACGTTATGGAGGCATCAAGATCAACGGAACATGGTCTATTGCCTGTATTTCCGGAATTTTAAATGTTCGATTGAAGAAGACCGGTGTTTATGATATCAACCCCGATCGGCGCCTGCCCGTGAGAAAAGAGCTGAAACAGGCATTAAGAATATACGGAATGGTCATCGGTCTCACGCTCACGATCGTTCTGACGCTTTTGTTTACGACAGATCATTCTGTATTCAGTCAATTCAGCTTTCAGGGAATTTTAAAAGGAGTCATAAGATGAATGGAACCTATGAAAAGCACGGGGGAAATGTCCCCGCCGATTTCCTTGATTTTTCTATCTCGGTCAATCCCTACAGACCCCCGTTTACGAAAAGAATCTTCGATGAGGCGAAAAAGATATCCGATAAATATATCTATTATGAAGAGCTCGATAACGAACTTTCCACCATGATTGGTGAAACATGTCATCTGACGGCGGGGACGACGGAAACGTTATACCTTCTTTTCATGGCTTTCCCCGGCAGATGTATAGTCCAGCAACACTGTTATGGAGAATACACAAGAACGGCTGAAATATTCAACCGACCTGTTCTGCGCCATGAACACCCGCATCATATTGCGGAAGAGGGAGATCTCGTCTTTTTATGCAATCCCGATAGTCCCATGGGAACATTTTACGATAAAGACTATGTCACCGGGTTCGTTAAAACCTGCCTGATGAAAAAGGCCATTCCCGTGATAGACGATGCCTTTGCCGATTTTGTCGAAGATCATGAAGCGGTATTCTACGACGGAGCCGTTCATCTGAGAACCTTCACGAAGATCTACGGTCTCCCCGGAATCAGAGTCGGCTATTTCCATGATCCCTATCAGCGTCTAAAACATTACAGGATGCCGTGGAGCCTGGGGTCCACGGGAAAGGCCTTTGTGATAGAAGTCCTGAACGACAGGTTTAAGTTCACGAAAATGAGCTTACCACTCATCTGGCAAGAAAAAAGGAGAATCAGTCATGCGTTGAACATCACAACAGAGGCTAATTACTTCTGCATGAAGGTCAAAGAAGCAGCATTGCTCAGGACCCAATTAAGAGAAGGGCACATCGCCGTAAGAGACTGTACTTCTTTTGGATTACCAAATCATATCCGTTTTGCAATCCGAAAACCGGAAGAAAACAACCGCCTCCTGCTCTATTTAAAAGGGTTGAAACAATAATTCCAGACAATAGGTTGTAAAAATATTTTTTCTATTTTTTATAGAGATAAGTTATACAAGATAAACTTCAATACGACCAAAATTAAGGCTATTTAACATATACATTCATTTTTTAACTTTATTTTACCATATGTGTACAAAAACCTTTTTTCTTCTTTCGTCTTTTATTTAGAAAATGTGATCATTGGTTATAGATTTTTAATTAGATTTTTTCCGTTTATATCTTGACTTTTTTTAAAAATACTATAAAATGTACGAAGCATAGAATGCCATACTGTTCTATTAACCTTTTTACACGTTTAACTAACTTCGATTTCGAAAAAAACAAAGGGAGGAAAAATGAAAAATCTCAACTTGACGAGGAAATTTATCTTATTGATTATCTTTACATCCGTTATCCCGTTATTATTGATTTCAGTTGTATCCACTATCTTCCAGTACGGTTCTGAACTCAATACGGGAATCAGTGATATAAATTCTATACTTGAAATTGATGAAGAGATAATAAACGATAACCTTCAACCCTACGAGGACTTGATCGGCTATCTTTTAGCGACACTGGAACCCGAAAAGACCTTGAACGGCAAAAGATCTCTCGAAGAGACCTATGCCGAATTTAAGAAGGTAACCGATAATTACGAGAATATTTTAAGTGTTTATATCGGTGCACAGGATTATGATCAATTTTCCAGACTAAACGGTTTAATCACATATCCACTCGCGGAGAACCTAAATAAGGATTTTGATCCGAGAAAAAGGGATTGGTATGTAAAAGCCGTGAATAACCCCGGTAAAATCATTTACTCAGATCCTTACTACGATATTCTGACACAGAAAAAGGTCATCACATTTGCCAGAACCATTACCGAAAAGGGAAAGGTTCTCGGCGTTTTTGCAGTTGATTACGATTTAAAAGAATTTGCGGAAAAACTGATGGCGGGAAAATTTGGAAAAACGGGCATAACTTTTGTCATTAATTCCGATTACGAATATCTCTTCCATGAGATACCGGCATTAATCGGTTCCAGAATGCAGGATTCCTTCATTGATGCACTTGAAGACAGTATACATAGGGAGAAGAACATCGTCTCAACAGAATTGGATGGTGAAATGTACGCCGGCGGATATATCGAGTTAGACAACGGCTGGACGGTTATTTCTGTTGCCACCGAAAAAGAATACTTCTCCGGTGTAGTCTCTAAGATGGTCATAATGATTTCACTGTCCGTCATTTCTATCGTTATCGCCTTCATTCTCGGAATCTGGATGAGTGGAAAGTATATCAGAAAACCGGTCATAGCGGTTAAAGATATTATAAAGGCTCTCGGCGAAGGAGACCTTTCACAAAGATACGAGACAGAAACACAGGATGAAATTGGTCATATGGCCCGAACACTGAACAGGAGTCTTGATGGACTTGCATCGTTGACCGAATCCCTGAAAAAGGCCACTGAACAGATGGAAGGTTCCTCAGCGATTCTGACCAATGTGTCTCAAAAACAGGAGAGCTCTATTGAAGGACTCGTGAGAGAGTCGGACGATGCCGGTGATAATGTACAGAAGGTCTCAGCGGCCATGCAGGAAATTAACGCGGGGGTAGAGGAATTGTCCGCCAGTGCTCAAAATATAGCCGATACCTCTCAAAATCTGGCCTCTCAGATTGAATTGTCAAATAATGAAATACAAACCGGCCAGGATGAACTTGAAGAACAGAACCGCATGATGGAAAAAGTCCAGGAACACACCAATCAGACAACCACGCTCGTTGGCGAAGTAGCAAGGAAATCCGATTCGGTACAGGAAATCGTCAAGACGATCAGTGCGATTGCCGAACAGACCAACCTTCTCGCATTAAATGCGGCTATAGAAGCTGCAAGGGCAGGCGAAGCCGGTAAAGGATTCTCCGTTGTTGCAGACGAGATCAGGAAACTCGCCGAAGAAAGTAAGGAGGCCTCAAAGAATATTGCCATCATCCTCAACGAAATCAACGAGGGAACCGATGATGCCAATGAATCGGTAAAGAACATCGCCTCGCTGTATCTGAAATTAAACGATAATTCAAAGATCATCGGCAGGCATTTCTATGAAATCAACCGTTCCATGGGTAAGATTACGGAAATGGTAGAATCTCTGGCCGCTTCCGCTCAGGAACAAAGCAGTTCAACAGAAGAAATCGCAAAGGCCATGGATAATTCTTCAAGTTCTGTTCTGATGATCGCGGATGAAGTTACAACCATTGCCTCGGAAACCGAATCTCAGATGGCACTTTCCAAAGATATCAATGATGCTTCCGAAGAGCTCAACGCGTTGTCTGAGGAACTCAACGAGCAGATCAGCAGATTTAAGATTTAACGACAGAACTCTGTCATTGAACGAATACAAGATGTCATTAAAAAGAGGGGCCTCATGCCCCTCTTTTTTAAAATTCTCCGAATAGACTATCTTTTTCCATCTGCCTTTTACCCTTCTTTTCATGGCAAATACATTTCCCCGCTTTCCCCACCGGCTTCATATAACTTCATAATACTTTATATTTGGAACTTTTCATGATCCAGTGTAAAATATTATGAAGTTTTATTAGGAGAGGGGAGTTAATGATGAATTTTATAGGAAAGATGTTCCCAAAGGATTCACCGATGAAACTAATGAAAGATCATGCTGAACTTGCAAAAAAGGCCGTGGATTTTCTGCCGGAAGTTTTTGGTAAATATTTTTATGAACAGGATATCAGTTCTATTGCAAGGGAAGTAGATCAGATAGAACACGATGCCGATCAGATAAAGGTAGAGATCAGAAAGTCCTATGAAGACCTCAAGTATTCATTTTTCAACAAGATGGACATTCTGTTTGTCTTACATAAACAGGATGCCATCATCGATAAGGCGGATGATGTGATCAAGCTTCTGATGATGAATCAAGTCAAGGATCTCGATCATCTGATTATAAAGGATATCGTCGCACTCACACATACGGTCGTTGAATCAGTAGAACTGATGACTGATTCTATCTCAAATCTCACACTTGTTGCAGAATCGTCCTTTGCAAAGAAGGAAATCGACAGGGAAAGAGAAGGGATTGACAAGGTCGAACGGAAGGAAAGTGTCACGGATGACGAATCCATACTCATCGGGAAAAAACTTTATATGATGAAGGAAGAAATGAATGCCGTGGACATTCTGTTTCTCGGGAAAGTGGTCAGAAATCTCTCAAAGATTTCCGATCGTGCCGAAAGCGTCGCAGAACGTGTCAGAATGTTAATCAGAGCTTAAAACCGATAAAACGAATAGGGGGAATGGATTTTGCTTGTTTTTGGAATTGGATTGGGATTTGCCCTTGCATTTGCCATAGGGGCAAATGATGTCGCAAATTCTATGGCAACCGCTGTCGGCGCAAAGGCAATAACGCCAAAACAGGCTGTGATGATAGCAGCCGTTCTGGAATTACTTGGTGCTGTTCTTTTTGGAAGTCACGTAACATCTACAATCATGAAAGGGATTGTTAAGTGGGATTATGTCAGTGACCCGAATATTTTACTACTTGGTGCAATGGCCACCCTGATCTCTACAACGGTTTGGATCCTGATCGCTACATTCTGGTCCATGCCCATATCCACCACCCACTCAGTAGTCGGTGGAATGATGGGATTCGGGATCGTTGCCGCCGGATGGAATGCCGTTAACTGGATGACCATGTTGAGAATCGCCATGACCTGGGTCATCTCGCCGTTCTTTGGGGCTTTACTGTCGTTTACGGTCTTTAAAATCATTTCCTGGACCATTCTACACAAGGAAAGTCCGTATAATGCGGCAAAGAGATATGCCCCTTATTTTATAGCCGCAACCTTCTTTATCATCGCATTCCTTTTCTGTTCCAAAACACTTCACCTGGATCTTATAATGACCATCGTTGTCTCACTTGCCCTATCGGCTGTTTCCCTACTCATCTCATTCAAGATTCTCTTAACCAAACTAGCATCGAAAGAGCCTGAAAATGAATACGAAGAAGTCGAGAAGATTTTCAGGAAGATGCAGGTCTTTACCTCCTGTTACGTTTCATTCTCACATGGGGCCAATGATGTTGCAAATGCGATCGGTCCGCTGGCCTTAATCTTTGCGGTCATCACGACAGGGGTCGCCTCAACGAGCGTGGAAGTTCCTCTCTGGATTCTTCTGCTTGGTGGTGCCGGGATAGCGGCAGGGGTCGCCGCACTCGGAAGAAAAGTCATGAAAACGATTGGTGAGGATATCACCGTCCTCAACAACACAAGAGGTTTCGCAATAGACTTTGGAACGGCTACAACCGTTCTGATTGCCTCCGTTATCGGTGTTCCGGTTTCGACCACACATACCGTTGTCGGTTCTGTTACCGGGATAGGCATGGCAAAGGGAACCGAAATGGTCAACGTTGGAGTACTGAAGAATATCATTTACTCCTGGCTGCTGACGGTTCCTCTCGTTGCAGTCTGTTCAGGCGCGCTCTTCTGGGTCCTTCAGAAAATCATCGTCCTTTAAAATCAAAGTATATCAAAGCGATAAATAAGGATGGCTGAAAAAGCTGTCCTTTTTCTATCTCTCAGCTATACGATTTATCATCCTTCAATCACCCGCTCAAAGGATAACTATTGAATTTTCAGTCATCTAAAAAAAGAACATATCTATAGATTTCCATAATAGATGACAAATTCGTGGATATTCTCACTTGACCCTTTATATATCTTTATATTTCTTCATATTTATGGTAAAATCAAGTATGTTGAATGCTATATCTTTCACAAACAGACATTTAATTTTAAGGGAGGAACACTCATGAAAAAACTTTCAGTAATTCTCGCTGTCTTTATGTTATTTGCAGTAGCCCTGATCGGAGCAGAAGTTGTAAAGGCTTACACAACGTTTGAAGAACCACTCGCTAAGGAACTCTTTGACAAATTTGAAGAAGAAACAGGTATCAAGGTTGAATGGGTAAGACTCTCCACCGGAGAAGCAACGGCAAGACTCGAAGCGGAAAGGGAAAATCCACAGGCATCCATCTGGGCCGGCGGAGTAGGCCTCGGACACATCGAAGCCAAACAGAAGGGCCTCACAACACCTTACAAATCCCCAATGCTCAAGAACACACCGGCTGAATATATCGATCCCGAATTCTACTGGGCAGGACTTTATATCGGACCGATTGCCTTTGCCACAAACATTGAAAGGGCAGAAGAACTTGGTCTTGAAGCACCACAGGGCTGGTTCGACATCATCGATTCCAAGTATGCCAAGCTCGTCAGAGTTGCAAATCCAAACACATCGGGAACGGCTTACAACGTCATCACAACATTGCTCGATATCTTTCAGGGCGACGAAGAACTCACATTCATGTTCCTCAAACATCTTGATAACAGCATTGAACAGTACACAAAGTCCGGATCAGCCGGTGGAAAAAGCTGTGCTATCGGAGAAATTCCATTTGCCATCGGATATGCCCATGACCTCGTCAGACTTCAGGCCAACGGTGCTCCGATAGAAATCACTGTCCCTGAAGAGGGAACAGGTTTTGAAATTGCCTCCATGTCACTCATCAAAGACGGCCCTGAGCCGGTTAACGCCAAGAAACTCTACAACTGGCTTCTCCAGGAAGACGCTCAGAAAATATTTGCAAGCTGGTATGTGGTGCCTGTTTCAGATACCGCTCCAAAAGATGCCATCGCCATTGACGTAACGAAACTCAACACCGTTGTACAGGATCTCGTATGGGATGCTGAGAACAGAGAAAGACTCGTTGGCAGATGGAGTGCGGAAATAGGAAATAATTAATCACTGTTCTATAGACATTTCAAAGGGTCGAATCCGTTCGACCCTTTTATTTAACGTCAGGTCATCTGAATCCTTTTTTTCTGAAGTTAAATACCTGACAGATCAAGACAGAAACAAAAATGGGAATATTAAGAGGTGATTTATTTGTTTACGAAGAAAAAAGTAACCCTGTTTATCGTACTGCTCATCTTTGTTGCAATCCTGGATTTTTGGGTATTTAATAATCTGAAAAACAGCTTTTATGATATTGTTGAAGAAAACAGAGAGGAATTGTTCTCGGCAGTTCTGCAATCCGTACCTTCAGAAGAAGGGATTGAAGAATGGCTGAAAACAAATAAAAAACAGCACCCGGATCTGGATATCCTATACATCCAGGGATTACCGGGTTTTGAAGAAACAACCCTTTATACCGTTGATGAAACACTCAGCGACCTTTACAACGAAAATCTCGATTCCGAAACCTTCGAGAAAGGGATCGAAAGTGCCGCTTACAATGAGATATTCTTTGCCGATAAAGAATACATCATTAATGAAAAGAACAGCCGGCTGGTATTTGCACCGGTTAACGATGAGATGGATTTCACGGTAGGCGTGGCCATTTTTGTCTTCAACAACAGGGAATACGATAAATATACGAACCTGATGAACGTATTTGCCATCGCAGTCATCGGGATATTCATCGTCATCTTCGGGATTTTCCAGTTCACAAGGGATCCGGGACTCAGTTTTATCATCCTTTTCCTTTTACTCATCGTGGGAATTTTCATCGTCTATCCGTTATTCGAAGCGGTTAAACTGACCTTTATTCAGGACGGAAAATTCTCACTCGATACCTGGAAGACCATCCTCACCACAAAACAGTACCTGTCCGCACTCTGGGGCAGTATCAAACTTGGAATCATGACGGCCACTTTCTCTACACTCGTCGGCTTCCTCTTTGCCTTTGTAACCACCCGAACGGCTATCAAGGGGAAACGTTTCATTTCTACGATGGCCACATTACCCGTCATCTCTCCGCCGTTCTCCCTGACATTGTCAATCATCCTGCTTTTCGGGAATAACGGGTTGATCACCAAACAGCTGCTGCATCTTCAGAACTTCACGATCTATGGTCTCGGTGGACTGACACTCGTACAGACGATGGGCATGTTCCCGATTGCCTATCTCACGATGGTCGGTGTCTTGAATGCAATCGATTCGACCCTTGAAGATGCCGCAATGGATATGAGTGCCACGAGGCTCAAGACATTTACCTCCGTTACCCTGCCTCTCGCCATGCCCGGTATACTCAGTTCGTGGCTACTGGTTTTCACAAACTCATTGGCAGACTTTGCCAATCCGTTGATACTCTCCGGAGATTACAGGGTTCTTTCGGTGGAAGCCTATCTTGAAGTTACCGGAATGAACAGACTCGGAAACGGTGCTGCGCTTTCTCTGTTACTCCTGCTTCCAACGTTGACGGCCTTCCTCATCCAGAGAAACTGGGTCAGCAAGAAATCATTTGTCACGGTTACCGGAAAACCTTCGGCTAATCTGACAGAGCTCACATCGAGGCCGGTTAAGATCTTCCTGATCGCCTTGATCGTCATCATCATTGCCTTCCTGCTCGGTCTTTACGGAACCATCGTAGCCGGTTGTTTCGTTAAAAACTGGGGGATCGACTATTCATTCACGATGGAAAACTGGAGTGAAGCCCTTGAAAGGGGAAGAGAGGCAATATTTGATACCACATTCCTCGCAACCGTCACCATGCCGATAGCGGGGATCATCGCCATGGTCGCCGCGATGATCATCGTCCGTAAGAAGTTTCCGGGGAAAAGGATCATGGAGATTCTCCTGATGACACCATTTGCCATACCGGGTACCCTGATCGGTATCAGTTTCATTCTGGCCTTCAACAAACCACCGTTGATACTGGTGGGGACCGCTGCCATCATCATCATCAATTACGTCATCAGAGAACTGCCGGTAGGAATAGAAGGCGGTGTGGCCTCACTGAGACAGATAGACCCGGCAATCGAAGAAGCAGCACAGGATCTCGGAGCCGATACGCCAACGGTCTTCAGAACCATCATCCTGCCGCTAATCAGACCGGCATTTATATCCAGTCTGTCCTATACATTTGTAAGATCTATGACCGCTGTTTCCGCAGTTATCTTCCTCATTTCAGCACAGTGGTATCATATAACGGTTCTCATTTACAACTTCTCCGAAAATCTGAGATTCGGACTGGCTAGCGTGTTATCCACTACGTTGATTGCAATCGTCCTTGGTGTATTCGGATTGATGAGGCTGTTTATCAGAGAGAATAAAATCCTTGCTAAAAATGAAGCAGTAAAGAGAGGTTGAGAATGATGAATCAGAATAAGAAACAGACACCGGTTACACTGGAGAATGTCTATAAGATCTTTAAGGATAAACAGACAAAGACGGAAGTTCATGCCGTAAAGGATGCCAATATCACCATCAAACCGGGAAATCTCGTGACACTACTCGGGCCTTCCGGCTGCGGAAAGACTACCACATTGAGGATGATCGCCGGATTCGAACTGCCGACAAAGGGAAAGATACACATAGGAACCGAAGATGTAACCTTCCTTCCGCCAAACAAAAGGGATACGGCAATGGTCTTTCAGAGTTACGGACTGTTCCCTCATATGAACGTCTTCAACAACGTTGCCTACGGTTTGAAACTCAGAAAGTTGGAAAAGGCCGAGATAAAAAAGAGGGTCATGGAGATGCTCGGTATCGTCGGACTCGAACATCTCGCCGAACGTGCGCCTTCAAGACTTTCTGGCGGACAGCAGCAACGTGTTTCACTGGCTCGTTCACTGATCATCAAACCGTCCGTCTTACTGTTAGACGAACCGCTGTCAAATCTTGACGCACTCTTAAGGGAACAGATGCGGGTTGAGATCAGAAGAATACAGCAATCCTTCGGTATCACAGCCATTTATGTGACGCATGACCGGGTAGAAGCGATGAGTCTTTCAGATCAGATCATCGTCATGAATGCCGGGGAAATTGTACAAATCGGGCCACCGGACATAATTTACGGACAACCCAATTCAAAATTCGTCGCGGGCTTTATAGGAAAGGTGGCCTTCTTCCCTGTTGAAGTGAAGGAAATGGGGGATAACTGTACCATAAAGATCAACGACAAGGTACTCGATATCCACTCATACACCGATGAGATAAAAGCCGGGGAAAAGGCTGTCATGATGTGTCGTCCGGAATCAATGATTCCGGTTGATCCCGGAAAGGGGATCATCGACGGTGTGGTCAGAACGAATATCTATCTTGGAAACAGCGTAGAGTCCTTCATCAAGACCGATTTTGGTGAGGTACTCGTTCAGATAGATAATCCTGTCAAGAAAAGGATCTATAAAGAGGGGGAAAAGGTCTCCATACAGGTTGACCCCGAACTTGCGAGAATTCTACCGGACAGAGATTGAACATCATTTTCCATATAGAGGGACGGGATCAGCCCTGTCCCTTTTCTCTTATTAATCACTCGCTTTGACAAATGACATAATCTTTTATAAAATACGGTAGAAATAATAATCGGAGGTCGATCATGAAAAGACACTTAACGCTCTTGCTCAGCTTCTTCACAGTAACGTTGTCCCTTATCGCCGGAGGTCCAAAATACCTCTTCCTCTTTATCGGAGATGGAATGGGTGCTGAGCAGATAAATGCCGTACAGATGTATATCAATGCAATTCAGGGTACTGAACAGAAATTGAATATGTTGCAATTTCCCGTAAAAGGCGTGACAAAAACAAGTGCAGCTAATTTTTTTATCACCGATTCTGCTGCGGCCGGTACGGCCATCGCCACCGGACACAAGACAAATATTGGTGTTCTCGGGCTTGATCCGTCATTAAATCGGGAACTCGAAACAGTCGCCGAGAGGTGTCAGACTTTAGGAATGAAAGTCGGGATCATAACCACCGTGTCGGCTGATCATGCAACCCCTGCTGCATTTTATGCCCATCAGACCTCCAGGAGTCATTATTATGAAATAGCGAGACAACTCGTCGAAAGTGATTTCAATTTCTTTGGTACCGGTTCTCTGAGATATCCTGCCGGAAAATATGATGAGAAGGAAAATATCTTTGATTATGCACAACAGAATGGCTACAAGCTCATTAACACACAATCGGAATACGCCTCATTTAGGCCGGAGGCCTCAACTGAAGAAAAAATCTGGATCATCAGTGAGAAAATTGCTGGAGACTCCGCCATTCCATATTCCATAGACAATACAAATACATTCGATATAGATGATATCACACAGACTGCCATAGATTTTCTGTACAATGAAAGCGGATTCTTTCTGATGATCGAGGCGGGAAAAGTTGACTGGGCCTGTCACGCGAATGATGCGGCAGCGGCAATACATGATCTGCTCGCCTTCGATCGAGCGATAGCACATGCGGTGGATTTTTACAGAAAATATCCCGAAGATACTTTGATAATCGTTACGGGGGATCACGAGACGGGTGGCTTGAAAACCGATTTTATCGGGACAAACCATATATCGGACATCCGGCTCATCCAAAACCAACTCATCTCACAGGAAGCCTTCACCGAAAAACTGAATGATTTATATGACAATAACCTTTTGAACGATTTTAATTCCGATCTGTTACCACAAATCGAAAGATATTTCGGACTTTATGCAACACAAAACCATACCGAAAAAGCTTCAACACCGTTATCCGAAGATGAACTACTTCTGTTGAAAAAAGCCTTTGATGAATTCCAGAAGTTTAAAGAGACCGGCTCATCGGAATATACTTCACCCTATGGCGAATACAATCCGGTTGCCGTAACCTGTACCCATATTCTGAACAAAAAGGCCGGGTTGACCTGGTCTACCTATACACATACCGGAATGCCTGTCAACACCTATGCATTGGGAAATGGAGAGGCGCTTTTCAGTGGTTATTATGAGAATACCCGTATTGCTAAAAACATTTTCGAGCTGCTTGAAAGGGAAGGTAATCAAGAACATTGAGCTGAAAAAGCAGGACAGTTTTTCTGTTAACTGTCCTGTAATTTCTTTTGTCCTTCAAATATAATAGATAAAGGATTCTATCTTCATTCTGTCGTTTTCATTTTTGTTCCCGTCAAAGGTAAGGTTCAGAACAGGTTTTGAAAGAAGCTTATCGTTCTTCAGGATATTCAACATGATACCGGTATTTTCATACATAGAAGAGACCGTGATGATTCCATCCGTAAGAAGTGCATCGGAATGAACCTTCGCATATCTGTACCGTCCGTTCATTCCCGAATAATAACCGATATGTTCATCCGCCAATCCTTTCAATCTTGGATAATCGTCATCAATATTACTGTTCTCTCCCATGATTTCAGAGATTAATTCAATCTTCTCCTTCAGAGTCGAGATGTTTCTCTTGAAATTCTCATCACCGTTCTTGCCGTTAAAATCCGCATGATCTTTCCAGAACATCAGATAATATTCGCTGAGAGGTGTATAGATCAACCTGATATTTCTCTGTTCAAGCTGTCTGAAATTAAAGTTGTTCATCCTGTCGTTGAACAGCAGGAAAGGATCCCCCACCGTTAGAACACGTTTCCCGTCTCTTAGTCCGTCAACCAAGGCGGAAACCCTTTCCGTGATGTTTTTTATCCAGTACAAATCCACCGCTTTCCTTTCAATCGCTTCAAACACTTCGGATAAAATTGCTTCTCTGTGATACGATGGTGACAACCGGACAAGATCTCCGAGTATCAGTGTGTTGATGATCATATCCATCCATTCTTTATCTTCCGAATAAATCAGATCCTCGAGGAACGGCGAATAGATTTCGAAGGCTTTATGTGTCACACGCTTTATTTTTGCCCGTATAAAATCGGCATATTGACCATCGACCTCTGCTCCTTCATTTTCAGGAATCACGTAAATAGGTTTTGATCCCGCTTTATCGCCATTTTTCTCCACATGTGTCAGAACTGCTCCCAATAATGCCGTCGTCGAGAAGTATTCCTCGACCAGCATGAATTGCTTTCCACGATCAATGGCTTCCTGTG
>DAINPP010000047.1:0-22708 GCA_036743375.1 Thermotogae bacterium | reverse complement strand
CAATTAACTCCCCTTTTCCTTATTGTTATCTCTCGGTTAAGCCGTTCGCTTTGCCAATTACTTTAATCATTTACTCATTCAAAAAAAGTCGATCAATCCATCTGTTCATGAACTTCATAGAAATATGCGAGTTTATTATTCTTTGAAAAATAATACATCATCGGCAGCAATTCTTCTATGTAAGAATCATTTCCACCGTGAATAATCACTTTCACAACATCATCTTTAACATTGACATTCATATAGACTATCAATTCCGCTTGCTCATAATTGACATATTCTCTATTTGCTATTGAATAGAATACGGTCTGATTTCTCTCGTAAAAGAGTTCCCCGGCTTTCCTGTCAAGTTTTATTTTTTAAGTGATTGTCTGATCCAAATGGCCGTTACATGATACATATTCCACTAAAAAGAGAAATAATTTTTTTTAATGTATAATAAAAAATGTATTTATAAACTCGAATTGTAAAGGAGTGTAGTTATAATGGAAGTTAAACCAGTCTATTTTTTCACCTCCATGATTGCTTTACCGCAATTGATTCTTTTAACGCTGGGGGCAATGATCACGGTAAATGGGGGTGTTTTTGATTTTGGTACAATACCTCACAGAAATAATCCAGGGATACATGTTACGCTTGATTATGACTATTCTATCGGTCAGTTTGAAGTGACAAACCAGGAGTATATCGATTTTCTGAATTCTGCAGCGGTTTTGCCGGATGGTTCTTTAAACGGGATCAAATTGATCGATATGGATGATGAAGATTGCGAGATAGGGCATGATGGGACAAACTTTTATCTCAACTCCGGCTCAGAAAGAGCTCCGGTGATTGAAGTAACCTGGTTTGGTGCAATGGCCTTCTGCAATTTGCTGAGTCTGAAGGAAGATTTGAGTCCCGCTTATGATGAATATGGGAATCTGCTGGATATGACCGGAAATATCACTTCGGATATCACAAAAGTAAAAGGATACCGGTTGCCAACAGAGGCCGAATGGGAATTCGCCGCTCGGGGCGGGAAGAAAAGCAAAAATTTTATGTACGCCGGAAGTAATAAGGTAGAAAAAGTGGCCTGGTACGATTTTAACGCTGTCTGGACACATGATGTAGGTGAATTGATGGGAAACGAATTGGAGATCCATGATATGAGTGGAAATGTCAGCGAATGGTGTCAGGACTGGTTTAGTGAAAAGGCTTATGAAGCAGCAGTCGATAATCCCGTTAATCTCTCCGAATCAGATGTCCGAGTTATTCGTGGAGGAAACTGGTCCCAGAATCAATTATCCTGCAAAGTGAACTGGAGAAACGGCAGCGAACCTGACAACGGTGAAAATACAATTGGGTTCAGGGTTGCCAGAACAGAAATAAAATAAAAAAAGAATTGGGGGAGATTTTTATGATCTACCCCCTTATTTTTTATTCCTTATGTTTTGAAGAATACTTGATGATCTCAATATCCTCTATGGTTATCAGCCCGTCCGTCACGATATCCTTGATAATCGGAATCAGCTTTTCTATCTTTTCCACAGAATCTACAACTTCTATCACAATCGGAAGGTCTTCTTTGAGATCCCAGACGTTGAACTGCTTAATACAGCTGCCAAGGCCATACCCTTCTATCCCCGAAATAACGGTGGCCCCACCGACTTCCATTTCTCTGAATTGCTTTAAAAGATATTTGTATAATGTTTCTCCCTTGTATTCATCCCGCTCGGAGATGTATATCTTGAGCCTTTTTCCGGCACCTTCCATGATAAACCTCCTTGATCACTCGTTATAAATCCCATTTTTCCCTGAAAACTTTTACATTTAATAATTAAACTAATCCACTTCAAGCCATCTGTTACCTGTAATCCGTATACCGGCTGCGCCAAGCGGTGCGGTAACGATAATGGCCAAAACCGCTATTGTCAGGATGATATCTCCGTTGGCAACACCCGCAGCGAGCGGCACAGCTCCTATGGCAGCCTGTACGGTCGCCTTCGGAGTGTAGGCAACGACACAGAACAATCTTTCCCGTTTATTCAGATTTGTTCCGGCCACACTGACCAGAACGCCAGCACTTCTCGCACACAATCCCAGTGCAATGATCAACAATCCCAGTGGTCCCGCTTCAAAGGCCAGATGGATATTCACCTGAGCCCCTACAAGAACAAAGAGAATGATTTCCGCAAATACCCAGAGTTTGTTGAATTTAGCCGCCAGCCGATTAGCCAGTATTTCATATCTTTCCTTTATCACAAATCCCATGACCATTATGCCGAGAAGTGAAGCAATCGGGATGATATTCTCAAGTGAGCTTTCCATCCCCGTCATCAGTATTGCTGTTGCAAGGATTAAGAGCGTTTTCTTTGTATCTCTCATATGGAATCGTTTGAACAGGAATAACAGGACAAAAGCAACACAAATCCCTATGACGGCACCAAGCAATATAGAGAATGGAACACCGATAATCTTCATCGCGATGTTGACATGCTGTCCGCCGTAAAACCCGAGAAAAGATGAAAAGAGTGTGATGGCGACGACGTCGTCGACTGAAGCACCCGTAAGAATCAAAGTCGGTATTCCTTTCTTTGCCCCTCTTCGCTGTTCTATTAAGGTCAGCATCTGAGGCACAACAACCGCAGGAGATACCGCTGCTATGATGAATCCCAGCATTCCCGCTTCAGAAACCGGGAAGTCCAAAAGCCAGAGTGCAAGGGCAAGTATCGTAAAACCTTCAAACAAACCGGGAATAAAACTCAATTTCACAGCGGGAACTCCGACTTTTTTAAGGGTTTCTTTTTCAACACCAAGACCGGCTCTAATAAGGATGACGATCAGTGCAATCTTCCTCAGTCCCGCAGAGATATTCAGGATATCCTGGCTGATGATGTTCAGGACATAAGGCCCCATAACGATTCCCAGTATCAGCATCCCGAGCAGACCCGGCAGTTTCATTTTTTCAAAGAAGGTACTCAGTAACATTCCAAACAGAATAATCAGGGCAAGACTAATGATCATTTCATCATTCCTTTCAAATCACTTGATGTTTATAATAGGCAGAATACTCATCATGTAGGATCCCGTCAGGGCAAGACTCACTATCAGATACGGAATTTACACCTAAATCCGATAAAAACAACACCGTAAGCCCTATAGCCATATCATCACCTCATCATCAATACTTTCCGGTAAAATTATAACACTATCATCTATCAATAAGAAGATCAGATAAACAGGCAATAGAAACAATACCATACAGATTCTTTTACTGTCACAACTATCTATCGGACTGAATTACCCTGTTTGTTATCGGATACCTCTACGCATATTACTTTAAGCTTTGAAATAATTATCAAACTATGCTAAAATAAACTGAATAAACCAAACAAGTTTCCTGAGTTTTTATAAAAAAGGAAGTGGATAGATGACTCAACAAGAGAAGAAGATTTTACGTTTTGCAGCCTATGAAATACGTGAAAAAGGGCTCTCTTTCACGATGTCAGATCTTTCCACAAGGGCAGGGATCAGTAAAAAGACGCTTTATGAGATCTTCAGAAAGAAAGAGGATGTCGTCATGAAGCTAATCATTGAATCACACGGAAGTATCCGGGAACAGCAGAATATTCTATACGATGATCACTCTTTAACAGCCGTTGAAAAGATCAAAAGGATTTTAACCGTCGTTCCTGAATTTCATTTTGCCTTTAATTACACCTTTTTAATCGAATTAAAGAAGAAGTATCCGGCTGTCTACAACAAGGTCAACGAGCTGCTGAAATTTGACTGGGACAGGACATTTGAACTCATGAATGAAGCATTGAATAAAAAGCAGATCAAGCGGTTCAACAAGATTCTTTTCAAAGAGATGTACTGCTCTACCATCATGTCGGTTCACGATATGATGGTATTATCAGATCTGAATATGACTTATGAACAAACACTTACAGAAATCATCGACATCATGATAGAGGGGATTCTATTATAACAGGGGGTTATACCAATGGAAAAAGGAACACAAAATGTCAAGTTCGTTTTTTTATACGTCATCGACTTTGCTGCCATGATACTCTTTGCAGAAGCGGGAGACGAGTGAGGTGTTTGGGATGATATTTTTAATCGCTGTATTAATCTTAACTCTACTGGTTTTCGGTATCGCGTTTTACCTCACGAAAATCGCCTTTAATCCAAAGACTTATCGATATGAAGACACCTTTCATTATGAGGTGGATAACGGTAATTTTGAAGCTGAATTCTTTGAGAATCTGAAGAAAGAGGAAGTCTTCATACGATCGGATTATGGTTATAAGCTACACGGACTCTGGATACCCTGCGAGAATTCGGATAAAACGATCGTCATCGTTCACGGCTATACGTATACGCTTTTCGGTTCTGTCAAATATATGGAGATGTTCCTCAAAAGGGGATTCAACGTCTTTCTTTATGATCACAGATACCACGGAAAAAGTGGTGGGCCTAACTGCTCCATGGGGTATTATGAGAAAAACGACCTGAAAAAGGTTATGGATTGGATCATCACTGAAAAAGGGGTAATGAATGTCCTCGCTACACATGGCGAATCCATGGGAGCGGCAACGGTTCTCATGCATGCCGCTATCGATGACCGGGTTGATTTTGTCATCGCAGACTGCCCTTTCAAATCGGTATGGGACCAGTTTGCCTACAGGCTGAAGGTCGAGTACAAGCTACCGACCTTCCCCGTTCTGAATGTCGCCAATTTGTTATCGAAGCTGAGAATCGATACAAAGTTTACGGCCATTTCCCCTATAGAAACCATAGAACAGATAAAAGCTCCCGTGTTTTTCATCCACGGAGATGCAGATACCTACATTCCAAATAGCCACTCTCTCGATATGTACGAGAAAAAGCATGGCACAAAAAAGCTGTACCTCGCTAAAGGAGCCGATCATGCCAGGTCTTTTTCGGTTGACAGGGAAAGATATGAAAAAGAGATAGAGGAATTTTTAATTTCTACGGGGAGTGTGAAGTCGTGAATCAGAAAACTGAAAACTATTCGTTAAAGACAAAATCCATGTACGGTTGCGGGGATATGTACGGGGGAGGGGCCTTTCTTTTAATAGGCCTGCTCTTCCTGAATTATCTCACGGATGTTGTGTTGCTGTCTCCGGCGCTTGCCGGAAGTATATTTCTTGTCGGAAAGATATGGGATGCCATCTCAGATCCATTGATGGGTGTTCTGTCTGACAGGACAAAGTCACGCTTCGGCAGAAGAAGGATCTATTTTCTGATTGGAATTCTTCCGATATTCTTCACGTTTGCCATGCTGTGGTATCCGGTCATGTCCGACTCTCAGACCGGTAAATTCTTTTATTACCTGTTAGCCTATATCCTGTTCAATACCGTTTTTACGATGGTCATGATTCCATACAATTCAATCCTGCCGAACATGACCACCCACTATATGGAAAGAAACTCATTCACAACGGTCAGACTCATGTTCTCAGCGGTCTCCGCCATCCTCTCCGGTGTCCTGCCGATGATGATCATCAACGGAACGGGAGAGCCAAGGACTTCGGGGTATCTGATCATGGGAATCATCTTCGGGGCATTGTACGCCATCCCGTGGATATTTGTATTCAGAGGGACATGGGAAAACGATTATGCGACAGACGATACGGAATTCAGTGTAAAAAGTACCTATCGGGAATTCGGTCTATCTTTTAAGAACAGATCATTCAGGCTGCATATGGGATTCTTTGTCACGGGCCAAACGGCGATAGATATCCTGACAACTCTGTTTATCTACTATCTGACGTATTGCCTGAACAGGGGACATCAGTTCTCCCTCGTTCTCGGTGTGTTGCTCATCGTTCAGCTGATCGCCATGCCGATTCACATGACTATTGCAAAGAAATGGGGAAAAACAGCACCACTCAAAGTTGGGCAGACGATATGGATAGTCGCTCTGATCATCGCATTGTTCCTGAAACCGGAATCACCGGTTTTTTTGATTTTTCTCGTTTCGGGTCTCAGTGGCATCGGTTCCGCCGCCTCTTCATTCGTTCCATGGTCTATTCTGCCTGAGATCTCAGACATCGATGAGTTGATCACCGGAAGGAGAAGGGAAGGGGTCTATTCCGGAATGTCGACCTTTATCCGGAAAATTGCACAGGCGGTATCCGTTTTCTTCATCGGAATTGCACTGGATCTGATGGGCTATGTTGAAAATGCCCCACAACGCCCCGGAACCATAACGGGGATCAAATTACTGTTCGCCATTGCACCAATCCTATTTATCCTGTTTTCATTGTTTTTCGCTTCAAAATACAAGATGACTGAGGAGAAACACATCATTCTGATGGAAGAATTATCGGCAAGAAGACGAGGTACAGGCCATTCGGCGGATAAAAGGACGCGGGAAATATGTGAGGAACTGACCGGAATAAGCTATGAAAATCTTGGAAAGTGAGTGAAAAAGGGGCAGTTGTAAAAACTGCCCGCTCATATATTACGAGAACACCTTGTAATCCCGGCCTTTGCCAAACCGCCTGCTACTGTAGAATCCAAGAAAACAGAGAAAGATGATCAGAATGACAAAAATCAGTATACCAACGCTGGTATACTGCATCTGACAGATCAGATTCTGGGACATCTGTATCTCTCCGAGCACATCCGGGAAGAACTGAATCAGCCAGTATGAACTGAAGAAAGACAGAATCAGTGATCCGGAAATAATCGAAATAAATGCAATGGCCTTTTCCTGCGAGATAAGTGCCAGAACACCAATCAGCACGCCAAAACCACCGGCTATTGCAAAGGAAAGCCAAGACGGGGCCACATAGCCCGGAAACTGCTGAATGATATAACTCTCTACAGCCGGATAGACAAGGTTGTAGACCCAGGCACCGATGAAGAAACCACTGATAAGTCCTCCTACAAAGAAGAGAAACTTGAATAAAGCGTAAACAACACCGGCTATAACGAGTCCCGTAATGATCATAAACACGATATTGGCATTCGATGAATTGCCGATGATATTCCTGATGTATTCAATGTTTGAAATCATCGGGAATACCATTCCGATTCCAATGATGAATCCGATAACGGATATGATAATTTTCGGAAAAAAATTACTGGCAAACAACAACGCAATCGCCACAGGTATAGAAAAATACCAGTGAACGATAATCTGAGATAACAACGGATAGAGCTGAGAAATATTCTCTGCAGCCTCTAAACCTGGCATAGAAATCCCCCCCACTATTAATTTATCATTCTATGATACCACTAAAATACCCCACAACGTGAGAGTAATCCCCATTCATACTACCACTCGTAGAATGTTTTATATATCTCGGCGTTCCAAGCCCGGCCGTCAGCAAGGTTGTAACCGGACCGAATCCACACATCGTGATCTTATATTCGGTCAGAGAATCGTACAACCTGTTCACACTCGATGAGAGGATATGAGTGATAACCTCCTCGTCTTTCTTTCGTGTTACCTCCTCCGGTTCATAATGATTCAGATCTGTCGAAGCGATAAAGAGACATTTCTTCTCATCTTTCAACCTCGAAAACACCTCACCTATCTCTATCGCCGTTTTCTTTCTCTGATCCATCAGCGTGATCGGAAGGATCTTCAGATCTCTTCCATAAACATATTGAAGCAGTGGCAGTTGAATTTCTATGGAATGTTCCCCCATATGTGCATCGTAATCCGAGGCGGCATAATCATAGGCCTTTAAAAAACGCGCGGCAAGTTCCTCATCTATAGAAACCGTTCCAAACGGTGTCACCCAGCTACCTTTGTCCCATACACTGACCGGTGCCCCCAATCCGGTATGATTCGGACCAACGATCACGATTGTCTCAGGAATTCCCTTTTTCGCCGCTTCATAAAGTGCAGCAGCAGCCGTTGTTCCACTCGCCATATATCCGGCATGAGGCAAGATCAGTCCAAAACTCTTTTCGATCTCATGCCGATTCAATTCAGGCTCTGCCATAGGGCCTTCATCGTCTAAAAACAAATTCTTTATCTGCTCACTTAACGCGATCATATTTCCCTTATAAAATATTCCAGCTACAATTGGTTTCCTTTCCAACATAATCGCTCCTCTCATCATAGAGTATCCGGCTTAGATTATACCATAATAGTAACAATCATATGTTAAGACGGTTATTCTCCTGAAATATTAAATTTTCCGTCTCTTATGTTATAGTAGGTAAAATTCTTTGATTGAGGATGTGATGGTTATGATCTGTGCAATAGGGGATATCCATGGTTGTTATGATCCGTTGAAGGCCTTGATCAACTGGATAGAGGAAAACATCATAGATCATTGTCGGGAATTGGAGTATATCTTTATCGGCGATTATATCGACAGGGGACCATCCAGCAGGGAGGTTCTGGATTTTCTGATAGATTTTAACGCAAAAAAGACACTACTCATGGGAAATCATGAGGATATGCTGATGATGTATCATTACGGATCCGAAATATACACAATCTCGGGGAATTTCTGGCTGACCGAAAACAACGGCGGTCTGAAAACCGTTAAAGCCCTTGATCCAAGCACAGAACTCGACAGACTTGTCCTCGAGGAAACCAAAGGGTATACCAGCTCAAAAAAACATATCCGAAATAACGGGGAATTCAGGTTAGAAAAAAAGTATGAGAACTTTTTTAACAGTCTGAGTTATGCCTGTGAGAGAACCGTCAAGACACTCTACGGCGAAAAAAGGCTCATCTTTTCGCATTCAATGCCAAATAAGACCGTTCCCCTGCAGGAGATAATGAGCTGTCCCTCCTTCGAAGCGTATCATCAGATCAGAAGGACATACAACCTCGGAATAAAAGAAACCAATCTCTGGAACAGGGAATTTCTCACAAGACCATTTGAGGATTCCATCATCATCCACGGTCATACCCCGACGTTTTACGCAGAACATTTCATGGAAGATATCCTTGAGAATGAAAAACAGCTTTCGTACAACACAACCGCCATCGAAGAAGGCAGTATACTCTTTACCGAAGAGACATCAAGCGGCAAGACCCTTCAGATGGATATCGATACGGGGGCCGTTTACGGTAGAAGGCTTTCAGCGGTATTTTTCCCCGAAACGGATCGGGAATTAAAAGATCTCACCAGAAAGCACCCATTTCCATTTTCCGTCTCATACAGCTTAGGATCCGGCTATTACGGGGAATACATAGAGAAACATCTCACCCCTGATTATCGTCGGATCAGATAGGTTTTTTCATAAAAAATTAATTTTAATAAAGATATTGTAAATTCGTTTTCTGTATTCGAAATCTTAATATTTTGGTGTATAATCAAAACTGTTTGTTCGGATACAATACTAAAGTGCCTGTGAGTTTATGCTTTTCCAATCAACTCATGGGGAATTTGTTTCTCAAATTCCAATAACTCAGGTGATCAAGACAGATTAGGAGGTTTAAATGCTAAAGAAATTCATATCGTATTATCGTCCACACATGAAGCTGTTTATCCTGGATCTTTTCTGCGCTTTTCTCATGGCCGGAATAGATCTCTTTTTCCCGCAGCTTACAAAAAGTGCGCTGGATGACTACATCCCAAACGCTGAAATGAAAACTTTCTTCATCCTGCTCGGGGCGATGGCCGCACTTTACGTCATAAGGATGATCTGTAATTACATAGTAGATTACTGGGGACACGTTGTGGGCGTCAGAATGGAGTATGATATGCGAAAGGAGATCTTTTCTCATCTTCAGTCACTGTCATTCAGTTATTTTGACAAGGTACGTACCGGAAAGATCATGTCAAGGGTTGTCAGCGACCTCAGAGAAATTTCAGAACTGGCCCATCACGGTCCGGAAGATCTTTTCATCTCACTAATCACACTCGTCGGTTCGTTCATCCTACTCCTCAGCATCAACGTCTATCTCACATTAATCGTCTTCGCCTTCGTTCCATTCATCATCTGGTTTGGCATGAATCGAAGATTGAAGATGGCACATGCCTTTAAAAGTGTCAGAAAGAAGATCGCTACGGTCAACGCCAACCTTGAGAACAGCATCTCAGGAATACGAGTTGCAAAATCTTTTACCAATGAAGAGTACGAAATGGAGAAATTCGACGAAGGAAATGCGGAATTTAAACAGGCAAGAGAAGAGGCATTCAGAACCATGGCCGAGATGACTGCCGGTGTAAATTTCCTGAACAATATGCTGAAGATTGCCCTGCTTGGATTCGGTGGTTATTTTGTCTTCAAAGACTGGCTTACCCTCGGATCCCTTGTCGCCTATTTCCTTTACATCGACCTCTTCTTCCAGCCCATCAGAAGACTGATGATGTTCATGCAGCAGTTTGAAGCGGGAATGGCCGGATTTGAAAGGTTTATAGAAATCATGGAAATCAAACCGGAGATCACTGAAAAGAAAGAAGCCGTTGAGCTGAAAGACATCACCGGAAATATCAGCATCGAAAACGTGACTTTTTCATACGATGAAAAAGATTATATCATCGAGGATTGTTCGTTTGAAGTCCCTGCCGGTAAAACCATCGCCCTCGTCGGGCCATCCGGCGGCGGTAAGACGACCATCTGCCATCTCATCCCGCGATTCTATGATATCTCTGCCGGCGCTATCAAGGTCGATGGTCATGATATCCGTGACGTGACACTCGAATCACTCAGAAAAAACATAGGAAATGTTCAGCAGGATGTCTTCCTGTTTGCCGGTTCTATCAGGGATAATATTGCCTACGGCAAGGGAAACGCGACGGAAGAGGAGATCATCGAGGCGGCAAAACACGCCAATATTCATGATTTCATCATGACACTTGAAGATGGCTACGATACCTATATCGGAGAGAGAGGAATCATGCTATCAGGCGGACAGAAGCAGAGAATCTCTATCGCCCGCGTGTTCCTCAAGAATCCACCTATTCTGATTCTCGATGAGGCCACCTCGGCCCTAGACAATGAGACGGAAGTCAAGATCCAGGAATCACTCGAAGCCCTTTCGGTCGGAAGGACCTCACTGGTTATCGCGCACAGGCTCTCTACGATCAAACATGCGGATGAGATTCTTGTCATCACGAGAGAAGGGATCATCGAGAGAGGGTCACATGACGCGCTGATCAAAAAGGGTGGATATTACTCCAAACTTTATAACGCTCAGTTTAAAGGCTTTTTACCCGATGAGATAGAATAGAGAATCCTTTATCGGATTGAGAAAAAACTCTCCTTTTACAGGAGAGTTTTTTTGTTTGTCTATAGCCCGAGCTCGTCTGAGACTTCCTTCATCGCATCAATGACAAACTGAATATGCTCAGCGAGATCGATATTGAGCTCTTCAGCCCCTTTTTGAATATCCTCTCTACTGACCGAGGCGGCAAAGGCCTTATCCTTCAGTTTTTTCCTGACGGATTTCACCGTCAGATCCTCGATCTTTCTCGATGGTCTGACCAATGTGGCGGCGGTAATCATCCCGCTCAATTCATCAACCGCAAAAAGGGTCTTCGCCATGAGGGTTTCCCGAGGGGTACCGGTGTATTCCGCATGTCCCAGAATCGCCCTGATCCAATTCTCGTCAACACCCTTTTCCCTGAGGATCTCGGCACCCTTATACGGATGCTCCTCCTCGGTGGGATACTTTTCATAATCAAAATCATGAAGCAATCCAACAACAGCCCACGCTTCCTCATCTTCACCGAATTTCTTTGCATAGGCTCTCATGGCTGCCTCTACTGCAAGCGCATGTTTAATGAGATTATCCTTTTTTGTATACTCATTCAAGAGTTCCCAGGCTTCCTGTCTGTTCATCTTCATCCTCCAATCCACTTTCATATCCTGAATCTTACACATCTTTATTCATACGGATACAAAAAAAGAGGCTTATAAGAAAGCCTCTTTTTTTATTTTCTTTTATTACGCCGATTTCTTTAATATCTCGAGCGTCTTTTCCCTGTCTTCTACCATTTCCTTTGTGATAACGATCTTATCGACATTTTCAAGAGACGGGGCTTCATACATGATATCAAGCATGACCTCTTCAAACACACTCTTCAGTGCCCTTGCTCCCGTTCCTCTCTTGAGAGCCTTCGCCGCTATCGCCTCGAGTGCATCATCGGAAAACTCTATCTCGATATTATCCATCTCGAGTAGTTTCTGGTACTGCTTGACAACCGAATTCTTCGGTTCGAGCATGATCTTCATCAATGCCACTTCATCAAGATCGCTCAAGGTTGTAGAAACGGGGAATCTTCCAATGAATTCCGGTATGAGTCCAAACTGAATCAGATCATCCGGTGTTACATTGGAAAGGATCTCTCCAAGTCTTCTTTCCTTTTTGGATTCGATCTTGGAACCGAAACCCATAGAAGCGCTTTCTATTCTATGCTTGATGATCTCTTCGAGACCATCAAAAGCACCACCGGCAATAAACAAGATATTGGTTGTGTCTATTTTTATGAAATCCTGATACGGATGCTTTCGGCCACCCTTCGGTGGAACGTTTGCAACGGTGCCTTCAACGATTTTAAGTAAGGCCTGCTGAACACCTTCACCCGAAACGTCTCTCGTTATGGATACATTATGACCTTTTTTACCGATCTTATCCACCTCATCAAGATAGATAATCCCCTTTTCGGCCTTTTCAATGTCGAAATTCGCCGCCCTTATCAGTTTGAGCAGGACATTCTCTACATCCTCTCCAACGTAACCGGCCTCCGTTATAGGGGTTGCGTCTACGATGGCAAACGGAACATCCAGTGCCTTAGCGAGTGTCTTTGCAATCAAAGTCTTACCGCAGCCCGTTGGTCCGATCATCATGATGTTGGATTTTTCAAGCTCTACGCCTTCACTCTTTCCGGCAAAGATCCTTTTATAATGATTGTAAACTGCAACGGCTACCGATCTTTTTGTATGCTCCTGACCTATAACATACTTGTCCATCTCTTTTTTCAACTCAATAGGAGTTGGAAGATCTTCACCGATCTCTTTGAACAGGATTGTTTCATCCTCTGCAAGCGTATCATGATAGAGCTCGATACATTCATTACAGATATACACGTTCGGTCCTGCAAGCAGTCTCTGAACCTGGCTCTCCGGTCTTCCACAAAAAGAACATCTTTTTTCTACTTTCATACTACACAACCTTTCAAATTCTTCACTGATTCTTTTCAATTACCTTGTCGATAATTCCATATTCCTGAGCCTCAACCGGCGTCATCCAGTAGTTTCTGTCCGTGTCTTTCTCGATCTGTTCGATTGGCTTTCCGGTGTGTTTGGAAATGATCTCGTTCAGATGCTGCTTGGTCTTCATCAATTCACGAACCTGGATCTCAACGTCTGTCGCCTGACCCTCTGCACCCCCAAGTGGCTGATGAATCATGATCTTTGAATTTGGAAGTGAATATCTCTTGCCCGCTTCTCCCGCCATCAGGAGGAAGGCACCCATCGATGCGGCAAGCCCCACACAGATGGTGGAAACCTGTGGCTTGATGTACTGCATGGTGTCATAGATGGCCATCCCCGCAGAAACCGATCCGCCAGGACTGTTGACGTAAACACTGATATCCTTGTCCGGATCCTGTGCTTCAAGGAACAAGAGCTGAGCAACCACTATATTGGAAACGTTGTCATCTATCGCCGTTCCAAGGAAAATGATTCTGTCTTTTAAAAGCCTCGAATAAATATCATAAGCCCTTTCATATCTTCCCGTTGTTTCTATAACCGTTGGTATAATCTGGTTTGTAAAATCCATTTTTCACCTCTGAATATACTTTTTAGTCTTCCTTTTCCGCTTCTTTCTTTTCAACTGCCTCAGTCGCTCTTTCTACCTCGGCTATAATCTGATCTACCTGATCTTCCGCATCCTGTTCCTGTTCTTTCGTAGGAAGTTCCTTTTCCACGATGGTACATTTATCCATAAGGTATTCGGCTACCTTGTCATGAACAAGCGCCTCTTCGATTCTTGGTTTCATGGAAGCGTTCTTCATCACAAAACCCTCCGCCTGTTCCGCCGTCATCCCCCATGTGGGTGCAATTCGTGCGATATAATCCTTAAGATCCTCATCTTCTACCTTTAATTCCGCATCCCTGAAGATCTTCTGAACGGCATACATCTCCGTCAGTTTATCCTTGTTTGCCTTTTCCACCTCTTCAAGGAAATCCTCTTCTGAATCAAATTTCTCCAGTTCCTGTTCGTATGTCTTCTCTTCCTTCATACCGGCAATAGAATTGTCCACGATCTCCTTCAGCGTCTCCTCTGAGATTTCAAGTTCACTGTCGAGGGCAAGCCCACTGATGATCTGTCCCTTGATGGCGTTCTTTGCCGTCTCATCAAAAGCCTCTTTTGCTTCCTGACGTATTGCCGCTTTCAATTCTTCTATCGTATCCCCTTCAACTTCCTTGACTTCCTTTGCAAAGTCATCGTTGAATTCAGGCATTACTCTGTTGTAAACTTCCTCAACCTTCATCTTGTAGACGTATTTGAGGTCCTGACCGGATTTGTTACCGTCCGCATCCGCCGAAAACTCCTTCGTATATTCCTTTTCTTCTCCAGCCTTCATACCAAGACTGTTAACGATGATATCTCTCTTGTCATCCTCAAAGACTTCGTATTCCCTGGCATCCTGGTTGTAGAGTTCTTTACCGTCTTCGTTGTAAACGGCATAGGCGAGTGTGATACTGTTGCCGTATTCCACTTCCCCCTCTTTCGGTTCGAGAATCGCATACTCATCCTGAAGCTGTTTGAGTCTTTCCGTCTCCATCTCTGAGATATTTTCTTCATTCGGAATAAATTTTTCAACGGTGATATCCGCAAAGTCTGGAAGAACGATCTCCGGTTTACAGTGAACAGTGATCTTAACTGTCACATCTCCCTCTTCTCCATACTGAACATCTTCGATTGAAGGCATCATGATCGTTTCCTTTTCTTTCATGAGTCCATCGATATCTCTCTTAAGCAATTCCTCAAGCGCATAGGCCTTCAACGATTCTTCTCCAAGCATCTTCTTTAAGAGATTCTTGGGTGCCTTTCCCTTTCTGAATCCTGGAATCTGGTAATTCTGTCCAGCCTTTTTTAATTCCGAATCAATAAATGGCTGAAATTCTTCCTTCGTGTACACTACCTGTAATTTTTCTAAATTCTTATCTTTTGAAATCAGTTCCTGTTTCAAGAGTAACCCTCCTCAGATTTATCAATATAAATTATATCATGTTTACCGAATTCTTCTCAGTAATACAACAAAACCGGCTCAAGACAAGCCGGTTTGCTGAACAATATGGAGGCAACGGTCGGATTTGAACCGACGAATAGAGATTTTGCAGACCTCTGCCTTAGACCCCTTGGCAACGTTGCCAAACGAATGGTATTATACCAGATGTTTCAACATATTTCAAGGGGATATGTGAAGATTTCTTAAACTTTTTTGAGTTTGCCTTTATGAAGGAAAATATTTGGTATAATTGAAAAAACTTGGAGGTGCGATTTGCCGGAAAACGAAAAAAATACAGATCAGGATCAGAAAAAGAAACCAGGCGGCGGTAACTCAGGCGGCCGAAAGCCGCAATCAAACAATAAACCGTCAAGAAAACCGAGGAATAACAAACCAAGAACGGACAAGCCGAAGAATAACAATCAGAAACCTGTTGACAGTACAGGAACGGAACAACAAAAAAATAATACCCCCAAAGACAGAAGACAACCGGAAAATAAATCAAGCAATGAGAAACAGAGCAAAGAGAATAGAGAAAACAAGAATGGCAATCCAAAAAGCAGACCGAGAAAGCATGGACCAAGGAAGCAATCGAATAAATCCAGGGAAAAGAAGCCAAACAAGAAAACCGAGGATAATTTTGCGTTACTCTCGTCGCCTGTTGAAGTAGAAACGTGGACAATAGACGAAATCGACAGGTATATTACCGCGGTAAAGGGCGCCTTTGAAAAGATACCTGAACGGGAAGATCACAAGATTGATCTCAGAGACATATGGATCAACAGCTCACTTCCGGCTGATCTTATTCTTGAAATCATCAGGGATCATTACGAAAAGATAGGCATCGAAAGAGGCCATCTGATGTTGGATGATAAAAAGGTATTTGAAAACATAAAGGCACCAGAACCGGTCGAGCAATCCGAAAATGATGAAAATGACCTGGAAGATGAAGGCCCACTTTCCGAAAATACTTTAGAAACTTGATTTTTAAGGCATTTTATGATACAATGCGAATTGTATTTACCCTTTACCGGTACTCAGGATTGAGCCTCCTGCAATCTGGTTTTGGGCGTATAATTTGGAGGTGTTAAAAAATGGCTCTCGATTTTGATAAGAAACAGATGATCATTGAGGAGTATCAGATCAATGACAAGGACACAGGTTCGGTAGAAGTACAGGTTGCAATGCTCACAGCAAGGATCAGACAGCTGACAGACCATCTTAAGAGGCATCCTAAGGATTTCCACACAAGGAGAGGACTTCTTAAGCTCGTTGGAAGAAGAAAGAGATTACTTAAGTATCTCAGAACCAACAGGCCTACCGTTTACAAGGAAATGATCGATAAACTTGGTATAAGAAGGTAATGATCGCTTGGAGAACAAGCGCTTTAGGAGTTTGTCCTGAACTCCATACCTGAGAAATGAGTGATTTAGGAGTTTTCAAACGAGACTCCATACCAATTTTAAGAGATGAAAGGGCGGAATTTTTTCCGCCCTTTTTCATTTGTATCCTTTTCCAGGTCTGATTGTCATGCAGACAGACAAGACCGATTGTATGCACAAAAGCGGAATAACCTCTTTCTCCCAGTCTTATGGAATTCATCACGTGATATAATCCAGGTTGAGATCAGAATAATGAGATCATAAAAGTTTCGATCGATTATCGACTATCTGTATTTACAGAATTCCGAATAAAAACCGGAGGTAAAACATGAAAAAAATATTCCTGGTGACGATATTCATCCTGCTGTGTCCCTTCCTTTTTGCTGTAAAAATAACCTTCATCACCTCTGCTGATGCAAGTCAGGTCAGCATCATCGGAGATTTTACCGGCTTTAAGACCGAGTCGATGGAACCGGTCGGCGGACTCTGGAAATATTCGACAGAGCTCGTAGAGGGAAGTTATCTCTACAAATACGAAATAGACGGAATCAGCTCTCTTGATTTTAAAAATACGGAGATTGCCGTTCACGAAGGACAGGTATACAACATAAGAGAAATCCCCGCCTTTTCAGCAGCCAAAACCGGTGATACAAAAATAGGCAAAATTTACTTTGAAGAGACAAGGGAATATATCAACCCGGTAGAACCCGGAGAGATTTATCTCACGATAGGGTTTTCCGAAGGGGATGTAGAAGATGTAGAACTCCAGTCAAACGCGATAGAAATCACTAAGGAAAAATTCACCCTGTCAAAGGTGGATTATTTCCAATTTCACGTAAAAACTTCGGCTTCGATACTCAAATACAGATTTCTCATCAAAGACGGTGAAGAATTCCTGTATGGTTTCAACGGAGGAGAAGCATTCAGCGCCTTTAACTTCGATCAACCTTTAATCGCCTATATGAACATTCCGGACTGGGCAAGGGGGGCAACCATCTATCAGATCTTTCCCGACAGATTCAGAAATTCGGATACAAGCCTTGATCTACCCTATAAACCGGACTGGTATAGTACGCCGACGAGTCTGAATCTCGGTACGGCTCATTATGGCGGAGACCTTAGGGGAATCACAGATTCAGTCGGATATCTCAAGGCCCTCAACGTGGATGTTGTCTACCTCAATCCGATCTTTGAGGCGGACTCCACACACAAATACAACACAACGGATTATCTCAGAATAGATCCTGCATTCGGAACAGAAGAAGACTTCGTTACGACGGTTGATACCCTCCATGCAAACGATATCCGTGTCATCCTCGACGGCGTCTTCAATCACACCGGAACACAGTTCTTCGCCATGCGGGAGAATTTCATAAAGCAGGAAAAATCGGCTTTTCTCGACTGGTATTACATCAGTAAATTTCCCATAGAGGAAACGGCAGACAGTTACAGAACCTGGCAGGGATACGCATCACTTCCGAAACTCAACACGGACAAGGCCGAAGTGAGGGCGTATATCGCGGAAGTCATCGGAAAATGGATGAAACACGGTATAGACGGATGGAGACTGGATACGGCCGATCAGTTTCCGATGAGATTCCTCTCCGACTTCCTCTATCCGGCAGTCAGAAGCATAAAAGCCGATGCGATGGTGATTGGAGAATACTGGGAAGATGCCGAAGAATATTTTAAAACGGGTTGCATGAATTCCGTCATGAATTACCTCTTCAGAGATGCGGCTCTCACCTACACAAGCGGCGGAAGCTCCAGGGCGTTTGAAAACGCGGTAAACGATTACCTTTACAAGTATCCACCACAGATCGCCGACGGACTCTGGAACATGCTCGGTTCACATGATACCCCACGATTCTTTACCCTGCTGAATGAAGATGTAGAGGATGCCAGGCTTGCCATCCTCCTTCAGATGACGTTCAAAGGCTCACCCGTCATCTATTACGGAGATGAACTCGGCCTCGCAGGAGACGGCGATCCCTTCTGTAGACAGCCTTACCCGTGGGAAGATCAGAGTCAGTGGAACATGGAACTCACCAACCTTTACAAAACACTGCTCGCCATCCGGACAGAAAGTGAAGCCCTCAAAAGGGGAACACTCAGATTTATTGTGGATAAGGCCGGTGTATTGGGGTTCGAAAGGGAATACGGGAACGAAAAAATCATCGTTCTCGCCAATTCTCGTTCAAAGGCCTTTAAAATAAAATATGAACTGGATGCTGAATACGAAAACCTCGTAGACGGAGAGCGTGTTGATTATGTCGAAAGCGTAGAGGGAAAGGCTTTCATGATTCTCAGAAGGAAAGATTAACAGTGGTGAAAGAGATTGATAGCTCCCTGTATAGCAGACTGGACTAGAAAAAAGGCGGGTTATTAAACCCGCCTTTTTTCACATTACATCACTATTTCAAGATCTACAATTCTTTTTACTTGACAACTTCCCAGTTTTCATCAATAGTCGCATCGATGACTTTGTTTTCAAGCAGATAATCCCCCATCAGCTCGGAGACTTCCATCATGATATCCTTCACAACTGGTTTTCCCTGGAACATGAAGTAGCCACCACCACCACCGGCACGGTAGTTGTTGAGAACGATCTGATACGTTCCATCCATATCGAGGGGTTCCCCATGATAATCCAATTTTGTGATCCTTTCCCCTTCAGGTTTTGAAACATCAATAACGTAATCTATTCCTTCCCACATATCATAATTATAATGACGCGGCTTTGGTTCGACCCATTTCTTTGAAACATCAATCTCACCATCTTCGTCCAGCGTAAAGTAGGTTGCTGTCAGTTCAAGCGCATCCTTGATATCCTGGCCACTTACTTCAATGACCTTTAACGTATTCGCGTAAATATACACGCCGTTGATGTCTCTTAACGTAACAGGACCGTCTTTCCATCCTTTGATATCGTTGCTGAACAGAGCACTGGAGGAAATATCCGCACCGGAATATTCCATCTGAACCTTGTTGATATATTCAATCAGTGGATCATCCCCGAGTCTGACGACAAGCGGGTCTTCTACATAAAACTCGCCTTTGGCCGTTCCAACCGGTGTATCCAACCAGGCCTGAACCTTATCCTCATAAGACTGTACCAGATTGATGATTTCCTCATCCGCTTCAACGCCACTGGTTGAGATGAGTTCTACGGACTTGGCGGTAATCAGCCAGTCTCCACTGCCGTTGTCAAGTGTGATATCTATCTTTCCAACGGCTTTTCCCCAGTTTGAAGGCATGGTAACCGGTACGCCAAGGACAAAAGCCGCAATAGAACGATGTTGATGTCCCGTCAGAAGAACGTCTATTCCCTCGACTTCTTCAAGCAGCTGATAGCCCTGATTTTCACCGGTTAAATCTTCAGTGGGTTCTCCTGTTTTCGGATCTCTTTCCAATCCACCGTGATAAGCGACAATAACAACATCGGCACCCTCTTCTTCACGCAGCAGTTTCACATAATACTTAGCCGCTTCAACCGGATCGCCGAAATCTACGGCCGCTATGTTCTTGGTATCTTCCCAATTGGGGATATAATCCGTCGTCAGTCCAAGAACGGCAACTTTGACACCCTCCACATCGTAAATTGCATAGGGTTTGTAATACGGGGAAGAAGTAAATCTTCTGACGACATTGGCGCTGAGGAACGGAAATTCCGCTTCAGATTCAGCCTTGTCCAATAAACCCAGTCCATAGTTAAATTCATGATTTCCTATGACCGTACAGTCAAAGTCCATCGCATTCATCGCAAGAATCATCGGATCGACCGGTTCATTGTCGATCTTGGCATGATAATACTCTAATGGGGTTCCCTGAATAAAGTCACCTGAGTCAATCGCCAGTACATTGTCATTTTCAGCTCTGAGAGTCTTCAAAATAGTCGATACCTTTGCAAGCCCAACATTAGCCGGTTTGTTCGAAGCATAATCAATCGGGAAGACATTTCCATGCAAATCACTCGTATGCATGATAGTCAGATTAACAGTGGCTCCAAAGGTCATAACACCGAGTAACAGGACTAAAATCAAAATCAAGAGTTTTTTCATACGTATCCCTCCGTAAATTTAGGTAATACAGATTATAACATGTTTTTTCAAAAAATAAGAACGTATTAATCGAATACTATAAAGAAAAGCCCGTCGGCCAGCTGTTCCTGACACAGTTTTTCCATGTCTCGTCGATATAGGCATGTGTTAGTTCCTGCTCGATGAGATGATAATAATAGGCACCTTTATCGGTCAGTCGATAAGAACGGGAATGTTCCCTCTTCAATAAACCGGCCATTGAAAAAAACCCCAACCAGAATCCAAAAGTCGATTGAAGGGAGGCGTTGAAAATATCATCAAAAACAGCCTCGTCCAATCTGCGTTCATAGCAGCTCCAAAACAACCAGTAGACCATTCTGGAACGCTTTGAAAAATTAAGGGTCAAGGCAGCGGGTAAGTGTCCGCCTTCGAGTGTCCGGCAATATTCCTCTACGGAAAAGGTGTTGATGAATAACTTCTCCATCGTCAGGGAAACCGCACTGGGACCGAGACCGATAAAAAAATCCCGTGTGACTGAAGAATATTTTTCCGTATCCGGCCTTTTAAAAGTCCAGACCGAATTCCTTTCATAACCCAGAGTGTTTGCCGTTTCAATGAGGGTATTGAGAAGTTTCTTCTTCATCCGCTTATTCACAGGGGGGTATTTGAGCTCCGCGTAGGAAAAATCGATAAAGGGATAAGTGGATATCTGTGTGGCTCCCGCATCAACCGCCATTCTGAAATCATTCGCCAGCATCTCCGGTGTCTGTCCCGGAATACCAAAGATCAGGTCGATGTCCGTTGTTTTAAAGAGGGGTTCCCCATTTTGCGCAAGAATCCCAAGCGTCTTGAAATAATTCCGTTCACTGTTCCGGCCGAGATTTTTCAACAGCCTTTCATCGAAAGACTGAATACCAACACTCACCTTTGTAAAGCGACAGGGATCAGAACCCGTCAGATGAGACAGGATCTCCGGGGTAAGATTCTCAGGATGAAGCTCTATGGCAAACGACCCCTTGAAATGAAATAACTCAACGATTCTTTGATTGATCCCCATGAGTTCCTCGGCTATCAACGCCGGTGTGCCGCCGCCATAATAAACCGATGTCACCTCATCAATCGAATATCTTTGTTTTACTAGTTCAAGCTCCTTCATCAGGGCCTGAACATATCTTTCAGCGAGCACCTTGTCATAGCGAATCTTATAATAGGGACAGAAATCACACAACTTGAGGCAAAACGGAACATGGATATAAAGTCCCGCTTTTTTCAGATGATATTGCCGATTTTTCTCTTCCTTTTCATCAAAGGGGAAAAACGTATAAGCCTTGCTTTTCCCGTCCAAGATGGTTCTCATGATGTTTAAGAGCATAGATAACCTCGCATTATTTATTCAATGTTCCTCCTAAATTCCACTTTCTATTCTAATTCAAGACAGAATAAGTATTACCCGACTTCTCATCTTTTTTCAAACAAATAGCTTGTACCAGTGATATATCGTTCTTTGAACACGCTGGCTTTCACACGGTTACGAATTTCAGGTTTACTGTTCAAACAACATTCAAAACTATTTTAATTCAACATGTACTAATTTTGGCATTGGTCATTTGCCTTTATGCTGCAAAATTATATCATGATTAAAATCATCGGAACTCCGGAGGTTTTAGATGAACTCAAAGGAATTCACTACCTTTTCCAGATGAAACCATGTACCTGTTTACTCAACCAAATGAATAAATCGGTCTCAATTTGCTCATTAGAAGTGTTGATTACTACACCAATCACTTCACCAAAAAGGAATCCAAACACGACACCAAAATGGGTACCTTATATAAGAAAAGACAAGACGAGATAAAGACAAAACAAGATATTCCTCCTCATCTTTTTTGAATTTGAAACTGCCCTTCAGTTTTCCCATTTTCTTTTTAAGCACATTCAATCCACACACCCGTGAAGGGTGTGACGATTTTGGAGTTGTTTATCAAAACCTTTTAATGATTTCAATCCGCACACCCGTGAAGGGTGTGACTATAGGTAAGATAGGACAATTCTATATCTTACATATTTCAATCCGCACACCCGTGAAGGGTGTGACCTCTTTCTGACATAACAGTGT